>PLLA01000084.1 GCA_003140835.1 Candidatus Tumulicola scandinaviensis | reverse complement strand
GCATGCGGTCGGCTTCGTCGAGCACGAGCATTTCCACGTCCCCGAGCCGGGCGGTCTTCTGTTGTAAGTGATCGAGGAGCCGTCCGGGCGTTGCCACCAGAATGTCGGCGCCGCGCTTGAGGGCGTTCAGCTGCGGTCGAAAGCCGACGCCGCCGTAAATGGCCGCAACCGAGATCTTGGTATGTTTGGCCAGCAAGGTCAGATGCTTGGCGATTTGGTCGGCGAGTTCGCGGGTCGGTGCAAGCACCAGCGCGCGCGTCTTTCCACGTGGCCGGTCCATGAGGCGCTGCAGTAACGGCAGGCCAAACGCGGCCGTCTTGCCGCTGCCGGTCTCGGCGCTGCCGAGAACGTCGCGGCCTTCGAGGGCGGGCGGAATCGCGCGAATTTGGATGGGAGTGGGCTCGGCGAACCCGAGGTCATCCAAAGCAGCCAGCAGCGGCGGCTGCAAGCCGAGGTTTTCGAATGTTGTAATGATTGACGATCTTTCGAGGTGTGCGCGGCTCGATCGCATCCGAAAGATCGCGCGGGAGTTGCCTCACTATGGCATGGAGGGGCCTCCTGCGTCAAATCCTAGAGTCGCAGGCGTTTGTATTCCGTGTTATTCGTTTCCGTATAGCGATAACAAATGGCCGTCCGGATCGTTGAAGTTGACCGCCCACGCACCGTCGGTAACCGGACGGGGCGCGTTCACGAATTCGAGCCCGGCGACCCGCAGTTCGTCGTAAGCTGCTCGGACGCTTCGGACTCCGAATACGACTTCGACGGCCGTTCCGCTTTGCGGTGTTCCTCGTGCGAGATCGCCGCTGAGGGCGAGGGTCACGCCGCCGCAATCAAAGAACGCAAAATCCTCGAATCGAGCGGTAAGCGGTAGCCCAAGGCGGTCGCGATAAAAGCCCACGGATTCGTTGACGCCCCCGACCGGTCACGCTTACTCGCACCACGCGAGCGTCCAGAGGATCGGTCCTGCGCGCTACCAGACCGTCGCGCACCAGGCCGTCGATCAAGCGCGTCATGGTCGGCGGCCGTACCTGTTCGGCACGTGCCAGCTCGTTGATCGTCCGGTCGCCAAAAGCAAGGACGGAAAGGACCGAGAGTCGCGGTGCCGTTATGCCGCCCAACGCATCGGAAGCGCGTACGGCGCGAAGCAGATGAATGGCCGCAGAATGGAGGCGGTCGGCGACGGTTGCGCGCTTGAGTGAGGCCGAACCGGGGCGGTGTGTCTCGTTCATTAGCGGCTCAATGTCCGATCAGCGATTCGAAGTGGTTGTTGTCGATGATATACGTCCAGGCACCCGAAGAAACGCGCAGCGAGCCCGCGTAGGGGGCGCTAAACTCGACCACGACGCCGAAAAGCAGTCCGATGCAGCCGGCGACCAGCGCCGTCATCGTGAGCTGCAACGCCAGGTCGTCGACGCCGAACAGAAAGACGAAGGCGATGACGATCATGGCGCCGACGATGAGTGCGACCGTAAGCGTCGGCGCCAGTCCCTTATCGCTTTGTATGAGCCGCAGGCGCCGGTTGTCGGCGACGTCGCGCAAGCTTGTGGCGACCTCTTGACGCGTCGTTTCGCGGTTGAGGGCTTCGTCGAGCGACGCACTCGATTTCGCGGTTGGTTCGCCCAACGCTTGTACGGCTTGAAGAAACAGCGCCCGCGCGCGCGGGTCCTGCTTTCCTTCGTGCATCGCTTCCCATTCGCGGTCGCGCACCTCGACGGCATAACCGGCTAGCGCCTTTCGCATGTCGCTGCGGCGCGGTTCGGGCAGCATCTGCGCAAAGCCGAACGTATCGGCCACGCTGCCGGCTTCGACGTCGGCCGTCTGCTGTGCCGAGTCGAAGGCCGACCAACTCGTTACCACGACGAAGCCGAGGACGACCGCATACAGCACGCCGACGATCGCCACCAAAAAGCCGGCGACGTCGTGGTGCGCGATGAGACGCTCGTGTGGAACGATACGGCGAAAGATCGCGTGCGCGCCGGCCGCCGCGGCGCCCGGAATCACTACGAACAGCAGAAGCGTCACGATCGCCGGGGCGGAGAAAAGCAAGTGCATGACCGACATTTAGCAAGCAGGCCCCGAAAAGCATGCACGATAAGTCTCCCGGACCATGACCGACATTCATTCGGGACGCCAAATCCTTCCGATACCCGACCGCCGGCACGTCGGCGTGACGACGTACGATGCCAAAGACCCCGACACGGTATTTCCTCCGATCGAGCCGTTGCGACCGCCGAAAGGCGCTCCTAACGTCGTGATCGTGCTGATCGACGACACCGGATTCGGCGCCTCGAGTGCTTTTGGCGGCCCGGTGCACACGCCGACCGCCGAACGGCTCGCAAAAAACGGTCTGAAATACAACCGTTTTCACACGACCGCGCTGTGCTCCCCGACTCGCCAAGCGTTGTTAACGGGGCGAAACCACCATTCCGTTGGGATGGGCGGTATCACCGAGATTGCGACGTCGGCGCCGGGCTACAGTTCGGTGCGGCCGAAGACGGCTGCGCCGCTGGCCGAGGTTCTTAAACTCAACGGCTATTCGACGGCGCAGTTCGGTAAGTGTCACGAAGTGCCAGTCTGGGAGACCAGCCCGATGGGCCCGTTCAACCAATGGCCGACCGGGAGCGGCTTCGAACATTTCTACGGCTTTATCGGCGGCGAGACCAACCAATGGGCGCCTGCGATTTACCGGGATACCGTGCCGGTCGAGACCCCCGACGATCCGCACTATCATTTTACCGTCGATATGACGGACCAAGCGATGGTATGGATCGCGCAACAGAAAGCGCTCATGCCCGACAAGCCCTTCTTCGTATACTTCGCACCCGGCGCAACGCACGCTCCGCATCACGTTCCGAAGGAGTGGGCCGATAAGTACAAGGGCAAGTTCGACCAAGGCTGGGATGCGCTTCGCGAAGAGACGTTCGAGCGACAGAAGAAGCTCGGGATTATTCCGGCCGATGCCGAATTGACGAAGCGACCCGCCGAGATACCGGCGTGGGACGACGAACCCGCCGACATGAAACCCGTGCTCGCGCGCGAGATGGAAGTGTACGCCGGGTTTTTGGAACATACCGACTATCACGTGGGAAGATTGATCGACGGCCTCGACCGTCTCAAAGAACTCGATAATACGCTGATCTACTACATCATCGGCGACAACGGAGCGTCGGCCGAGGGCACGCCGAACGGCTGCTTTAATGAGTTGCTCGTGCTCAACGGCGCTTTTGGCGTGGAAACGCCGGATTTCCTAAAAGAACGGATCGACGAGTTCGGAGGCCCCAAGGCTTACAACCACTACGCGGTCGGATGGGCGCACGCGATGGACACGCCGTATCAGTGGACCAAGCAGGTGGCCTCGCATTGGGGCGGCACGCGAAATGGGACGATCGTGCACTGGCCCAACGGCATTCAGGCGAAAGGCGAGATGCGTTCGCAGTTCCATCACGTCATCGACGTCGCGCCGACGATTTTGGAAGCGGCAGGCCTGCCGCATCCGACTATCGTCAACAGCAGCCAACAGCAGCCGATCGAGGGATTCTCGATGCGCTACTCGTTCGACGACGCGAAAGCTCCGGACACCCACGAAACGCAATACTTCGAAATGTTCGTCAATCGCGGCATCTATCACAAAGGGTGGACGGCGGTGACGCGCCACAGCACGCCGTGGATCATGGACCCCCTACCACCCTACGACGACGACGTTTGGGAATTGTATGCCCCCGGCGATTGGACCCAAGCGCGCAATCTCGCTCGCGAGAATCCAGAAAAGCTGCGCGACCTCCAGCGTCTCTTCCTCATCGAAGCGACGAAATACAACGTCCTGCCGCTGGACGACCGGCGCGTCGAACGCTTCAACTCCGATATCGCCGGACGCCCGGAACTGATCAAGGGCAAGACGCAGCTGTTGTTCGGTGGAATGGGCCGGCTAAGCGAGAATTCGGTAATGAACCTCAAGAACAAATCGCACGCCGTCAGCGCGCAGCTCGTCGTTCCGGAAGGAGGTTGCGGCGGCGTCATGGTCTCGCAAGGCGGTGCGTTTGGCGGATGGGCTCTCTACGCCAAAGACGGCAAGCCGGCATACTGTTACAATTTCGCGGGCATCAAGTCGTTTACGGTCTACGGCGACACGGCGATTCCCGCCGGCGACCATCAGGTGCGCATGGAATTTAACTACGACGGCGGGGGCCTCGGCAAAGGTGGCACCGCAAAACTCTATATAGATGGGAAACAATGCGGCGAAGGATGCGTCGAGGTGACCGTCCCCATGCTGTTTTCAGCCGACGAAACCTGCGACGTGGGAGTCGATGGCGGGACGTGCGTGAGCACCGACTACCCGGAGCGCGACAACGCGTTTTCCGGTAAGGTGAAGTGGGTGCAGCTCGACATCGGCGATACGGACGAAGCGCACCGCGTTACGGTCGAGGACCTCTATCGCGTTGCGATGGCACGCCAATGAAAAAAATGAGATTGTCGATGAAAATAACGATGCTTCTCGGGTTGGTGGCGGTGTTTACGGCGGCGGACGTCACGCCAAGCCGAGCCGCAGCGCCGGTGACCCCGGAAGATTTGTTCGCCACGACGTTTCTCAGCGCAGCGGCGCTTTCGCCGGACGGCGCGCACGTACTCGTCGAGTCCTCGAAGGCAAACGGCGAAAAAGACACGTACGACCGGACGATCGATTTGGTCGACGTTGCCACCGGTGCGTTGCTTGCCAACGTCTCCGGGCGCAAGGGCGACGGCGACTTTGCCTGGATGCCCGACGGCGCGAGCTTCGTCTTCGTTCGCACGCTGCCCAAGCAGAAAGGCCAGCTGTACCGGTATACGCTCGCGACCCGGCAGAGCGTGCAGCTCACGCACCTCAAGCAGGGCGTGTCGAGCCCCGTTCCGTCGCACGACGGCAAACGGATCGCACTATCGGTCGACGATCCTGATACGGCGGATAACGCATACGTCGACTTTGCGAAAGCCGGATTCAAACCGACGGCGGATGAAAAGAAGACCGACATTCACAAAATCGACCGGCTGTTCTTTCAAGCCAACGGGCAAGGCTACACGTATCAGGATCATCCGCACATTTGGACGATCGATGCCAATGGCGAACGTCCGAAGCAGCTGACGTCGGGGAATTGGGCCGAAGGGTTCGATGCGTGGTCGCCCGACGATCGCACGATCGCCTTCGATTCGCTGCGTTACGAGACGGTCGACAGCGGCCCCAACGACGTGTATACGATTCCGTCCGACGGTGGAACGCCGCAGAAAATGTCCTCGACCGAGGTCGCGAACTACGGACTGTTTTTTAGCAGCGACGGCAGCCGGTTTTTCTCCTTTCATGCCGACATAAAGGACGCGGCGCAGCTCCCTGCCCTCGTATCCAGCCGGCCCGACGGCGGCGATGCGCGCACGGTCGTCGCGAAGAATCAGGCATCGTGGGGCGACAGCTTACTAGCCGACATGAAGGAAGGCGGTGGCCTGTGTGCGTCACCGCTTCCCGGTGCGACCCAGGTGCTCCTCAATCGCGACGGCGCCGGGTATGCAAACCTTCAGCTGCTCGACGTTACGACCGGATCCTTCCGCGACCTCACGGCGCGCAAAGGCGAAGCCTGGTCGTGCTCGGTATCGCTCGACGGCAAGAGGGCAGCGTATCTGTATAGCGACTTCACGCATCCGGCCGACGTGTACGTCGTGGACGTTGCGAGCGGCAACGTGCGGCAGCTTACCCACGTCAACGATGCATATCTGGCGAAGGTGGCGCTGTCGACGCCGCAGGAGTTCTCGGTGAAAGACCCGTCCGGGTCTCCCGTCCAGGCGTGGTTCATGCCGGCAACCGGCGGCAAATCCGCAGCCAAACACGCGACCATTCTGAACATCCACGGCGGTCCGGAGACGCAGTTCGGCGACACGTACTTTTTGGAGTTTCAATACTACACGTCGCTGGGTTACAACGTCGTCTTTTCCGATCCGGCTGGCAGCACCGGGCACGGCTATGCATTCGAGGCGGCGCTGGAGAGCAACTACGGCGACGCGATGTTCCAGGACGTGCAGGCGGTAATGGACGCGGCCGTGCAACGGCCCGACGTCGACGCCGCGCGTCTCGGTGTCATGGGCGGCTCGTACGGTGGCTATGCGACGCTGTGGGTCATCTCGCACACCGATCGCTACAAGGCGGCGGTAGCCGAACGCGCCGTGAGCTTTCTGCAGAGCGAGAACCTAGCGGCCGACTTCGCGGGAAAGAACGGGTTGGGCGGCGGTTACTACAACTGGGGTCCGCCGTGGGACCCGGCGAGCACGCTCTACGCGAAGTTCTCTCCGCTCACTTACGTAACGAGCGTTCGCACGCCGCTGCTGATCCTGCATAGCGATTTCGACACGCGCGCGCCGATCGATCAGACGCTACAAGAGTTTACGGCCCTGAAGATCCTCGGGCAAACGGTCGAATACGTCGCGGTTCCCAACGAGAACCATGACCTGTCGCGCACCGGAGCGCCGATTCATCGAGTCGAGCGGCTGCACGTCGTCGCCGACTGGATGAACAAGTACCTGAGTCCTTAGAAGAGCGCGACGCGTGATCGCCAAGGACGACCTTCGTTCGGTCGTCGCTTTCAAGGAAATCGACGACGGGGAACTCGCGCTGATCGGCTCGCGCTGCGCCGACGTTCGTCTCGATGCGGGCGAGTGGCTTTTCCGCGAAGGCGAATCGCCGCGCTTCTATGCGGTCGTCTCCGGCGAGTTAGAGGTAAGCAAGCGCATCGGGGGCGTCGCCGCCGTGCTGATCAAGTACTTGCCCGGCGACACCTTCGGCGAAGTGCCGTTGTTACTCGGATCGCCGGCGATTTCGAGCGTGCAGGCGACGACGGCAACGCGTGTCGCCGCGCTCGAGACGACGGAGTTTTGGCGCTTGATGCACGCCCACGACGATTTGGCCAAAATCGTCGCCGCGAATATGGCGCAGCGCATCTCGGTGCTGCGCTCGAGCGAGCTGAAAGCCCCGGCGGCGCGCTGTTCGATCGTCGGATCGGCGAACTCGCCGGACTGCCACCGGTTGCGCGATTTTTTAACGCGCCTGCGCATACCCTACGATTGGGAAGTCTGCGAAGGCGACGAGTGCCGGGTAACGTTTTCCTCCGGACCGGCACTGGTGTCCCCGACGATTCGGCAAATGGCGGAGGCGCTGGGTCTTCAGACGTCACCGCGCGACCACTGTTACGACGTAGCCGTCGTCGGAGCCGGGCCGGCCGGTTTGGCGGCGGCGGTCTATGGCGCGTCGGAAGGCTTGACGACGATCTTGCTCGAGCGCGAGGCACCCGGCGGACAAGCCGGCACGTCGTCGAGAATCGAAAATTACCTCGGCTTCCCGGGAGGCATTGCCGGCGACGACCTGGCGGATCGTGCGTTCGCGCAAGTGCAGCGATTCGGTGCCGACGTAGTCGTGACGCGCCAGGCGAATCGCATCGAAGGCGGCGATTACGACCGTCGCATCGTGCTCGACGACGGCGAAGTCGTCACGTGCCGGTGCGTTATCATCGCCACCGGGGCGTCGTATCGCCGGCTTCCTGCCCGCGGCTGCGACGACTACCTCAACCGCGGCGTCTACTACGGCGCAGCGCAGTCCGAAGCGCGGCGCGTCGGCGGCCAGCGGATTCATTTGATCGGCGGCGGCAACTCGGCCGGCCAAGCCGCGATGTTCTTCTCGTACTATGCCGAGCACGTCGACATCGTCATTCGCGGCGACGATCTTGCCAAGTCGATGTCGAGATATTTGATCGACGAACTGGCATCGCGGTCGAACGTATCGCTGGTCACCAAGACCGAGATCGAAGCGGTCGAGGGCAGCGACGAAGTCGAAGCCGTGGTCTTGCGCGACGCCGCTACGGGAAAGACGCGACGCGAACCGACGCATGGCGTCTTCGTGTTCATTGGAGCTGAGGCGCAAACCGCGTGGGTCGCCGATTTCCTCGCGACCGATCGGCTCGGCTATCTTCTTACCGGTACAAATGCCGCGAAGGCAGGCGACCCGTGGCCGCTGCTCTCGCGCGAGCCCTATCTGTTGGAAACCAATCGGCCGGGAATTTTTGCCGCCGGCGACGTGCGGAGCGGCTCGATCAAACGCGTTACGGCCGGCGTCGGCGAGGGGTCGGCAGCCATCGCCATGGTGCACCAAGCTCTGTCATCCTGAGCGGAGCGAGCGAATCGAGCGCAGTCGAAGGACGCGTCATGGCGTCAATCCTAAACGATGTCTTCGGGCTGGCCGTGATGGACGTCCCATTGATCGTCCCGATTCTCGTCGAGACTGGTCTCGCCGTACTTTTGCCGTTCCCGGCGTACCGCTTCGGAGGGATCGATCGGAAGCTCCCTCTTTGAGGCTACGTCGGGCGCAATATCCTGGCTCTCGTCGTCTTCGTACGGAAGATGTGTGTCGCTCATGTCGTTTGTTATACCCGCTTTCTTTCAAAAGCAACGAGGCAGTTGGCGCGGCTGCATCCGCCCCGACTGCCCGTTGCTTACATTACGTGCGTCTCGTAGTTTGCTGTGCGTCCTATCTCATATCCAACCTCCGACGTTGCTTTCATGAACTCTGAGGAGTTACTTCGCTCATTGATTAAAGCACGAGAATCTTAGAATTTCCCGTTATGGGAAGGTGATAATCGTAAGCTTTTCATTGGCGGAGGGAATGCGTGGGCCGGTTTATTGGGGGACGGCTGGGAAGGGGAAGCGGGAATGCGCTTCGGTTCCAAATGCGAATGATCGGATTCCCGTCGAATATGCTCCAAGGACCGTGCGAGTGAGCGGGCGGCACGCCGTATCCTTTGACGTGCTGCATCTCGGCGATCGACTCCGACAAGACGGCGAAGGCGACGAAGAAGGCGAAGAAAACGCAAATACCCGCGACGATCGTCGGCCCATCGTGCGTCCAGAGCTTGCGTCGCAGCCACGTCGTCAAAACGAGTGCGGCGCCGAATAGCGCGGTGATGCCGAGTGGAAAGAGAAACCACGTATCGTGCAAGACGCCGGCGGCGCAGAGAAGCGCGGCCGCGAACGCGCCTACGAAGACGTCGACGGGGAAACGCGCTGGCGCGGTCATTCGGTATCGGGCGAGAGATCGATTCCGATTAGGAGGGTCGTCTTAGCGCCCGAGTGCAGTGGGGTGGCAAACGTGCGCGAGAGCACCTGTGCCGCGATCGACGTTCCGATGGTTAAGCTCGTCTTTTTCGCCGGCTGATCGAAGAACGTCGGTACGTTCCATCCTCCTCCTCGTAATGCCGGGACGAGCGTCTTGTCGACGTAGGGACTCCCCGATGCATTCGAAACCAGAACGTCATCCTGCGGTGGATCCGATTTCCTGAATAGGAGCTTTCCTACCAGCTTTGCCCAGCGTGAGTCTACGAAAACCACGGAGGCGTCCCCGACCCATCCGGCTTTGCTCGGAAGGGTAAACGAGCGAACGTTGTCTTCGGGAACGTTTCGATAGATTTCCAATAGCGAGACGAGTTGTTGGTTGGTGAGCGTCGTTTGGACGTCTTTGCGCACCATTCCCATCAGTCGTGGAAGCTTCGCCCAGTTCTGCGGCAAGCTGAGTTGATCCATTAAGAGATGCAGCACTTGTTGTTGGCGGTGCATTCGGCCGAAATCCGACGAGGAGTCGTGACGAAAGCGAATGTAGCCCAAGACCTGGCTACCGGTTAGGTACTGCTCCCCTTTTCTCAGATGAATGTGGAGCAGTCCGTGCAGGTCGTCATAGTTCATGTCTTCATCGACGTTAACGTTGAGGCCGCCCATCGCATCGACGATTTGCGCGGCGCCCTCGGGTTGAAGTGCGATGGTCGCATCGATGGGGATGCCGCCCATCAGCTTGCTAACCGCGCCGGCGCTCGCCTTGACGCCACCGTAGGCATAGGCGGCGTTAATCTTCTGCGATCCTTGGCCGGGAATGGGGACCCACGTGTCCCGCGGGATCGAAACGAGCGTTGCGGTTCGGCGGGCGACGTCGAGGTGCCCCAGAATGACGGTATCCGTCGTCGCCTCATCGTCTTGATATCCAAGGAGCAGCACGTTGAGCTTCTCTCCGCCGAAGTCACGTTGCGCGTTTCGCATTGCGATTTGATGCTGCATCGGTGCGCGAAACAGGGCGAAGCCAATCGAGGTCGCGGCGGCCGCGGNNCCGCGGCGGCGACAGCCGCCACAACGCGCCAAATAGTCCGTGCCATAGCCAGGTGTCCTCCAGGGAGCAAGGCACGCGAACGGCGATGCCGCGCGAGCGCGTCACCTTGCGGTACGAAGTAAAAGAAAGGGGTCAGACTTGGAGGAGTGGGGGCGCGCGTTCGCCGACGCCGCTACAGACGCGGAAGAATCGCGCGAACGCTACCGTTTCGCGCGCGCGTCTCGCCGGCGTCCGTGAAGGGCGTGCCGGGCGGGTGAACCAGGCGCGAATGATTCGCAGGACCTGCAGCGTCGTTCGAGCCATGACCTTGACGACTCGGGCCGCGAGCGCCCCGACCAGCGCGCATGTGACGGCATGGACGCAGAGACTTACGAGGACGGGGCCGCCGAGCCAGATCGTGCCGCCGGCGAGATGGCCCCAGACGGTGACTTGCTCGCAGCTCTCCATGAGATAGAGCACGAGTATCTGTAGGGCAAATGCTATCGGCAAAAGCCTTACGCTTGCATCGCCCAGGGCGTTGTCGCAATCGCGGAAAAAGCGCGACGATCGGGCAGCAGCGAGCTCGCTGCGAACCCGCAAGGCGAGACATAGCACGAGCAGCACGAGGCCCGCAAGCAGCGCGGGAACGACGTCTAGGGTGCTGTGGTCGGTGAATCGCCCGGGTCCGAACCAGTGGAGGTTCGAAGCAGACTCCATCATAGGGTCGGCGATCGCGGCGGCGACGACCGCGACGCAGAAACAGAACCAAAGCCGAAGAGACGATCGAGTCAAGTTTGCAAACCTTCCGGCGCCTTTCGCCGGGACGCTGCGCCCGCCACGGCGAGAAGGCCTCGTCAGGCCGGCGCTAGCTTCCGATCTGAGGAAATAGGGTTTGAACGGTCGAGATGACCGTTAAGATGCCTACGACGATCGCGGTTCCCCACGCGATAATGTTAAACGCAAGGTTATTCGTCCACCGGCCCATCAGCCGTTTGTTATTAATGAGCAGGAGCATGAGCACCAGGACGACGGGCAGTAAGACGCCGTTAAGCACCTGCGAGTAGAAGATGATCGCAAGAAGCGGTGCGCCAGGAATGATGACGATTCCGGCTCCGATGACGATGAGTGCCAGATACAGCGAATAGAAGGTCTTCGCGCTATTGAAGTGCAGGTCGATTCCACGCTCTAGTCCGAAGGCTTCGCAAACGTAGTACGCCGTCGAGAGCGGCAGTATCGACGCCGTAAAGACCGCAGCGTTGAGAAGGCCGAGCGCAAAAAGCAGCGATGCAAACTTGCCGGCTAGCGGTTTCAGGGCGATGGCGACGTCGCTAACGTCGTTTACCTGAATCCAGTGGGCAGCGGGAACGTGAAGGTTGTGGATGAAAATTGTCGCCGCGCATGCAACGATGATAAAGTACGCAATGAAGTCGGTAAAAAGAGCGCCGGCAACGACGTCGATTCGCGATATGTGGTACTCTTCTTCGCCGATGCCTTTATCGACCACTGCGGCTTGAATGTAGAACTGCATCCACGGTGAGATCGTCGTCCCGATCACGGCTATGATCATTAACACGTACGCCTTGGAGGAAGAAAACTGCGGGAAAACCGTCTGCCGAATCACCTCATGCCAGTTTGGATGTACGAGGAGTCCGCTAACCACATAAGCGAGATAGATCGAACAGAACACGAAAAAGATGCGCTCGACGACCTTGCCGCTTCCACGCGTGACCGTAGCAAAGACAAACGCAGCCGCACCCACGACCATGACGACTTTGAGAACGCCCGCTCCGATGAAGCTCGTGTAGGCCGAAAAGATCGAAGAGACCGACGCAACGCCGGCGAACTCCGTAGCCGTATTGCCTACGTCGCAAATCACGAACAGCAGAAGAACCCAGAACGTCACTTTGACGCCGAAGTTCTCTCGAATCAATGAGGCGAGCCCCTTACCCGTTACGGCGCCCATGCGCGCGCACATTTCCTGCGTAACGACGAGCGCCACAGTGACTGGAACGAGCAACCAGAGCAGGGAGTACCCGAACTGCGCGCCCGCCTGCGAATAGGTCAGGATGCCCCCAACATCGTTATCGGCATTTGCCGTGATGATCCCCGGTCCGACGATCGACAGAATCATGAGGAGGCGCCGCCAGGGCGTAAAGCGCACCGTCGTGTCTCCCTGCTACCTGCCGACGAGAGCTCGCCAGGCACTGTAGGGAGCGCGTTCGCCTCCCTGGTTGGCTCGCAGAGTTTCGTCGTGGAACTCAACGCCCGCTAGCGGGACACACCGGCGAGTGAAATCAACAATAAACGTCCAGAGTTTTTTCATGACACTATCTCCCGGTCTTACGGATTGCCACGCCACACGTCCGGACGCAGCAGGAAAAATAGGCTCGTCGCGAGCCCGATCGAACAACACCTACTCGGTCCGTCGTCCATGGCTATTTCTCACCCCCTTTCAATCCAAAAATAAAAAACTGCCGCAACTGCTCCTCGCAGGCGACAGAATCGAGACGTTGCGCGGTCGAATCGCGGCAACTCCTCACTGTCGAGCTTTAGCACTGCACGACGTAGAGGTCCCGAGGGCCTCAGCCGCGTTAGATTCCGCCTTGATTCGGCGGGATCTGGTCGACCCGTTGGGGTCTCTCGACCTTTCCGGGCAGCGGCTTATCTTCGTGCAGACGCCTCACCTAACGAGGAATCCTCAACTAGGATACTCGCGCACGTTGGTTTGTCAACACCGTGAAGTCTCCATTCCCATTAGATCGCACTCAAATTGGATTGCGCTCAATTCGGCAGCGGCTTGCTGGTGAGGCGCGAAAACTGCGCCTCGGTACCGTTCTGCGCGCGCTCGTGTGCGATCTGATCTTTCTGGCTCGCTAGCATCGCGGCGAGCTGATCCAAACCTTGATTGAGTTGGAGATTTTGCGCCTTCCGGGTGGACTCGTTGGTGAAGGCCACTCCCGGATAGAGTGTCCGCAGATCCGGCACCGATCGATTCTCGTTTTGAACCCTGCGGATGACCGCCGTCAACGAGCTGGTGTCTCCAAAGGCGTATCCGTTGACGTTCGGTCCGACGAGCTGCAAAAATGCGTCCTGCGCGTGATAGAGCTCGAAGCCCGGCGCACCGATGGTCCCTAATTTGTTTCGGTCGACGAGAAGTGCGAACTGGCGTCCGCGGTATTGGGCGGAGTAAAACCAATAGACTGCCTCGTTTCGGTAGCCGAGGTCGTACAGCCGAATGGCTCCGACGTATACCTGGTAAAATGTCAGGGCGTTCCAATGCTTCCTCATCGCGTGGATGGTGGCGACGAACGCGCGGTCGTTCTTCGAGGCTAAGCCTTGGCTGAAGTCCCCGACTTTGACGACCGGCCCGGCCGAGTTATAGTAGGGAGTAATATACGCATCGATGTGAGCGGGATCGGCCACGAGTGCGTTCGTCGCGATCGGTAGCACGGCGGCGAGAATCGCAATTGCGACCGCGACGTTCCGGCGCCCGAACGGATGCAAGGCGTGCATACGCAGGCGGGGGTTCGACCGAACCTGACGGAAAGGGAAAGTCATGGCCGCGGCTCCTTCCATGGTTTGCCAGCGCTGCAACGGACTCGGAGCCGATGCCGAAACGTGCTCGAAATGTGGCACTCGGCTGGCGACGCGGCAGAGCCAAGAACGGCGCGGCTGGGTATCGTTCGGTGCTAGCGTGTTTTTGATCGTCTTCATGAGTGCGATTTGGATCTGGGTTGACGGTCTGCTCGCAGCCAACGCGCGCACGGACGCGGCGCTCGCCCAGTTCGAAGGACGACTCAACGTCGCGTTCGCGCTGGTGGTGGTCGCCGGCGCGTTCGGGGCGGCCAACGGCTGGCTCATGGCTCGCTCCGGCATCCGTAACCGCGTCCTCATCTTCGGGCTGGTCATCGTCTTCGTCAGCGCACTCTTCGTCGCGTGCGGCGCAACGGGCGTCTATCATCCGTCATAGCTTGCCGCCCTCTTCAACGGGACCGCCGCCGGGCCTACACGCGGGCGTAACGCTACGCCAGGCAGCGCTAATCGTCGGATTCGCCTATTTGCTCAATCCCGTGAGCTACGCGGAGTTCACGATCTACCCAAAGCTCGTCATCATCCCCGGCAACATCGCGCAGACCGTTGCCAATATCGGCACGCGGTCGCGGCGCTCGAGCGCGGCGTACGGGAGAGGGATGCATGGTCGATCTTCCTGCCGCATCACCAGATGCTTTCGCGCGTGAACGGCATGGAACGCGTTATTGCGAAGATCGTTCCGGCTCGCGACCTAGCGGCTCGCTAGGGCGCCAAACCAGCTCGCCGGCGCAGTTAGGACACCGGTAGGAGAGCAGGGCCGAGCACGCCGCACAGAACGTGCACTCGTAACTGCAGATACACGCGCGCTCCGCCGGGGGAAGCGGCACGCTGCATCGCTCGCAGCGATCTTTCATCTGTAGCGTCATCTAGCGTAGCGTAGCCTGCTCCTGCCCCGGAGTCTTCAACGTGCCTCAATCGCCGCAGGGTCCTGAGTTGCGCGTCAATCCCGGCGACGGTACGATGGGCGAATGACGCCTCGGCCGGCCTTTGCGATCGTCGTGACCGCCATTTGGGGTGCGCTGCTGATTCCCGGCCTGCTCGGAGCAGCGCTTGCGCCGATGTTCTTCGACGCCCCCGGCTCGATGAACAATCCGGCGGCGTGGTTCAACGCCGCGATCGTCGCTTCGTTTCCGTGCCTGTGTTTGCTGGCGATCGGCGGCACCTGGATCGTGTGGTTCCAGTCCAAGCACAATCCGACGCGACGTTCAACGTACGCGCAGATTGCGGTGGCGTGTCTTCCGTTGATTCCCGTTGCCTACGTAGCGGCGGCGCTAATCGTCGGCACGGCCGGCGTCATCCTGAGCGGCCAGCCCTTAGGGCTGCACGGCACGATCGTTCAGCATTAGAAGCGCTCAGGATGACCGATGTTGGTTAGCTTTTGGCGCGAGAATCTTTCGTCAGCTTGAGTTCCACCAGATCGTTGTTATAGACGTTGTGTTGCGGCAGATGGGCGCGCACATCGTTCACGATCACCGGGATCTTGGCCACCGGATCGTACGCAACGCGCATTTTGTCGTTTGCCGAGAGATAACGGCCGCCTTGTTGAGAGAGCTTGCCGTTCGTTACGATGAGGACGAGTGGGGCGGCGCCGGCGATCGAACCGTTCCCTTGCAGCGTATACGCCGCGTTCCACGTGTAGAGCTCGCCGGCGAATCCGGTTGCCCCGGGGACGATGGCGGCTTTGATCGCGTAGGTCTTTTTCCAAGTGGATTTTGCGTTGGCAGAGAGTCCCTTAAAATAGTCGTGCGCCAGCAGCGGGAAAAGCGTGAGTTGTATGGGCGACAGGGCGAAAGGACGTTGCAAGCACGAAACTCCACCGTCAGGATACAGCTCGCACGTATTCGTGGCGCGCGGGCGGACCGTGTTCCACCAGGAATCGGTTCCGGTAATCATGACGCCGCCGTCCGCGACTGGGCCCGAAATATCCACGGTCGTCGTTCCAGTCCCGGTTCCTTGACTGGCCACTTTGGTGTTGTATCCGAACTGATAGACGAGGTGGCGCACCGATGTGGGCGCCAGCGCCGGCGTTTGGCCGCTCAATCCAACGAGCGTTGCCACGAGCAGGCAGATGGTTTTCATGCTGATACCTCCACTTTAGGCTGTGCCGTTCGACGGCAAACGCCTGGTTAACTGCCTCCCCAAAGCGGCACAACAGGACAAGACCCTGCGCTACCGAAGCGCAGACGCCTCGGAAACAAACACGAACGGAGAGCGTTATGTCGACGACCTATTTCAAAGCGGCGGCTGTTGCCATTGCGGGCGCGGCCATCTTAGCCGCCTGCCACGGTACGGGAAATTACGCGCCCACATCGCAGCTCGTTCCATCGCAAGCGCTTCAAGCGCCGGCCGATCAAGTGGCGCAAATGGAATTCGTTCCGAGCGGAGGAGACGGCAGTCGAGCGGGCGATATGCCGGCCAATATTCCGGCGTGCAAGGCGAAGCCAGTCGCCCTTCCCGGGACCTACATCGCGTACGTCAGCACCGGGCAGGTGAAAAAAGGCACGTATACCGGTTCGAAGACCGGGTCGATCTGGGAATCCTTGAAGTACACGAAAGCGACCGCACCACCGTCGCCGTCACCCTCGCCGTCGTCGTCGCCGACGACCGGCCCCTCGCCCGCGCCGGAGTACATTTACTACGGAACGTATGGGATCAAAAGCCGGAATGGCGGCTGCGCGTATCTGTTCACGACGCAGAGCGGTAAGCCGTTCAAGGGTACGAAGTTCAACGGTGAGACGTTCGGACAACCGCAAGTGGCTGCGAAATATTTCCACGCATCGTTCGTCGGCTCGGGTCCGATGACGATTACCGTCAGCAAGTTATCGCAGTCTGGTGGTAGCGGGAAGTTCTCGCTGATCGATTCGAAAGGGAAGGTCTTCGGAACGGGTACCGTGACGCTTATCGGCCGAACGCTGATTCAGTAACCTGCGCCGGTGCGGGGAGCAGTGCGTTGACGACCTGCACCGGATCGTAGGCGGAAACCGGAGCGAGGATTTCGCCGCCGCCGTCGCGCCGGGCGGCGCGCAAAGCTTCGATGGCGTCGGGAAGCGCGAACTGCTCGCCGACGATGGTGGCGATGAAGCGGCCGCCCCGGATTTCTCCGCGCGCTTCCATGCGTCGCAACGCGAACAGCAGGTCGCGCCAACGTGGCGCTAGACTTTCGCGCGCTATGACGTCACGGAACACGACGCCCCAGCGGTTGAGCAGCCGCCGTGCGAACAGGTCGGGATCGATGCGTTGCACCGTCGAGGTTATTCTTGCCCAGCGGCCGCTCGACGAGCGTGGACGCGCGCGCAAGCCTTTTTCTCCGAGACGCCGCTTAGCATCGATCAACGAACGAAGCGCGTCGAAACCGTCGGCAGTTACCAACCCGGCGGCCACGAGCTGCCACAACGCCTCTTCGACTTCGGCCGGCATGCGTTTGGTCGCGCGCACGATTTCGGCGAAGAACGGCGCACCACGCTCCTCGATCGCCGCCAGTACCTCGCGAGCGGCAGTCGACAGACCTTCGGGCGCGTAGTCGTCGGTGCGCGCGATGAGTTCGGCGGCGTCGCTGCGCGCGAGCAATGCGATCGGAGCGAGTTTCGTGGGGCGAACGCGGCGCTTGCGCTCGTGCGCGTTGGGCACGAGCGCCGGATGCGGCGAAAGACGGCCCCACATCACTTCGCCGGAGTAGCAGAGCCGGTCGAGATACTCCGGCTTGTAACCGGCGATCCGGCGCGGAAGAATTTGCGATTCCCAGGCCGCCGCCGGAATCTCGTAGCCTTCGAGCTGGCGGATGGCTTGCAGCGTACCGTCGACGCCGTGCAGGCGCGACGCGGGCGCGACGTGCTGCCAGCGATACAGAAAGCAGGCGTAGTCGGCACTGGTAACGGGTTCGATCTCACGCCGCAACTGTCCGATGGTGAGGCGATGGATGCGCGCGAGCACGCGCCGGTTGCACCACTCCTCGGCCTCGTTGTTGCGGAAGCGCCCGCGTAACACTTGGCCCTCGGTTTCGAGACGCAGCATGGCGGCGGCGACAACGTCGTTTTCGAGCCCGAGACGCTGCGCGAGTTCCGGCACCGTCACCGGACCGCTGCATTCCAGCCATCCGCGTACGATTTCGACGATCGCGTCTTGCCGCTGTTCGGGAACCGGCATGCCGGCGACGGCGGCGATGTGGGGTTGCAGCGACGCGTCCGGATAGGCGAGGCGCGCGAGCTCCAGACGTTCGGCGCAGACCCATAGCGCAGTCGCTGCGGCGCGCAGCGTTGCGGCACGCCGCTGCGTAACCAGCTCTGCGAACCACGCATCCCTCGTCTGGCTGCGCTCGGCGTCGCAAGGGAGGACGACGAGTGTCGCGAGGGCGTCGTGCAACTCGTCGGCATCGCGCACGACCGGCCACGACTCTTCGGCGACGACTTGGATGGCTTTGGGATCGAGAATACCGGCGCCGTTGGCGTCGTCGCGGGTCGTGCGTCGCAACTGCACGGCGCGGGCGCGACGCTCCTCCAGCGGCGCATCGTCGAGATACGCGAACGGATTGGCGTTGAGGATTTCGTGGCTGAAGACCGACGGCTCGGGCGTATCGATGGCGACCGTACGGATAGCCCCGGTTTCGATGTCGCGCAAAATGCGCAGCAGGCCTTCCAGGTCCATGGCTTCTTGCAGACAGTTTGCAACGGTTTCGCGCACGAGCACGTGGTCGGGAATCCGGATGGGGCCGGTGAGATTCTCCGGGCAGGCGACCTGGTCGGGGAAAACCGCGGCCAGCAGGTCGTTGGCACGCATGCGCAGCAACTGCGGCGGCACTTTACGTCCGCTCCGCATGCGCGCGATCGTCAGCGCCCGGGTGGCGTTCCAGCGCCAGCGCGCTTCGAACATCGGTGCGGGTAGTAGCGCCTGCGTGAGAACGTTTTCGACGCTGGCGGATTTCAAATATTCGAACACGGCCTCGAGCGGAAACGCATGCTGCTCGGCCAACGAAATCACGATGCCGTTGTCGGTCGCCGCTGCCTGCAGTTCGAAGTTGAACGAGACGCAGAAGCGCTTGCGTAAGGCGAGGCCCCACGCCCGGTTGATGCGGGCGCCGAAGGGAGTGTGCAGGATCAGCTGCATGCCGCCGCCCTCGTCGAAGAAGCGTTCGGCAACGATCGTACGATCGGTGGGAAT
The DNA here is from genome assembly GCA_003140835.1 of Candidatus Tumulicola scandinaviensis. GTDB lineage: Bacteria > Vulcanimicrobiota > Vulcanimicrobiia > Vulcanimicrobiales > Vulcanimicrobiaceae > Tumulicola > Tumulicola scandinaviensis. The sequence continues at coordinate 1,367 of PLLA01000084.1, read as the reverse complement.
GACGCCGAGCGCGGCCTTAGCGGCGCGCACGTAAGCGACGGTCTGCTCCGCAGCGCTCGAATCGAGACCGCACTCGCCGGTCAGCAACGCGATCGCGCCGGCATCGTCAAGCTCGTCGATCGCGATGCGCAGCTCGGAGACTTCGTGCGAGAGTTCGACGGTGCGTCCCAGCCCTTCGCCGTTCCAGAACGGAATGGTGGGCGGCGAACCGTGGGCGTCTTCCACCCGAACGGTACTAGTTTCGACCCGCCGAATTTTCCACGAGTTCGTGCCGAGCAGGAAAATGTCGCCGGCCAGGCTCTCAACCGCAAAATCTTCGTCGAGCGTTCCGACGACGTGGCCGTCGGGCTCGGCGACGACCGTATAGTTGGCCGAATCGGGAATGGCGCCGCCACACGTAATCGCGGAGAGGCGCGCGCCGCGGCGAGCGCGCAGCACGCCGTTGACCCGGTCGTAGTGGAGAAACGTTCCGCTTCGCCCGCGGGCGGTGGCGACGCCGTCGGCAACCAGCGAAACGACCGCGTCGAAGTCTTTGCGCGGAAGGTTGCGGTACGGATACGTGCCGCGCACGAGCTCGTAAAGGGCGTCGGCCTTCCACTCGTGCGCCGCGCAGGCGGCGACGATTTGCTGCGCCAGAATGTCGAGCGGCGCGTCGGTGATTTCCAGCGCGTCCATGGCGCCCCCGCGCAGCGCGCGTACGAGCGCGGCGCATTCGAGCAACTCGTCGCGGGTCGTGGCGACGATCTTACCTTGCGGCATCGCGCCGACCCAGTGGCCCGACCGGCCGATGCGCTGCAAGGCGGTCGCAATCGAACGCGGCGTGCCGAGCTGCACGACCAGATCGATGGTGCCGATGTCGATGCCGAGTTCCAGCGATGCGGTGGCAACGACCGCGCGCAGTGCCCCGTTCTTGAGCAGATTCTCCGCATCGAAACGTGCTTCGCGCGCCAAGCTCCCGTGATGCGGCAGGACGATGCCTTCGCCGAGCCGCTGTTCGAGGGCAAACGTCACGCGCTCGCTCATACGGCGGGTAGGGACGAACACCAGCGTCGTACGATTCGCCAGGATCATTTGGGCGAGCCGGTCGTAGATCTCTGCCCACATCTCGCCGCTGGCCACCGCACCCAGCTCGTCGCTGGGAATCTCGACCGATAGCCCCATCGGGCGGCGGCTTCCGACGTCGATGATCGACGTCGTCGGGCTGAGGAAGTCGGCGATGCGGTCGAGCGGCCGAACCGTCGCGGACAAGCCGATGCGTTGGGGTTTGTGCCGCCCGCTTTCGGAAACGAGCGCGTCGAGGCGAGCGAGCGTAAGCATGAGATGAGATCCGCGCTTGCTGTTGGCGACGGCGTGGATTTCGTCGACGA
>PLLA01000123.1 GCA_003140835.1 Candidatus Tumulicola scandinaviensis | reverse complement strand
TACTTTGAAAACACGCCCTAGACAAATCCGGAGCATCGTGTAGATGCCTCAAGTGAGAGTCGAATCTTCTCAGACCTCCAGGGCATGGACTCGATACCTTATCCAGACTTCAGAACGCTCACGAGGGAGCTGAGACGCCTCTTACCAGAATACTTAGAAGCCCCGCACCTCGGGCTGAGCCACGCCCCATTACTGGCAAGCGTCGATCCCGAGAAGACTCGCGCTGAAGCGTCAGTAAGCCCAGAAGAACCGTCATCGGCGGCTGAACGGCGCCACGAACAGTCGCTCATGCCCCTTGTGTCAGTGCACCTCGACTGTACCGGGAGACGTGGCGCGCTTATGCCGGAAGTCGCGATTCGTGGCGCCGCAATCAATTCTGGACTGGGGCCCGCACTGACAGTTTTCCTGCATATAGCGACTGTCTCGTATGTGCCACAGCACGCAATTGCCCTTGGTGATATTGCGCCTGGCGCGAAACACTCCATTGACCAGAACTTTAGCCTTAGCCCAACCGCTCAGCCGCTCGACCGTGTGCCGTACACATGCGTAACTCGATTCAGCGATATTTTCGGAAATGAGGGGGCGATCGCGCAGCGGTCCTACTCTGGACTTGGCAAAGACGTGACCGAGATTGGCCGCGTTCTGCCGGCACAAAATACCGGGCCGCAGATCGACAAACTGATTAGCGATAATCACGTTCCTAAAGAAGCCTTTCAATAATTGCTTGCCCGATCTCGCGGTAAGATGCAAAGCATCTATTGATCATGCTTATGATCTGATCGATGACGCATAACTCGCAACGCTAACCGGCGTCGAAAATCGCGATAGTGGCATTTTGACAGGCTTTCTGGTTAAGCACTCTTACGACCCTGAGCGGCCACCCAACACAATTCGGATGTGCTTTTGTGTGTTCGCTCGGATGAACGAACAGGTCCGCGCGCCGGCATGGTTTTACTCACGAGCCCCTCGGCTCATTCAGGCCACGGGTGAGTCTCCCACGCGCTCAACCGCGTTCCAGGTAACCGGGTCGCTCGCGTCAGGGTTGTACAGAGCACGTCGCCAGCTCGAAGTGGGACGAATTCCCTGAAAGGAGGAGGACTCAATGATCACTGTACTTAGCCTGATCCAGGCTTTCATACACATCCTAAAGGCGGCATATATCGTGCTCGCGTTGTTCGTCTAGCGGGGCCGGACGATCTGAGACCGCTATTATGTTATGCTTTTTTATCTTAAAAGAATTTGGTCCTTTTCCGTTGCGAGGGCCACTTATCAGAGCGACCGCTGCTAATCCCAGCGGTCGCTCTCCTTCTCCCTTGCGATAGGCGAAAAGTGGGGTTCGAAGTTTAGCCGTTTGATCACCAATGAGAAGCAGATTCTTAGTTTGGTTTCGGTCCCGGATCCACGGCATGGATACCGACGGCGGCTGCGACGCATCTTAGCCTGACAGGGAGGCAGCGGAAAAAGCATTAGCCCTCTTTCATCTTCAGCGAGGGTTCTGTTACGATGCCCGGGTGCCGTTTGATGAGATAGCAAGGTGGCTAGGCGTCATTGGAGGCCTAACGGGACCGCTCGGGCTTGTTTTCGTATGGCTCACGTATCGTCGAGATGCTCCACAATTGCGGGTCCATCTGCAGCGAAATTACACGATCACCGGCGGTCCCGAGCGTGACGCAATTATTCGAAGTGAGTTGGCGCTTTGTCGCGAGCTGAACCAGGACCCATCGCCTGGCCTGTATTTAAGCGACCCGGATGCAACTTGGTCAGTTCTGGAAATCACAAATACGGGACGGCGCAAGGTCACGATCGATACCATTGGTTTTATCGACGGCCCGCGAAAGACGTGGATGCCAAGCACCTTCATGGTCGCTGGAATGCTACCGGTCGAAATTGAAGAGGGAAAGCGAAAAGACTTTCCAGTCCACGAAGATCACACATCGAACGCAATCTGCGCATGGGCGCGCGAAAGCACCGGAAGAGTCTGGTACGGGTCCTTTAAATGGTCCTCAGCATATGCGTGGTTTATTCGCGTACGATCCTGGGCGAACCGAAGGCGCTAACCCTCGCCGCGTGAACTCGGGGCTATTTTTCTCGTTGAACCGACGATGGGGGCGCCGGGGCTGCCGACACTGGTTTCACGCCCTCGAACGAGCCGGTTGAGGGCTGCTTGCTATCCTTAGCCAAATCGTTAGCCGCCTTGACCGACAGATCGGCAGCCTGTCCGCTTTGCGTCTCTGGCGAGTAACTGATGAAAGTGAACATTAGCTACCTCCCTAACCGTAGTTTAGGCTGCTATGGATGCGTTTTTGCTGAATCCACTGGCGCTCGCCTTGCCGGAGGACCATTACATCGAGGCATCCACCCACGCTCGGCGGACCTGCTGTAAATCTATCGTAGCCGCAACTTACCTGGCCCAAGAATTCCGCAAATTCGACTGCGTCCTGAAGTGGCATCGCCGAAATTGGAGTCGGCATCGCGTAGTCGCCCCTGGTGGTGGTTATCCTTACGATATGCTGTGCGTCGACGTCTCCGTTGGCTGCTAGCCGTTGTGCGAGCCCCGCGTCGAAACCTCTAATTAGGCGAGCGACGCTGGATCCGCCAGAACCCCACCACCAAAGTGGCGCCCCTGGTACACAAACCGTCCTTCGAGCCCCCGGCCACGCAATAGCCACAGCGCGGGGATCAACAAAAAACGATGCAACCACGATCGTCAACCCGTACTCGGCTTCAACATCCCAGTCTTGTGAGTTCGCCGGACCGGCCGGATCGTCGATTATCTTGATGCGTTCTGGCCCTATTGTCACAACTTCAGGCAGTCCGCGATCCGTTCGGCTCTTGTTCACGAGTTCAATCTGACCTGGTTGCGACCATTGCGCTGCGAGGTCCAGCTTAAACTGCGCGAGTGCACGTTCATACAACTCCCCGACTATACTTTCGACGGCTGACTCGACACCATTTGCATCGCTTGCGAAATGATTCGCATCAATCGCCGAACTAGCGCGCCTCAGGGTGATGTTAAGAACTTCCCCCAGGAGCGCCCCCTGGCCGCTCACCATAGCCGCCGCTGGAATATTCGCACCCAGGGCGACGAGCTTCTCGGCATTTGCAAACGTAGTGGTAACCAGTCCATCCGGTCCCGGCGTGTTAAGAGTCAGCATGCTATCGGCACATAGAACGATTCCCTCAGGAACCGATGCCAACAAGTTCAGCGTCACGTCAGTCGAGTTTATCGGATTGCCCTAGCAGCCCTTCTGGTTCAGCCCTTCCGCACCCCGACGTACATGCCCGCGGTCGTCGATCCAGCGCAGTATCCAGCGGCGCAAGTATGCGCGATCGGCGTCGTTGCAAGCTAGTAGGGCCTCGCGCACAGCCTGGAACTCCTTGGATGTATAGGCCATGCCGCCACCAACTCACTACGGCTTGAATCGGTTTCTTTCGGTCTCTTCAGACGTTCCGATGGGCCATCGCCTCCCAAAGGAGAAGGCACCGCGCACGGTTCAAGGCTCCCTAATGACAGGCATGACCGTTCGCATTATCGGGGATGGTGGTCTTCGCGCACTTCTCAGCGCATGCTGCACCGAGGCAAGCTCACTGGTCGAGGCAACGGCTGGTGTCCCAACACCCGATGGAGATGATGGATACCTGTGGCGTTGGGCGTTATTGTACTTGGTTTTAGCTGCCGATTTTGGGGAGTCTGTCCTCGAGCTGGCCAACGGATCGCACAATCGCGCGCTGCTCGTTCTCCGTAGAATTCCCTTCGAGTATATGGTCCGTCTCAAGTATTACTGCAAGTATCCGGAGGTCGCGCGTGCGGATCTTGACGATTTTCACCGTCAGGCGTCCAAGTTCAAGGAACGGCTGCCGCCCGGCGCATTCGACTTCATCGCTGACCCTTCATTCGATCCGACAACCCATAAGAAGCCGGATAAGAACTTCGAGCTTATTCTGAAGGACGTGCTTCCCGATCGGGCTTCGGAGCTGTACGCCCAATTCTACAGTTTCCCGAGCGCCCTGGTCCACGGCCTTGCGCTAGCATTTATCGATATCACCTCGCTTGACTCCGAGACGACAGTGACACTCCACCAAAAATCCAGTCGCACCGACGTGAACCGCGATGTGCTATACAACTTCTGCGCGTTCTTTGTGGCGCTTCTTGCGGACGCGGCGCATCTGCTAGGCATGGGAAAACAGCGTACCGTGTCTCTGCACTCGCGATTACTCGAAGCCGCGCGAACTCTCGGTATTGAAACCTATAAGTAGATAGGGCTTCCCGCTCAGGGCGGAAAGCGGCCGCTAAACCACACCCTAGCGGTCGCTCTCGTTCCTTTCGGAGACGCTCGGCACGCATGCTGGCACGGCCTCAGCTTTTAGTCGGGGCGCATACCGTAGGCAAGAGGCCTTGTATCCGCGTGATTCATGCGGGGTCCGCGACAACTTTTCAGTCTACGAAGCAGCTGCCAATTCCCTAAATTCGGCCAAAATCGGCTCCCTCTCCGTTTCGACATCAATCACACGGGTAACGCTCCTCAATAGATCAAGCTCATGGTATGTGCTCTCCAGAAGCGCTTCCGGCCGAACCAGAACCAACGCTGCTGTATCCTCGAGCCTTAGAAGTTTATTGTCCATAATTTTCTCGAACATGTATGCACACGACAACACTGCTTTTTGCATTTCAGCTTGCCGATCATCGACGAACGAAACGCGCTGGTAGAGCTTCTGTAGTGTTCCGTTTGCGGCGGCATAACTGAAGTGGAATTCGGCATCCACACCATCGACCTTCAGCCTTACAGGGTACTGCTCTTTAAAATGCGGGCTGTCGATAAAGTGCGATTCGCGCAGCAGTCCGGCACACAGGGTCTCAAGTGATTTTTCCTTCACCCTTTCAGACTCTTTCGAATCAACAAGCTCTCCAAAAAGGAAGCTCATCGCTTCTTCAATATCGTCGAGCTGATCCAACAAGGTCCCCCCGTCAGACAGGTAAAAATTCCCGGGACTGGTTGACATTAGCGCGTCTAGGCAGCGCGAGGATCCTTTGGACAGCGCGCGGGATGTACGCAAGAACTCAATGGTCGGCTTTGAAAGTTCCGCCCTCCAAAATTTCACCCACTGCTCGTACGCACGCTTATCGGTAATAAACCCGGGAACGCGACGCAGATCGAGCGCGCCATCCTCTCTTTCGCCAACAAACCGTGCTGAGGTCTCCCCGTTCGCCCAAAGAACGATGCCGACATTCCGTGGCTCCAGCCTGCGAAGGTCGGGAATAAACTTTGCCACAAGGTAGCGTGGCCGATCCGCGTTTACCAAAGCGTCCATTGTATAATTCCCTTAAAATCTGTTCGGTGGGCCTTAGCGATATCGCGGAGATTCGAGCGACGATGCTTCAAGCACTTCGCGGCAGCGCTGGCTTCGCCAATGGTCAGACCCATTTCGGTAGCTCTGCTTGTAACGTCATCGATTAAGAAATCCGGAATCTGCTCAATGCGCGAAAACCATTCTTCAAAGAAACTATCCGTCGAAATCGCGGCCGTTAGGGCGTGCCCGGGTATGCCCAAGGCATCGAGATTGGCTGTGAGGTCTGCTTCGGCTTGGCCGGCCTTCGTGCCCAACAGCGCGTGGCTGAAATCGAAAACGTTCATCGCTGGGGGTGTCTCCGCAAAGTCTACCGCAAAGTTCCCCCTGTGGCGATCGGCGTTCATGACCAGAATGTCAAAAAGCAGCAGCCCCGCCGACAACCTGGGTAACTGCCTTAGACACTCGGGAATGTCCACCGGTGGCAACGAAACGCCATTCAAGTTGAAATTCATTGAAGCGTACCAGGGCTTGCTGTCAATGGTGACGATCCCACCGGGCGGCACGGGCAAACCCACGAACAGTCCCAAGCGGCCGCAGATGTACTCGTTGGGAACGCAGTACGGACCCGGCCCATTGGGCTTGGCGACCGCATAAATCGAAACAAGGTAGCCACCCGACACACCGCCGACCGGGTCCATCTTGCTGCACAGCCGATAAGATGATGCCACGGATGCACTAGGTCAGACAGAAGGGCCTTGAAGGCCGCAGCGATCGTCGCACAATTCACGGTTATAGCATGCCGCCAAGCAGCCCTCCCGAAGCCGAGGAATGGCGAACTGGCCCAATGCTGCTGCCAGCACTGAGTTTTTGCGTCAACATCCCTTGATCGGAAGCTTTTCCGCTTCTCGCGTGATACGCCCGTACTCGTCTACCCAACGCAGTATCCAGCGGCGCAGGTACGCGCGGTCGGCATCCTTGCACGCGAGCAGCGCTTCGCGTACACGCTGAAACTCCATCGAAGTGTAACCTTCAGCTGCCACGTAGGCGGGCCTTATAAATTTCATTCACCCGCGCCACCGCGCTTTCGTATTCCAGGCGCGCTGCTTCATTGTCGGGTGAGCCGAAGGGCAGCGTTGCGCACCACTTGTCGAACGTTCGCAGCACGTCAGCCTGCTGGCGCTCCACGGCGGCCCGGACCTCAGCGAGGGTATTGAATGTTTCCATCGCCTGGCCTTCGCCGCCGGCTATCCGCGTCATGCTGTGAGCGGGGGTGTGCGCTAGCCAGAATCGCCGTCACCGCGGACCGCACCACCAACCACCACAGTGCGGTTCTGCCCGGGTGAGCGCTCCGGAAACGCCGAAAAACAGCAAGGGTCGTTCGACGTTGTGGTCCAGCTCCGAAGGAGAGTTTCGCTTTGGGTCTAGCGCAATGGTTCGAGAAGTTCTGCGGTAACACCCAGGTCGCCGACGGCGGTACGATCTCGGCGCGCTACAAACGCATCACGAAGCGATTGAACCTCGATTTCTGGAAGACCGACTCGGAAACCACTCACAGCCTCTACGCCGGCTCCTACGGGCGCGGCACGGCGATAAAGGGGTTCAGCGACCTCGACATGGTCTTTGAATTGCCGAATGCCACGTACCACCAGTACAAGGCGCACGCCGGCAATGGCCCGAGTGCTTTGCTCCAAGTCGTAAAGAACTCGATGAAAGGAACCTACCCGACGACCGAGATAGGCGGCGATGGGCAGGTGGCTGTGGTGGAGTTCACCGACAACCTAAAGTTCGAAGTGCTACCCGCATTCCTCAATGCCGATAACACCTCGTACACCTATCCCGACTCCAACGATGGCGGCTCGTGGAAGTCCACTAACCCCAGGGCCGAGATCAACGCGATTCGGTTGCGCAATGCTGCGTGCAACGCTAACCTTGTGCCACTGTGTCGGATGATGCGAGCGTGGAAGAGGGAATGGAGCGTCGCGATCGGCGGCCTGCTGATCGATACGCTCGCCTACCAGTTTATCGAGACCTGGGGTCACCGCGACAAATCGTATCTTTACTACGACTTCATGTGTCGCGACTTCTTCAAGTACGTGTCCGACCAGAGCGAAACGCAAAATTTCTGGAGGGCACCAGGGAGCGGCGCGAACGCCTACGGCGGAGGTTTCCAGTACAAGGCGAAGCGGTGCTACAACATATCGCTCGAGGCGATCGCGTACGAGACAGTGACGCCGAAGAAGGAATATTCGGCAAAACAGAAATGGAGAGAGATCTTTGGCATCGCCTTCCCAGATTGAAGATTCGGCGCAGTCCAGAGCACTTATCGAAAGCCAGCTGCGGGAATGCTACGGCCGCGCAACCTACTCGCATAAAACGCACGAGAAATGTGCCGATATCTTGCTGGCCCGACTGGGCAGTATCAAGTTCTGGCAAATCGTCCTCTCGGCAATGACAACGTGCGGCTTTATTTTTGCAATCTTCGACTCGCTGAGAGTTCTCGGTGTCGCCGGTGCGCTCATCTCCACGACGCTGCTCGTGCTCAACTCCTATACGAAAGACTATGACCTGGGAACGGTAGCGCAGAGGCACAAGCAGGCCGCTAATGAGCTATGGCTGATCCGGGAGCGCTACCTTTCGCTCATCACCGACCTGCTCATCAATCGCAAGCCACTGGAGGAAGTTGTCGAAGAACGGGATCGATTGACGAAGGACCTATCCGAGGTCTACGCCAGCGCACCAAGTACGAGTGGAAGGGCATACAAGCAAGCGCAGCAGGCGCTCAAGTACAACGAAGACATGACGTTCTCGGAAAACGAGTTGGACGCGCTGCTTCCCGAGGGGCTGCGCCGGAATGGGCGCGGATAGTTGGCGCGACTGACGGTCATTTCACACACTTCATCCTGAACGGCAACGGTTAGACTTCTAGAACAATCTGCTAGGATTGAAACCGGGCCGAAAGCGCGGCGAATGGCACTAAACCGCACCTTGTGCGGACGGAGGGCTGGCGCAATCGATCTCGCATTGCCATTCGGTTTTGGGACGCGCTTTTCCACGATCTCGCGCGGTCGGTATTTGCCATACGCAGCACCTGTGGACACCTTTCGCTCTTACAGTCGAGTGGTGTGGGAGCCCGACATGCGGACCGGGCTCCCTCTCTCGGGGCCGACTCTCCCCATGGCTTTGTAAAGTGCTGCTGATTGATGATAGTTCGTTGAGCCTCTGCGTCGTCGCGATCCACGCGCCAAAAGGAGTAAGGCAACGGGCCTAAAACTTAGGGCTTGGGTGAGGGCGCTTTATGCGTCCGCTGCTTTTCTGCGTACCAGCAAGACGAAGGGTCACCAAAAAATGGAAAACCAGTCGATAGCGATCGAGCTTACCAAACTGGTCGTCGCCCAAAGTAGACCGCCGGTTGGGGCCGATTACTTTCACCTCGCAACCGACTACCTCAGCATATATCGGTACATACTAAACGACTTGCATCAGCACTCCAGCGGGAATGGGCAATCGTCATTCCGCGCAACTACTGGTTGACGCGAAGCAGGCCGCCAATGCAGCCGCAAGGATCTTTTTCATGGTAACTCCTAGAGAATTGAAAACGCCCGCGTCATTGCGGGCTCAAACGAAAGACTATGTGTCTGCTAATGCATCGGTGCCTCAGCGACGGCCACGTTGCGCCCTCCTGGGTTATTGCATTTGCGTTTTATTACCAGCCGGCTGGTCGCGTAGTCATGGCTGCCGGCAGGCGCGCGTGAGTGCGGATGGTTCCGGTAGTGCGCAAGGCCGAACGCGGGGTGTCAGCAGCAGCATTAATTCCGCGCATGGCCATCTCAACGATCTGTTGCGCTTGATCGGCTGGAGTTCCAGGAACGAGCGTGAGGCTGAATGATTGCGTTACATGGATGTTGGGCGGCGTTTCGCGAATCTTAACCGCCGCTCCACGCAAATCTGTTGCTGCACCAGCTAAAGATTTTAGAGTCGCGATTGATGATGGGCCGGTAGGCGACAGATTGAGGCCCCAAAGGCCAACGTGCGGAACTCCCTTGTTGTTTCCAACCGATGGAATGCCGAACCCGTGCATGTACTGCTGCGCAAGATGTTGGGCGAACTGATCTGGTGTCATCCCGCCACCTGGAGGGGTCATGTTTCCCCAGAGGCCGCCATCGCTGGCGTATTTACCACCCCTGGAATGCAAGTACGCCTGGTACTTATCGGCGAAACCGGGGCCGTGCTGGCTGTCTTGGAGATGCTTTTTCGCGACATCCAGTCCCTTAACGGCGCCCAAGCCGATCGCCGTAACAAAGAGTACACCAAGCGGGCTGGCGAGAAACGCAGCTCCAGCCGTCGCTAGTCCCTTGATACCTAAAGCGATACGTCCAAGCGGTCCGACGGCAGCTACGGACTGGACATTGAGCGCGGTGGCATTAGCGCTAGCGGTCACGGTGAGCTGCGTGATAGCGGCGCTCAAACGAGCCATGGCAAAGGGCATTTGAATAGCGGAAATATTCATCGCAATCGTAAATGCCGCCCACAATCCACCCATCGTCATTGTGAAGGCTTCAATATTTCTGACCCATTGCTTTGCAACATCGGGATGCTGGGCGAAGTCCTCGACGATTTTGCCTAACCATTCGCCAGCTTCTTTTACTTTCGGAGTAATATCCTTGAGTAGCGGGAAGAACATTGCCTTGGGGATGTTTTCAAGGTTAGTCTGGAAGACGCCCCATTGATAAAAGAGGTCGTGACGATACCTGGACCATATGGTGTCGAGCGTGCCGATCGCGTTCATCATCGCCCAGTTTTGCTGGGACTTTGCGTAAGTCGCTGGGAGTAACTCGGCGGCCATGTAATTGCCGCCCTGCTTGAGGAACGCATTCCGCAAGTCGGCCAAGAATGGTGCATCACCGAAATTCTTCCGAATGGCCTCCAAGTGGTCAACGACCTTTTGCAGCAACAGAACTCCGTGTGCGCCCATGTACTCCGGCTTCAGCATTCCGTTGATGCCAGTCAACCCAAGGGTGTGCATAGCCAAGTGCTGAGCCTTGCTTAAATGCCCCGTAATGGCTGAAGCGCCAGACAGGTATCCGATGATATTCGAAAGCCCTGAGCCTCCACGAGCCTTCAGGAATCCNNNNGAATACGAACCAAATAAGTGCGCCATTTGGCTCATAACCCGAACAGCGCTATTGGGGTCCTGTCCCTTGGCTATCCAGAGGACGTCAGCCGCCTTTGCGATGCGCGTAAACGCATCGGTCAGCTTGGTTGGATCGTTTAATCCAGATGTTGCCGCGATTTGCATCTCCTGGCCAATGGTGTTTACACCTTGAGCAGTTATCCCGGACGTCTTGAAGGCAAGAGCGGCATACCGCTGCAGTGCCGCCTGGGAATTCTGATTTGTGGCGATCTGAACGCCAGTCAGCGAACGCTCAAGCTGTGCAGCCCCCACGACGCCGTAAGTTGCGAAAGCCGCTCCGCCGAGCGCTAAAGCGCCGGATGTTGCTTGGCCAACCTGCAGCATCTTCGTGCGATACGCTTCAAGCTGCTGCGTCATCCGTTGGAGTTTGGACGTATGCCCGTCGAGTTGGGCGTTCATGCGCCCGGCTTCGACCGCTAAACCGCGCATCGTCGCAACGCCGTTGCTCGAAAAGCGGATGACGGCTGAAATTACCCATCCACCCATGGCCATGTTGGATCTCTCTTTCGACCTGACTAAGTTCGGACTACGGCATCATCGTTATGCCGTGAACGATTCGCGTCGTTTAGGGTCTCGCTCCGGTGAGGAATGAGTGATCGCGCTCGAGATTCTCACGGAGTGCGACTGCCTGCGCGTCGATGGAATCTAGTTGCGAGCGCGCTTCGTGAAGTTGGCGTCGAAGCGGCTTTAGTGCCTCTTCAAGCGAGATCGTAAA
>PLLA01000101.1 GCA_003140835.1 Candidatus Tumulicola scandinaviensis | reverse complement strand
TTACGCGGCTGGTGCTGACCCAAATTCTCCTCGCGCTGATGCAAACGCACGAGCGGAGCACTAAGCCTCAGGTTCTCATCATGTTAGAGGAAGTCGCCGAACTCGGCGCGCTCGATATCGTTGCGACTGCACTTGCCCTCGGGCGAGGGTATGGCATGAAGCTCTACCTGATTGCCCAAGACTTGAGCCAGCTCGACACAGCGTGGGGCGCCAAGAGCAAATTATGGCAAAGTCGGCTACGTGGAGAAATATGGGGGCATAGATGAGTGTCGTGACGAGATAATTGACCTGCTGGAAGGAGGCGAAAAGGCATTCGCCCTTAGGTCGAGTCGCTATGCACGATCCTAGTCGACTGCGAAGAGACCTTACCAGACTTGTATTAGAAGATCCGCGCGAGGCCAGAATCGTACTCCGAGGCGCCATTAGCGCTGATCCAAATGCGGTAGACAGCTTCCTGCAGTCGATATCTGGACCGGAAGATACAAGGCTCAGGCATTTGGTCGCTAATGTTGCACGCAGCCACGAGAACAAGGATGTGTTTCTACGATATCTGGTTGCGTGGCGTGATCGGGAAACCGATGAGTTCACGCGTCGGTCGATAAGGGCTGCACTCGTCGGCGTCGATGAAACGACTCTTGATGCTACTCCGCCTCCCCGCTCGCAGCCCCCACCTGGACTGAGTGAAGTGTACGCATATGTCGCCGACAGACTCAAACATCGACTTAGAAACTCGCTGCTCTTAGCACAAGCACACGTTATGCAGTTGCAGGGTTCGTTGCGAGGCAACTCCGTTGCCCAGGCAGATTCGATAATTGCTGCGCTCAATGAGTCTATGAAGACGATGGCGCGCGAGCTTAATGCCATCGATGTGGATGAAGAATACTTTCGCGACAGAGAGATTCGCCTTGCCGACTGGCTAAAGGGCATGAACGCCACCTATGCGGCGACCTATTCGTCGGTGGGTTTAGAAGTATCAGGAGATGTCGAGATTACTTTATGGGCGAGCGACTACATGTTGACTCTGGTTTTCTGGAACCTGTGGATCGACGCGCATCAGGTTACTGGTCCTTCATGCAAGATTGATATCGACATCCGTAAGACTTTTTCGAAAGTAATAGTCATCGTCGGAGACAATGGTGACGGATTCCCGGAGAAGATGATGGACATCGCGTTTCAGGAAAGATTTTCTACGAAGAGTAGGAATCGAGGTCGCGGCCTCCTTGAGGTGCAACACGCTGTTTCAACCCTTGGTGGTTCCGTTGCGCTATTCGAGCGCAAGCGGGGCGACCGCCGAATACAGATCGTTCTGCCAGTCTACGCGGGACGATGAGCTATCCCACGCTCGTTCAGGTGTTAGTCATCGAGGACGACATCAAAACAAAGAGTGTTTATGAACGGATATTCAAGGGTCAGTCGGAGCGATTCTCGCTGGCCCCACCGTGCTATGCCTTCTGTTTTACGGATGCCTCTGCGTACCTGTCGCAGGACCGCATTTTTCACCTCGTCATTCTAGATTTGCGTTTACCTGAAGCGTTCGGGCTGCCACCGGAGAGTGGTGTTGATCTCGGCATGCGTGCACTGGGAGAAGCCATTGGTCGCGCAGGGTATCCAATACCCGCCTTGCTCGTCGTCAGTGGTCATGTCGAAAAAACCGATCAGGGACAGCTGCGGGCCACGTTGGACGCGAACTTCCATTACGGAAGAGTTGTTGTCAAGGGTGACCTCGAGCAATTGACAGTTGAAATCGGCAGGGGTATCGAGGAGGTGAACAGGTACGTAAGCGTCGGTCTGCACCTAAGAGATGGCGGTGAACGTCGCTACCCAACCATCACGCCGGCGGAGGAAGATGTACTTCGGCGGTTTGTGCTTCAGCAGCAATAGGCGTCGATCTGCGATGGTGGTCCGCAAAGGCGTTGTCTCAAAACGGGAGTACAATCTGGACGAAGATCTTAGAAGGTCGGATTCTTTTTGCCGGCGACCGCGCGTCTCGACATGCATTCTTTAAGTTCACTCCGATCGAAGGGGCGGAGGTGGTGATCCAAGGGGCCGAGGCCATGCAACACAAGCTGGGTCATTATAAACTTAAGGGAACGCTGCGCTCCGCCAACGCAGCGTTAATCGTCACCGAGAAGGTCGGCCCGAGGGATGAAGATCCACTGTCACTTTCGGGCTTGCTCCAGCAGGCTAAGCTTCCAGATGAATGCTTACGAAAGATCGCCCATGACGTCGTCGCACAATTGAGGGCATTGGGTGAGTGTGACCCGCAAGTTAAGCCTATAAAGGCTCTCATTTGGCCGCATCACGACCTTCCGTCGCTAAGAGAAATTATAATGCAGTACGCTCAAGCGGATACGGAGGAACAATCGCTGATCAAGCCTCTGGAATTGCTCGAAGATCTATTGTCGGAGGAGGGCTCGATTCGCTTTAACGAACAGTCGTTTTTACACGGCGACATGCACGTCGAAAACGTTGCACTGGATGTCGAAGGCGACGACGTGCGCGCGTACATATTTGACGCGGGCCTCACTAGGCGACACGTTAATATTCGCGACGTCGCGGCTTTGGAAGTGTCTCTGTTGCTTCACCAGGTACGAGGCGAAGGCTCCTTGGTCGACAGCTGCCGAAGCCTGTATCTTTGCGACGCGCTCTTCGCAGAGGGCGGTGCGAAAGAGGCATGGGCTGAGAGTACTTACGGCTTGATCCGCCATTTGCGATCCGCGATAGTGGATGTTTGTAGCGCAGAGATATATGCGCTTATGGTTTTTGACTACACACTCGTACAATGCGGAAGTCTTCGATTTGGATTATCAAACAACAAAATAGCGATCCCGACCGACGCGATTAATCTAGCCTTTCTAGCGGCGTATTGGTATGTGCATCTTCGCGAGGTCCCCTTCAGCGACGGAGCATAAGCGTAGCGTTTTGCTGATCAACAAGAGTAAACCTTTTACCGCCTCGCGCGGCGATGACGGCCGGTGAAGCTCGCTGTAATGTTTTGGGGATGAGAACCAGTCACACGACAGAAATTGGACCTTATCGCTCAACGGACCCTGTCGCTCATTCGGCCGCGTCGCTCCTCGCAGGTTCCGATCTCCTACGTCGTGCGACGATATCGAACACTTGGACCTCCGTGCGCGGCACAACCACCCTCTCGACGACCGCCGCGACCCGCTCCCAGCGTCCACCTGCGCCGCCGCAACCTAGGCGAGGCATGCGAACGATCGCTCGTAGCTGTGTCGCGAGACTAGCGAGACGCGTCATCGCGGTCCGTAACGCTTTGTAGCGAATTCGTGGCACAGCAGATCGACCATACCCACGTTGGGCAACCAAAGGAGCGAGGTAGGTGCGTTTGCCTACGGCGATCAACGTTACCGCCCCTAGGACCAACGCGTCAGGGTCGTCACTGACGATACGACAAAACTCGCGCTGCGCGCTGGGAAAAATACGCGCAGCCTGTCGTGCTGTGCCGCCACCCCAGGTGCTGGTAGCGTCGTTTACCATGAACGTGATGATGATCGTACGTCGGAGGTCACCGAGTTGGAACACGTCGCCGACGAAGTACCCGATCCTGCGATTCTTCGCAGATCTTCTGGAAGTGTGTTGTGCTCGATCGGTGCTCCTTCCTAGTGGCATAACGGATGCTATATCCTATTGGCTAATCGGCTGTCCAGGACGAAGGAACGGCGAGCATACGGGCCGTTTAAGCAAACTCACTTGGATCGTATGGATCGCTGAGGGTCCGAACGGCCTGGCCGGCGGCCCACACTTCGACCCGAAGGACATGATCCAACAAGTCAGGCACACCGCCCTCGACGGTCAATTCTCCGATCCTTTCCAACTTATTCCGCTTCATGCCGTCGAAGTCGAACAACTCGATGCTCTTAAACATCGCGACGGAGCGGTCATGGGGAACGGGCGTCGTCGCGCCGCTATTCATCGGAGAGAGCAGAATACGAGCACGATGTCTTTGAACGATCGACTCCGTGCGTACAACGAAAACGACATGTGGATCATGTCTGTATGCCCTCGCACCGTTCATTCTGCTCAATCGCGCTTTAGTCGGCCAAAAGAACGTGCGCCGGTTGATGAACTCCAGAAATTGCTCTGGCGTCGCATCCCTGACCGAACGCATTAGGCCGCCCAAGGACATCGGCTTTTGATCCCGGACGATAGCGACGCCGTGGCTTGGGTGACTGATGCGAACACTGTCTGGCCGATGGCTGGATAGTAGAGCGACGCGCTCCTCACCCGTGACTTCAAAGAGGTCCACCAGGGCCTCTGTAGACATCAGGCCACACGATAAGATCTTGGCGAAGTTCTTCGGGTCAGCCATGTGATAGAGTTCCGGATGGAGCGAGAGTAGCGTCTCTAGCTGCACCGATCACCACATCCGTCGATCTATGATGCTTCGTTCATGAAATCTCGTGGATATCAGCGACACCGGTGCGCTGGCGACACGCTCCAGCTCCTCGACGAAGCGGATCGTTTCACCGTCCAGTTGCTCGAAGCGGCGCGCGTCCTGGTTCGTCCCCTTTAGGTAGTCTGCGAAGGTCAATGCTATGTCGGTAGGGGCGTTCAGCGAGCAGGCCTTGCGGAACAGTGCCCATTCGAACTCGCCGACGCGCCGTGGCGATCCAGAGACGGAGCCCTTCTCCACCTCTCTTAGGCGCTCGACATTCAGCCCGGCCCGTTGTGCGATGACGTCCCAGTTGATTTCCTGCTCGAGAAAACCAGAAGTTCCGGCGGGCGGATCACCTACGCGAATTGGATAGGAACGACAGACCATGATCACTTTCCGGACGCGTGCTGGCGGAATTCCCGCTTCGGCCATCGTCGCGGCGGCGGTCGTGTCGCGCGAGGTGACGTACTTGTATCTACCGTGGTAAAGGCTCAAGCCGGTCCCCTGCGTTCCCTCGAGCATGATGTGTGCTCCTTCCGCGTAAGCCTGTTCGAGACGAGCGACGATGGGAGCGATGTATTTGGAAAGTTCAGGGACGTCCCGGGCTAGTCGGACCGGTGGCGCATCGGGCATGTCCCCGCGCATGAGTCGTCTCGCGGCGGCGTACCCTCCACCCTGACCGGTGGAGCCCATCGATTCGCGAAGTGCCTGTTCCATTTCGATGTCGCTCTGCTCGATGATCATCGCTTGGGGGTCGATAGAGAGGCGATCCTCGGCTCGACATTCATGAATCTCGGTGAGCAGAGTGTCTATCTGCAATGTCGCCCCCGGGCCGATGAGTAGACGCGCATTGGGGGCCCGTAGCGTACCCGACGGAAGGAGGCGGAAAGTGTAAGACGGCGCGATGACCTTGTGGCCGGCGTTGGGTCCTCCAACGCGAACGAGGTACTCGTACTACGGAGCTAGATAGGAGGCGACGTTTCCCTTGCCTTCGCTCCCGTACTCTCCGCCGACAACGACATCGACGGACGCCCCGGACACGAGCTGATACAGGCCGATTCTCGCGGCCGCCCTCACCAGCACATCGTTGTTGGTGCTGCGAGACGTATCGATTAGCGCATCGCAATAGTCGCGGAGCGATTCGACCTGGGCCTCCGTCGGATTCGCCGATGCCTCGGCGTACGTTTCGAATTCGCGGAACTTCCTGGGACGGGCGTGATATCGTGACGCGAGGACGTCGGTCGGGGCCGTCAAGTGGATATGTGTAACGATCCTTCCGAATCGGTCGCGTATGGCTTCCACCTGCGAGAGGATGCGAACGGCGTCGACAACGACGAACGCGTCATCGGGGAAGTTCTTTGCGGCAAGCGCGTCCGCGAGCCACCGCCCGTCGGTCGACTCGTCAAGCCGCTCGCCTCCCTCTTGTAATGCGTCGCGTGAATCCTTCGCGGTCGGTTTGAGGGCCGCGATGATTTCACGGCTTTTGACGATGGTGGCCCGATAGCGCCTCTCGAGATTAACAGCGAGCTCGGTCTTGCCCGCACCGATCCGTCCCGATAGGACGACGAGGCGCTTCATTAAGAGCCTCGTCCTCCCAACGGGAGATCTGTCACTCCCAGCCTCTGCAACCTGCACCATCCTTCCTAGCGGGCCGGCTCCATCGTCGAGGCGTCTCGGAGACGTATGGCCGACCCTGCTCGCCTGCTTCGGCGTCTCGATCGATCAAGCCGTTCGCCGGGCACTTTGATACTACAGACACGCGGTAGACGGCCGCAGCGGGGCTTCCCGCTGAGGGCAATTAGCGGGCAGCGGTTTCCGATTTGGCAACGGCGGTCTTAGCGTTGCGTATGGAGGTGGTATTTCGAACCTCAACTGGCACGAAAAGTAGGCGCGCCAAGTGAATCCATGTACCGTGAGCCCCCGTTCCAAGCCGTCCGAAACAAGTGATAATGTTCGAAAGCCGTCGGCTCGTAAACGAGTTGAAGAAGCCTTCATGGCGTCTAATCGGCTCTGTAGAGCGTGCCTCGCGTCCGTTGACGGAGCAACCATGTCGCGAGATAATTGTGTGCGACNNTGCTATTCGCGACGAAGTCAGTGAGCCTCGAATTGAGAAGTCCGAAGCTTCTTCGATCCAAAGGATTGATAGGGCGCTGGCGGCCGCTGCGAACAACCTTGACGAGGCTCGCCAGGCTTTCGAGATGCTCTGCAGCGCCGTACCGGACGCTGCTGGCGATGCTGTAAGAGCGCTGCCGCTTCTCCTGACCGTGTCGCAGGTTTGCAATGTACTCGGCTATCACAAAACGAAAGTGTACGACCTGATGAAGCGGGGCTTGCTTCCATTCGTCGTCGAGGCGAAGACCGGTCACCGCCGCGTTGAGTATCGGGCACTGCAACAGCTCGTGAAAAGACTCCGCCGCGGTCGTCTTGAAGGGAAAGCTTCATAATGGGCAAGCGGGCTCACGGCGAAGGCACCATCTGCCGGCGGAAAAACGGCACGTACGAAGGGAAGCTTACGCTCAAGCGACCGGACGGGTCGGTAGTTCGAAAGTCCTTTTACAGCAAGACGCGCGTTGGGATCGCCGATATGATGCGTCAACATCGCGATCAGCACGGCATGGCAGTCTACCAGCACTGTGGGATAACGGTTTCGGCATACCTGACCGCGTGGCTTGATGCACTCGTCGTTCGGCCCAACACCTATAAGCTGCGGCGACATCTCATTCACAAGCATATTACTCCGCACATCGGGGCGCGTACGCTTCGTGAACTGACTTCGGACGACATCCGTTTTCTGGTGCGCCGCTGGAAAGATGACGCTGTCGGCGCGACGACCCAAAGAACGGCATTTGTTACGTTATCAAGTGCGCTCAACGTCGCCCTGCGTGAAGAGAAGATCGATCGGAACCCGTGTACTACCGTCCCCGCGCCGAAGCCGAAGCGGCCGGAGATTCTCGTCCTCGATGGCCGGCAAGTAATGAAGCTACTTGGCGTCGCACGCGACATACAAGAGCGCGCGCTCTTGGCACTCGCGATCACCACCGGCATGCGGCAAGGTGAGATCTTCGCCCTGTCTTGGAGCGATGCAGACCTCGTTGCCGGGACCGTCTCGGTCCGCGCAACCTTAACCGAGGACCTCGCTGGTAAGCTTGTTCGCTCTGAACCCAAAACCGCCAAGTCGCGGCGCGTAGTCTGCCTACCGGCCTTGGCGCTCCGGGCGCTGCTTGCGCATCAGGCCACACATCGCGAACGGGACGGCTTCGTGTTTACGTCGGCCGGTGAGACCCCGCTGCGCAAGAGCAACTTCATCCGGCGCGTCTTCAAGCCACTGCTCCAGCTAGCGGGGCTGCCCAACGTCACCTTCCACAGCTTGCGCCACACCGCTAACTCACTGCTCATCGAGGCGGGTGAAGATCCGCTCGCGATCGCAGGCAGCTTGGGGCATTCAGACACGCGGATGATGTTCGAGCGGTACGGCCATTTATTCAACCATACCGGACGTCGCGTTGCTCAGACCGCGGACCAAATTTTCGCAGCCCTCGAACCCAATTGTCGTACGATTGTCGTAAACGCGGCCGATCGCTTCGGTCAGCCGCGCACGTCGAAACGCCGAAACTCCTTACAGAGTAGGCATTTTGACGTGGTGGAGATGGGGGGACTCGAACCCCCGGCCCCTTACATGCGAAGCAAGTGCTCTACCAGCTGAGCTACATCCCCACGGGTCGGCGTCAGAGGATTGTACGTGCAAGGGTGGGCACCTTTCAAGCGTGATAGTCGTGAAAAGCCTGGCTGGCGTCTTTCTGAGTGCCGCCATTATCGCGCTCGTCAGACCAGCTGCGGCGTCGACGGACGGCGCAGGACGGTCGTTGGCCAGCATAGTTGCGGTCGCAAATCGGTGCAATTCCCGCATGATCAACGACTACCAGGGCCAGATCCGGAACTACGACGCGCATCCGCCGCGGAGCAATCCAGCGGCTTTGAACGCCCGGCTGGGCGACATCGCCGACATCCTCTCGGGGCTGAACGAGGAGCACGGCGTCCTCGACAGCTTCTGCGCGACCGAGGCCGACAAAGCCCCGCTCTACGCGCAGCTCAACGCGACCGTGGCCTGGGCGCTAGCGCTCCAATCCGACATCGCGGTCAAGCTCGACGCCTCGTGCCCGCCGGCGGCAAAAGCCCTGCCGGCGGCGATGCTCGCCCAGGCGTGGCTCGCCCTCGCCGCCACCGTCAACGACAACAACGGAACCGTCCCGCCCTCGATCGCCGAAATCATCCCCAAGGTCCAGACCCGCGCCGCCGCCGTCGGCCTCACCCTCCCGACCTACCCGGAGACCTCCGCCTATTGGCGCGACCAAATCACCGACCAAGCAAAGCAAGCGGTGGCGGGCTGCCCGACCCCCGTACCGGTGCCGGCGACCCCGACACCGTCGCCATATCCCTCGCCTCCGCCCGATAAATGATTTTGCAAACGGTTCTCAAATAGCCCCGGCGTGGGCATTCGAGCCGATTACGTCACCCGTCCCCGCGAACTGATCGCCAACATCCTCGGACGCGAGCAGCGCTTTCTCTCCGCCGCCGAGATCCATCACGATCTCGAGGCAGCGCACGCCAAGGTCTCGCTCTCGACCGTCTATCGCACGCTGGATTACCTGCAGAGTAAGGGCGAGGTCACCTCGCGGTCCGACTCCGCGGGCGAGACGGCCTTCATGCTCTGCGAGCCGGAGCGCCATCACCATCACGCGATCTGCCGCGTGTGCGGGCGCGTCGAAGATGTGGACTGCGCGGCGATGGACTCGTTCGCCGATGCACTGCGCACGCACAACGGCTTCGAGCTCGACGGCCACGCCATGGAATTCTTTGGGAGGTGCCGCGCGTGCCGCACGTGATTCGACGTATCCTTGGCTCAATCGCCGGCCTCGCCATCGCGCTGACCGTCGCCGGCTGCAGTGGGAAACAAGATCAAACCAGCGCGTCAACCAGCGGGAAGATCGAAGTCGTTACCACCATCTCGACGATCAACTCGTTCGTCATCGGCGTCGGCGGCGATCGCGTGCACGTCGTCAACATCGTTCCGGTCGGCGCGTCGCCCGAGACGTTTCAACCGACGCCGCAGGACGTCGCGACCGCCTCGCGCGCGCAGCTGCTCGTCGAAAACGGCGTCGGCCTGGAAAGCTGGCTGGGGCGCCTCTTGAGCAACGCCGCGTCGCCGAATCTCAAAACGGTGGTGTGTGCCGACGGCTTGCCGGTGAAGAATAACAATCCGCACCTCTGGATGGACCCGCAGTTTGCCAAGCACTACGTTTTGCAAATCCGCGACGGGCTAACTGCGCTCGACCCGAAAGACGCCGCCGTTTTCAAGAGCAATGCCGAGCGCTACAACGCACAACTCGACCAACTGGAAGCGCGCATCCGCACGAAAATCGCCACCGTTCCGCCGTCGCAGCGCTACATGATCGTCTTTCACAATGCTTGGCAATACTACAACGACCGCTTCGGCATCACGACCCTCGGTTTCGTCGAGCGCAATCCCGGCCAGGAGCCGAACCCGCAGCAGATAGCGCAGCTCATCGATTTGGCGAAACAGCACGGGGTGCACGCCGTGTTCAGCGAGCCGGAATACAGCCCGAAGATCCTGTACGCGATCGCCCAGGGCGCCGGCATCCAAGTCGTCGAGAACCTGTACGACGATTCGATCGGCACCGATCCGCGCGTCGCCAACTACATCGCGATGCTCGACTACGACACGGACATCATCGTCAAAGGCCTCAAGTGACGGCAGCGCCGCTCACCTGCGCGGCCGGCGAGGCGGCCGTCACCCGTGACCTGGTCGTCCGCTACGACGACTTCGTCGCATTAACCGATGCCACCGTGACCGTGCATTTCGGCGAAGCCCTCGGCATCGTCGGCCCCAACGGCTCGGGAAAATCCACGCTGCTCAAAACGCTCGCGGGGCTGCTGACGCCCTCGGGCGGCGAGTTGTGCGTGCTCGGCGCATCGCAGCCGCAGAAACTGCTGCCCGGTTCGATCGCCTACGTGCCGCAAATCGAAGCCGTCGACTGGACGTTTCCGGCGACCGTCTGGGACGTCGTCGCAATGGGGCGATTCTCGCGTTTGCCGTTTTGGCGCCCCTTCGGCGCGCACGATCGCACCATCGTGCAATCCGCACTCGACGCGGTGAACATGCAATCGCTGGCAACCCGGCACATCGCGAAGCTTTCGGGCGGACAGCAGCAGCGCGTCTTCGTGGCGCGAGCGATTGCCCAGGAACCGCGACTGCTGTTGCTCGACGAACCCACCACCGGCGTCGACGCCGCGACGGAAGAAGCGTTGCGCGAACTCGTCCGCAAGCTCGTCGCCGGCGGCATGCCGGTGGTGATGACGACGCACGATCTCGACCGCGTCGGCGAATGGTTCGACCGATTGCTGGTGCTCGATCGTCGCGTCCTGGCGATTGGCGATCCGCGCGAAGTCGTCGAGTCGGGCGCCTACGCCGGCATTCGCGAGCACACGCACACGCACGGCCACCTGCGCACCGACCACGACGCCCACGAGGCGCACGCCGCCCATCCGGAGCTGCGGCGGTGAGCCTCGAGGGGTTGATCGAGCCGTTTCATTACGCGTTCATGCAGCGCGCCTTCGTGGCGGCGCTAGCGGTCGGGCTGCTCTGCTCGACCATGGGCACCTACGTGGTGCTGCGCAAGCTCTCGTTCATCGGCGACGGCATCGCACACGCGTCGTTCGCAGGCATCGTCATCGCGTATCTGCGTGGCGCCAACTTTTACATCGGCGCTGCGGTCGTGGCGGTCGTAACGGCGGTCGGCATCGGCTTCGTCTCGCGGCGCGGACGCATCTCGATCGACACCACCATCGGCGTGCTGTTTACGGGGATGTTCGCCCTGGGCGTCTATCTCATGAGCCAGCAGCGCAGCTACGCAATCGATCTGCAGAGCTTTCTCTTCGGCGACATCCTGTCGGTGCAGCCGCAAGACTTGTGGCTGATTCTGGCGCTCAGCGCAGTCGTCGCGGCGACCGTGGTCGTGATGTTCCGCGGGCTGCTCTACACATCGTTCGATCCGGTCGTCGCCCAAGCCAGCGGCATTGCCGCCCCCAGCTACGAGTACGCGCTGCTGGTGATGCTGGCGCTGACGATCGTGGTCGCACTGCAGGCGGTCGGCATCGTGCTGGTGGCGGCCTTGTTGGTCACGCCGGCGGCCGCGGCGTATCAGCTCACGTCGCGCTTTGCGCCGATGATGATGCTGGCTGCGGTGTTTGGGGCGGCCAGTACCGTCGGCGGGCTGTATCTGTCGTACTACGTGCGCGCCTCCAGCGGCGCGACCATCGTGCTGCTGGCGACGATTCTCTTCTTCGTGGCGATCGGCGCGAAGTACGCGCGCCGGCTTACTGCGCGGCTATCGTGAACGGCGCCGTGTAGAGCTTGTAGCTGCCGCCGCGGAACTGGATCCACAGTTTGTACGTCCCCGCCGGTAGCGCAGGAACGTGCAGTTCCATCAAGGGACCGACGCCGGTCATGTTCATTTTCATCGGACCCTTGGCGTTGGTGTTGCCGTTGCGGACCATCGGATGGATGTGGACGTACGCGAGCGACGACGTGTTGATGAAGACGAAGTGGGCCGGCGCGCCGAGGTACGAGCCGAGATCGTGCGCGGGCTGGCCGTTTTCGTCGACCGTAAGATCGAGCGATTGCGGCGTGTTGGCGGCCAGCGTCGTCTTCTCGAGCGCGACGGTATACGGGCCGGCAGTTGCGCTCGGCGCCGACGGAACGAGTGACGGCTTCATCGCCGAAACGGGGCCGTCGCTTTCCATCGTAAAGCGGAAGACCTGCTGGCCGATGCCGTGCGGCGTCGTATCGGCGTACACGTAGTAGCGGTGGTTGGCTTGTTTCGTAAACGATTGACTGAAGGTACCGGTAGTCGTGTTGAAGTCGGGGTGCAAGTGCGCGAACGTGGCGAAATCGTCGCGAATTACGACCATGTGGATGGTGCGCTGCATTTCGACGTCGTAGTTGAGAATCGCGGTCGTCGAGCCGATCGGGAATTGGCGCACCTTCAGCGTCGACGCGAGTCCGCCGCCCATCACTGCCCAAAACTTCGAAACGATCTTCGGCGAGCCGCCCAACAGTGCAAACGTCCCAATCTGCTCGGCCGGCCCTACCGACGCGCGCGCGAAAGACGCACCGCCGACGGCAATAAGTGCAGCAACCGCGGCCGCGATCGTACCGCTCAGCCGGGCGCGCGTAGGACTTTCCACGTTTCGTCTCCCATCGACTCGAGATAGCCGGCGGTCGCCAGCGCGTCGAGAACCTCGCGCAGCGCCGCCCGTTCGTTTTTGTTGGGCATGCCTGCCCACCGCATCGCAAGTTCGTTGAGCTCGAGCGTCGCCCCCGGCGCGAGCGCCTCGCGCACGAAAGTCTGCGACAGTTTCACGCGCTCCATGCGGCGAGCGACGCGCTCCAGCGCTGTGTCAAAAGTCGCCGGCGGTTCGGGTGGCGATTCGTTTTGCGGCGGTTCGGGTGTTGCAACGGAGGCCGGCGCTACGGGTGCGGCGGCGATCGGTTCGTCCGCGGTATGCCGCGGCGGGCGAATGCGCGCGAGCATCGGGTCGGCTAGCGTCGCCGACCATTCGAGGGCGACCGTTCCGGCGGTTTGCCAGGGAACCGCATTCACCGTCGCCGACCGGCGACGGATTCCGCGCAAGATTGCTTCGGCAACGCGCTCGGGCGAGGCGGCTTTGATGCGCGACGAGCGCCGCACGCCCATTGCGCCGTGAAACTCGGTGTCGACGACGCCGGGGTCGACGTACGTGACCGCAATGCCGCGCGCGCCCAACTCGCGGCGCAGTTGCGTCGCGGCCGCGCGAACCGCGGCTTTCGTCAGCGCGTACGCACCGTATTCGGGCATCGGAACGCGCGATAACCCGGATCCGACGAACG
Organism: Candidatus Tumulicola scandinaviensis; assembly: GCA_003140835.1. Classification (GTDB taxonomy): domain Bacteria; phylum Vulcanimicrobiota; class Vulcanimicrobiia; order Vulcanimicrobiales; family Vulcanimicrobiaceae; genus Tumulicola; species Tumulicola scandinaviensis. The sequence goes on along the minus strand of PLLA01000101.1, from coordinate 3,837 downwards.
CGAGTTGACCGCGGACTTTTTCGACGTGCGGCAGCGCCGCGCGCGCGATCCGCAGCGGTGCCGCGACGTGGAGCTGCCATTGTGCATCGACGGCGGCATCGGTTTGCGCCAGCAAGTCGCCGTGCACGCCGGCGCCGGCGTTGTTCACCACCACGTCGATCCGCCCGAATGCCCGCAACGCCGTGGCGACGATCCGGTCCGGCGCATCCGGCGCGGTCACGTCGGCGACCAGCGTCTCGCACGTACCGCCGCGCGTGCGAATCTCGCGCGCAACCTCATCGAGGCGTTGAGCGCGGCGTGCGACCAGCAACACGGCAAAGCCGTCGCGCGCGGCCGCCAACGCCAGTGCGCGGCCGATGCCGGAGCTCGCGCCGGTCACGATCATCGCCCGCGCCGCGTCAGGCACGGTCGCTGCAGTACGCGCGGTAAAGCTCGGCGATGCCCTGCGGCAGCGACGCGTAGTAAGCGGATTCGTTGCGCACGATCGGTGTCGGCGGCGGTTCGACCACCTTGCGCTTTTCGTTCGCAAACCGCGCGAGCGCCTGCGCCACCGGCTTGTAGTTGCCGTCGGAGCGGACGATGCCGAAGCCCAGTTCGTGCGGCGCCAAGTCGAAGGGCGGCAAGTGCGCGAGCGCGCGATCGTAGTCGGCCCAGCACCACCAAAATGCACCCAGTGCCCCGCGCGCGTGCAGCCGGTCGATTACGCCATAGGCGTACTGCGCCATTTCCTCTTCGCTCAAACACGCGTAGGGCGCGGCGTTGGCCCTAACCTCGCTTGTTTGATTCACGGTTTCTCCGGGCAACGGCACGCGGTCGTACGGGGATACCGTCCCCAGCGGGCACGTCGGATTGCCGAACTCGCTAAATAGCACCGGCTTGCCGCTGCACGACGCCTGCAGTTGCGCGAGGAACGGCACGACGTTGGTATCGAGCCGTCCGCGCGAGAAGGCGCTGTAGACCGAATAGCCGTGCATGGTCGCAAAGTCCCAGGGTTTTGCGATGCTCGACGGGCGAATATGGCGGTCGCGTTCCAAGTCTTCGCCGTGCATGCCGGCGGTGACGGCGCCGCCCGAAGCTTCGCGTAGCGTTTCGGTCAGGCGCGCGCTCCATTGGGCCGCGTCGTTTGGCGTCTTTGGTTCGCGCAGGTTCGAAAACTCGTTCCCCAGATCCCAAGCATACAACGCCGGATGATCGCGCACGCACGCTCCGGCAACCTGGGCGAACGTCACTTGTGCTTCGAGCAGGTGCGGATCGGCGTAGAAGTCGCCGATACCGAACTGCGACACGTTGCCGTTGGAAATCGTGCGAAAGCGCCCGTGTGGCGTCCGCGGGTCGAGCGTCCACGCCGGCAGCCAGTTGACGCCGCTCATGTGACCGCAGAACAGCGTCGGCATGGCGCGCAATCCGCAATCGTGGAACGCCTCCATCACGCGTTCGAAACGCGCCAGGGCGCTCGAGTCCATGCGCTGCGCCGATGGTTGAAAGCTCTCCCACGAGAGGAAGAAGCGCACGACGTCGAGGCCGAGGTCTTTGATACGTGCGGCGTCCTCGCGGATTTCGCCCAGGTCGAACTGCTCCCACATATACATGGCGCTGCGCCGAGGCCAGTAGTTGATGCCGAGAAGAAATTGCGCCATATGCGCTCTCTTCGCCCTTGAGGTGCGGGCGCTCTGCTCGACCGGCTTCGGCATGACAACTTCAGGAGCGGCGCGAAGCGCTTCGACGATGGCCGAAGCCAACGAATCACCCAAAGTCGGCATTATTATGGGCAGCCGCTCCGATTGGGAAACCATGGAGCCGGCGCGCGCGACGCTGGTCGAACTTGGGATTGCCTGCGAAATGCGGGTCGTGTCGGCGCATCGGATGCCCGACGAAATGTTCGAGTACGCTTCGTCGGCGCCGCAACGCGGCATCGCGGTCATCATCGCGGGCGCCGGCGGCGCCGCGCATTTGCCGGGTATGACGGCCGCCAAGACGTTGCTGCCGGTCATCGGCGTCCCGGTGCAATCCAAAGCGCTGCAGGGCGTCGATTCGCTGCTGTCGATCGCGCAGATGCCGCCCGGCGTCCCGGTCGCGACGATGGCCATCGGCGGCGCCGTCAACGCGGCGCTCTTTGCCGCGCGCATCATCGCGCTCGGCGACTCGGCGCTGGCGGAGCGACTGGCCGCGCACGTCGCGAAGATGCACGCCGCCGCAAAATCCAGCACGCCGGAGTGAGCGCGACGCCCGTCAAGACCATCGGCGTGATCGGTGGAGGTCAGCTGGGGCGCATGTTCGCGCTCGACGCCAAGCGAATGGGTTACGACGTCATCACGCTCGATCCGCAGGAACGCTCGCCCACCGGGCAAGTCGCCGACGAGCAAATCGTCGCCGCCTACGACGACATGGCGGCGATCGAAGAGCTGGGCCGCCGCAGCGACGTGGTCACCTACGAATTCGAAAACGTCGCGATTGCGTCGGTCGAGCACCTCGAAAAGCTCGGCCATCGCGTCTGCCCGTCGAGCAGCGTGCTGCGCGTGACGCAGGATCGGATTTTGGAAAAGCGCTTCGTGCGTGACTGCGGCATTCCGACGGCCATGTTCGAGGCTATCGAGAGCGCCGGCGATCTCGCGCGGGCCGCTGAAACGGTCGGCTTTCCGGCGGTGCTGAAAACGGTTCGCGGGGGCTACGACGGCAAGGGGCAGTGGCGCGTTGGTTCGATTGAGGAAGCCGAAGCGGCGCTTGCGGCGGCCAAAGGCGCTGCGTTGATTTTCGAACGCTTCGTGCCATTCGAGCGCGAGTTGAGCGTGGTCGCGACCCGCAGCGCATCCGACGACGTCGTCACGTATCCGGCGGTCGAGAACGAGCACGACGCCGGAATTCTGGCGATGACGCTGGCGCCGGCGCGGGTGGCCGATGCGGTTTGCGAGCGCGCACAAGCGATGGCCGCGACGATCGGCCGCCGATTGGGTATCGTTGGAACCTATTGCGTCGAGTTTTTTCTCGCCGCCGGCGACGAGTTGCTGGTCAACGAGATTGCACCGCGCCCGCACAACAGCGGACACTTTAGCATCGACGTAACGCCGTGCTCGCAATACGAGCAGCACGTGCGCGCCATCTGCGACTTACCGCTGTCGCCCCCGCGCATGCTAAGCAATGCGATCATGATGAACGTGCTCGGCGACGGCCGCGGCGACCATCTCGCCGGCATTCCGGAGTTGCTGAGCGATTCGTCGATCGAGTTACATCTGTATGGCAAGCGTCACGCCGTCGCCCGTCGCAAGATGGGTCACTTCACGATGCTCGTGGATGGTCCGATCGACGATGCCGCCATCGCGCGTGCACGCACGGCGCTAAAGAAGCTCGGCTGGGAGTAACGCGAGCGTCCTTCGACTGCGCGCCTTCGGCGCTCCGCTCAGGATGACGGCGTTGGGCGACGCGTAAGCGGGATGACGTAGCGGGTGGCCGTGTGCGTATCGCTGTAGGCGCTGATCTTGTTGTCGACCAATCCGGCGGCCAGTCCGGCCGCGCGGACCTCGGCGTCGGCCGGCGATGCGCCGCGACCCTTCGGATGAAAGACCCAGAGCGCGCTTTCTGGCTTGAGGTACTTTACCGAAGCCGCGATGCGTGCGAGATCCAGCGGTCGATCGACGCGCACGAAAACGAGATCGTACGTCGCGCGCGGTCGCACAATAGCGGCTTTCGCGAGCCGAACGTTGAGTTCGTCGACGAACGCCTCGTCGTGCGGGCCGACGAGCGCTATGCGTGAAGCTGCGGTGACTCCGAGCTTATCGAACAGCGAACGATGCGCGTAGTTTCGTTCCGCGTGGCTCACGTCCCTCTGTTTCAGTTACGCGT
>PLLA01000063.1 GCA_003140835.1 Candidatus Tumulicola scandinaviensis | reverse complement strand
ATTTTCAACTGCCCGCTGAGGTTTATCTTTTATCGTTGACATTTTTTCGACGACACCTCTATCAAGAGATTGGGCTGCCTCCGTAAATTGTTTCTGCTCGCTACTGCTACCGTTGTCGAATACGTAATAGCCACTCGGGTCCGAATACGAAAATGGATTATTGCCAATCCACATAAACGGCTTTTGCGACATCGGATCGCGAACGTCGCCAGCATCCGCGTCCGGTGATAGCCATTGCGAGCTGTTGCTATCAAAGATACGAACTCCCTGGAAAGTGTACGTGCCGTACGTATAGCCGTCGGTACGCGCTTGTGCAACGTACCCTCCGCCTGATGACCCGTAGTTTGGACATTGCCATTTTGCCCATTCTGATCGGGCGCGCATGAGCCGGGAGCCAGCGTGATGTTCACCGTGCTCTTGCCAAAGCGCGGTATCGCAGGACCGAGGTTCCAGGGAGCAAACCATGTCGCACCGTGCACGGCCTGCTGCGTTCCGGAGCTATCGCGGTCCATAATACTGAACGTACCGGCAGCGGTCAACGTACCCATGGTACCTAAGTGAAGGATTGGTCCTTGCGAGGTTGACCCGAACAGTATCGTGTCCCCGTCATAGTGTAATCCCGCTCCCGAGATATCACGCAGATGACCATCCGGCCCCCAAGTGAATATTGCATTGGGCGCACACTGATAACCACAGGTATCATTGGCATTGGCATCGATGCTCGAAGGCGCCGGCGCGTTTACGACGTGATTCTCGGCATCATAGCTGCGCGTATATACATACAACGCGCCGTTCGGGGGTGTTTGCACCGGTGGAGGTAGGAGCTGGTTATATGAGTACCAGCCAGTCGCCTGACGTCCAGCGGCGTCATAGATAAAGTTCTGGGAACCATATTGAGGACCCTGGCCTTGAACCGGGAACCAGTACGGTTCACTATACATCATATTACTGCGAGTGTCCCACTCGACACCGTATTCAAGGTAGCCGTTGGCGGACTGCTGGAATATCCCCGAATTAGGAATCGCAGGAATGTTATCTTCGAGCATCTCGCCACGAGTGTTGAGAAGGAATTGTCGTGCAATACCATTGGCTTGGAACTGCTGGCAACTAGCAGTACAAAATCCGTTATTGTACTGGTTGAATCCCGTGACTTCATCGTCCCGATCGTACGTAATTGGATTTGCCCGGCTGCCTTCGGTGTAGCCTTCCGGGAGCGCTAGTGTCGACGGACGTCCAAACCCGTCATACGTGTAATTCTTTGGTTCGTAACTCCAAGTCGCACCCCCAAGCTGAACACCATTCGTCAGTTCGGGAACCTTCGTTCCAGTCAACGGATCGCTTTGTGTTAGTTCGCGACCACCTGGTGTATAGATCCACGAGAACGAGGGGTTACCCGACGCCGACCAGTTCACGGTTTGGTTCTGTAGTAAGCCGTCTTTGCGATACGAGTAGCCGAAGTCACGTAAACAGCTATGCTTGCTGCGTAGTCGGCCGCCCTCGTTCGACGGTGCCGGGAGCGGCTCTCCTTGCGGGGAACTCAAGTGTGCGGCGGTCCAGCTGTTTAAGGTGTCGGGCTATGAGGTAGTAGTAAAATGTACCCCTCCTCGCGCACCTCCACAGATACCGTGGAGGGAAGAGCCAACTGATTGATGAAGGAGTGCGATATGGCTGTGAAGCAATGGGCAAAGAAAAAGGCGACCTCGGGGGCCCGTGGAGGAGCGAAGCCTAGGAAGCTTGCGTTAGAGCGGGCGGCTTCTCTCCTGCTCAAGCGGCCTTCGGGCTCGGCTAATCTGCGCTACTCTTCGTCGACCGTGGCCAAAGCGTTTGCCCGGGTACAGGCGATAGCCCGAAAGAAGCTAGGTGAAATCGTACAGGCACTTGGACACAACGCGACGGCCGATATCCTGCAGGTGGACCGATCGCAACTTTCGCGAATTCTCAAGGGCTCCGAAAATGCAAGCGCTGAGTTGCAACGGCATAGCACGGAGTTTGAGTATGTACTGGCGCGCTTGACGCAGGTAATGTATCCAGATGAGATAGCCGTGTGGTTCACTTCGCCTGAGCCACTCCTTAACAACGCGATTCCAATCAACGTACTACGCCTGCATGGACCAGAGCGAGTGGTTCGAGCAATTAACGGCATTGAGGCCGGAGTGTATTCGTAGGCTTCGACGGTGGATTTATTTCGAGTATTCAACTACATCGATGGAGCCCCAGAAGATGCCCCCGGCGGCGCAAAGCTTATTCCTCCCCAAGGGGCTGGACGCTTAGACAATCCGGAGAGCTATAACCTCCTGTACACCTCGCGGCAAGCGGCGGGAGCTGTGGCTGAGAGCTTCAACCGAGGACCGAACTTGCATAGTTGGGGTATGCGAATGCTACGGCCAGCTTTGTATTTGCGCGGCAGCGTCCGGGCTCTCGCCACGTACGAACTCTCTGACGCGCTTCACTGCTGTGACCTTGACGACGGGTCCGAACTGACCGCACGGACACTCCGCCCGTCAAACATTGTCACACGTGATTATTCAATAACACAAGCGTGGGCTCTGCGCATCTACCAGGAAGCTCGTTGGGCCGGGATAGGCTGGTGGTCACGCATGGACTCGCGCTGGGCCAACATGGCGCTTTGGGACACGACGCAGTTGGATGTTATCACGATCGAGATATTGCGTTTGAACCACCCGGCGATCGTCGACGCGGCGGACGTGCTCGAGATCGGGATTTCTTAACCCGCAACCTCTGGCTGCAATTGAAGGTGAGAAACGGAGGGCGACGATGTGGCTTTGTGAGAAACTTGCTAACGCGAAAACGTCAATAATCGTGAGGATTTGCACGGATTTGGAGAGGTGGCAGAGTGGTTGAATGCGGTGGTCTTGAAAACCGCTGAACGCGATGAGCGTTTCGTGGGTTCGAATCCCACCCTCTCCTCCAGAAAGCCGGGATAGGGGATACCATGCGCGATTCTGACCCCCCTCTGGCAACCGGCGCCAATCGGCTAAGGCGACCCTTCTTTAGAACACGCAGGGTATAAATCGCTTTGTCCGCTGCATGTAGTTGCGATACGGATCGCCGATCACATCTACGAGCGCACGTTCCTCGACGTTGACGCGATAGAGGAAGGCCATGAAAACGAGGACCAATAGCGTTGCAAGGCTTATCCAGTTCGCTAGTGCCAAGCCGATTCCGAGAAATAAAATCACAGCTGCGGTGTATGAAGGGTGTCGAACGAAACGGTACGCACCACGCTCAACAACGGCCTGGTCGGCATTAACGATTACAGCGCCTGTGAAACTTGATCCGAGCATGCGCCAACAATGGCGACGAAGCAGACCACCAGCGATCAGGGCTACGACGCCCACCCAAAAAAATAACATCGAGTATGATAGTGCGCCAAACGGTACGGTCGATGCTATCGTAAATGCTGCAGCCATTCCGAAGGTTTGAGCGATGATGAGCACACGCTTCGAATTAGCATCCTGCGGAGTTGCCCGGCCTTCGTTACGCCGCTTAACAAACTCCGGCACGAGAGTCCATTTAACAAACTCCGGCACGAAAGCCCACGTAAATACCGCCCAAAAAATTAGAGCGTACGGCCAAGTCAGTACGACCAGATGCATAAATTAATCCGTTGTAAGAACACGCGAATCGTGCGCGATTCTGACCCCGAGCATTAGGGTTTCGGCTACCAGGTCTTAGCGCCGCTCAAGTCGCGGCCGGATGATAGTGTGGTGAAATGTTTCCATCTCGCTACCCAATCTCGTAATATCGTCTAGCGTCTGTTGGAAATCCTTTACATCGTAAATCTGTGCCTCGTCCATTTTGCCTGCGTTGCGAAACAGGATGAGTCCATTTGGGTATGCGTCCGATATCATCCATCGCCCATGCGCTGAATCGACGCGCTTTTGCGCGAGGTTTTGGAATCGCTTCAGCAGCGCCTTAAGTTCCGAGAGGACTTGCGCATCAAGGCCCCGCTTCTCGGCAGCCCCGATCAGAATGCTTCGCTTCTGTCGGGCAGTCTGCACAATCTCAAAGGTCTGCATCGCAATCCAATGGCCAGTCGAGTTGAGCCCTTGGGGATCCGGCCCGTACGCCAATTCGCAATAAGTTGCAGCAAGACTCGCTTCAAGCAGTGACCACTCTGCGACGATTGCGCCCATTAGCTTTGCGCATTCTGGCCTTTCCAGAACCCCGCGTGGCTTCACGCGCATTATTGTGCCTAGTGGAACGTCTCTAGGCATCGCTCTGTTCTCCTTACCTAAGTTCAAGCCTCGCCAATTTCAGTGAAGCTTCGTAACCTCAGAAGCGTCTACCCCGATCGACGCCGGCTAGGGCGACGCGCCTGTGGGCCAAGCGTCCATCCCATAGAACTTATCATCGCTCGTATTCAGAAGCCATCCGCTCGCTAAGATGCGGCGCGTGGTCGCTGGCGGTCTTTTTGAGTTTCCAGCGGCTGCTCTCGAGCTACGCGGCATAGCAGAAGTTTCTCACTGTTAAAAGAACGCTATACGCACCTTAGCGACTAAGAGTAATGGTTCGGCGTTCGACCCATTTTCACTACGAACTGTCACGAGAAGTTGCTGCGAATTCTTATCGCTTCATCAACCCAGGCTTCGATACTCTTGCCGATAGAGTTGTATACATCGGCGCTTGTAGCGCCAAGCGGATTATATAACTTAGCGATCGACGATAGGGGTGTTGCGCCAACGGTAATGCCCTCGAAAGGATTTCCGCCAGCTTTACTTTTTAAGGAGTCCTGGTTCTTCAGGTTGTGTATACGAACAGCAACCACTCCCAGCTTCGCTTTCCAAGATTCTTTGATTTCATACGTGATCCACTTGCGTCCAGCCGTGTTTTCGCCCACGAGGACAATTGTGCATATCCGCCCCTTGAGTTGACCTGCAATCCATTGCTGTATGGCGGGATCTCCGCCTTTCTTAACGGCTTCCCAGTCATTATCAGAAAGGGCTGCGTTACCCTCGATGGCGCCTATGTTTCTAACCTGAGAAGCTCTCCAATTGTCTGGAGCGTAGTGAAAGCTAAAAAACGTCTTACGGGCCATCTGATTGTGCTGGTCCTTTCAGCCGACCATATCGGCACGTGCTCGAGAGAGTGAGAAGGGACTGGCTTTCCGAATGCTTGAGTCTTTAAGGTTCCGGTGCGGGTGGCTTGTCGACTTCGCGATTTATCTCGACCCTTGGTTCGTCCGGAGCAATATTTAACATCGTATGAAACATTCGAGTAAAGTCCAGGTCAAAGAGTTGGGCCTCAGTGCCCGCGGCACCGAGTCTTTGCGCCAACTGCCGAGCCGCCCCGCCGGGACCCGGAACCGCTAGAACTTCGGCATGTTCATGGAACTCGCGAAATAGGGCGTATTCATCCAAAATGCCCTCCATGCCGCCGATAAATACCGCTGCGTCCAGGTCGTCCCGCGAGAGCATGGAGCGACGCATGCGAAGGAGGCTGGCGTTCCGATCTCCCGCGACCGCATCGATGTAACGGACGTTCCCAAAGAGTTGATTCTCCTCGGGGAAGGTTTCCTCAAAGAACTTACTCTGGTAGAGGACAACGGCGTCGGAATAATTGATCCCTAGGTCCTTGCACGCTGCCCAAACCATGGGCGTAATCGCCGGGTGTCCGCCCCAAACGATTTTGCGCCTTCCCAACGCCGTCATGACAAATTCGCGTACGGCAAACTGAATTAGGAATGGATCGGCATCCTGAAAGTAGTTCCCCCGTCCGATGACGGGCACGCTTGCGGAAAGGAATATACCGCGCACTTACACGTCCCATCCGGCAAGCGTCCAAGCCGCCTCGCTCGCTCTCACCCACCGAACCGATTTTATATTTTCGCCAAGCCAACCCAGATGCTTCAAGTAAGCTTCTGCAAGGCCAATATGGTCGTAGAGAACGGCAACGGAGCGCCCGGGCACCCTATCGGCAGCATCTTGTAAAGAAATCGACGTTGGAGCACGGACACTGGGATAGACCACCACATCATTGCCATCCGGCAAGCGCACGTATACTGCGTTGTGGAGGCCGACGCCGGCAATGGTGCCCCCGATTCGTTCCACACCTTGCTGGAGATTGCTAAAAAGGCTAAGGCTGCGTACAGCATGGCTTTGACACCGCACCACCTCAAGTTGAATGCAAATATTCTCGAGGGCCTGCTCGGTCAGGCTTCCCGTCGCGACGTTAATCTCGTCGTCTTTTAGGTTGTATTGGCTAGCAGTTGATGTACGGGGCGATGGGACCACACCGGGCCAGCCAATCCGCAAAACCGATATTCCTTTCGCTAGGGCTCGCCCGTATTCTGCACTAGTCCAGCGGCTGTCAAAATAGCTGGGCGTATCTACCATAATGAGTACGTCGGAGTCGCATAATCGATGCCACACGGTGGCTTGAAAGTCGTCAGCGGGCGGTATTCCATGAGTGTCTAGGAATGTGTCGAAGAGTCGGGATGACAACGCATTGAACAGTTGCAAAGCTGCAGCTCGAGCTTCATCACGGCGGTAGCTAACAAAAACGCGCCGTTGTCGCGGAAGCAATTCTAAGCACTCCAATAGGGCGATGGATATTCGGGGTGTTCCGTGCGAATCGTAGAAAAGGCAGCTTAGCTTTTGCAACTGTTTCGGAATCTCTTCGGCAAAAAGATCAGCGCTCGATGCTACAGGCAGCACCGGCGTTCGGCTTCGCAAGACTGCATCCAAGCCAACCTCCGAGACGCCTACAGAACCGAAAAACGCGACGACGGCGGCCGATTTGTGCGAGGGTTTGAACCCATAGGGAAACGCGGAGCAGATAATATCGCGGCCAATGCGTAGATTGAAGGGAGCAACTGCCTCTGCAACGTGTTGTATTAGCTCATCCGCCTGCGCTGCAGACGGCGCGCCCATTAGAGCAATTTCGTAAAGAGCCACTTAGATCGCCCGCTTAATGGTAACTACTCCCGAAGCCCTACGTGGGCTGCCACCCCATTTTAGCTTGCAGGACCGTCATTCACAAGTCTTCGCGTCTGAGTCCAGACCGGTAAAACGTTCCCCTTGGTTCGTTTTACAAGGAATGCGCCGTAAAGCATTATTTGGAGTTTGGAAGTCTAGCCATGCTCCCGCGGGTTGGCAGCGCAGAAAAGGGCATCCCAATGCCGCCTGTGAGGGACCGCCAAGCCATTCCGAATCTGCGATGCGAAGCGTTTCGAGAGGCCCGTCGCCTCCATGATCCGGCGCAGAGTCATCCCTTGCAGCCCCGGCAGAATGTCGCGCCGGAAGTCTCGGGCGTCGGCTGAACCGCGCCAGTCGCGGTTCGTTCGCTGGCGCCTCATCATGACCGACCTCTGCCGATCGGCGCCCGTGGTATCGGCCGCGATCGGCGCGAAGCCGCAGTCGCTGCATCGCTTCCCGCGAAGCGGCTCGCCACAGTTTTGGCATCGGTAATCGGTAGTACCGCCGCTTTGATGCTTGCGCCGCCGATCGACGGTGGTTTCGACGCGGGCCCGCGCAACGCGCCTTTCAACATTCCGAAGTCGAGGCTTGATCGCGAGAGGCGTGATTCCGACGCTCGTCGCTAGAATTGGATCGTCGGCGTTGAGTTGGTCAACGATGTGCTCGACGAGCGGCGCGATCGCCGACCGCCAGCGCCCGATCGAAGGCGCCAGCTCGTGAGCGAGCGGTGGGGTCAAGCGACAACGGCCGTCCCGCTCCTCCAGAAGATCCCGAGCTCGCAGTGGACGTTTGGCAAGGAAGTCCAAGAGCCATGCTTCCACCTGCGGCCGTAGGGCCTCGATCAGGTCGCACGCTAGCGAATCGCGGTTAGCGTCTACATGAGCAAAGCCTAGGCCTGGGTCGAGTCCGAAGGTCAATAGCGCGATGCGGACTTCCGCAAGGGCAACGGCGTTGAGGTAGTTGAGTATCGCGTTCACCGGATCGGTCGCACGGTACGGTGCTGCCGTCAGGAGCGAACTGCGGCCATTAAACACTCGCCAATGGTCGGGAACGAGGCTTGCATCGCGTTTGACAAACTGCGCCGTAACGCGACCTTCCCAACCTTTGAAGTAGTGTGCAGCTGCTCCAGCCTCGGCAGCGAGACATTGATCGATCGTAACCGCCGATTCGATGCGCGCTACTAGCTCGTCGAACACGCCGGCCCGCGTTGAATCGAGTGCGCTGATCGATGTCAGAACGTCGCGCTGGCCGATCAGCTTCTTACTCAGAAGGCCGCGGGTGATCGAAACGGCGGTCGGCGTACCGACAGCAAGGGCTTGAAGACGCCTGAGGCGTGAATCGTTGATCCGCTGCGGCGCGGTAACCGCGATCGGCGTTCCATCGGCATCAATCACGACAAGCGCTGCCTTGGCATCGGCGAGCCAACGAAGTGCTTCGAGGCTTACAAAACCTGTATGACCGAGCACGACGAGCCGCCGCAATCGCGATGGTGCCTTCGAGAATCGCGCTTCGCGCCGATCGAGCCCGCAGCCGTCCTCGACGGCAAGATGCCGCCGATCGACGCGGACTCGTACGTTGTACCCTGACAGGACGGCGATCCCGTCGCGGATTGGCACGGCCTCGCGGACCGTGGTATGGTCGTTGCGCATCTGGAGCTTGATCCTCCGGTTGCATGTCCCCGGTCCGTTCGCGCGGGCCGGGGACGCCTCTTATGTGCTTTTCTTTCGCCGCGAAGCCGTGAATTCTTCGAATTTCTTCAAGATGGATGGGTCGGCTGCGACCAGATCTTCCAGCTTCTTGTAGTCGGCTAAACCGATTGTAATCGTGTCCAGGTTCTTGAGAAGGCTTTGCGCAGATTCGGAATTTCTCGAAAGCTGCTTCGCAAGATACACGACAGTGAAGACTGGATCGTCGGCAAGGGGCCCGGAAAAAAGCTTGCCAAGCGTTGCTAAGCTTTCGGCATTCGCCCCGGCCGGCTGTTTCAACCGTTCGAGTCGATCCGGTAGGTCCACGAAAGCGTGTAGTGACTCGATGAAAAGGACGGCTATTTGCCTCGCATGCTCTATCGTTTCGTCGCTAACATCGGCGAGATATNNCGCGGCATAGTCCTTGATGACCATGGCATGCATCGCGAGTTCGATCAGAGGGAACGCGAGGGAATCCTGTTTTTGCGGGAGCGCCTCCTCGACTAGCGCAAACCCCTTTTCGCTCAGCATGCCGTCCTCGTCAGCATCAACATCGACTGGATTGCGAACAAGCTCAAGGAACTGCTCCCCGAGAGGGTGCGACGCAAGATCAGCCCGCTTTAGTTCGAGCACGCTCAGAATGTACGATCGTGAGGTCATTCCGTGCGGCAGCGCGGATTCGCCGATTCGTAGCCAAGTAGCACGGGATGCGCGTTCAACCGTTTTGCGCCCGTCGATCTCAACCGTCAGAAGCGCCACTACGCGATCGACTTCGGCGGAAAGATACAGGGACACCGAGCCACGTTGGCCGAGACGGCGGCGCTGCACGGCGCCACGGATCTTCCCTTTTTGCTTGAGGTGACGCAACTGTCGCCGCGTCGCGAAAACATCGCGTTGTCGCAATCTGTTGAGGAACTCTTGCTCGGGGATCTCGTCTGGCGAAGGTTTCATTGATCACCAATCTGTTCCGACGTAAGGTCGGGACGTTAGCCTCCGGCCCGGACTTGCTAGTGGCACACTCTGCTATCAACCCAGGTTCTCGCTGATTAGCTGGCACGAGTGCCTTCCGGTCCTCGGGTTCTTACTCGTATGGATCGCACAGAGCATACGGCAGGACCCCGCTGGCGGCGCGAGTGGGTCGTTCTCGGCCGAATCCACATCGAGTATCTCGATCGCGCTGCGGCTAAGCTCGGCGTGACACCCTCCGCAATCGTGCGGCAGTTGGTCGAAGAGGCGGCGCTTGCGGAGCGGCGCTCGGAGCTATGCTGACGCGTGGGTTGCCTTGTGGGAACTCCGATTGGGCCGCTTCGAGGCCTGTAGGACTCGCGGATGCGCCCGGGCAGGCTAAGAGGCAGGACTCGGCCCCCTTAACGCGTTGCGACGTCCTTCTTAACGGGTTAGAGCACTGCTGCCAACACTGCGGATCCGTCATCTCGTGGCGCCGAGTCGCAGCGGCTCAACGATCGCGCCAGGAGCCACGCTGGTGTAGCGCCAGTTGCCGCGTCAAAGGCTGCGTTGCTAAGAGACGGCAGAGTGCCTGATGGCGCGCAAAGGGTACGTCCACCCAAGCCGCCGATCCGGACCTTACAGCCCGTCCCGCGGCGCGTTCGCCGGACAGACGTTCCAGAGCTACCGCGCCTACCAGAATGCGCACGCCAGGGCAAAGGGCTTCGGGTCTGCCGCAAAGCGGCTGGCCATGCCGCAGCGCGTCGGCGCGAAGGCTGGCATGAAGGCACTGACGCGGCCGTCTCGCGTGCGCGCTTTAGACGCACTGAGCCGCATGCGAAGAGGCGCTTCAATTGGCACGGCTGCTCGCGAGTCGGAGACGACCGTCGCGACGATCAAGCGTTACGTCGGGAACGCGTTGCGCAAGGGCAACGGGCGGCGAATCCTTCCGTCTCATAGCGACCGGATGGCGGCCTATATGGAAGTGCCGACAACCGCAGGCAGCAAATTCATGCTCGTCATCGGATCCCGATCGCGCATCTTGCTCAACCAATTCTGGATGGCAGCACGCGATTTTAGAGATTGGGGCTTTCCCGAGTTCCTCGCGCCATTCGAAGGCAAAACGATCAACGTTGAAGGCATCGAGATCCCACTAGTCACTGATCCTCACATCTTAACCCGTTTGTTCAAAGAGGGGCGTATGCAGTTTGAGTCCCTCTATGCCAAGGGACTAGTGGCGTGAGAAGCGCGATTCGTTCTGCTGCTCGCAGCGCCATACGGCGGCGCCGCTTCTTGCCGGATGCGGCATGCGTGGTTTGCAAATCAACGGACCTGATCGCGATGGTTCAATCGTTGGAGCCATCAATCTGCTGCGATTGCGTGGCAAAGCGATTGGGCCGGCCGCTGGTCGAGCACCATCATCCCCTCGGTGCAGCCAACGATCCGGTGACCATACCGTTGCGCCTGTCAACGCATCGGTTCTTCACCGATCGCCAATACAGTTGGCCATCGGGCGTACTCGACAACCCTGTAGGCTCGGAATCCGTGAGGGCCATCAGCTTGCGCTGCGCTCTCGGCGACCTCACCGCCTATTTCGCGGTACGTACCGGTTGGCGCCATGCCGCCTGACGGCCCCAGCGCGCAAGAGGAGCTGCGGAAGCGCGTATCCGAGTTGCGTGCGACATGGCCTGAGGACATGCGGAGCAACCCGGATAACTGCCCCATCCTAGCGGAGGTCATCGAGAACCAGCTGTTGCTTGATGCCAACGCCGCATGCGCCGAACGTTTCCGCGAGAGGAATGAAGCACTCAAAGTCGACTTCCGGGCAACCTGCGCAAATGGATGCATCTGCAAGCAGCCCCGCTGATCGCACGCGGTTTGCGCTCGGTCTGCGATGCTATCCGGTCCTCGTCAAACAAAAGAAGCGTCGAAAGCGCTACAAACGATCGCTTGCGCCACCGGCATACGCTTTCATCCTTGATACCGAGACAGTGCCCGATGCCGAGCAGGAGCTGACCTTCGGATCCTACCGCTTTCTGGCGCGTGATCGGGATGCCCGGCCGTTTACCTACGGCTGCATTGAAGAAGTGCTGTTCCACACGGACGACGCGCCCGCAGACGCGATCGCGCGCCTTCAGGAATATGCTCGCACGCACGAGGCGGAAACGACGGCCTTCGCGTCGCGCAAACTAAGGGTACTATCCGTCTCGGAAGCGGTTGAGGAGCTATTCATTGCGGCGGTACGCGTACGGGCGCTCATCGTGGGGTTCAATCTGCCTTTCGATCTGTCGCGCCTCGCTTTTGACGTCAAGGAGGCAAAGAAAGGCGCGCGTGGCGGATTCTCATTCATTCTCTCGACATTCTGCGATGACAATGGCGTCGTTCGTGAGAATCGTTACCGGCCACGTATCACCATCAAGAGCATCGATTCCAAGCGGTCCCTTAAGAGCCTCACGCATCCCAACGATCCCGATCCGGCCGATCGCACGCCCGATGAATGGCGCAAGCCCGTTAAGGGGTTCTATCCGCCAGGCAACTTCCTCGACCTTCGAACCCTGGCATTCGCGCTTACCGATCGGGGACATACGCTCGACTCCGCCTGCGAGGCATTCGGTGTCGAACGCAAGGGCGATCCCGGAACGCATCCCGGCTGGGACTTCACGCCGGAGTATATCGACTACAATCGCCGCGACGTGCGCATTACAGGTGAACTTATGGAGGCATTGCTACGCGAGTATGCACGCCATCCAATCGGCGTTCATGCCGTTGAAGTATTCTCTCCGGCGACGATCGGGCGCGGTTACTTGGATGCGATGAACGTCAAAGCGCCGTTGAAACGCTGGCAGCGCTTCCCGAAGCCCAAGCTGGGTATTACAATGAGCACGTTTTACGGGGGAAGAACCAGCGCGCGTATTCGCAGGTTTCTTGTTCCGATTAGGTATTGCGACTTTACGTCGATGTACCCAACCTGCAATGCCTTGCTTCGGACGTGGGACCTGCTGACGGCGGCCAACTACGAGATCGAGGACGTGACCGACCGAGCGCGAGAAATGCTCGCCTCGCTCTCACTAGACAGTCTCTTCGATCTCTCAATCTGGCCCGAATTGTGCTTCTTTGCAAAGCTCGTTCCCGATGGCGATATTCTGCCCGTTCGCACGAAATGGAATCCGGGCGACGCGCGACAGATCGGCATCAACCCGCTGACGACCGAGGACGCAATCTGGTATGCAGGCCCCGACCTCGCCGCATCGGTCCTCTTAAGCGGCAAAGCCCCGCAGATCGAAAAGGCGTTTGCGATCGTGCCCAAGCGCGGCAAGTCGGGCCGCATACTGCGCAGCAAAGGGTTGCGGCCCGTCAAGCTGCTCGACGCGATCGAAATCGACCCGCGGCGCGAAAACTTCTTCACCCGCGTGATCGAAGCGCGGCAACTCGCCAAGAAAGACCCGGCGCTGAACGACGCCGAGCGCGACCGGCGCGACTTGGGCCTCAAGGTCATCGCCAATGCGAGCAGCTACGGAATTCTCGCGCAGATGGACCCCTCCGATCTGCCAGGTCGCGCGACAGCCGAAGTTGAGGTCTACGGTGCGCTCGGCTCGTTCCCGACCACGACGACCAAACCGGAACGGCCGGGTGCATATTTCTTTCCACCTATCGCCGCGCTCATCACGGCAGGTGCGCGTTGCATGCTGGCGATGCTGGAGCGGTGCGTGACCGACGCAGGCGGCACCTACGCGATGGAAGACACCGACTCGATGGCGATCGTCGCCACACGCGACGGCCGACTCGTCCCGTGCCCGGGAGGCCCGCACGCATGGACGAGCGAGGATGCCGCACGCTATGACGGACCAAACGCTCACACCGCAAGCAAGGCGGTGCAGGCGCTCTCGTTTGACGACGTGGACGAAATAGCCGGCCGGTTCGAATCGCTCAACCCGTACGATCGCGTCGCGGTCGGGGGATCGATCCTCAAGATCGAGGACATCAACTTTGCAGACGGCCAGTCACGCCAGCTCTGGTGCTACGCGATCTCGTCCAAACGATACGCCCTGTATACGATCGACGACCATGGCGAGCCGCACGTCGCGCGCAACAGCAAAGGCGAAGCGCACGGCTCGGAGCATGGTCTGGGGCACTTGCTCAATCCCACGAACATCGATAGTGATGATCGGCAATGGATCGTCCAATCGTGGGAGACGATCGCGCGGGAACACCTCGGCCTCCCGACCGAAGAGCCAGCCTGGCTCGCGCGAGCAGCGCTCACGCAACTCTCGATCTCGACGCCCTACATTCGTCGGCCCTTTGAGACCGATGACGATCGCCTGGCATACCGCGAGCGCATCAAGCCGTTTAACTTCCTGCTCGCGGCGCACATCGCACCGGGCGGCTTTCCGCTCCGTGCTGATAAGTCGCGGTTTCTCCTCGTCGCCGGGTACCAGCGCGACCCGCGTCAGTGGCCTAAGCTGCGGTGGACGGATGTTCACGATAAGACCATCTACCGGGCGACGACGGATCGGAAGCGACGCGTCTACGATCCGAGTCTCGCGCTCATCGAGACTTATGAGGCCGCCCTGCGAGACTTTCGTCTCCACCCGGAGGCGAAAAGTCTCTGCGACGGTCTACCGGTTGACGAGGACCACCGGAATTCCACGGGTGTTTTGAAGAGACGGGCCGCGTTTATTCCGCGCGGTCTCATTGAGAATATCGGCAAAGAGTCCAACGAACTTCGACAGACGCCAGGACTCGTCCAAGACGAGGACGAGGTGGTTCAAATCTATCGCAATCGCGACGACGTGCCGTTCGATCGCTATCGCGTCCTGCTGAGGGCAATCCCAAAGCGCGACCTAATGAGTCTCACGAAGTTGTCTCCGGGGACCATCAAGATGGCTCGTCAGGGGCGGACGCTTCCGCAGCCAGAAAATCAGCAGCGTCTACTACGCGCGATCGTTGCGTATTTCTCCGACCATCCGGTTCCCACGTTCGAGACGATCGAGCAGCTTGATCCCGCAGGCATCGCCCGGGAGACTTGTTTACGCGCCTCAGCCGCAACCGGCCTCGCACGTCCTTCCGAAGCGGCGTTAGATACGGCGCGCGCTCAGATTGCAATTGAATACGCAGAGTTGATGGCCGCAGCAATCGGGTTGCTGGGCCTGTAAAAAGCTTCGGAAGCGCTACGGCTTCAAAAGCAGTGCAAAGCCGTTGCTGCGTGGCGCAATGACGGATCGCTCGATGCCGGAGACTTCCGGCGCGACATTCTGCCAAAGCTTCAAGGCCTGCCGGTGCGCGTGATCGCGGAAGCGATGGGCGCGAGCATCTCGCACGGCTCGAAGGTGCGAGGCGGCCTACTCGTGCCGCATAAGCGGCATTGGAAAGCATTGGCAAAGCTAAGCCTAGATGAGTAGAATGTCGCGATTCAGTTCATGACGATCCCACATTCGCCGCGAGAGAATACAGATCGTCCACAAGCGTCCGGTGGTCGCTTGGGTTGGCGCGTCGACGGGCGAGCGAACAAAGGCATTTGGACGGCACCAAGCCGGTTTGAGGCGAATTCAAGAGATTGTGACATTTCCGTCCACCGTGCACCGGGCCGCTTGACACCTAGCGGCACGGCGCAGTTAGCCCCCTTGAGGAAGCCACGCCGGTTTTGCCCGTTCGAGGCCTAGTGTATCTCGGAGTCGAATTGACGTGTTACAAGACCTCAAATCCACCGAACCCGGCAGAAATGGCTGCTCATCAACATCCAGCGCGGTAAGTTTCTATGCAACGTCCCTCGCATGTGAACATCTCATCGAGCGCGCAGGACCGCGAGTCTTTCCGTGCGCAGATTAAAGTCGCTCTAGGACTTGCAATTGGCAACAGTCCTGCGCAAGCCCATCTAGCCTTGGCGCGGTTGGAGCCAAGAGTCAACTTGGGTGACAGTGAAATCACCGCGCTTTATTTTCAAGCCCGTGCGGTCGCCAACATCAAGGCCCGCGCGATCGACGAGGGCTTCAAGGCGTTCGAGCTTGCGCTGGAAGCAGCGCGCATTCACGGAGAACCAGCGCTGTGCGGAAAGATCCTAAACAATTATGGCACAGCGGCAGTACAGGACGGCAGAATCGACCTGGCGATCGCGTGTCTTGAGGAGGCGCTAGAGAAGTACCAGAATCGCGGGAGTTCAAGGACCGTAGCGCTTCTCAGTCTTGCCGAAGCGCTGTTTGCGGCTGGTGATCTTCAACGTACTGCGGTGGTCCTTCGCGCGTTCCATACAATACAAAGCGAAAACTCCGCGAGAACCCCAACCGAAAGCTATGAGCATCTCTACTATCGGTTGGCCGCGTCCGCAGTGGGGATTCCCGTCGGATTGATGCTTCCCGATAAAGCGCTTTTGCGAATGAGCTATGACCCGAGCTTACTCGATCTCGGATTTGCTCGGCGGGAGGATTGGCTGATTGGGCCGCTCGTGGAGGCGTTCTGCATCTTCTATGAACACGAAGACCGCCGCGATGAGCACGATACGCTCCTGACTCGGGGTGTGAATGCGTTATCATCGCTGGACAATAGCCTGCATCTGGGGATCAGGGTGGCACGCCTTGGAACCGCTCATCAGCTTGCGCGTGTTAGTACGCTCATGTCTCGGCAATGCGCCGGAAGCTCAAGACTCTTACGGTCGCACAAGAACCTGTTCGATAGCTTCATCGTGGCTCGCCGCCAAACGGCGGACCGCGCCAGGGACCTCGGATTGCTGGCAGCGCGGGAGTTTGCGCGCGCCGGTCGACCTTTCATGCAGGCACTCGCGCTGGAGGCGGCAGGATTCGCGGAGGAGGCACAAGAGGTCCGTGGCCGATGCGGGGCGCGGACCGAGGCCATGCGTTTGAGATGGACCGGAGAGCCGGTCCAGCGGCGTCTCGCAACGTCATTAACGGAACGTGAGTCCGAGGTTGCTCAGCTTGTTGTTGGAGGGTCGACAAACCGCACGATTGCCCTACGCCTGGGAATCAGTGAACGGACCGTGCACCGCCATTGCGAGTCCATTTTCGCTAAGCTCGGCATCCACTCAAGCCGCCAACTTTCCGCCGCACTTGCCGGAATCTCGAAAAGCGAGTGAGCCAACAGTTTGGGTAGTTTTGCGCATGTATTGCTGAGCCGGGCCATGTATCATTGAAAGGCGAGCGTGTTTGATCGGATTTCGCCTCCGTAAGGATGGGCTCGTGCGCAGACGGGAGTAGCGACCCATACTTTCATGAAAGAGAAACCCTAAGTAAAATGAAAATCTCGATCTTGGCTATATGCAGATTAGGCGTTTTGGCGGCCGCTGCCATACTCGCTGGTTGTGGCAGCGGGCCGTCGCAGCCGGCGTTCGGCCCCGCGGGGACCGTGAAGAACGCCGCCCGACCCGGTGAGAACCCGCTGTCGCTAGGGCGCCTGTTCAGTCTGACGACCCGGCTTGGTATCGTGCCAACCGTGTATCCCAACCATCAGCGGTCGTGGATGGCTCCCGACGCGAAGAAGAAGAATCTCCTCTACGTCTCCAACTACTACGGCACTACGACCGGCCACTCGACGGTTGAGGTGGACGTTTACCACTATAACCCAGACCTGACCCCCCCGAAGAAGCTCCTGGGAAAACTGACGGGTTTCGGGTACCCTTACGGTGAGTGCACCGACAAAGCAGGCGACGTGTTCGTTGTGGACTGGGCCAAGGCGGATATCGTCGAATACGCGCACGGCGGCGCGAGTCCAATCGCGACTCTAAACGACCCGGGTTATTTCCCCATCGGATGTTCAGTTGATCCGACGACCGGGAATCTCGCCGTCGCGAACTTTGGAGCTGTCAGCAGCAGCTCCCCGGGCAACGTTGCGATCTATCAGAATGCCTCAGGATCTCCGACGCTATACACGTATCAGAGCCCGGCCTACTACTTACCACCGGGCTACGATAATAAGGGCAATCTTTTCGTCGAGATCCAAACTGCCACCGGACAAAAAAACTTGCTCGCCGAGCTTCCCAGCGGTAGCAGCACCTTCAGGACTATCTCGCTGAGCGGCTGGACCATCAATTTCCCTGCCGGCATTATGTGGGACGGCTCATATCTGGCCGGGAGCGATCAGGAATACAAAAACCCGAATGTTGTCGACACCGGCATTTACCGGATTCAGATCTCGGGCTCGACCGGGACGGTTGTGAGTTCAATCAGGTTAAACGATCGCTGCGCTAGCTCTGGGAATAACATCCTTGCCGTTCAGCCCTGGATCCAAAAGAACAGGGTCGTCGCAGGAAACCTCTACAACTCGTGCCTCTACAGTTATGGGTACTGGAACTACGCGAACGGCGGCTTTCCCATCAAGCAAATTCCCTCGAGCATAGCACCAGAGCAAGGGTGGGGCCAGACGGTCAGCAAGGGCCAATAATCTTCAAACCACATCGGGAATGCAACGTGGGCCGACTTTCCGGCGGGCCCACGTTGCCATGCGATACCTTAGCTAAGGCCACCCCATGCCCGCCGCATCCCACCCCACCCCTCGCGCCTCTGCCCCTCTGCACGGCTTCGCGAATGCGAGGCGTACATCGCAGCGCCGATCACATCGCGTTACGCAGAGGGGGGGTCAGAATCGCGCACCGTATCCCCTATCCCTCCTCCAGAAAGCCCGTAACCACGGGCTTTTTTTGATTCTGGAGGCTTAGCGCTCAACGGCTTTCGAGGCCGCCGTTTTCAGGTTTGCTACCATTTTGCTACCCATTGGTTGCCTCAAATGCCGCGTGCCAACTTTAGCAAGTCGTCGAGCTTGTCAGCGGCGGCTTCTTGGAGGCCGGGCAGCACGTGGGAGTAGGTGTCGAGCGTGATTGAGATTGTCGAGTGTACGAGGCGTTCGGATACTACCTTCGCATGAACCCCGCTCTTGAGCATCAGCGAGGCGCACGCGTGGCGTAGGTCATGCAACCGCACGTGCCCGACGCCGGCGTCCTTCGCGACGACTGAGAACGCCTTACCGAAAAGCTCGGGCTCCCAGACCGAGCCATCTTCGCGCGGGAAGATGAGATCAAGGCTCCCGTAAGCGCCGCCGGCCCTCAGGCGCTCGGCGTTCTGCGCAACCCTGTGCTTGCGAAGCGGCGCATTTGCTTCAGTCTTCACGGGAGCAATCGCACCTGTCATCGGCTTAGCAGGTGCAACATTCAGCCGGCCTTTGTTGACTCTCGCTTCAGAAGACCGCCGAGTTAGGTTCCCACTAGCATCGGCGCTGCTGCTGCATCTGCCGCAGCCGCTCCGCAACTGTCCTTTTCCCTACCGTTATGGGGCGTTGCCTTGTCTTCAATCGTGTCGCCCGTGAGCGGCTCGCGTAACTTGAAGAGCTCACCCGACAATGGCTTGCCTGGCGCCGTCTCGTGCGCCGCACCGTGGGCGCGAAACGCGTCGAGCAGTTAAATGACAATCTGGGAGCCGTCGACGTCGTCTTGACCGACGAGGATCTGTGCGTGCTCGACGGCGTCAGTGCAATTCCGGCAGAGTATCGGGGTTGGGTGCTCAACTTTTGGAGCCAAGCATGCACGGCGCAGCTCGCAGCGTCCTGCGCCTAAGCCGTTACTCAGGCGATTCTCATATTTCCCTTGGCGAGCAGCCACAGCGGTTTTAGGTGATTAATGGGCAAGTACATATAGATGCGTCTGAACGTGCGGCAAGGCTGGACCATCGCAGCCTTTGCCGCCGCCGCCCTAAGTATCGCGGCATGCGTCTTTGGCGAGTGGCTCGCTGGCGAAGGGCTGCGCGCCGCGGCGTGGAGTGCCGGATACCGCCTCGCCTTCGACGCGCTCGACGTTCGGGCGAATCGTCTGGTTGCAAGCAATACGACCGTCGCCAATGCCGGCGATGAACCAATCGCCCGTATCGGCCATCTCGAAGTGCGTTTCTCGCTCCGCGATATGCTCCCGGGGGGAACCCACGCGTACGGCGTGACCGGCTTCGACGTCGAACACGCGCGCATTTCGCTCATTCGTCATAAAAACGGCAGTTGGAACGTCCCGATACCGCAGCGCGGCGGCGCGGCAGCGCAGCTGGGCCGCGTCGCTTTCTACGGTCGCCTGCGCGACGTCGCTATCGACATCGAAGATCGCGCGCAAGGTGTACCGGCAGCTCGTCATTTGAGCGTCCAAGCCATTAATGCGGATGCCGCCATCGATACGCAGGCCCGTTCGCAATACCGCGCCCAGTTTGCGTACGTCGAAAGCGGTCAACGCTTTCCCGTCTATGGACGCGGCGACGTGGATGTTCCCGCCGGCGTGGCGCTGCAGCGCTGGCGTGCGGCGCAGCTTCCCATTGCGCGGATCGTTGATGTCGCGCTCAATTCGCCCAGCTTCCACATCGTGGGCGGGGCGCTGCACGCTGTGGACGCTCGCATTGTCGGGCTTCCCGATGCACGCGGCAACCTCGTCCAACATCTCAGCGCGACGGCGACGATCCAGGGCGCGCGCATCGCGATCGGCGGGCTGGTGAAACCCTTGCGCGACGTAAACGGTCCGCTGGCCGTGTACGGCGACGGATTGCTCTTGCGCGACGTTGCCGCAACGATTGCTGGTGTGCCGATCCGGTTAGGCGGCGGTGTCTCCGATTTGTCCCATCCCGCGTTTCACCTCACGGTTGCGGGTCGCGGCGATCTGCGCCGATTCCGAACCGTTCTGGCGCAAACCGGCGTGCTTCCGCTTGCCGGTCCGGCGACGCTCGACGTCACGGTGGAAGGCGCCGCGTCGAAACCGCTGACGCTGATCGCCTTGCAATCCGACGCCATACGCTACGCCACGGTTACGATAGGTGCGCCCAGCGCGCTGGTCGCCTTTGACGGCCAAGAACTTGACGTCGTCAATGCGGGCGCTCGCTACGCGGGCGCGTCGGTGTTCGCGCGTGGGCGATTGAATCTGCACCCGAAACGCCAGGGTCTGGAAATGCTCGCCGGTCTCGACGCAGCGCCCGGAACGCTGCCGTACAGCCGTGCTGTCGTGCCCGAGCTGGCGCTGCACGCCGATGTGTTGGCGACCGGCGATCGTCCCAGCGACGCGCTGGTGCGCGGCATTGTGTACGGCAGCGATGGACGAGAGTCGTTAAATGGGATGGTGAGTCTGCGCAGCAATGGGGTCGGCACCGTCGGCCCGGTGCGCCTCTCGGGCGGCAATCGCGTGTTGTACGCATTGGGGACGGTCGATCGCCCGCACGGAACCATCGATGCCGCGCTGGAAACGCGCAATCTGCGCGCGGCCGGCGGGCCGTCAGTCGCCGCAACCGTTGACGCCTCACTGCGCGGCGGTCTGCGCGACGGCCGCTTGGCCGTGTCCGGTGTCGCGAACCTGCGCGACATTCGCACGCCGGCGATTCACACCGATCGCGCGTCGTTGCGCTTCGGAAGCACGTCGCACGCGCCGCTGCTGGTCTCGATCGAAGCGCGCGGTATCGGCGCGCTCGATGCGCTGGCGGCCGCCACGGTTGCCTACGATCGCGGAACGGCTCGCATTGAGGATGCCGTGGCGGCCGCGCGCGGCACGTTTGCGGCGGCGCGCGGCACGATTGCGGGGATCACTAGCGGCGCCCCGGCGTACGATCTCGACGCCGTCGTGCATTCTGCTGACCTTGCATCGCTGATGGATTTCGCCACGCCGGCCGCGCGCACGTATCCCATCGAAGGCACGCTCGATGCGCACCTGCATGTCGTCGGCAACGGTTCCCATCCCGACGTACGGGGAGTCGTCGCCATGCCCGAGGGCGCTATCAACGGTCTGGCGTTTCACGCGCTAAACGTTCGTATAGCCGGATCTCCGGCCGCGGTCGCATTGCGCAACGGCCGCGTCGCAGTCGGATCGTCGGAAATCGCGTTTGACGGGGGTGCCGCGGCGGGAGCTCAGCGACTGAGCGTTGCGGCACCGCGAGTCGATCTGCGGGACTTCAACGATTTCTTCGACCCCGGCGACATGCTCGCCGGGCATGGAAGCGCTGCCGCCAGAGTTGCGCTTGCAGGAGGCGGCATCGCCGCGACATCCGGCGATGTGGGTTTGCAAAATGCCACGTATCGTCAGTTCGCCATCGGAACCGCAACCGCGCACTGGTCCGGATCGGGTGAGCACATCGACATGCTGCTGGCAACGTCCGGGAAGGCGGGCAGGCTGCAGGCTGCGGGCGTGGTCGGAATCGACGGCGCCGTCGCGATGACGCTGCACGCGCGCGGCGTGGATCTCGCGCAAGCCTTGCCGATGGCGGGCATCGTGTTTCCCGTCACCGGAACGGCCGTCGCGGATCTCCGCGTCAGCGGACGCTATCCCGCGCTCGAGGGTGATGTGAATGCCGGCGTCGCACACGGGAGCGCCGGGCGCGTTCCGATCGAGGCGTTTGCCATTCTCGCATCGCTGCACGCCGGACGCGGCCACCTGACGCATGCATCGCTGCGCGTCCCGCACGCCTTCGTTGACGGCAACGGCACCTTCGGTTTGAACGCCAACGATCCGCTGGCGCTGCGATTTCACGGCAGCAGCGACGATGTCGCTGCGCTGAGCCAAGCAATCACCGGACATAAACTCGACGCCGCCGGAAAGCTTGACACGACGTTGCGTGTCGGCGGCAGCCGCGCGCATCCAGCGCTCACCGACGATTTCACGCTGCTGGCGGCACGCTACGGCCGCTTTACCGTTCCGCGGGCCTCCGGCCGCGTGCGCGTCGACGAGCGAACCGCGGCTTTGTCCGGAGGTGAATTGGATCTGCGGCGCGGACGCGTGCTGGCCGATGCGATCGTGCCGATTCGGCTCGTACCGTTGCGGCTCGATCCGCAGGATCGTCTTATCAGCGGTGCGCTCGTTAGCGACGACGTCGAAGCATCGAACTTTGCCGACCTGCTGCCCAAAGGAACGACCGTCGCCGGTCGAATCGATGGGCGCGTCGGCGTTAGCGGAACGATCGCCGCGCCGCGTGCCGTGGGCTCCCTGAATCTCACGCAGGGGCGCTTTGCGGGTCCGCAGGAACGCGAACCGATTACCGACGTAACGGCACGCATGGCATTCGATGGTGCCACCATTCTGCTGCAAAATGCCTCGGCGCGTGCCGGGGGAGGCGGCCTGTCGGCTGACGGTCGGGCGATCCTCGCAGGCCTGCGCGATCCGGCGAGCGCCGCCGTCGCATTCAACGCCCGCGCGAACGCGCTGCGTCTGGATTTGCCGCAATACATTAAGGGGCGCTTCGACGGCGCGTTGACACTGACGCGCGCGGCGCATGCGCGCCCGATTCTCGGCGGCGACGTGGCTATCAGCAATGCTCGCATTCCGATGACGGCGCTGTATAATCCCAAGCCTGCCGGCGGTTCGGCGCCGGCGCTTCCGGACGTCGGATTCGACTTGAACGTGTCGGCCACACGCGATGTGCGCGTGATTAGTTCGAATGTCGATATCGGCGGGAAGGGAGCCGTGCACATCGGCGGCTCGTTGCAGGCACCGCAGCTCGCCGGAAACTTTAGCTCGACAGGAGGCACGGTCAGCTTCGTGCGCACGTTTCGGCTCCAAGATGCGACGGTTGCGTTCGATCCCACCGACGGCGTCGTTCCGACGGTCGATGCGCGCGCGACGACGACGGTATCGGACCCGCGCACCTACGTGGTGCTACGCGTGACGGGGCCGGCAACCAATTTGAACGTCGCGTTCAGCTCTGATCCGCCCTATGACCGCGAACAGATTCTCGGCATGCTGGTCAACGCGCAGTCGGTCGGCGCCGTGCGCGGCGTTGCCTCGAGCAAGAGCGCGTCGTTTTCCGCGTCCTCGGCAGTGACCGGATTGGCCGCCAACCAGCTCAATACCGTCTTTACGCGCAATTTGCTCGAGCCGCTTTCGCTTGCCGTTGGCGAGACACTCGGATTGCAAGACTTTGCGATTACCAATGACGTGCAAGGCGGCTTGGGCCTCAATGCCGCCAAATCGTTGGGAGAAAACATCAGCTTCGTCTTCGCCGAGTCGTTCAACGAACCGCGGCGCACCTCGTGGAGCCTCCTCTACACGCCCGTCGTCGCGACGACGCTGCAACTGACCACGTACAGCACTCAGGCAACGGGCATCTTCGCACTCTCGGATCCGCCGGCGCAGTACACCAGCGGATCGAATTTCGTGACGACGCTGCCGACCATGGTGGGTACCAACGGCGTGAATCTCCTGTATAAGTTGAGCTTCCCATGAGGTGGGCTATTTTCGCGCTGATCGCGCTTACCGGCTGCGTCCCGCATGCGTCCCCACCTCCGGCCACGCCGTCCGGTCCGCCAGCCCGCATCGACGTGGCGCGCGCGATCGCGATATCACCGTTTGCCGCGATTCTCGCGCAATACGATGTGGATATCGCGACCTTGCGCACGGCGGCGGAGGCGCCGGCATCCGCGCGCTTGAGTCGGCATCTTGACGCTGGCTCGAACGCCATCGCGCGCGAACTCGGTACCGCAGGAGCCCAGGCGCGAACGGTCGACACCCGCCCGCTTCCGCCGCAGCAGCAACCGCAAACCGCTGGCGTTATCGGAAGCAACGCTCAGAATTCGTTCGATCAGGCATCGGCGCAACGCATTGTCCGCGCAAACGAGCTGCGTGACCAGCAACTGCGCGAAGGCCAAGCCGATCTCGCCTATGATTTCGAACGCGGCTACGCGGGAAGGCGGCTCGTGCTGCGAGTCAAACTGCGCAACCTGTACTTGGACAGCCAAACGCGGCACCAGTACCAACAAGAGTTGCAACGCCTCGACGCACGCGAAGCGGCATTGATTGCGGTTCGCCGTGCGCGCGACGTGGCCACGCTGTCGGCATACGCCGATGATTTGCGCGTGCAATCGGCCAGCGATTCGGCCGCACTTGCGTCAGAGTTGCATGCTCACAACATTGCCGCCCACGCGATTCCGCAACAGCGTGGTCCGGTCGTGTCGCAAACGACGCTGAGGTTGCAGAAGGAGCAAACCATCGCGGCATTCGGTGCCGCCTCGGCCGACCTGAGGCGGCGCTTCGGCGAACTTCGCTCGATCCACGATAGCGCATCGCACCATCTCGGCTCGCAGATTGCTGCGCTGGTCCGGGAACGTGACGCGCTGCGAGCCGCGGCGGTTGCGTGGCTGCTCGCGCGCGCTCGGCACATCGCGACGGCACAGGGTCTCGGTCAACTATACAGCGGCCCCGCGCCGACCGGTGCGCGCGATCTCACCATCGATGTCGCCGGCAGCATCCAGCAATAGTTTCGCCAACGAGCCTGCGGAGTATCGGCGCGATGCACGCAGAGGGCGCGTTATGTAGCCGCGTTACAAATACGCGCAAACAACTCTAGTTCTTAGGCAAGAACTTACCCGGTTTCCTGACCGCGCAAGTCCTCCTGAGCGTTGATAATAAAACTATCGTCTTTCTAAGCGAATGGAGCAATCACCACGCTTGGGGGAAAATCACGTTATGATCCGCGATTCTTTGGTCGAAGATTGCTATGATAAAGCAATTGCGATCGAATTCGAGGTATATACGCGTCGCGGAGAAGTTCACGCGTCCCCGGCATAGGACAGCCCGAAGCATCGCCATTGGCCGTACTCACTCTCGCACTACCCTACGCCTCCGGCACGCGTAACAGCCGCGTGGGTGCGAAGATCGCGTTCCCACAAGACGGAGTCGGCGATATCGACGGGGCGAGGACGATATGAAATCGATCGCCGAGCGCGCCGCTGGGTACAGACACCCTTCACACTCGACACCTCCTCCCATGTGCTGCCGGGCCTCCAATAAAGCCGGCAGAGCCCTTAGTTACGGCCTTTTCCGATGCGAGGCAGACTGCGCGAGTATGGGCTAACGGATTACGACACGCCGCCTGGCACGCCACTCAGTATCATGAGGCCAGGTGTCTGACGAATTCCTAGTATTGAACCTTACCTGGCATGTTCTTGTAACGTGTCCAAACCGCGACGGCTTCTTCGCGCAAAATCTGTTCGGCGGGCATAGAACGTTCGGTGGTCGGCTTCTTGAGCTCCGCATAAATCATCGTGTCATCGAAGTTGCCGTACTCTAGGGCGTCGCCAACTGTCGCCGCAAAGTAAACTTTCTTGATTCCGGCCCAGTATGCGGCAGCTGCGCACATCGGGCAGCATTCCGCGCTGCTGTAAAGTGTACAGTCATCGAGCTTGAAGCTTCCAACTTTTTTGCAGGCTTTACGAATTGCTTCCATCTCGCCGTGCCATGTTGGATCGTTTTCAGCAACGACTCGATTGGCCCCCTCAGCGAGAATCTCGCCATTCTTATCGACAATCACAGCGCCAAATACTCCGCCGGCTCTCTTGACAAGCGCTGTCTCTGCCGAAAGTTCGATCGCGCGCCGCATAAAAGTCTTGTCTTTTTCGGTCATAGTACGTTCCTTAAAGGGTGTATAAATCGCGCATCTCACAAAGCGCGCGAAAATATAGTGGTTTCTAACGCGTATACTGCTAGTATCAGCAAGACCCCGACTGGGTTAATCCAACTCCAGCCGTCTTTTCTAGGCGTTAACCACCAGTTCATTCGTCCAATCACGAGTGGCATGAACGGCCATGCGAGCAATGACACGCTAATGACGTTGCCAATAAACGTAGAACCTGATGAGTTCAGTTTACTTAATAAGGGGCTCAGGAAACGCATTTCCAGCATTACAATCGGAAACAGACACAGGATGACGAGCATCGATTGCTTCCATGCTGCCGGAGCTTCTCCGCTGGCGGTGCGCTCCGGAAACCATCCCGCAAATGAGCTCGGCGTGCGATGATGCTCCCACGATTCGACCAGGGCCTCGTGTTCGACGAGCAACCGGCGACGAACATCCGAATTGAGCCATGCATCGAGTTGATCCGGTGTGGCGAATCGAACCAGGCTCATCCAACACGGTTGCTGTTCTGAAACCGGCGGCTGGAGAAACCCGCCGCGATAGCCGATAAACTGCGCCTCAGCCCGATTGATCCGTTGAACCCATTCCTGATACTCCCGATCTTTGCCAGGCTTGACGCGTGTGGTAATGACCTCTGAGACCGTACCATCGGCGTAGCCTTCCTTGGCCTCCTCTTCACTTAAAGCCGTTGGATCGCTCGCGTCCACCAGAGTCTTGGCGTCTTGAAGAAGGCGGCGATATTGTTCGGATCTCCGCCAGACTTGCAGATCGTTGGCGCTCCGAAACTGTTGAACACTCCTCCATTGGGGACGGTCACTTGCGCTTGCCGCCGCTAGGGCATTTACTTCAGCATTGACGAATCCCGGAAAGCCCGCAGCGGCCATCGACATCTTAGCTTGCCAGGACGCAACTTCGACATCGGCTCCCGGCCGCACACGCAGTTTGATGACAGCGGACGCAGGCACACTAGGTAAAATGTTGATATCGCTCAAGTTGATTTGTCCCGCCTTCCGTCCGCGAAAGTGCTCATTACCTGACCTAATTCGCAGCCTGCTCTTTTCGACTTTCTTAAGCGTGACTCCGTTGACGGCAGAACCGAATATGACCCCAAAACAGTCGAAACATGAAGCACGTAAGGCAGACGAACCCAGTCACGAAACGCAAGCCAGCGAGGGGGGACGCTTCGAAGTCGTGGGTGCTTATTTTCGTGCGTGCGCTGCGACACGGCAATCCGGATCTCCACTCGCACCTCACTGCAGTGTTAAAGAAAAGCACCGCCGGCAGCTACGTCATCGACGACTTTATTTAGGAGCACCACCCCGCATGACGCCGCACGAGTATCTCGCATCGCTGATCACGATTGCGGCGTCATTACACTGCGAGCGCCTCGCGTTACGGTAGCATCGCTTGCAGCGGCCGCGCAGTCTTGGCTAAGCTTAGCGGCTTAGATCTCCGGCGGCTCGGACAGCCCGCAGCCACGCCGGCTACCCCAAAGGGTGCCGGTCGTCTAAGCCTAGCCGCGCCGGCGCGTCGTTATGCTACTCAGATTTCCACCACCATTGCGGTGCGGCTCCAAACAACTGCCATCTGGCGCCGAATCGGTCGCGCTAGCACGTCCGAACGTTTTCGAACGCCTCGGTCGCTAGAGTTATCGTCATCGGCACTCGCTACGGCCGCGAACCAAGGGCCGCCGATTCAGCCCATGGTCACAACCCCGGCCGCTTTCTTAAGGAATATTCATCGAATGACACGCGAAGACATGAAGATTTCGAGATTGATCAAATATGCATTCGGCGTTTTTGGCGCCATCGCTACGCTCGTGGGCTGCGGCGGATCGCAGATCAACCCATTGGGCGCGACGCAGGGCGTCGTCGAGTCCGGTGTGGACGCGCAGGCGCTCGCACCTCCCTTTGCGCAACGCAACGGCGCGATGGTCGCGCGTCCAGACCACCGTCGTTCATGGATGGCTCCCGAAGCCAAGCTACAGGACCTCCTATACGTCTCCGACCTGGCCACGTACGACGTGGACGTGTACTCGTACCCCGGGGGAAGGTTGAAGGAAGGGTGACGGGCTTCGGCGGCCCGGAAGGCGAGTGCACCGACGCGACGGGCGACGTTTTCATCGCGAACTTTGCAGCGTCCAATATACTCGAATACGCGCACGGCGGCGCGAGCCCAATCGCGACCTTGAGTGATCCTGGCTACTACCCCGTCGGCTGCTCCGTCGATCTAACGACCGGAAATCTCGCCGTTGCAAACTACGTGACGACGGGTGGCGGCGGCCAAGGCGGCGTTGTGATCTATAAGGATGCCAAGGGCAGTCCTAAGGCTTACACCGATCCGAAGATCGTAAGTATGTCTTTCTGCGGCTACGACAATGCAGGCAACCTCTTCGTCGACGGCCTGACCTCAGCCGGCACGTTCGCATTCGCCGAGCTTCCCAGCGGCGGCGCGCCGTTGAAGAACGTCTCGCTGAACCAGAATATCTCAATTCCTGGCGGTATTCAGTGGGACGGAACGCACGTGACCGTCGGGGATCGGGAAACGAACGTGATCTATCAGTTCGCCATCAGTGGAACCAACGGAAAGAAAGCGGGATCCACTCAACTCACCGGTGCTTCTGAAGTCAGTCAGTTCTGGATTGGTGGTCTCAGGATTATCGGATCGGATCCAGTCGCGGCGAAAGTCAGGTTCTGGAATTATCCGGCAGGCGGTTCGCCTACCAAAACCATAACCGGCCTCGTCCAGCCTGTTGGGGCAACGGTCAGCCTAGCCAAGTAGTCTCGTCTCGCCGCTACGCACGGCTTCGCAATCGCGAGCCTTAGGCGACCAGCGCTTCCCCTTGTCTTACTCAAACTTGGCGCATTCTCTTTTTTTGACGTTTGGATGGGTTTGGCGTCCACAAAACTCGTTGAAAAAGCGTGTCCAATCAGCCCTCACTGCTGATCGTGGCTCGTTCCTGATAAAACTGTATTTGTGTGAAAGATAAAGTCGCGGTGAAAGGCGTTCCGTGCTTGAAACACTCGTCACCCCCCTCGCCGCACTAATTTTAACTGCCCGTCGGAATACTCAAACCCGATGTCAGACTTCCAACTCTGCTCACCCAATACGCATTGGGTCGCCGCCTTGGACCAATATGGAAGGATGGGATATGACCAGTTTGTAGTCACCTCCATCCCGTACTGCGATTTGTTATGGAAAATGTATCGTCACGTAGTCAGTGAGAAGATTGGGCCTTGTAGTAGTCGAGCCAGCAATAGGTCCATTCGAGAGTGGTGGTGCTGAGCCGGGCGTCGAACACGACACTAGGAGCACCGCGGCAAACAAACCTGAAGTGACACGTGCGAAATTCAACTTGGGTACCTCAATCTAACGACAGGCATTGCGAACGAAGAAGCATTCGCGGAATCTCGTCAAGGAGCCCCGCACCTATTCTTAGCGGCCATACAGAGGGCTTTACAACCCACCGGATAGAGTCGGACCGGTGCTTCTTAGGTTCCTGCACTAACTATGGGCGCAGCAAAACGAATCCGCTGGTGACGCCAGCGCGGACCAGTGCCTCCGATGTGGGATCGCCAGCCCGTTACGGATTTGTGAGGAGAATCGATTCGAGAGCCCGTTGCGTCCATGATCCTCCGTAGCGTGCGGCCTGCAACGCCGGCAGAATCCCGCCGGAAATCCCGGTCGTTGGCCGGACCGCGCCAGTCACGGTTCGTTCTCTGGCGCTTCATCATGATTACCCTTTGCCCGTGCAAGACTCTTTGACTTCGGGAAAGCCGATAAGGATCGGAAGCCGCACCGAACGACGACGGCTAAGGGGGTCAGAATCACGCACGATATCCCCTATCCCCCCTCCAGAAAAACCGTGGCTGGATTACGTCGCTGCGGCTTCCTCAGTAGCGAGGGCGATCGCAGCCTCTGGAGTGAGCGCTGCGCCCTCCTTGGTTAATCGCGCGATTTCGTCGGGCCTGATTCCGTCTTGCAGGAGCGCGCTGAGACGGTCGTGAGTCGTCGTCTCGGTAAACTCGCGCTCGAATCCGTGTCGCCCAAACGCAGCGTCGGCGTAAGCTCCGAGGATGGCCGCGCGCGCAATGTCGCCGCGGAGTGCGAAGACGAGCGCTACGTGCTCTATCGCACCCGCGACGTGGGCATGGTCGGGCTCGCCGCCGGGTCGGCTCCGGATTGACTCGCGAGAAGCGGCTATCGCGCCGTCAAGATCGCCGACCGCCGCGAGATAGCCCGCAAGGTTGAAGAGCAGGGTAGCGAGGTTGCCCTTATTCGCGCCCGAGCGCACCACCGGAAGCGCCTCGCGAACGATCGCAATCGCTCGCATGGTCTGACCCCGTTTGTGTTCGATCTCGGCGAGGTTGAGCGCGACGCTTTGCTCTGCGTTGGTATCCCCGAGCGAGTGATGCACCTCCCGTAGCTGCTCGTACAGGCGAACCGCTGTTTCCGTATCGCCACGTCTGCTGCTTACAAATGCGCGCGTTCCGAGCAACAAAGTGCGGACGAATGGGGATGTCTCCCGGATCGCCTCCGCTTGCGCCAGCCTTCTCGGCGTCGTCAAACCGAGAAAGGGCCGCCGCCGCCGTGGCATACGCGCGTAGCGCCCTAGCTAGCAACGAATCGTTGCCGATTGCCCCTGCATGCTCGACCGCCTGCACCGCCACTTCAAAAGCGCGCACTTTGTGGCCGGAACCGCTGAGCAAATCCGACATCACGCTTTCCAGCCGAGCGCGAAGCAGCAATTCACCCGCAGGGAGCGTGGCGAGATACGCCTCGCAGCGTGCCGTGCCTTCGGCATCGAGCCCGACCGTTCGCCAACTCCCATAAATATTGGCGAGTAGCTCGCCGCCGTCGAGGACGTCGTTGCTTACCAACGCGGCGTCGAGCGCGGAACGCACGTCTTCCAGCTCGATCTGCAGCGCAGCGTGAAGTTCGGTGGTTTGTGCGGTTCGTTCGCGTTGCGTAAACAACTCCGCGAAGCGGTCGCGCAGATAACGTAGATGGCAACTCGTAACGAGAGTACGCTCACCAGCGCTGTCGAGCTTTTCCGAGGCATAGGCACGCGTCGATTCGAGCAACCGGTAGCGCACGACGCCGCCCTGAGGTTCGGCGAGCACCAGCGACTTGTCCACTAACGATGCGAGCATGTCGAAGACGTGGAATTCATCAAGGTCGCCGCCGCTTCCAACCGCAACGGCTCCTTCCAGCGTCAAGCCGTTAACGAAGATCGCCAACCGCCTGAACATCGTGCGCTCGGGCTCGTCGAGCAGATCGTGACTCCAATCGATCGTCGCGCGCAGCGTTTGTTGCCGCGGCAGCACGTCGCGGCTGCCGCCGGTGAGTACCCGAAACCGCTCGTCGAGCCGGTCGCGCAACTGTTGAGGGCCAAGCATCTTCACCCGCGCGGCGGCAAGCTCGATGGCCAAAGGAATGCCGTCGAGTCTCCGGCAGATCTCGGCGATAGTCGGCGCATCGTCGTCGCTGAGCGAGAAGGTGTCGCTCGCAGCGCGCGCGCGTTCGACGAACAGCGCGACGGACTCATAGCTCATGAGATCGATCGCGGTCGGACGCGTTGCATCCTTACGCGGAAGACGTAGCGACGGCACCTGGTACGTCGCTTCCCCGCCAACGCCGATCGCTTGACGGCTCGATGCTAAAACCTTAACCCGCGGCGCGCCGTGCAGGATGGCGGAGATCGCGCGCGCCGCTGGCTCGACCAGATGTTCGCAGTTGTCAAAGACGAGCAAGGCATGCTTACCCTCGAGCGCGCGAACGGCGTTCTCCAACGGTTCGCCGTCCGATGCGAGCGTGAGTCCAAGTGCTTGCGCGATGGTCGATGGAATGTAGTCGCCGCTGGTAAGCGGAGCAAGTTCGATGAACCATACGCCGGCGTCGGAGCCGTCTAGCAAGTTCGCAGCGACCTGTAGTGACAGGCGCGTCTTGCCGACGCCGCCGGAGCCAACCAGCGTGACCAAACGATGCTTCTCAAGGAGAGTTGTAATGTCGACAATCTCCGCCTCCCGACCCACGAATGTGCTGAGCTGCAGCGGTAGGTTGTTTTGGAACACCTGCAGTGATCTCAGCGGAGGGAAGTCGGCAACGAGATCGGGCGCGACGAGCTGATAGACGTGTTCGGGACGCGCCAAGTCTTTAAGCCGGTGTTCGCCTAGATCGCGCAGGCTTGCCCGCGGTGGAAGCTCACCTTGGACCAACTCCATGCAGGAGCTCGAGACAAGCACCTGGCCGCCGTGCCCGATTGCCAGCAGGCGTGCAACGCGGTTGAGCGCCGGGCCGAAGTAGTCGCCGTCGCGCTCGTCGGCCGTGCCGGTATGGACGGCAGCACGCACGCGCAAACCATCAACGGCGGAGAAGTCTTCGGCGCCAAGGGCGCGTTGGGCATCGAGGACCGCCGCAACCGCGTCTTCGGGGCGCGCAAAGGCCGCGCAAAACGCATCGCCAACGGTTTTAAAAACGCACCCATCGTGGTGCGCAATCGCCGCGCGCATCAGCGCGTCGTGCCTTCGCACGGCGTTCTGCATCGCCGCGCGGTCGCGGTCCCAGCGCACGGTGCTGCCTTCGATATCGCTGAACAGGAACGTCACGGTGCCCGACGGCGCGGATACCTTCGCGCCGCCGCCGGGTTTCTTCATGGGTTATTGGGCGACGATTGTAAACGGACCGGCGCTGTAGTTGTCCATCGAGACGCCGCCCGCGAATCGTAGCCAGAACTTGTAGACGCCCGGCGGCAGTGGCGGAACCGTCATCTGCATGTTAGGGCCGACGAGCGAGTTGCTGGCAATTCGCCGCCCCTCTTGCGCGAGATTGTAGGTGGTTTCGGTGTCCATCTTCGAGCCGCGCAGCATCGGGTGCAGATACACGTATTGCAGCGTTTGCGCGTTGATGAAAACGGCTTGGGCCGCAGCGTTTAGAAACGGCACGAGATCCTGCGCAGGCGAGCCGCCGCGCGCGACCTGCAGGTAGAGAATCTCCGGGCTGCTGGCCGGGAACGTGTCGCGCTCCAGCGTCACGACATAGGGCCCGGCGCTGGCGACTTTCGTCGGGGACGTCGACAGCGGCCGTTGCGGCGCGGCTGGCGGCAGCGGCGTGCTCTTGAAGCGGAAGACCTGGCGTTTCATGCCGATCGGTATGCTGTCGGAGTAGAGATAATAGCCGTGGTGTGGATCGGCCGTGAAATCGCCGCTCACCGTGCCGGTGCTCGTGTTGAAGGCCGTATCGAGATACGTGAGCGTCGCGAAGTCGTTGCGGATGATGATGAGATGCATCGAATTTTGTACCCTGACCGCATAATTCATCACCGGCGTCGTGCGGTCGGATTTGAACAGACGCACCTTGATGTTCGCGGCGGGGCCGACCCCGTGATGTACCCAGCCTTTGGCGATCGCCTGCTGGGTGCCGCCCAACAGTGCGAAGACGCCCATCTGCGCGTTCGCCTGCGAGTCGGCGGCGGCGCGCACCACGCGCGTCATGCCGAACGCGAGCGCGCACACCGCGGCGCCGGCCATCGCAAACACAACGGCGTTGCCCCTCAATAGGCGGAGCGTCCGAACTTCCACGTTTCCTCCAAATCGGCTATAAGAGCCCGTAGCCGTACTTGTTTATCATTCCCGCCCAATGCAACGTCACCTCGTTGGGGAATGCGCGCCGCCGGCCGCGGTGGTGAAACAATCGGTTGCCGATACCGTAAGGGCGGAAAAAGACGATGGAGGGATCGCCATGCAACATTTGCCCAACATACGCGTCTGCTCGTCTCGCCTTTGCTCCTGATCTATGGAGGGCGCGACGCTAACGTTCCGGTCGAGAAATCCATCGCGATCTTTCAACGAGCCTCGCGTGCAAATGCAAGCCCCGACGTAATGATTCATACTTCGAATCGGCGAATCACGACATTCAGGTCGGGCCGAGAGTATTACCCGGGTACGGCGAATATATGACCGGCTGGATCAAGTTGCACCTGGCGTCTCCGTGACCCTCACGGCACGCGCTGCCTAAGCCACGGGGAACCGAATGGAGGCACTCGTGAGTCATTTACGCAATCTGTTGGGAGCGTGCATAAGTGCAGTGCTCATAATCTCTTGCCGCGGCAACGCCGATCTCGCTGCTCCGTCGCGTACGGACAGCGCTAATGCTACGAGAGTACAGCCGCAGACACGGGGAGGGCTACTCTACGTTTCGGAGCCATACGCAAACGCGGTCGCTATGTATACCTATCCGCAACTGCAACCCGCCGGTCAACTCACCGGCATACCGGATCCGGAAGGGCTCTGCGTCAATCGGCGTACGGGTGACGTGTGGGTCGTGTCCGGGTTCCCCACGGCGCAGTTCACCGAATTTCGCCACGGTGGCACCAAACCGATCCACAAGATTAAGTTCGGAAACGCCGATTTCACCCAATCCTGCTCCGTTGACTCGAACACGGGCGACCTTGCAGTCACCAGCAATCTTGCGCATGGCTTACGAGGCGCGGTCATTGTCTTTGGCGCTAAAGCGAAAACTTACCGCGATGTTTTGATTGAGAATTATGAGTTTGTGTCCTACGACGAATCGGACGATCTATTCGTTGATGGGCCGGGCGTTCGCACGCCGGCCGCGATTGGTGAGTTAAAACCCGGCAAGACCCGCTTCCACAACTTCCCGCTCGAAGGTACTGGAACGTTCCATCCGGGAGGGTTGCAATATTCCAAGGGCTCGCTCGTGGTCGGGGCCACCAAGCACCACGTTATT
The DNA here is from genome assembly GCA_003140835.1 of Candidatus Tumulicola scandinaviensis. Taxonomy (GTDB): domain Bacteria; phylum Vulcanimicrobiota; class Vulcanimicrobiia; order Vulcanimicrobiales; family Vulcanimicrobiaceae; genus Tumulicola; species Tumulicola scandinaviensis. Next base: position 123,366 of record PLLA01000063.1, on the reverse strand, counting down.
TATCAGACGTCGAACGGGGTGGTGACCGGATCGACGGCGCTGCTCGGCGCTTGTCGCATCGAGCAGTTCGAGATCGACGAAATCGTCGTCATCGTACCGAGCTCCTGCGGATCGGACGGCGCCGTCTTGATCTACAACTATCCCGGCGGCGGAATGCCAATTGCGAGGATACCACACGTCAACCGGCCGTTCGCTGTGACCATCAGCCGATGAAGTAACCCGTATGACGGCGCCCGCAACCAACCGGACGCAAACTGCAACCGTCGTTACGCATCGGCCGGTTTCCACGCCAGGGAAGTGAGCGGGGGTATTCGAGCCTCGTCTACGCGCCCGGACTCGCGATGGTGGCCCGGACCCCCCTTTGAGCAGGGAAACCGTGCGGGCGCGCGGGACTTCATCGGGGCGACTCGAGCAGATTTTCTCGTCGTATTTGTTGCGACTTTGTAACCGCAGAAGGATGTTGTCCTTGAAAACCCTATTCCTGAGCCCGCCTTCTTTCGACGGCTTCGACGGCGGCGCCGGCGCACGGTACCAGGCAAAGCGAGAGGTGACCTCGTTTTGGTATCCGACGTGGCTGGCTCAGCCCGCCGCCCTCGTGCCGGGCAGCACGCTGGTGGATGCGGCCCCGCACGGGCAGACGATCGACGACGTCCTAGCGATCGCCAAAGGCCACGATCTGGTGATCATGCACACGAGCACCCCGTCGCTCCCCAACGACATCGAGTGCGCCCGCCGGCTCAAGGCGCAGAATCCCAACGTCAAGGTTGGCCTCATCGGCGCGCACGTGGCCGTGCTTCCGGAGCAAACGTTGCGCGAACACGAAATTATCGATTTCGTCTGTCGCAACGAGTTCGACTACACGTGCAAAGAACTCGCAGAAGGGCGTCCCTGGGACGAGATCCTCGGACTTTCGTATCGCGATGCCAACGGTGAGCTGAAGCGCACGGAAGAGCGCCCGCAGATCGCCGATTGGGATGCAATGCCGAGCGTGTTGCCGATTTACGCAAAGTACCTCGACGTCACGAAGTATTATAACGGCTACCTTCTGCACCCGTACGTCTCGTGGTACACCGGTCGCGGCTGCACGGCAAAGTGCACGTTCTGTCTCTGGCCGCAAACCATCGGTGGCCACGTCTTTCGTCACAAGAGTCCCGAGGCGGTCGGTCGCGACCTCGACGAAGCGAAAGCGATCTTCGGTTCGAAGGTGCGCGAATACATGTTCGACGACGACACGCTGACGAACGAAAAAGACTATGCAATCGCGCTCAGCAAGCACATGAAGCGTCTCAAGCTCAGCTGGGCCTGTAACGCGCGCGCCCACGTCGACTACGACACGCTCAAGACTCTGCGCGACAACGGCTTGCGGGTGCTGCTCGTCGGCTTCGAGTCCGGCAACCAAGAAATTCTCTATCGCATCAAAAAGGGCCTAAAGCTCGAGATGGCGCGTGAGTTCATGAAGAACTGCCACAAGCTCGGCATTAAGGTGCACGGGACGTTCATCGTCGGTTTGCCCGTCGACACTCCCGAGACGGTTCGCGAAACGATCGAATTCGCAAAAGAACTGGATCCGCACACGATTCAGGTTTCGATCGCGTCGCCCTACCCAGGCACCGAGCTCTACAGTCAGGCGCTAGCGAACGGCTGGTTCGCGCGCGACGACTTAGTCTCGGGAGGCGGCATTCAGACGTCCACGTTGCGCTACGACACGCTCTCGACGGCCGAGATCGAAGACTCCGTGGAGCGGATGTATCGTGAGTTCTACTTCCGGCCGAAAAAGATCGCCAAGATCGTTGCCGAGATGGTCACGAGCCGCCAAATGATGGTGCGCCGTCTGCGCGAAGGCGGTGAGTTTTTCAGCTACCTGCGTGCGCGGCGCGTACAAGCCGGCGAACGCCGGTTCGAAGCGGCGGCGTCCTGACTATGCGCGTAGGTTCGCCCCAGCATCGGGATTTATTCTGTCGCACCTTTATTGAGACGCACCGGGTCTTCGAACCGGCCGACCTTCCGTGGCCCCAACTCGAAGCGCGGCACATCGACTTATTGCGCGCGTTTCCATTTTGGGCGTTCGCGCTGAGCATGGAGCAAGAGGCCGACCGCATGATCGCGGCCTTCGCTCGAACGATCGAGGATCCGCTCATCCGCGAAGCGGTCGAGCTGCAAGGAGCTGAGGAAGCACGTCACGGCCGCCTGCTAAAAACGCTGTTCGAGCAGTACGGGATCGCGGTCGCACCGCTTCCGCCGTCGACCAAACCGGTTGGGCGGGATGACTTTTTGGATTTTGGCTTTAGCGAATGCACCGACTCCGTCATCGGCTTCGGCGGGTTTGCGCTGGCGCGGCAAAAGCAGATCTTCCCACCTGAACTCTTGGACATTTTCGAGCACGTGTTGTACGAGGAAGCTCGTCACATCGTGTTCTTCATCAACTGGTGGCGCTACGAAGAGGCCGTCGCGGGCAGGAACAATCCGCTCGTGCGTCTTGCGAACGCTCTCAAGCATAGCGTTCGCGCCGTCATGCACACGGCCCAGGGTGCCCAGGGCGCGGCGGTAGCGCCGGCTGCGCTGGATCTTACCGGTGGCGGCTCGCAGGCAATCCTCGAAGGCGTCTCGGCTAAGATGTTCCTGGAATTTGCCCTGGCAGAGAACCAGAGGATGATGCAGCGTATCGACCCGCGTTTGCTCCGTCCACGCATCGTCCCAACGCTCGCCACGGCTGCCTTGCTCGGGCTGCGCATGCTCCCGCCGCGCGAACCCGTTCCTTCGAAAGAGCTCGTCGCCACCTAGATCCGCTGGGCGGACGTCAACGTTTCGTCGAGCATGTTGCGTTGGAACGCAATCATGTCGGCGACGTGTGGGAACCGTTCGTCGATGCGTTGCTCGGTAAGGCGATAACCCTCGCCATCAATGGTCAGCGTACCGCGTTTTCCCAGCGTTTTCAGTGCGTTGACGACTGCGGCTTTGGGAGCGTTGCGCAGTTCGGGATCGACGAAGACGTTGCCGGGAAGTGAGTCGAGGCGCTCGCGCACCGCGCGCACGGCATCCTGCACTGCGAACGTCTCCGGATGGTCGATTAAAAACGTGGCGAGAAGTGCCGACGTCGTGATCGGTCGCGCCGCAGCCAGCGAAGTCCCGATATCGACGGCGCCGTCGCACGGAAGAACGCGATACAGCATCGATAGCCGCCCGTGCGCGAAAGGGTCGTAGGCGACCGCGCAGAGCCAGAGATCGGCGAATGGCGAGAGCGCCTCGACGATACCCTTGCGCATGAAATGCATGCGGCCGTCCCGGCTGAAGTCGCCTTCGGGCGTGACGTAGAAGGTTGCTCCGGTGCGCACGCGATCCACGATAGCCTCAAGGTCGCGTTCGGTGACCGAACGGAGATTCTCGAGCACTTCGCGCCGAAACGGCTGTTTGAGATGAGCCACTTTTATCCAGGTCTGCGCTCGCGCGAAATTGGGCAGCTTCCAAAGGTCGCTCAGCGAGCAGCCGTCCAAGCCTAACGGCGCCAGCGTTTCGGTCGGCAAAATCGCTTCGATCGGCAAATCTCCATGTGCGGCGCGTAACTCTTCGGCCAGACTGATGAGGGGCCGCGAGAAAAGATGGTTTTCGACCGGCAGGATGCTATAGCGCGCCCACAGACCGCTCAGGTTCAGGCCGCGCGTGAATCGCGCGCTCCAGGGCAGCCGTGCCGCGATGAATCCCGTCTCGAACGTACGACGGGAGTTGCACATCACGAGCGCTTTCCACGGGTGCAGAAAAAACGTGCGCGCGGTGATCGTTTCGCCTTCGTCCATGTGTTGATGGTTTGTGATCAGTACGGTCGCACCGCGGTCGGCCGGCAAGTGCCCCCACTGGCGGACGCGAATCTTGAACCGAAGGTAGAACTGGCGGACGCCGTAGGTCACCGCGATCATCGCGCGGTTGGGCTTTATGCTTCGGTCATTAACCCGCATCTCGGCGGGAAACTTCTTGTCCGGGAGTATCAAGGCCCGCTTCCTGAGGCTAGCGAACGGCATCGCGTGAAGCTTGCGCGCGTCCTGGCGGTGGGCCTTGATGTCGTCACGATAGCAGCGATCGGTTATACAGCCGTCGCGATCGTATGCGCTGCGCGCTTCGCACGACGCGAACGAAACCGAAAAAGAAATACGGATACCGTTGGAAACCTGCCCCCGGTCACCTTGCTCGTGCCGCTTCACGGTGCCGAACCCGGCCTCGAGGAGAACTTGCGCGCATTCGCGCTGCAGGACTATCCTGTCTGTCAACTTATCCTCGGCGTCGCGCGTGCCGGCGACGGCGCGCTGGCAATTGCGCGGCGCGTTGCGGCGGCACTTCCCGATCGGAATATCGAAATCAGTGTCGGGGAAGTTCCTAGTGCGCGCAATCCGAAAATCGGAAACGTCCTCGCGATGATGCGCCTCGTGCGCCACGAGGTGCTGATCCTGGCCGATAGCGACACGCGTGTCGAGCCGTCGTACGTCGGCTCCGTCACGGCGTCCCTGAACGAGCCGGGCGTCGGCGCGGTGACCTGTCTTTTCGCGGGTGTTCCCGACGGCACGTTTTCGTCGAAACTCGGCGCAATGTTCATGAACGAACAGTTTATCCCGTCGGTGCTGGTCAACAAACTCTTCGGCGCGCCGCGGCACTGCTTAGGCCCGACGAATGCGTTCCACGCCTCGGTTCTTTCCGCAATCGGTGGCTTCGAGGCGCTTGCGCCCCATCTCGCCGATGACTTTATGCTCGGAAATTACGTTAGCGCCAGAGGCTTGCGCGTCGTGATCTCGCCATATGTCGTCCGCACGATCGTGTCGGACGCGAGTCTCGCAGAACTCTGGAACCACGAGCTGCGCTGGCATCGAACGATTCGTGGAGTGCAGCCGGCAGGGTACGCCGGCATGTTCCTCACCTATCCCGTGCCGCTCGCGCTACTCGCGCTCCTGTTTGCACCGCAACCCAAACGCGTAGCGGTACTCGTGGCTGCAGCGATGGCCCGTTTCGCGTTGCAGCGAGTTTCTGCCCGCGCTCTCGGTGTCGAATCCGCCGCGGCATGTCTCGTGCTTCCGCGCGATTTCTTCGGCATTGCGATCTGGGCTTGTGGCTGCTTCGGAACGGCCGTCCGCTGGCGCGATGCCCGGCTGCATATCGAATCGGGCGATTTGCTCGCGGAACGGCCCTGAGGCGCGGTAACAAAAGCACTACCCCGCCTAGCAAAACGTGAGTCGAACGGCTCATTTTTGTCGCTCTGCCGCAATCGCAGGGGGAGCGTCAAAATCTCGAAGATAAAGCGCGGGGCTATGATGCGTCACTATCTCATTTGCAGCGCTGTTATCGCCGCGCTGGCCGCATGCAGCGCGGGTTCTTCGCGAGTGGAAACCTCGATATTACCGGCTGCTGCGCCGGCTGCCCGGCCGAACAGTTCGCCGGGCCAATACATCAAGCACGTCGTGATCGTGATGCAGACAAACCGCAGCTTCGACAATCTGTTTGCGACCTTTCCAGGCGCCGACGGGGCGACGACCGGCAAAATGCACGGCGGACAAACGATCGCGCTGAAAGCCGGCGACCTTTACAGCCCTAAACTCTTTCAGAACAGCCGGGAGGCCTCCATCGCCGATTACGACGGCGGCGCGATGGACGGCTTTAGCCAGGTGTACGTCGATCGCGCGCCCTGTCCGACGTGCGCGTATCAATATGTGAAGCCGGCGCAAATCCAACCGTACTGGACGATGGCCAAGCGTTACGTGCTGGCCGATCGCATGTTTCCAACCGAGAATAGCGGCGACTTCAGCGCGCACCAAGATCTCATTCGCGGCAGTTCGGCCATGGACAGTCACAAGAGCCTCATTGACTTTCCGACGCACGGCCCGTGGGGGTGCGACGCGCAGAAAGGCACCCAAACGCCGCTCATCACTCAGAGCAATCAATATATCGCGGGGGGGCCCGCGCCGTGCCTAAGCTACGCGACGCTGCGCGACTTGCTCGATGCGAAAAAAGTGTCGTGGAAGTATTACGCGCCTCCGCTCTTCACCGGAGGTCTCTCCGGGGCGTATTGGAACGCCTTCGATGCGATCGCCGCCGTACGATACGGGCCCGAGTGGACCACGAACGTCTCGTCGCCCGAAACGAACGTCTTAACCGATATTTCGAAAGGCACCCTTGGGGCCGTATCTTGGGTATCGCCCAACGACCAAGACTCCGACCACGCCGGATTCGGGAAGTCCGACACCGGTCCGAAGTGGGTCGCGCAAGTCGTCAACGCGGTCGGCAAGAGCAAGTATTGGAACTCGACCGCCATCGTCGTTTTGTGGGAAGATTGGGGAGGCTGGTACGATCACGTCCCGCCGCCGCAGCTCGACTACGCCGGCCTCGGAATCCGCGTGCCGATGATCGTCATTTCTCCCTACGCAAAGACGAGCTACGTTTCACATACGCAGTATGAGTTCGGGAGCGTCGTCAGCTTTGTCGAAGATGTTTGGGCGCTCGGGCGCTTGGGCACGACCGACACTCGCGCCACCAGCATCGGCGACGTCTTCGACTTCACGCAGAAGCCGCGGAAGTTCGCGGTCATTCCCGGTAAGTAGCGTTCTCGAGCGCGAGCGCGACGGCGGCCTCCGGCGTGAGGGCCGCACCCTCGGCGGTTAGACGCGCAAGTTCCCCGGGCGCAATGGTCTCGCGTAGATGTGCGGTGAGACGATCGTACGTCGTCGCCTCGGCGAATTCGCGCGGGAATCCGTGCCTCGGTAATGCGGCCTGGGCGTATCCCTCGAGCGTGGCCGCTCGTGCAAGGTCGCCACGCAGTGCCAAGACGAGCGCCAGATGCTCGATCGCGATCGTGACGTGGGCGTGGCCGGGCTCGCGCTCGGCATGGATGCCGATGGATTCCCGAGCTGCCGCGGCCGCGTCCGAAAGATCGTCGACCGCCGCGAGATAACCCGCGAGGTTGTCGAGCAGCAGGGCGAGCACGTTCTTATCGACGCCCGAGCGCGCGGCTGGAAGCGTCTCGCGAACGATCGCAATTGCTCGCCGCGTCTGGCCGCGCTCGTGTTCGACTTCGGCGACGTTGAGCGCCGCATTCTGTTCTCCGCGAGCGGATCCGAGCAAGCGTTCTTCTTTGCGGAGCTGTTCGTATACGCTGGCTGCCGTCTCGAGGTCACCACGACCCGCGCTGACGTGCGCGCGAGCTTCGAGCAGGCGAACGCGAAGGTGGGCCGAGGATCCCGGGATCGCTTCGGCTTCGGTTAACGCGGCCTCCGCATCGTGGAACCTGCCGAGATACACCGCCGTCGTCACATACTGGTGCAGCGCCCACGCGAGTACCGAAGCGTCGCCGCTTGTGCGCGCCTGCTCCACCGCCTGCATCGCTAGCTCGAATCCGCGCACCTTGTTGCCGGATCCGCCGGCCGAGTACGATAAGACGGTTAACAGCCACGCGCGCAGCCGTGACTGGTCCGCCGGCAGCGCCGCGAGATAGGCTTCGCAGCGCGCCGTGCCTTCGGTCTGGAGTCCGATGGCATCCCAACTCGTGCCGCTCTTAGCGAGCAGTTCACCGCCGTCAACGGCGTCGCTTCGCGCCAACGCACCGTCGAGGGCGGAACGCACGTCTTCGATTTCGGTCTCAAGAGCCGCCTCGAGGTCGTTGGGCCGGGTGGTGCGATCGCGTTGTTCGCGCAGCTCCGTGAAGCGATCGCGCAGATAGCAAAGATGGCGACGTGCAACGCGCTCCGCTTCGTCCGCATCGTGGAGTTTCTCTGCGGCGTAGGCGCGCGTCGATTCGAGCAACCGGTAGCGCAGCGCGTCGCCGTGTGGTTCGGCCACCACCAGCGACTTGTCGACCAGCGAAGCCAGCAGGTCGAAGACGTCGAGTTCGTCGAGGTTCTCGTCGCTTCCGACCGCAACCGCTCCTTCGAGCGTGAAGCCGTTAACGAAGACCCCCAGACGCCGGAACAGCCCCCGCTCGCGCACGTCGAGCAAATCGTAACTCCAGTCGATGAGGGCCCGCAACGTCTGCTGCCTCGGCAACACGTCGCGGCTGCCGCCGGTTAGCACGCGGAACCGCTCGTCGAGCCGTTCGCGCAGCTGGCTTGGACTGAGCATCTTCACCCGCGCAGCCGCCAACTCAATCGCCAGCGCAATGCCGTCGAGGCGCCGGCAAATATCGGCGACGGCCGGCGCGTTGTCGTCGGTGAGCGTAAACGTATCGCTGGCGGCCAGCGCGCGTTCGACGAATAACGCGACCGACTCGTAGCGCAGCAGGTCGCTCGCCGTCGAATGTGCGCGCTCTTTACTTGGAAGGACGAGGGACGGCACGCGATACGTCGCTTCCCCAGCGACTCCCAGCCGCTGACGGCTTGACGCCAGCACCGTAACCGTGGGAGCGCCGTGCAGGATTGCAGAGATCACGCGTGCGGCCGCCTCGAGCACATGCTCGCAGTTGTCGAGGACGAGCAGCGAGCGTGTGCTCTTGATAGCGCGCACCAGGTTCTCCACCGGATCGCCGTCCGGTACGAGCGTAAGTCCGAGTGCTTGCGCGATGGTCGATGGAATGTAGTCGCCGCTTGCAAGCGGAGCGAGTTCGACGAACCACACGCCATCGTCCGAGCCCGCGAGCCGATTAGCCGCGACCTGCAACGAGAGGCGCGATTTGCCGACGCCGCCCGAGCCAACCAGCGTGACCAACCGATGTTTTTCAACAAGTGCCGCGATGGCGTCGATCGCTACTTCGCGACCCACGAACGTGGTGAGTTGCAGCGGCAAGTTGTTCGGGTGGAGGTCGAGCGAGCGCAGCGGCGGGAAGTCTGCAGCGAGATCGGGCGCGAGCAGCTGATAGACTTGCTCGGGGCGCGCCAAGTCTTTGAGCCGGTGCCGGCCCAAATCGCGCAGGCTCGCACAAGGCGGAAGGTCGCTTTGCACGACCTCCGTGCAGGCACTCGAGACGAGCACTTGACCGCCGTGCCCAATAGCCAGCAGGCGCGCGACGCGGTTGAGCGCCGGGCCGAAGTAATCGCCGTCGCGCTCGTCGGCCGTCCCGGTATGAACGGCCGCACGTACGCGCAACCCATCGACGGCAGAAAAGTCTTCGGCGCCAAGGGCACGCTGGGCATTGAGGACCGCCGCAACCGCGTCTTCGGGGCGCGCAAAGGCGGCACAGAACGCATCGCCAACGGTTTTGAAAACGAACCCCTTGTTATGCGTAATCGCCGCGCGCATCAGGGCGTCGTGCCTTCGCACGGCGTTCTGCATCGCCGCTCGGTCGCGGTCCCAGCGCGCGGTGCTGCCTTCGATATCGCTGAACAGGAATGTCACCGTGCCCGACGGCGCAGCTACCTTTGCGCCGCCGCCGGGTTTCTCCACCGCTAACCGGAAACGTTCTGCGGCGTCACGATGCTCGTGAGCGCGTGAAATAGCAGGGCCGCCGGGCTCTTCTTGTCGACCATGATATCGGAGTTGACCAGCAGCACGATCGTTGCGTCTTGCGACGGCAGGTACTCCACCTCGGTGGTGTAGCCGGGAATGGAACCGTTATGGCCTATCCAGCCGTGATCGTAGATGATCCCGAGCCCGTATTTCAAGTCGGTCTTCAGTGGAGGTAACGTCACCCACTGGAATCGCTGCCGCTGTAGACTCGGAGAAATTTGCGCTCCGGTTGCGCAAGCCTTTGCCCACACCTTCATATCGTGGAGCGTCGAAATGAGTTGGCCGGCGGTGAACGATTGACTCGGGCTCCAACCGGTGGCGTCGACGACCTGGTCGTTCGAAGTTTCCGTGACGCCGTGCGCGTAGGGGGACGGCAGTGCGGTCGACGCCGGCCACACCGTGCTCGACAGGCCGAGCGGCAAAAAGCTATAAGTTTGGAAAATAGCGGATATCGGTTTACGCAGAATCTTCTCGACGACGATGCCCAGGAGCGTGGTGTTCGTATTGCTGTAATGCCATCCCGTACCGGGCCGAAAATACGGGGGATGTCGTAGGGCGACGTCTACGAGTTCGCGCGGCGTCCACACGCGCAGCGGATTCCGCTCAACCTCGTGAGGGAAGTTCGCGTCTTCGGTGTAGTTGAAGAGCCCGGCGGTCATGTTGGCCAGCATTCGAAGCGTTATGTGGCGTCCGTTCGGAACGTACGAAACGTACTTAGCGACGGGATCGTCCAAGGACGCGCGCCTTTGATCGACGAGTTGCAAGAGCACCGTTATGGTAAAGGTTTTCGTCACGCTGCCGATGCGCACGCGATCGTCGAGGCGCATCGGTGCACCGGTCGTGCGATCGGCCTTTCCAAGAGCCGCTACGAACGTTCCCTTGTGCGGTATCCATATTCCGACGATGGCTCCCGGCGCGTTGGAGACAGCGAACCACGACGCAATGGCGCCGTCAATCGCCTTCGCCGTGGCCGGCGGAAAGGACGAGGCCGGAGCGACCGCTGCCGGTGCCGCAACGCCGTTGCTGCCCGCGAGCGTTCCGATGAGGACGGCAAGAACCGCCTTTCCGATGCCGCCGAGTCCGCTGAGCGCTGCGCGATGCCGTTCGACCAGTTGCCTGCGAAGCCGCGCGAGCAGCTCTTCGCGACCGGTGAAGTACCGCGTGCGCATGGCGTCGGGGACGAGCCAGGGCGGCTCGACGGCAGCCCGTAGCGCGGGGAAGTCGCGCAGCAAGCCGGGCGCGACCAACTGGTATACGTGTTCGGCGCGTTCTAGATCGCGCAAGACGTGCGCGCCTAAGTCGGCTAAGTTGGTTCGATCGGGCGGATTTTCGCGTACCAAATCGGCGGCGATGCCGGACAGCAACACCTGACCGCCGTGGCCGAGCGAAAGAAGCCGCGCGACGCGGTTCAGGGCGGGCCCGAAGTAATCTCCGTCGCGCTCGTCGGCGGTTCCGGTGTTGATGGCCATCCGCACGCGCAGGCCCCCGACCGCCGAGAAGTCGGCCGCCGTTAGCGCGCGCTGCGCATCGAGCGCGGCGGCGGTCGCCGATTCGGGCGTTGCAAAAGCAGCGTAAAATGCGTCGCCGACGGTCTTGAAGACGTGCCCGCCGTTGGCCCCGAGCGCCAGGCGTATTAGGTGGTCGTGAGCGCGAAGGGCTTCTTGCATGGCGGCGCGGTGCCGGTCCCAACGTTCCGTGCTTCCCTCGATGTCGCTGAACAGAAACGTTACCGTGCCGGACGGTGCCCGAACGCGCGCTGCGCCACGTTTGCTCACGTTAGCGTTCGTCTTTACGCGCCGCCGCCAGCTCGTCCCGGACTTCTGCAAGCTCCGGCCGGCCGGCGGCAAGCGTCCGTTCCCGAATGACGAGCGCGCGTTCCAGCAGCGCGACCGCTTCGGCACTGCGGCCTCGCTTGCGATTGAGTCTCGCGAGCGCCGTGAGACTTTCGGCTTCCTGCGGGTTGTTCGGCCCCGGCGCGCGTTCCCAGGTCGCCAGCGCGCGTTCGTATAGCGCCGCGGCTTCGTCAACACGGCCTTGCTTGTCGGACGTCTCAGCGAGGTTGCTGAGGACGAGCGCCACCGAATCGTGATCGGGGCCAAGCGCGTTTTCCCAAATCGCAAGCGTGCGTTCGAGCAGCCGTTCAGCTTCGTCGTGCCGTCCTTGGTCCTTGCGGACGCCGGCAAGATCGTTGAGACTGCTTCCGACCTCTGGATGATTGGGGCCCAGCGTAAGTTCCCGAATTGCCAGCGCGCGTTCGTACAGCGGTTCGGCATCGGCATACCGGCCCTGAACGTAATACGTCCCCGCAAGGGCGTTGAGCGCGTGCGCCAAGTCGCGGTCGCCGGGAGGGAGTGCGCGTTCCAACATCGACAGCGCGCGCTCCTGAAGTGCTTGCGCCTGGGCGTAGCGGCCTTGCCGGCATTGCACGAGCGCGAGGTTATTCAGGCTACGTGCTATGCCTGCCTCGTCGTGTCCGAGCGCGCGTTCTCGAATTGCGAGCGCACGCTCGTACAGCGACTGCGCCTCATCGTATCGACCTTGACCCAAATAGACGTTGGCGAGATCGTTCAAGCTGGCCGATACATCCGGGTGATCCGGCCCGAGCGCGCCTTCGCGAAGCGCCAACGCTTGCTCGTGCATCGTGCGCGATTCGTCTGCGCGCCCTTTTTGCCGAAGGTATTGTCCCGCCCGGCTGAAAACACGGGCGGCACTCTCAGGCGCTGCACCGGCGCCGGCGCGGATGCATTCGGCGATCGACATAACGTGGGCGACCAGTCGCTCGCACGTCGGCCAGCTTGCGAAGTCGGCATTGGGAAATGCCGCGTCCAGCGCGCGGACCGCCTGTTCTACGCAGGTTTGGCGTTCGTCCGACGGCATTGCGGCCGTCACGATTTCTTGGACCAGACGGTGAACGCTAAAGGTGCGCGACTCCGAATCGGATCGCACGAGCGAGTAGCGTGCCAAGGGTCGTAAGACCTCGGCCATGGTCAGGTCGTCCGGCTCGACTAGTGCGGCCGAAAGCGAATCGCCCAGAGCCTGCGCGCCATCGAGAAAGATTTCGAAAGGGATGGCCTCGGGCGCGAGTAACGCGCTGATTCGCAGCGCATCGGCCGCCGCTTGCGATGCGCGTTCGACTGCCTCGAAGTTCGCTGCCCACGTCACCGCGATCGTTTCGCGCGATATGAGTCCGCCGGATTTTTCCAACAACGCCGTGCGACGCTTGCGAAAGGCGTCGAGATAGTCGGCAAAGGAGGCGTTGGTTTGCGCGATGTACGCCGCGGCCTGTTCGAGCGCCAGCGGAAGGTTTCCCAACTCGCGAGCAAGTTCGGCGGCGAAGCGGTCGTTGGAATCGACGCTGCGGCCCGTTCGCGCAAGCAGAAAGGCGACCGACGCATCGGCTTCGAGGTCGCGTAGTTCGATGGTGCGTGGAATGCCCAATTCGGCAAACACCGACTCGCGAGAAGTAATCAGCACGTCGCCGGTGCCGCGAACCGGTACGAACGGTTGTACCTCGCGCCGGTCGTCAACGTTGTCGAGAATCAGCAGCCAGCGATCGTTTTCGACTAGCCACGCCAACACCGACGCGACGATCCGTTCGCGATCGTTTGAGTTTCCTGAAGGTAGGCGCAGCGCCGCGGCAATCGCAACGAAGCCGCCAGTAAGTCCGCCGTCGGTTTCGGCGTTAACCCAAAAGACGCCGTCGGAATACTCTGAGCGATACCGCGCGGCGTACTCGATGGCCGTCTGCGTCTTTCCGGCGCCGCCCAATCCGCTGAGCGCCGCGCGATGCCGTTCCAGCAGATGCCGGCGAAGGCGTGCAATCTGCTCGTCTCGACCGGTGAAGTAGCGCGTGCGCATGGCGTCGGGGACGAGCCAGGGCGGCTCGACGGCAGCCCGTAGCGCGGGGAAGTCGCGCAGCAAACCGGGTGCCACCAGTTGGTACACGTGCTCGGCGCGTTCCAGATCTCGCAGCACGTGCGTGCCCAGGTCGCTCAGCGTCGAATCTTTGGGCGGATTTTCGCGCACCAAGTCGGCGGCGACTCCGGAGAGCAACACCTGGCCGCCGTTGCCCAGCGACAAGAGGCGCGCAACGCGGTTGAGAGCGGGTCCGAAGTAGTCGCCGTCGCGTTCGTCGGCGGTTCCGGTGTTGATGGCCATCCGGACGCGCAGGCCGTCCACTGCCGAGAAGTCCGTCGTCCCAAGCGCGCGCTGCGCATCGAGCGCGGCGGCGGTGACCGACTCGGGCGTTGCAAAAGCAGCGTAAAAAGCGTCGCCGACGGTCTTGAACACGTAGCCATCACGGGCGACGAGGGCGTCGCGCATGAGGAGATCGTGCACGCGCAGGGCGTCCTGCATCGCGGTACGATCGCGCTCCCAGCGCTGCGTGCTGCCTTCGATGTCGCTGAACAGGAACGTCACCGTGCCCGACGGCGCGGGAACGTTCGCGCGGCTTCCCGGTTCCTGCATTCCGCTTACGTCTCGGCTAGCGTGACGCGGTCGTTCATTTTACGTGACGGAACCTGAACCGACTTGAGCGGCGGTGTGTCCGATAAAACCGGGCGCTTTGTCGATACAACGAGGCACCTCGTATGTGGAAAACGTCCCAAAACGGACGAGCGCCCTTGTTCGCGAGCGCTCGACAGCTTACCCGTCCGGCGACAAAGGTCAGAATCGGGACCCCGGGTAAAATTGCGCACTCTCTTTGCTTACTTAGGAGGGTTTGTTTTGAGACTGCACTTTGCTCGAGCGCTCGCCCTCGCGAGCGTTGCCACCATTGCGGCGTGTTCCGGCGGCTCCACGAGTCAAACGTTGCCGGCGGTTCCCGGTGCCGGCACGCCGATGCGGTCAGCATCCGGAAACGTCATACGCTCCTGCGCGACCTTGCTGCGCGGCGACACTATGCGCTGCTACGCTCAGTTCCGCACGGATACCGCGCATCGTCTCGGCGTCATCGAGAACTCGACGCCGGCGGGCTACGGGCCCGCCGACTTGCAGTCGGCATACAAGTTACCGTCGTCGACCAACGGCAGCGGCCAGACGGTCGGCATCGTGGATGCGTACAACGATCCGAATGCGGCATCCGATTTAGCCGTCTACCGATCGCAATACGGACTACCCGCGTGCACGACGGGTAGCGGCTGCTTTAAGAAAGTGAGCCAGACGGGCTCGACCACGCGGCTACCGAGAAACAACGGAGGCTGGGCGGAAGAAGAATCGCTCGACATCGACATGGCGTCGGCAATCTGTCCCAACTGCCACATCATCCTCGTCGAAGCAACCTCGGCGAGCAACTCAAACCTCGCGGCGGCAGAAAATGAGGCGATTAAGCTCGGCGCCACCGTCGCCAGCAACTCGTACGGCGGCGGTGAGACGGGCTCGTCGAACTCGGCATACAATCATCCCGGGCACATCATCACGGCGAGCGCTGGAGACAGCGGCTACGGCGCGCAGCAGCCCTGCTCGTACTCAACCGTCGTATGCATCGGCGGAACCTCGTTGACGAAAGCCAACAACAGCCGCGGCTGGTCGGAAACCGCGTGGTCGGGTTCGGGCAGCGGATGTAGCGCGGTAGTTTCCAAGCCTTCTTGGCAAACCGACAAGGGTTGTACCAGGCGCTCCGAGTCGGACACGTCGGCCGATGCCGATCCTAATACGGGCGTGGCCGTTTACGACAGCTATGCGTACCAAGGGTACTCGGGCTGGCTGGTTTTCGGCGGCACGAGCGTATCGTCACCGGTGATCGCGAGCGTGTATGCACTCGCGGGAAACGCTTCGTCGATGAACTATGCGCAGTCGATTTGGGCGGCCGGCGGAAGCTCGGCGCTTAACGACGTCACCTCCGGGAGCAACGGCAACTGCCCGTCGCAATACAAGTACATCTGTAACGCGGGCGTCGGCTACGATGGTCCCACCGGCTGGGGAACTCCGAACGAAGTTTCAGCCTACTAATCTCAGAGAAAAGCCAATCGAAGGCTTATCGGGGTGCGAGCGATCGTACCCCGATTTTTTTAGCCAATCGAAACGGCGTGTTTCGGACGTGCGTGATGGTCGTGCGCGGCGCCTTCGTCCGCCGTCATCGGTTTCGACAGTGGATGCGACTTGAAGTAGTCCAGCGACCGGCGAAAGTCTTCGAGCAATCCGTCCGCAAAATCGCGGCTCGCACCGTGGCGAATCAACACGCGCATGACCGCCATATCGGTGATGTTCGGAACCATCGTATACGCCGCGACTTGCCACCCGCGCGCGCGGAGCCGATCGGAGAGATCGAAGAGCGAGAATCCAGCCTTGGTGTCGGAATCGCGCATGGTCCACGATACCGCCGGAATACCCGCGTGGCTGTCGCCGTCGAAGAGGATCTCGAACGGCCCGAGGCCGGCGATGTGGCGCGCGATGTATTGGGCCACGTCGTAACAGCCTTGATGAATTCGGCGATAGCCGTCCATACCCAGGCGGAGCATCAAGTAGTATTGGCAGATGACTTGGCCGCCCGGGCGCGAGAAATTGAGTGCGAACGTCGGCATGTCGCCGCCGAGATAGTTCACGTGAAAGACCAGGTCTTCGGGAAGGTCGCCGGCTTCGCGCCAGATGACCCATCCAACGCCGAGCGGAGCCAAACCAAACTTGTGTCCGGACGCATTGATCGAGTGCACGCGCGGCAATCGGAAATCCCACAGAATGTCAGGCTGCACGAACGGGGCGATGAAACCGCCGGACGCGGCGTCTACGTGGATCGGAACGTCCAGTCCGGTCTCGCGTTGAAGCGCGTCTAGCGCCTTGGAAATTTCTTCGACGGGCTCGTATTGGCACGTAAACGTGACGCCAAGGGTCGGGACGACGCCGATCGTGTTTTCATCGACGCGCTTGAGGACTTCTTCAGGCGTGAGAATCAAACGGTCTCGCTCGAGCGGCACCTCGCGCAGTTCGACGTCAAAATAACGGGCGAACTTATGCCAGCAGACCTGAACCGGACCGGTAATGAGGTTAGGCTTATCGGCAGGCTTCCCGGCCGCTTTACGCCGCTCGCGCCACTTCCACTTGAGGGCGAGACCGGCAAGCATCGCGGCTTCGCTCGATCCGGTGGTCGAGCATCCGATCGTGCTTCCGGCTTTCGGCGAATTCCACAAATGCGCGAGAAGGTGGACGCACCGGTTTTCGATCTCAGCGGTTGCCGGATACTCGTCTTTGTCTATCATGTTCTTGTCAAGGCTGAGATCCATGAGTTTATGGATCCCATCGTCGAACCACGTCTGACAGAACGTAGCGAGATTTTGACGCGCGTTCCCGTCGAACATCAGCTCGTCGGTCACAAGCTGCAGCGCGACGTCGGGGCGCAAGCCATCCGGCGGGATGCGGTGCTTCGGAATGGCGCGGTCCATGGCTCGGGTTGCGTAGGTGTCTTCGGCGCTCCCGTCGGCGGGATGTCTTTGTTTATGTAACGGCATTCTTCCGACTATACCAGACTTCGGGGCCGGATGGCTGGAAATGAATGCCATTTTCAGGTAGGATGAATCGTGCGCCGGCATTGGGGCCGGCAATCGAGGTTTCTTTGCTCACGAAAAACCATCAACTCGTATTGGAAATCGTTCGAGAAAGCGGTTTCGGGCATCACCGTTGCGCGAGCGATATCTTTGCCGAAGCGAAGCGACGCCGCCCCAGCATCGGCCACACGACGATCTATCGTTCGCTGGCGCGTTTGCGCGATCTGCGCCTCGTGCGCGAGGTGTTGCTGCCCCACGGCAACTCGGCGACTTACGAACCGATGGGCCCCGACCACGCCCACTTCCATTGCACGAGTTGCGGAGCCGTCCAGGACGTGCAATATCGATTGCCCGCCAACGGCGTTCGAGAAATCGTCGACACGTACGGCGTTGCCATCACCAACGAACTGCTGACGCTCGAAGGGCAATGCTCAGGCTGCCGTAGCGCTTAGAAACCTTAGAAGTACACCTTCGTTTCCCATAAATGGAGGCAGAGCAGCGTGCCAACGGGCTGGCTGGCAAGGCCGTCGATTTCGTCTTGCGTCACGTCGAACTGCACGTTGCTCGGCCAGCCCGCCCACGGCATCGGAAACGGAATCGGCACGCGAACGTAGTGATACTGATGGGTCGGCGTGCGCAGTCGGAGTGCCATTTGCAGCGGTGTGTGCGCGGCAAGCGACGGATCCGAATAGAGCGCGGCGTAATACGCATCCTGATCGTTTTCGACGTCTACCTGAAACGGAACCGGATCGCCGACGGGCTTATCGCAGCCGGTCGAGTTTTTGTCCAGCAGCACGAACGTGGGCTGTACGTACAGGAACGATTGCGGCGAAGCGCCGGCGATGAGGAGCGGCTGCAGCGCGGGTTGTGCGCCGTTTGCCAGCATGACGTCGACGCTTCGGCTGTGATCGGGCAGGAACGTGAGAAACTCCGATGCGCCGCAGCCGTACTTCGGAACGCTTAGGTCGAGCCGGTACGTTCCCTGAGGTGCGTCGAACTCGACGACCTTCGGATTGTCGTCGTCACCACGCTCTACCCGAAACGTCTGTTCGACGCGCGGGACGCTTCGGCGGTCGACGACGCGAACGCGTAGAGCCACCGTTGCGTCCGGCTTGGCTCGAGCGATCGCCGCGCAGAGGCCGACGTGCAGGACGACGTGCGACAGGCCGATCATGTTCCCTCGCTCATGAGTGCGACGTTTCGACGGATTGTTGGAGAAGCCCGCGAACGTTCTCCGGATGTACGTTCCGCCCGCTTTTGCAATTAACGACCGTGAATTCGCCGTCGATCTGATCGCGCGATTTCCCTTCGGCTTACTGACGACGTGCGACGCCGAGTGCCCGCAGGCGACCCATCTTCCGATGCTCGCTTGCCGGCAGGGCGACGAACTCGTCATCATCGGCCACGTCGCGCGCGCGAACCCACACGCTGCCGCGATTGGCGCGAGGCATGTGGCGACGGCCATCTTTTCCGGGCCGCACGCGTACGTCTCCGCAGCCTGGTACGAAACGCCGTCGCTCAACGTTCCGACCTGGAACTATACGGCCGTGCACGCCTCCGGCCGGCTGTCGGAATGCGATGCCGGCTACGTGCTGGGCGCGTTGACCGACGCGTTCGAGGGCAATCGCGCCGATCCGTGGCAGCTCGATCGCATGGACGCCGATTACTACCAGAAGCAGCTGCGTGGGATTGTGGCTTTCGAGATGCGCGTAGAACGACTGGTATGTTCGGCCAAACTGAGCCAAAATCGCAACGCGGCCGATCGCACGCGCGTGATCGACGCGCTTTCGCGATCGCCGCTCCCGCTCGAGCGGGAGTGCGCGCGGGCGATGGAAGACGCGCAGAGCGGAGACGCGACTACTTCAGGGTGACGTCGAGGGTCACGTCGACCGGATTTCCAATCGCGGGATCGAGCCGGGTGACCTGCATGCCAAAGGCGTGCCGGTCGATGCGTCCGGCCGCGTGATAGGTTGGATTAGCCGGCGTTCCGCCGATCGTTACCGCGAGACGTTCGGGTTGTGTAACGCCGTGGATCGTCAACGATCCGTCCATGGTAAACGTACCGTCGCTACTGAGAGTGATCTTGGTACTCGCAAACGTCCACGTTGGGAATTTTGCGGTGTCGAACCAATCCGGCGATTGCAGGACGCCGTTCCGATCGCGGTCGTCGGTGGCCAGTTTGGTTGCATCGAGGACCGCGGTGACGTTGGTGGGGACGGCCGATCCGTTCTCAAGCGTCACTGCCCCGCGCAAAACCGGAACCACCCCAATGACGTGGTCCACGAAAACGTGCGTCACCGAGAACTGCACCTTCGATTTGGCCGGGTCGATCGCGCGGATCGCGGGCGGCGGGTTCAGGGCGAGGACGACGGCCAAGAGGATCGTGCAAATCGGCATTTAGTAGGCCACCGTAAACTGTAGGTTCATCGTGTTCGTCGTTTGCGGGGAGTGTTGAATCACGTCTTCGAGCGTGCGACGCGAATTGTGCGCCGGTCCGTACCCCAAGAGTAACACGCCGTCGCGCACGAAGCCGCCGGTGGGCGAATCGGTTCCCTCGTAGCGTCCTTCGGCGAAGAAGCGGGGACTCACCAGGTAGCGCAGTTGGGTAAAGCCTCCGCTCGACGCAACCGGCATGCGGCAGACAACTGGAATCCCAGCCGGTCTGGACGACCGACCGACTCAGCCAGCAGCCGTCGTTGAAAACCAACGCGTCGCCGGTGCGTTCGAACCGGTCGACAAAGTTTGGGCCGTCGGGACGTTGCCCTTGGTAGTGGTAGAGACTCAGCGTGAACGGGCCGAGCACCTGTTGACCGTAGCCCATGAGATCGGTTCCGAGCGTCGGCAGGCCGCTGTACCGGTCGTGACCGGGTCCGGCGAACAGTTGCACGTTGGTTCCGTGCAGCTCGTTGCCGGCATTCAAGACGCCGCCGACTTTCGGATCGAAGAAGTTAAACGGATTGTTTCCGACGGTTTGATCGAAAAGCGCATAGTGCTGGTAGGTGTCGCGGAACGTTTCGGGATCGACCAGAAGCGGCAGCGTGAACTGGCCCCCCTTGGCGTAAACCGGCACGGGCGCGTTCCAGGGATCGAGCCGGTCGTTGATCCAGGCGTCGCGCAGCTCTCGGTGCTCGCCTCCGTCGACGACGTACTGCTCGACAAAGTAGTTCGCTCTGCTCCCGATCAACCCGGCCGTGAATAGCTCGAGTTCGTCGACGATCGCCTTCGGCAAACCGGTTCCGTCGGGGCCGCCTCCTTGATACGCGCTCGAATCAACCAGGTTCGCTCGCACCGAGATCGGGAAAGCCGGACCCGGCCGCACCCCGGGGATGCGTTCGCCCGAGGTGATGAAGTGCGCGCCGAAGTCGTTGGGCAACGGGATCACGGTGTGGCATTTCTGGCACGTCACCCCGAGCTGGTGGGCGAAGAGGGGGATCGCTTGAGCAGGCGGGCACGCTCCGGCGGCCAAAAGGACGGCGATTCCAGCGACGCTCCAGGAGCGCACAGTAGGCATGCCTAGAAATACTATTAGGCTGCCTAACAAAGTCAACTCTAGAACTCTAGAGCTGCACCGTCGCTGCGTCTGTCCTAGAGCGAGGCGTTAACGTCGCAGCTCTAAAACTCCGGCGCCGTTTTGGTGACCGTGCTGCCGTTGGCCATGAAGATCGTTAAGGATGTAGCGATACACGCTCAAATAGTCAGTCGCGAGGTGAAAGTAGTCGGTGACGGCAGGTCTGGTTTGAGCGACGACGAGCTTGGTAAGCTCGATCGCGATCGCCTCGGTCTCCATTCGCAGGGTCCCTTTCGTCTCGGCAGGTCAAGAAAAAACCGGAGCCACTTGAAACGCCCCGGTT
The DNA here is from genome assembly GCA_003140835.1 of Candidatus Tumulicola scandinaviensis. GTDB lineage: Bacteria > Vulcanimicrobiota > Vulcanimicrobiia > Vulcanimicrobiales > Vulcanimicrobiaceae > Tumulicola > Tumulicola scandinaviensis. The sequence goes on along the minus strand of PLLA01000063.1, from coordinate 102,629 downwards.
TCCATGATCTTCGCTTCGAGCGCCTTAAATGGGCTTTGAGTGGGCGTTAACCCTGCGCGCGACCGGCTTTGGAAGGGGGGCTGGCCCTAGCCAGCCCCCCTTCCAGTCGACCTTCGTCAGGTCGAGCGCCCCCTCCACCTCGCGTTTTGTTAATGCCGCTTAATGATAGCATAGCAAGCGACCGAGTGTAAGCCCTGGCCTGTACTTTTACCGGCTCGACGCGGTGCTCGGCAAGCTGCGTTCCCCAGCGAACGTCGAAAGACGGCAGCGTGTCCGACGTTCGACTGCAGCACCATCTCAAGATTCCGCCCATCCCTGCCTACGGGGCGATTCACGAGATCCTGCGCGCGATTTCCGCGCAAGAAGGCATCTGGCGAGGATTTGCCCTGCACATTTCGCTTGGCGATTTGCATTTGCCCGACTTCGGCTACGTCGCGGTTCCGATTCACCTTACCGCCGGCAAGTCGCACGCCGATTCGCGGACGGTCGATCTGAGCTTTCGCGCCGCGCGGCATCCGGAATCGTTTCCAACGTTCGAAGGCACGATGGGCATCGACGCAACCGGCCCGAGCGGCGCGATTCTGTGGTTGGGCGGCGCTTACGACACGCCGCTGCAGTTATTCGGAAAGTTTCTCGATGCGGCGATTGCGGCCCGCGCGGCCCGGCGCACTCTGGAAAACTTCGTCGGCGACGTTGCAGCAGCGTGCGCAGCCCTCGTTGAGAAGCGCGAAGCGGAATACGTTCGTTACCGTATGTTCGAACGCTGACGCACGTGAACGTCTTGCGCGTCCAAGCTTGCATAGTCGGAGGCGGTCCGGCCGGCATGATGCTGGGGCTGTTGCTCGCACGAACCGGCGTTGACGTCGTCGTGGTCGAGAAACATGCGGATTTTCTGCGCGATTTCCGGGGCGACACCATCCATCCGTCCACCCTCGACGTGATGGACGAACTCGGCGTGCTCGACGAATTCCTCAAACAGCCGCATCAACGCGTAACGCGGCTCGCTGGCCGGCTCGGCGACGCCGTCGTCACGGTGGCCGACTTTACCCATCTCTCGACGCGGTGTAAGTTCCTGGCCTTCATGCCGCAGTGGGAGTTCCTCAATTTTCTGGCAGAAAAGGCCCGCCGTTTTCCCAGCTTTGCGCTCCGCATGCAGACGCGCGTTGGCGACTTGCTCTGGGACGGCGACCGTGTCGCCGGCGTCACTGCCCAGACGCCCGACGGCCCGCTGGAGATCCGCGCCGGTCTAACGATTGCCGCCGATGGGCGCGATTCAATCGTTCGCGAGAAAGCTGCGCTCGCGGTTGAAGAGGTCGGTGCGCCGATGGACGTGTTGTGGCTGCGTTTGACGAAGTTGCCCGACGATCCGCACGACACGTTTGGGTATATCCGCGACGGACGCATTCTCGCACTGATCGATCGCGGCGACTACTGGCAGTGCGCGTACGTCATTCCGAAAGGGACGCTCGCCAGTCTGCAAGCACTCGGATTGGAAGCGTTCCGCGAGCAAATTCGTGCGACGGTGCCCTTTCTCGGCAGCCGCGTCGGCGAGCTAACGCGCTGGGAAGACATCCGCTTGCTGACGGTGCGCGTCGATCGGTTGCGCCGCTGGTACCGGCCCGGATTGCTCTGCATTGGAGACGCAGCCCACGCGATGTCGCCGATCGGCGGGGTCGGAATCAATCTCGCGATTCAAGATGCGATCGCCGCTGCCAATATCTTAGGACTACGCCTGGCGCGCGCCGGCGAGGTGCGCGTGCAAGACCTGCGGCGCGTTCAGCGCCGGCGCGAGTTCGCCGCGAAGATGACCCAAGCGTTGCAGGTATTCATCGGGCAAAGCGTGATCGGCCGCGTTCTGTCGAACGAACGCTCGCCGCTGCTTGGCTGGCTTCCGGTCCTTGCGCGCCGCCTTCCATTTTTGTCGCGCATACCGGCGCGACTCGTCGGACTCGGTTTTCGCCCCGAACACGTCAGAAGCTAAAAGAGGAACGGACCATGCGACACGCTTGGATGTGCGCGGCACTCTGCACGTTCGCGTTTCTGACTGCGGCGGCTCAAGAGTTGCCGGCGCAAACGGCTACCGGCATTCCGCTCGACGCTCCGTGGAAGGTGACCGTCTACCAACTGGCAAGAAGCAAGTTCGTACATCCCGCCTGGGGGTGGCAGCACAGCGAACGCAACTATCGCGTGGCGTTGTCGCTCGCACAGGCAGACGGAATGACAGTCGACCGCGACGTGCTCTTTGCCGCGGCATTCTTGCACGATATGGCGGCGTTCGTCCCGTGCGCCGACGCACACCTCGAACACGGCGATTGCGCCGCCCAGGAGAGCGGCGCCGTTTTACGCGAGGCGGGCTTCCCGATGAAAAAGTTCCCTGCCGTTGCGGCCGCGGAGCGCGGTCACATGTACTATCGCGACCCGGGCGCGACGCCCGAGGCAATCGTTCTGCACGACGCCGACTCGCTGGATTTCCTCGGCGAAATCGGAGCCGCGCGCATGCTATCGCTGACCGGTGAGAAAGCGCCCAGCTTCGCGCCGGCCGTAAAGACGTTGCGGTCTTTCGTGCGAGACATTCCGCCGCGGCTCGTCACCCAGGCGGCGAAACGCATCGGCGCGCAGCGAGCCGCGGCCCTGCAGCGCTTTCTCGACGCGCTCGACGTTCAGACGTTCGACGGCAAGGCGATGTAAGAGCTACGGCCCGCTCTTATGGAGAATTGGCCCGGTCTTCACCACCTCGAACGCCGTGCCGGGAACGTTTTTGAGCGCGTTGAGGTCGTTATCGTTCCAGCAGGTGGCGGCCGTGCCGCCTTCGCCTTGAAAGTACCAGTTCGACCCGTTATCGGCCACGAACATGCCGTAGGTTTTCATGGCCGTCAGAATGATCTGCGCCGTGCGGTTAAACCCCGAAATGTTGAACGACGCCTTGAGCCGGACGCGCAACCCCATCGGCGGAAGGTTGCGGTCGTGGCTGCTGCTCGCAAAATGCGTGGCGGGATGAATGTATCCGGCTTGCGTGTTTTGCACGGTGAATCGCAGCGCGTGATCAATCTGCCCGGCCTGCACCTCGTCGCAGCGAATCAACGCGGGGAGAATCGGAAGTCCCGCCGCATCGGCCGACGTCCAGCCGTCGGGGCGCAACTTGTCGGTGTTCAAGGGAAAGATTGCGCCCGAGCCGGCCCGCCACCGCTTGCCGCCACCGACTGGGAACGCGTGCCACATCTCGTACAACGTGCACGCTCCCTGTTGAAGCACCAGCACGTGGCGATCGCCGGTAGAGTGTTTCCCGCCTTCGATTTGAGCGTTAGGCGGAATCGGATACGGCCCCGGATCGCTCTGCGACTTGTACTGGAAGCTTACCGGAACGAGCGGCTGGCTTTGCGGCACGATATTAAATGGAATTCCATAGTACGACTCGTGCCCAAAATCCGGGTGCAAATTCCCGGGGATCGACTTGATGTAGTTATCCGACCGCGGATCGACCGGATATTGGGAAATATCGGTGTTCCACCAGTTGTCGGCCGGGAAAATCGAGCAGCCCCCGACGACCGGTACCGCGGGCCGCACGCGATTGGGAGTGATGAGGACGTTGCCGGCTGGTGAAACGGAGCCGGCACCGGAACAGCCGGTAAAAAGTGCCGCGATCAGGACGATCGCTCCAACGTGACGCATACGCACACCTCGCATGACTGGCGCACGGGGCGCCGGGGTAAGACTACTCGGTGGCGGCGGGCGATTACTGCCGTGCGACTAAATAGAGGCCGGATGTTACGCGGAATCGTGATCGGGGCGCTCGGCGTCATCGTGCTGGGGGCGCTGCTCGCCTTCGTCGGCGTGGAAGCCGGACTGGTTCCGGCCAACGCCGATGCGAAGCCGTCATCGCTCGAACGCTGGGCGGCCAGGACGTCGCTGCACGCAACCTTGCGGCGCGAAGCTCCGGCGGCGCCGAACCCGGTTCCGCTCAACGACGCGAACCTCGAAGCGGGCATCAAACTGTACGCGCAAAACTGCGCCGTGTGCCACGGCGCCGCCGACGGGCATCCGTCGAACGTCGCCAGCGGGCTCTATCAAAAGGCGCCGCAGCTGGCGAAGGACGGCGTCGAAGACGATCCAGACGGCGTCACGTATTGGAAGGTCACGCACGGAATTCGGCTGACCGGAATGCCGGCGTTCGCGGCCTCACTCACCGACGAGCAACGCTGGCAAGTCGCGCTCTTCCTCAAAAATATGGACAAGCTTCCACCGGTACCCGAGCGCCTATGGAAATCGCTCAAGAAATCTTGAGGGGCGCCCTAAGGCCGGCGGGTTAGGGAGAGGGTTGGTAATCTTCGGGGCCTTTGTCCATCGGCTTGGCGGCGAAGATGTATTGTTCCACGGCGGTTCCCTGATCGGTCGGTGAGATCATCGCCGAGGCGTTACCGGTCGGACGAGCGGCATCGGTGGTGACGTTGGGCGCGTTGATCGAGGTGATGTATTGCGGGAATGCCTGGCCTTTGAACGAGCCGTCCGAGTCCATGCTGGCGACGATGTGCAGCCGTTCGCCGGTACTGATTCCGAGGCCCAAATCTATCGGACTGGGTCCGATGTCAAACCACAGATAGCTCCCGTCGCGACCGCCCACGACTTGAATGAACGCCTTTTGGTAGGCATTGTGATAGTAGCCGCGCACGTTCCCAGCCGGAAATATCTCCAGATCGAGATGACCCGCAATCGGATACTGCGATCCGTAGACCGTGGTTATCGTTGTCGAATAGTGATACTCGGTCGCGCCACTGCCGGCATCGGCGGACGCCGCGATCGGCAAAGTCGCAGCCGACATACTCAGGAGCGCAACCCAGGCCGCGACGCGGATAACCGAAGATCGTACCATGCTCAAGTCCTCTCAGGTGCTTCGTCTAGGGAGTAGAGCGCTTTGCTCGGCGAGAACGTGACCGGCGTGACGAACCCTTCTGAAATCGATCTTCGCGGCCTCCCGGCATGGGACCGGCCGACCCTGGTCCGCGAAGCTCTCGACCGCTTACCATCCGGTGCCTCCCTCACGTTCATAACCGAGCACGAGCCGCGAGGGTTGTCGGCACGGGTCGTTCAGGAACATCCCGAACGCTACGTCATTGAAACGCGCCGCGTCGCGCGCGGCATTTGGCGCGTCTCGATGACGCCGCGTGAAGGACGCGAAGGCGAACGTAATCCGCTCGCGCAAGCTCTCGCCGGCTGTGCCGCGTTTACCGGTCTCAACGAACCGGTGTTCAACGAGCTGGCGGCCTCCGCGATTCCGCAAACTGGACGGCGCGGCCAGACACTGGTCGCCGAAAATTCCGAATGGCCCTACATCGGCGTCGTGACCGAAGGCATCGTCGTGCGCGCCAAAGGCCACGAAACCGATCGCGAGCGGATCCTCTACGAGATTCTTCCGCTGGAACTCTTTGGCGTGGCCGAATACTTCGATCGTGGGTTGTCGAACGCGCGCATCGTCGTCTTTTCCAAAACGGCGCGTATCGTAAAACTGCCGTGGGACGTGGTGACCGAAATTGCATCGCGCTACCCTCAGTTGACCAACGCGCTCGGCGTCGTGATCGCGCAACGGCTCCGGCAGATGAACGATACGCTCACGGCTCAAGGCGCGCTGCCGATTCTCGCGCGCATCGCACGCGTGCTGGTTCCGTACTCGATGCCTGAGCGCGGCCTCGTTCAGGCCAACGCGGCTTTGGCAACCGTGACCCAATCGCAAATCGCCGCCGCCGCCGGTACGGTGAAAGAAGTCGCCGCGCGCGCGATTGCGGAGTTGGAGTCACGCGACATCCTGCGCCGCGAGCACGGACACATTCGTCTGCTCGACCGGCAAAAGCTTCTGGAGTTAATTCGAGAACTCTCGTGAACGGCTTCACCGGCAGCGGCGCCGAACGATTCGCGCTTTTGTTGGGCTTGTCGCTGTTCTTCGGATTCGCCTACGAAGAGTTCTATTCGGATGAGGCGCCTAGGCCCGGCGGCGTGCGCACGTTCCCGATGCTGGCGCTGGCCGGCGGCGTACTGTACCTAATCGAGCCGAAATACGGAGCCGCTTTTCTCGCCGGCCTGTTGGTCCTCGGCGGTTGGACGTTCGTCTACCTGCGCGGCGAGTTTACGAAGACGGGGCCCGCAGAGACCGGTTTCATCGTCCCGCTCTGCAATCTGATCGCCTACGTTCTCGGCCCGGTTGCGTTGACGCAACCGCTGTGGATCAGCGTCACGACCGCGGTTGCTGCGGTGTTGCTCCTCGGCGGTAAGCGAACGTTGCACGCCTGGGCGCGCCGCGTTCCCGGCGAGGAGATCGTCACCGCGGGCAAATTCCTCATCCTCGTCGGCATCGTGTTACCGCTGCTGGCAAAAGGGCCGCCGATTCCGTACACGACGGTTACCCCGTTCGGCGTGTGGTTGGCGGTGATCGCCGTTTCAACGATTTCCTACGCGAGTTACCTGCTGCAGCGGTACGTCTTCCCGAAAAGCGGCACCCTGCTGGCATCGGTTCTCGGAGGCCTCTATTCGTCGACGGCGACCACGGTCGTTTTGGCACGCCGTTCGCACGACGAGGGGATGTCGCCGGCGCTGGAGGCCGGGATCGTTGCCGCCACCGGCATGATGTATTTGCGGGTGCTCGCGGTATGCTCGATTTTTAGCGTGGCTCTCGGACGCGCGCTGCTGCTGCCGATGACGATCCCGTGCGCCGTCGTGATGGTCCTGGCGTGGATACGCTCGCGCCGCGGCCCGAGTGCCGCGACTCAAGAAGCCGTTTCGAACCCACTGCAGCTGACCACGGCCTTGATATTTGCGGCGCTGCTGGTGTTGATCTCGGCGGTCACGACGCTGGTACAAACCGGTCTGGGACGCGCGGGCGTGCTCGGCCTGGCAGCCGTGGTCGGCGTCACCGACATCGATCCGTTCGTTCTCGGCCTCGCGCAAGGCGGCATCGCCAAGCTAGGGCTGGCGACCGCCGCGCTCGCGATCGTCATCGCGACATCGTCGAACAACGTGCTCAAGGCCGTCTACACCGTCGGGTTTTCTCGACAACGCCAAAGCTGGATTCCGGCGGGCACGCTCTTGGTCGTCGCCGCGCTCGGCGCCGTATTGGGATACGCGCTTTTGCGATGAGTTTCATTGCGCGGTGGCTGCGCCTCCGGGACGACCGGCAGAAAGTCGGCCTGCGCCCGCATCGCGACGTCGCGCTGGCCTTCGGCTACGACGCAGCCTACAATGAGGTCTTACGCGCGATCGAACGCGCGCTCGGTGCGTACCTCGCTATCGACGACCGGCGCGGTGGTTTCATCGAGGCGGCCTTCGGCTTGGTGAACAACGAACGCGTTCGCTGCACGCTGACGCGAATAGACGACTCCAACACCGCGGTTCGCATCGAGGCGTTCTTCCCGGCCGGTGCGTCGGTGCACGAGCGCTCACGCGCCGTCGAGGCATTAGCCGACCACCTCGAATCGTTGTCATCCTGAGCGGAGCCGCCGCTATTTTTTGTCACCCTGGAGCGAGGCGCGAAGCGCCGAAGTCGAAGGATTAGAGGGAGGCGAATCCGGCGTACGGGCGGAGCACTTCGGGGACGGCGACCGAACCGTCGGCTTGCTGGTAATTTTCCAGGATTGCGGCTAACGTGCGGCCGATCGCCAAACCCGAACCGTTGAGCGTGTGCGCGAGCTCGGGTTTGCTGCCCTCATCCCGGCGGAATCGAATGGCGGCACGCCGCGCTTGAAAATCGGTGCAGTCGGAACACGAGCTGATCTCGCGGTACGTCCCGGCATTCGGCAACCAGACTTCGAGATCGTACGTCTTGGCGGCGTTGAAGCTCGTGTCGCCGGCACACAGTGCGATCGTACGGTACGGAAGGCCGAGCGCTTGCAGGAGCACCTCGGCGTCGTTCGTCAGAGATTCGAGCGCGTCGAACGATGCTTCGGGCGTCGTCAGCCAGACGAGCTCGACCTTTTCGAACTGGTGCAGGCGAATGAGCCCGCGCGTGTCTCTGCCGGCGGCACCGGCTTCTTTGCGAAAGCAGGGCGTGTATGCCGCGTAGCGCAGCGGCAGCTCGCCGGCACCGAGAATCTCGTCGCCATGCAAGGCCGTCAAAGGAACCTCGGCGGTCGGAATCATGAACAGGCCGGCATCCGGATCGGCGAACATGGCGTCGGCAAATTTGCTCAGCTGGCCGGTCGACCACATCGTTTTGCGGCTCACGAGTAACGGTGGAGCGACTTCCACGTAGCCGGCGGCAGTCGCGCGATCGAGAAAGAATTGAACGAGCGCGCGCGAGAGCCGTGCCCCCTTTCCTTTGAGCAAGGTAAAGCGGCTGCCCGAAAGCTTAGCGGCGCGTTCGAAATCGAGCGCGCCGAGAGCCTCGCCCACTTCCCAATGCGGCTTGGGTTCGAAGTCGAAGCGCCGGGGTTCGCCCCACGACCGCACCAGCACGTTGGCACGTTCGTCGTTTCCATCCGGGACCGAGTCGTCGAGCAGATTCGGCGAACTCGCGAGGAGCTCGTGCAGCGGCGAATCTTCTTGCTCCGGGGCGAGCGATCGCGCGCGCTCTTCTTCGCGCGCAATGGTTTGCGAAAGGGCATCGATAGCCGGACGCCGCGCGCGAGCGGCGGTGGCCTTATCGGGCGAACGTCCGATCTCGGCCGAAAGACGATTCTTTTCGGCCCTGGCCTGTTCGGCAGCTGTGAGTGCGGAGCGGTACTCCACGTCGTAGCGCAGAATCTCGTCCACAAACGATGGGTCGTGCCCGCGGCGATGGGCCGATCGTCGAACGCGATCGGGATCCCGCCGAACGACGGCGATGTCCAACATGGAGAAGCGCGCCTTTATGCAACCCGTAAACGCACTCCTACCGGGTGCTGGATTTGCAACCGGAAAGCTGCTTGCGCCGAAACAAGCGCTGGTTGCATTTTTTTCGCGCGTTCGTTTGGCGTCGCCCGCGATCGAGCGCATACCGCTCGACGATGCGTTCGGTCGCGTACTGGCTCGCCGCGTCGACGCCGACGACGACTATCCCAGTGCCGCACGCTCCGCAATGGACGGGTTCGCAGTGCGTGCCGCCGCGAGTCCGGGTACGTTCGAAATTGCCGGCGAGGTGCGCATGGGCGAATCGTCGGAAGCACCGATCGGCGGTTCGCAAACGCTGCGCATTCCGACCGGCGGAGTGCTTCCACCGGGTGCCGATGCGGTCGTTCCAATCGAAGACGCGCGCGTCGAGGGCTCGCGCGTGCACGTTGCGGCGGCGGTCGAATTCGGCACTAACGTCGTCCCGCGCGGTGCCGACATGCGCCGAGGCGAAGCGATACTGTTGCCGGGCACGCGCATCGGCGCGCCCCACGCCGGCGTGCTGGCGGCGCTCGGCGTCATCGAGGTAGAGGTTTATCGCCGTCCGCTCATCGCCGTGTTCTCGAGCGGCGACGAAATCGTGCCAGCATCGACGCAGCCAAACGCCGGCCAAGTGCGCGATTCCAATCGCTATGCGATTGCGGCGTCGCTGCGTGCGATGGGCGCCGAGGTGCGTCACTACCCCAACCTGGCCGACGATGCCGGCGCTTTCCAGCGGGAGCTGTCGATCGCGCTGGAACGGTGCGACGCGGTCGCGGTGAGCGGCGGGTCGTCGGTCGGCGAACGCGATCGCCTTCCCGGTGCAGTCGCCGCGCTGGGCGATCCCGGTATCGTCGTGCACGGACTTCGCGTAAAACCCGGAAAGCCGTCGCTGCTCGGCGCCGTCGCAGGCAAGCCGATTCTCGGCTTACCCGGCAATCCGACTTCGGCGTTAATGATGCTCGAAGCGGTTTTCGCGCCGATCGTCGGCGCGTTGGTCGGTGCGCCGGTTCCGACCGCAACGACGACGGCGCGTTTGGCCGAAGCGGCCTGTGGCCGAGCCGGATGGACGTGGTACGTTCCGGTGGCTCTGGGGAATGATGGCGGCACTCCACTGGCGCATCCTCTCCCCTTGCGTTCGTTTTCGGTGAGCCTCACGGCCCGCGCAGGCGGGTATCTCGTGATGGAAGAGCGCGATGCAGAACTGGCCGCAGGCGCACTCGTCACCATCCACCGCTTTTTGGGGGTCTAGGAAGTCTACCGATAATGATCCGCCCCACGCCCGCGATCGAAGCGATTCCCGCGACGACGCCGTTCGTCGGTCCCGAACAACTCATGCGTGAAGCCGGCTTGCGCCGGCTGGTGCGTTTGGGCGCCAATGAAAGTCCGTTCGGACCGTCGCCCAAGGCGATCGCCGCCATGAGCGCAGAGTTGGAGCGCTTGGGATGGTATGGCGATCCCGAGTCGCTCGATCTTCGCGACGCGCTCGCTCAAAAACACGGCTGCAATCAGCAACAGATCGTCGTTGGCTCGGGTATCGACGACGTGATGGGATTGGCAGTGCGCGCCTTCGTAGCACCCGGCGGTGTCGTCCTCACCACCCGCGGCACGTATCCCACGCTGAACTACCACGCGATCGGCTACGGCGCCCGACTCGAATTCGCCGACTACCGCCCCGACGGAACGCCCGACTTGGATGCGTTGCTCGAGATCGCCCGGCGCCTTCGCCCGGCGCTGGTATATTTGGCGAATCCCGACAACCCCAGCGGACGGTTTATCGGCCGCGACGACATGAACCGGTTTTGCAGCGCGCTGCCGCACGATTCGCTGCTGCTGCTCGACGAAGCGTATGCGGATTTCGTCGCTACTCGCGACTTGCTGCCGCTGCGAATCGAAGAGCGCGTGATTCGCATGCGGACGTTCTCGAAAGCTTACGGCATGGCCGGAGCCCGCATTGGCTACGGGGTCACTGCCGAATCCAACGTCCGGACGTTTCAAAAAATTCGGCTGCATTACGGCATCAATCGCAACGCGCAGGTCGGCGCGCTGGCGTCGTTGGCCGACGACGCCTTTCGCGATCGGGTCGTCGCCGCAACCGCTCGGGCGCGCTCCGACTACTACGCGCTCGCTTCGGAGCTTGGTTGCGGCTTCATCGAGTCGTGCACGAATTTCGTCTGTCTCGACATGGAAACCGCCGCACGCGCGACCCAGGTCGTGAATGACCTGCTGAGGCGCGGCGTTTGGGTCCGTAAGCCCGGGGCGCCGCCGCTCGACCGCTACGTCCGCGTGAGTGCGGGTACCGAGCCGATGCGGCGCGCGTTCGCCGGCGCCCTGCGACAGGTGGTTGCCGAGGTGCCGGCGTGAGGTACGCGATTCTCTCCGACGTCCACGGTAATCTCGAATCGCTGGAGCGGGCGTTGTCGCACGTGAAGCTCGGCGACGAACTCGCCTGTTTGGGCGACATGGTAGGCTACGGTGCGAATCCCAACGAGTGCGTTCACCTGTTGCGCGATCGCGCGAAGTATGCCGTGCTGGGAAACCACGACTTGGCGGCCTTGGAAGGCTACGGAGTCGAGTTCTTCAACGATGCCGCTCGCGCGGCCATCGAGTGGACGCAAACCGTGCTCGACGAAGAAAGCCGCGCGTGGCTCAATACGCTCGCGTATGAGTTACGTTTTCCCGGCTTTCTGATGGTGCACGGCGCGCCGGTGAACTACTTCGAATACATTCTCGACAAGCGCGCGGCCGCCAAGGCCTTCGAACGAACCGACGCGCCGCTGGTGTTCATCGGCCACACGCATATCGCAGAATACTGGGTGCGCGAACCCGATGGGACCATCGGACACAAACACATGCAGCATGGAGGCGAGCTGATCCTCGAGGGCGGGCGCCGTTACATCGTCGACGTCGGCAGCGTCGGGCAGCCGCGCGATCTCAACCCGGAAGCGTCGATCGTGTTCTACGAGCCGGAAGCCTCGCGCGTGGAGTGGGTGCGTTACGAGTATCCGATTGCGGCGGTCAAAGCCAAAATCCACCAAGCGCACTTGCCCGACTATCTGGCGGATCGACTGGACGCCGGTCGATGAGCGACGTCCCGTTCGACGACGGAAACTGCTTTGCGTGCGGTCCTGACAATCCGGTGGGCATGCACTTGCATTTCGATCGCGCCGCGGGCGAAGGCGTACGCGCCGCGGTGACGCTCGCGCCGCAGTATCAGGGGTGGCGCGGCATCGCCCACGGCGGCATCGTGATGGCGCTGCTCGACGAAGCGATGGCGCATGCCGCCGGATATGCCGGGCATCGCGGCGTCACCGCCAGCGTCAACGTGCGTTTTCGCAAGCCGGTTCCGTTGGAAGTCCCGATCGAAGTGAGCGGCCGGGTTACCTGGCAGCGCCGCAACGTGCTCGGCGTGGAAGCGACCATCTTCGACGCTGGCGGCGCCGTGCTCGTGCAGGGCCACGGGCATTTCGTTTCGCGCGGCCCACTCGATGCCGCCCCCGACCGGCGTAATCCACAAATCTCGTGAAATCGAAACAGCAGCGAGCCGCCAAGGTGCAGCGCGAAAAACTCGGCGCCGCCCCGGCTATCGATAACCGGCGAGCGCGCCACGAATACGAGATCCTGGAGTCGCTCGAAGCCGGGCTGGTGCTCAGCGGAACCGAGGTGAAGTCGATTCGCGCGGGCGGTGTGAGCTTGAACGAAGCGTACGCTCGTTTTCGCGACGGCGAGGCGTGGTTGCTCGGAATGCACGTTCCGAACTACAAGCAGGGCAGCTTCTCCAACGTGGATCCGAATCGTCCGCGCAAGCTGCTCATGCACCGGGAACAAATCGAGCGGCTGCAGAGCCGCGTTGGCGAAAAAGGATTGACGATCGTTCCACTGCGGCTCTACTTCACGCGCGGTATGGCCAAAGTTCAGCTCGGTCTCGCACGCGGCAAGAAGCTTTGGGACAAACGCGCCGACGTCGCCAAGCGCGACGTCGAGCGCGAAATTGCTCGCCAGGTCCGTCGTTGAGAAGGACGCACCCGGAGCGCGACATCGAGCGAGCGATCCGCCAGGGCGGAGCAATTCGTCGCGGCGACCGGGTGTTGATTGGATGCAGCGGCGGTCCCGATTCGGTTGCGCTGGTGGCCGCGTTGCACGAGCTGGCAACGCCGATGCGACTCGAACTGCGGCTCGCGCACGTCAATCACGGCGTGCGTCCCTCGGCGTGGCAAGACGAGTGCGTGGCCGCCGGCGTTGCCGCGAATTTTCGGATCGAACTGGAAACGGTGCATCTGCGGCCGGACGGCCGAGACGAAGCGTCGCTACGGGACGCCCGTTATGCGGCGCTCTTGGAGTGCGCCCGCCGCGCGGGAAGCACGGTGGTCGCGACCGCTCACCACGCCGAAGATCAAAGCGAAACGGTGCTCATGGCGCTCTTTCGCGGCACCGGCCCGGACGGCATTGCGGGCATGCGGGCGCGACGCCCGCTCGGCGACGGCATCGATCTCGCCCGGCCGCTTTTGAGCGTGCCGGCCGAGCTGCTGCGGAATGTCTGCCATGTAGGGGCGCTCCCCTATGCGGTCGATCCGACCAATGCCGATGCCGGTCTGCGCCGCAATGCCGTACGCGGCGCGCTTGAGGCGCTGCGTCCGCTCTTTCCGGGTCTCGACGAAGCCGTCGCCCGGGCCGCCCTGCTGGTCGGTGACGAATCCGAAGCGCCGCAGCGGGCCGTCCTGCGGCGGCACGTTCGCGCCTGCCTAGCCGGCCGAGAGGAGCTTCGAGACATCGAGTTTTCCCACGTCGAGGCGGCGGTTCGTGCGCTGGAGTCGGGCGGAAGCGGCAGCTTTTGGATGAAACCTGGGGTGCGCCTGGAGATACTTCGCGGCGGTATCACGGGTCTATCCAGGGAGTGACGCACGGCGTCCGGCGCGGGCGGGCAAGCGGGGCAACCGGCCCCGCCGCTCGACGTGTTAAAAGGAAACGATGCCCGGCAAGGCCCAACAGTATCGAAGCCTGCCTCACAGAAAGCTAGCGTGAGCAAAAATCTCCGGTCGATCCTTCTCATCATCCTGGCGGTGGTCGCCGTCTTCATCATCGTCGAACGCTTCGTTCAGCCGAGCGAGAGCGCGACGCGCTTGGATTACGGCGCCTTCTATCAGAAGCTCGAAGCCGGCCAGGTACAGTCGTTCCACGCGGTCGGTCTGGCGGCCACCGGCGACCTTACCAATGGCGCTAAATATAGCGTCGCGGTTCCGAACGTCGATCAAACCTTCGTCGACGAGGTCTACCGGAAGGTCAAGAGCGCCGCGATCAGTTTCGATCAACAAAATAACACCGGCCTCTTCACCAGCCTGATCGGGCTCGCGCCGCTGGCGATTACGGTCTTGCTGCTGTTCTTCATCTTAAGGCAAGCGCAGAGCGGGGGAAGCCAGGCCTTGTCGTTCGGCCGCTCGCGCGCCAAGATGCTGTCGGAGAATCGTCCCAAAGTGACGTTCGCTGACGTCGCGGGCGTCGACGAAGCCAAAGAAGAGCTGGCCGAAATCGTCGACTTTCTGAAGTATCCGAAGAAGTACCAGTCGTTGGGAGCTCGCATCCCCAAGGGCGTGCTGCTGCTCGGGCCCCCCGGTACGGGAAAGACGCTCCTAGCACGTGCCATCGCCGGCGAAGCCGGCGTCCCGTTCCTTTCGATCTCCGGCTCCGACTTCGTCGANNTCGACGAAATCGACGCGGTCGGACGCCAGCGCGGCGCCGGCTTGGGCGGCGGACACGACGAACGCGAGCAGACGCTGAACCAACTGCTCGTCGAGATGGACGGTTTCGACCAGAATACCGGCGTCATTCTAATTGCGGCCACCAACCGGGCCGACGTGCTCGATCCGGCCTTGCTGCGCCCCGGCCGCTTCGACCGCCAAGTCGTCGTCGATCGCGCCGATTTCAAAGGGCGCGAGAAGATTCTCGAAGTGCACGCGCGCAACAAGCCGCTCGGCAAGGAAGTCTCGCTGCAGACGCTGGCCAAGCGCACGCCCGGATTCTCCGGTGCGGACTTGGAGAACTTGCTCAACGAAGCGGCGTTGCTGGCAGCGCGCCGCAATAAGAACCTGATCGAGATGATCGACTGTGACGAGGCGATCGATCGTGTCATGGTCGGTCCCGAGCGCAAGTCGGTCGTTATGTCGGCAAAAGCGAAAAACATCGCTGCCTACCACGAGTCCGGACATGCGATTCTCGGCGGCATGCTCGATAAGTCCGATCCGATTCACAAGGTGACGATCATCCCGCGCGGGATGGCGCTCGGCCTCACGTGGTCGCTGCCCGAAGACGACCGGTATCAAGTCACCCGCGAGGAACTGATCGCCCAAATCACGATGGCGCTCGGCGGACGGCTGTCCGAGGAGATTAAGTTCGGCGACGTCACCACCGGTGCGAGCAACGATTTCGAAAAGGCAACGGAGCTGGCGCGGCGGATGGTGACCCAATACGGCATGAGCGAGCTGGGTCCGATTCAGTATGGCCGCGGAGCGCATCAGGTGTTTCTGGGACGGGATTTCGGCGACGAGCGCAACTATTCCGAGGAAATCGCCAGCAAGATCGACGCGCAAGTGCGCAAGATCATCGAATCGTCGTACGAAAATGGGAAAGAAATCCTCAAGAACAACTGGGAGAAAGTCGAGCGCATGGTGGCCTCGTTGCTCGAAAACGAGACCGTCGACGCGGAAGAAGTCATCGCCATTCTCGAAGGGAAGCCGTACGACCGCGCCGTTCTCGACACGGCGGCGTCGACCGAAACCGAAAGCGAACGGTCGCCGGTAGAAGAACCGAAGCGCGCCCCGGAAAAACCCTCGCGGCTGCCGCCAAAGATTTCACCGGAACCGGCATGAAGCTCGGCACCACCTTCGCCGTCGCGATGCTCCTCGGTGCATCGGCGTTTTTCGCGGCGCCGTGCGGCGCGACCGAATCGATGCAGCAAAAGGGTTTGCTGCCGCGCGGCGGATCCTACGTGCTCGACCCGAACCCGACGGTTGGTGCCGCGGCGCTCGGGCTCTGGTTTCGCGCACCCGGCGCCGGATACGACGACGCCGCTCCCGGGATTTCGCGCCTAGCCGCGACGGCGGCCGCAGTCTCGCCGTTGGCGAGCGGAAAATCGTTGGTCCAGGTGGTGCGCAGCTTGGGCGGCGAGCTGAACATCAACGTCTATCCCGACATCGTCGGGATCGGCGTCGTGGTTCCGTCGACGGCCGCGCGCCGCGTCGTGGCCGCCATGACGGCGGCGTACTTCGCTCCGGCGATCGATGCGTCGTCGGTGAAAATGGCGCAACGCGACGCCGCCGTGCTCGCCGTCCAGCAGCGCTATTCCGTCGACCTCACGCTGCACGATTTGCTGTTCAAACAGATCTTTTCGAGCGGGCCGGCACACTATTCGCCGTTGCCCGACTCGGTCGCGGAAATCGCGCGTATCGCGCCCGAGAACGTCGGACCGTTCGCTAAGCGCGCTTTCCGGTCGACGAACGCCGTCCTCACCTTGGCCGGCAACGTCGATGCATCGTCGCTCAGCGCCGTTACCGATGGAAGCGCCGAGACATCGATGGACGCCCCATTCGATTCGATCCTCGCCGGCGCCACCGGCACAACGACCGCCTCCGGCTCGGTTCCCGGGGTCGGCCTCGCCTGGGTGGGGCCGCCGATTTCAGACGAGAAGGCGGCTACCGCGCTCGACTTCGTAGCGGACTATCTTTTTCGCGACGACACCGGCGTCGTTTCCCGCTCGATTGGCGCGCACGATGCTTTCGTCGTAGGCCAGTTCATTACGTTGCACAACCCGGGCGTGATGCTGGTGACGATCGGCGGCACCGATCAGAAGACGGCCAAGCAACAGGTGCTGGAGCAACTCGCAAAAATGGAGAGTCCGCTGGACGCACAGACGTTTGGGGCCGCGCGCGAGGCATTTCTGTATCACATCGCTTCCGACACGCAGACGCCGCAAGAACAAGCCGATAATCTTGGCTGGTATGCCGTCGAAGGCAGCGAGGGCTACGCCCCCGGCGATGCCGGCGGCGAATACGAACGCAACGCGCGTGCGCTCGACCCGCAATACGTCTCCGACGTCGTCCGCAGGTACCTCGGCTCTCCCGTAACGGTGAATCTCATCACCGTCGCTCCGAAAGGATCGCCTTCGTGAGGATGCACGCCGTCTTAGCGGCAATGTCGATCGCGCTGGCAGCTGCCGCGCCGGCCGCGCGGGCGAGCGACGACCTCCCGGCGCCGGTCGTCGAGACTGTCAGCACGACGACCATCGTGCGACAGTCCGACCCGCGTTCGTCGCTGGTCGGCATCGCCATCGTGATTCGCGCCGGGCTCGATCGGCAAACCATGAAGCAAAACGGCTTGGCCGCGCTAGTCGCGCAAACGATCTTGCGCACGCCGGTAACGGTGCCGTCGAAGGTTCAACCGTCGACGATGCCTTTGGAGCAGGCGGTTGCGGCCAACGGCGGTTCGGTGCGCTTCGTTGTGGATCCGAGCGACGTTCGCTTTTACGTTGAAGCACTGGCAGCCGACGCACCGGCGGCCGTGTCGCTCGTCCGCCAGGCGCTGAGCGCGCCCGACTTTAGCGCAGCCACCGTGCGGGACGCGCGCTCCTCGCTGATGCGCCAGCTCGCGCAGTCGCAGCAGTATTCGCAGTACGCGCTGCAGGTCGGGCTCGATATGCTCAACCAAGCCTCGTCGACCGAAGCCAACGCGGGCCTTCCGTCGCTAGGAACGACGGCGTCGCTAGCGCAGTTGGTGCCCTCCGACGTAGCCGCCTTCTACCACACGTACTATCGCCGGGGCGGCGCGTTCGTTAGTGCCGCCGGCCGGCTCGAGTCGCTCGACGCGACGGCGCTCTCATCGCTGGCCGGCGCGTTGCCGGAAGGCACCACCACCCTCGTGAGCGTTCGCGTGCCGGCCTTACACGGCATTTCGCGGGAGATCGTGGCGCACCGCGACGTCGCATCGCCGTGGCTCATCGCGCAGTATCCGGCGCCCGGCGTCGACAGCCGCGATTTCGGCCCGATGCTCGTGCTGGCGGCCTTCGTACGGCGCACCCTGGCGGAGATCGCGCAAGTCCCCGGTGTGGTGTCGCCGACGTTTGCCTCCCGGGCGGTCGGCGCCGACTACTCGTACGACCGCGCACCCGCGCATCTCGTGTTGTACGTCAACGGGGGCATCGGCAATCCGACCCGCGCGTTTGCAACCGCGCTTTCGATCGTCAACGTTTTGGCCGCAACGCGCTTGCAGGGTTCCATCGACGAGTTCAAAGCCGAGGCTGCGGGCGATTTCGCGACCGGTGCGACGACGCTGGAGACGCGGGCTTGGCTTGCCGCAGTATTCGCCCAAGGCAGCTCCTCGCCCGACTTCCTCGGCCGGGCACTGCGCGCGATTGGCGCGACGACGCCGGAGGACGTGCAGCGTGTGGCGCGCGCCTATCTCGGAAATCCGACGATCGCGCTGGTGTTACCGCGCGACGAAAACCCTCGAAACTAAGGAAGCTCTGATTTATCCCAACTCGTCGTCAGCTCGGGCCTCGTTTACCGTAGTAAACTTCGGCTTTCGCTTCCTAGATTTGGAATAAATCAGAGCTTCCTTTGAACGTGGCGCTCGTTCATGACTATTTAAATCAACGCGGCGGCGCCGAACGCGTCTTTGCCAGCATCGCGCGAGCGTGGCCGGAAGCACCGGTCTACACGGCGCTCTACGATGAGCGGCTGACGGGGGATCTCGTCGAGTCGCACCGGGTTCACACGTCGTACCTCGCGCGCGTTCCGTTTTCGAACCGCTATTTTCGCGCCCTCGCTCCGTTCTATCCGCGCGCTTTCGAAGCGTTCGATTTCACCGGATACGATACGATCGTGAGTTCGACCACGGCGTGGGCGAAGGGCGTCATCGTACCGCCTGGTAGCGTGCACGTTTGTTACATTAATACCGTCAGCCGGTTTGCGTTCGCCTACGACGAGTACGTCGGCGGATTGGGCCGCGCGCGCGGCGGTTCGTGGTTACCGCGCCTCGCTCGTCCGGTGGTCGACCGGCTCGTCGCCTGGGACCGTCTGGCGGCCCAGCGCCCGACGGCGTTCGTCGCCAACTCGCGCAATGTCGCCGAGAGAATTCGCACGTACTACGGACGCGAGTCGGAAGTGCTGCACTGTCCGATCGACATCGATCGTTTCACCGTCGGTAGCGGGGCGGGCGACTATTTCTTCATCGCATCGCGGTTGTTGCCGTACAAGCGCATCGATCTCGCGATCGACGCCGCACGCCTGGCCGGCGTCAAGCTTCTGGTTGCCGGTACGGGCCCCGCCGAGCGCGACCTGCGCGCCCGCGCGCGCGACTCGACGACGACGATGCTCGGGTACGTCGACGACGCGCGCATGAACGCCTTGCTCGGCAACGCTCGCGCGGCAATCGTTCCAGGCGAAGAAGATTTCGGGCTGCTTCCACTGGAGGCCGCCGCCGCCGGACGTCCGACGATCGCGTTTCGCGCGGGCGGTGCGTTGGAGACGGTCGTCGACGGGACGACCGGAACGTTTTTCGACGAGCCGTCGCCGGAGTCGCTTGCGCGGGCCCTGCGCGATTTCGAGGCGGCGGCGTACGATCCGCCGGCACTGCGCCGGCACGCCGAAATTTTCGCCCCCGCCCGCTTTGTCGAACGGTTGCGCGCGATCGTCGATCGCGTGCGCGCGCAAGGCGGCTAGACCGCACGTGCGACTCGCCGGAATGCGGCCGCTGTATTGGGCGATCGGAGCGTTCGTCCTCGTGTACGTTGCGTACGATTTCAACCGGCTCTACGCGCTCCGTTACGGCGCCGACCTCGGCACGTACTTGCAAACGCTGGTTAACTTGCGCGGCGGCTCGTCGTGGAACTTCGGCGAGTGGCGCCCGCATCTTCAGGTGCACGATTCGTGGGCCCTCGCCGGACTCGTGCCGTTGATCGCGCTCGTTCCGCGCGCCGAGACGCTGATCGTCGTGCAAGTCTTGGCAGTCTCACTGGCGGCGATTCCGCTCGCGCTTTTTGCGCGCGAGATCGGGGTATCGCCGCGCGCGTCCACGGTGCTCGGAATCGCGTACTTGCTGACGCCGTCGGCACAGGGCATTGCGTACGATAATTTTTCGGAGAACGTCTTCGTCCCGCTGCTGGTCTTCTGCGGAGCGCTCGCCGTCCGAAAGCGCGCGCTCTTGCCTACGCTGGCATTCGGGTTGCTGCTGCTCGGCCTCAAGGAAGACGAAATTCTTTTCGTCGGGTGGTTCGGAGCGGCGTGCGCGCTCTGGTGGGACCGCCGCATCGGTATCGCGTTGGCGTTACTCGCTTCGCTGAATGCCGCCGCATACTGGGGTCTCGAGGCGATGCACGGCATTCGTCCCAACGATCCGCCGTACGGGCTCGCCGTGCACGACGTCAGCGGCAAGTTCACCCTGGTGTCGCTGTTGCTCGCCCCGTTTGCGTTCGCTCCGGTTGCCGTGGGACGATGGTTGCTACTGGCCACGCCGCTGCTGGTGGAGATCGTGTTCATGCAGCCCTGGAACTACGAGCCGAGCCGAATCGGCTCGCACTACACCGCGCCGCTGTTATCGGCCGCGGCGCTCGCGGCGGCTTTTGGGCTGCGGCGATTTCCCGGGTTTGGGCGCGCGATGATTCCGTGTGCGCTTATCGTCACGCTGGTCATTTTCACCGACACCGCGGTGCGGCCGGGCCGCTGGCCTTACATCGTTGACTGGCCGGCGTACGCGCGCGCGGTTGCCATCCGCGACGGCAAGGCCGCCGTCATGCTACCGCGGCGCGACGAAGGCGTATGGGCAGTGGCGGCCGTGAATCCTCGGATCCGGCTCGACCCGCGTCCGGACCCGAACTTCGTGGCGTGTCCGGCCTACGACACCGATGCGCGAGCATTTTTTGCCAGCTTAGCCGGCCGAATGCCGGCGGTGCTCTGTGGCGGCGTTCCGGTGCGCTCGAAGTGACGTCGCCGTCTCGCCTGCGCGTTGCACGCGCCATGCGTGAAGATCGCGGGCGCTTTGCCGGCGTACGCGATTCGCGCGTACTGATCTACTGGCCGCACGGCCTCGGCGACTGGACGCATCTGGGCGCGATCGTGGAGCTGCTCGAGCCGAGCAATCGTTATGCGATCGCGCGTTTCGGCGACGACTACGGCAGCATCATGGAAGGAAATCCGCACGTTCTCGCGCTTCACAGCGGCGTTCGCTCGCCCGGCGACGGCGCGGCATCGGGCGCAAGGCACCTCGGTCTCGATCTGCGCCGGCTGATTGGAAGGAGCGCCGACCTCGTGCTCCCGGCACCGCTCGATGCCGAGGCGATCGCATTTGCGCCCGACGTGCTGGTTTGGACGGACTACCCCGAAACCGAGGGCCGCACGGCGTTTCCTTTTCATACCAAAGCGCGCAACTTGGCGCGGTTGCTGGTTCGTAAGGAGCGGCTGGCAACGTTCGATCTGTCGCAGCCGCTACGCAATACCATCGACTTTGCGCCGCCTGCGCGCACGCAGCAGCGACTCGACGAACGGCTCGCGGAGTTTGCCGCACCTGGCACGCGTCTGGGCGTGCTCTCGCGCGCCGGCATTACGGCGGCTCGCAAGAACTGGGGCGACGGGACGGAAGCGCGCGACTTCGTCGACGCCATGCGTCGCGAGGATGGCCGTTGGCGCTTTATTTCGATGGACGATGAAGATGCCCGCGATGGCGTCGCCGGTTTCCGAGCGCTCTTCGCCGGCCTCGACGAACCGTTTGCGCGTCTCTATAAAGCGCTCGCGGCGCGCGCGGCGCTCTTCGTCGGCGTACCGGCGGGTCCGCTGCACGTCACCATGGCGCGCGGAGGCGTACCGGTGGTGGGGCTGTGGCTCGCCCATCATCCCGACTGGTACGACGAACCGAACCCGGCGGCCATTCACCTCGTCGGCCGCCACGTTCGCGAGCGCGGCTTCGACCGCCGGCTCGCGTCGACGACCAAGCCGCCGTCGCTGCAACATCGTCTGGAGTATCTCGACAGCCACGGCGTGCCGGCCGGCGTCGTCGTCGAAACAGCTCGCCAGATACTGGCGTCGTCGTAGCTACGGTGCGCTGAGCTTCGGAACGGCAAGAAGCGCGACGATCGAAAACGCGTTGAACAGCGCGTGCGTGATCATCGGTGCAAACGCATTGCGCGTGCGATAATAGACGAAGCAGAGGATGACGCCGCCCAGCGCCAGCGGCAAGGCTTCGTACACGTCACCGTGGGCGAAGCCGAACAGGGTGGCGCTGAGAATGGTGCCTAGCCAGAACCCGCCATAGCGCATGCCGAAGTTAAAGAAGAATATCCGGAAGATCGTTTCTTCCGCGAAGGGTGCAAAGAAAACCGCGAAGGCCGTAAAGAGCGCGATCGTGACTCGGTCGTGCAGGGCCCTAAAAATCTGTACGGTCTCCTGCTGGTGCGACGTGTGCGCCAGAGAGTCCATCAGCGACGCGCCGCCGTCGGCCACGATCGCCATGAGCACTGCCCCGGCAGCCGCGATGCCCACCGTCCGCACGTCCGGCACGCGCAGGCCCAGATCGTGCAAACTGAACTTCGATAAATACGGCAGCGCCGCCAGGATGCCGGCGATCAGAATTCCTTCGACCAAGAACTGCAACGCAATCGAGAAATCGATCAACAGTGGGTTCACCGCGCGCATCGGGAGAGCGTTGGCGCCGTGGATGCCGGCGACGAAGGCCGCGACGAGAAGCGCTGCGACGAGCGCGGCGAGCAGCCACGCCCACACGCTCGTAAAACTATCCTTCGGCCAGCGCGTCGGCCAAGCGGGCGAAATCGTCGAGGTCGAGTCGTTCACCACGTAGCTCCGGAGAGAGTCGGCTGGCCGCGACCGCACGTGCGACGGCTGCATGCGGCATATCGAGCGCGAGTGCGAGGCTGTTGACGAGGGTCTTGCGCCGGTACGCGAAGGCGCCGCGAACGACCTTCCGAAAGAGCGCGAGGTCGCGCGGCTCGACCGCCGGCTTCGCGCGCCGAACCATTCGAACGACCGCCGAGCGTACCTTTGGCGGCGGATAAAATGCGCTCGGTCCGAGCGTAAACGCGCGCTCGACGTTCAATGCGTACTGCACCGCCACCGACAGACTTCCGTATGCAGCGGTTCCGGGCGTCGCGGCCAGGCGATCGGCGACGTCTTTCTGTACCATGACGGTGAGCGATTCGGGTCCGTTCGGCATCTCGGCGAAGCCGACGATGAGCGGCGTCGCGACGTTGTACGGCAGATTCCCGGCAACGCTCCAGGAAGCTCCGTGCGACCAGCGCGCATAGTCGAACTCCAACGCATCGCCTTGCACGATCTCGGCGCCACGAAGATCGTCGCGCGAACGCAGCAACGCGATCAACGCGGGGTCGATCTCAATGGTAGTGAGATCCGCGCCGGTTTCGAGTAATGCCAGTGTGAGCGCGCCGGTACCCGCGCCGATTTCGAGAACGCGCGCGCGCCTGCCATCCTCGCAAAAAGACACGCATAGCCGCGCGATGCGCTGCGCGGTCGCGGGATCGACGAGAAAATTTTGCCCGTAACGCTTACGCGGACGCAGCCCCCAGCGTGCGAGCAGCGCGCGCGGATGGGCGGAAGGGTTCACTTCAAGCGGTAAACGGTTACTTCGCGCCGGCCGAACAGCATCGCTTCGCGTAACGAGTTGAATCCCAAGTCGATGCGCAAGCCGCGAATCGCCCCGCCGGTGTCGCCGGCGATCGCCGGGCCGTATCCCAGAATGTACAACCGCGTACCCAACGGAATCACGCGCGGATCGACGGCTACGATTCCGTGCCCGGCCGGCCGGCCGATTGCCGTGGTGCCGCCGCAACCGGCGCAGTCCGCGGTATAAGCGGTCGCGACCATTTGCAACGCGCTGTCGGCGATATGGCCCATGCCGGCGACGCCGTGCGCTTCGAATTGTGCAAATGCCTGATACTCGTCGGCGCCGACGGCGACGACGCGCGGACGCGTTAGGCGCGTTACGTGCGTAGCAACGACCCAGCGCTGCACGCTGCCGTCGTCGCGCCGGGTATAACGCACGATGGTATCGCGTTCGCCCGGAGCGCCGTGCGCGATCGTCTTGGTCGTTCCGGGTGCCATCGAATAATCGAATTGGTGAAGCGTTTTTGAAGGCAGAACGGATTTCTCATCGCGTATCCACGTGTTGACGCGGTCGATACGCACGATGCCGCTGGCCGGCAGCGCTTGCGCGAGCGCCGGCTGCACGACGTCTCCCGGCATGAGCCGAAGCCGTTGTTCCTCGAGGAGCGCTCCGACGGTTGGCGCCGACGACGTCGTGGCGAGCGTCGCGGCCCCATTTTGAATCGTGACGGCGACCGCGGCGCGATAGGTCACGACCAATCCGTCCGAGAGTGGCACGTCGATCGCCGGATCGACGAAATCGTGCGCGCCGACCGTCACGTTACGCTCGCGCAGAAAATCCCCGACGGTCGTGGCTCCGGTCACGAGCTGTGCGGTCGAGCCGTTCGATTCGAACGTGATCGTATGGGTCGTTTGGGCCGGCGAGGCGGCCTGGGTAGTCGAGGCGAGCGCCGAGGCCGGATGCGTGCCGAAGCTGGCGCACACGAGCACGGCAGTCAGCAGTCCGACGCCGAGGGCGTGGGTAACACGTAGGGGGCCGCGTCCGATCACGTTTCGGATTTCCTTTCACTCTCGACCCGCTCCGAGGTTCGTCCGCACACCGAGCAAACCGGCGAACGACGGAGACTGAGCCGCACTGCGCGCGGATCCGAAGAAATTCTCTTGGAAACGGCAAGGGTGGAAGCCGGGTGCCGAGGCTCCGCGGAGCCCCTGGCATGTCCGACGTTCCTGCGAACCGGTCGTTAGCCGGGTTCGTGGGCTGCCAAGTCCGGCAGCCAGGTCTGACCCGGGCAATATAGCACGGCCAGCGAAACCACGGCAAATGCCGAAAGTAGCATTTTGGCAGGCGCCCCCTTTTTTCGTCTCCTAAGGAATCCATGCGCGTCGGATTTTTCACCGAGGTCTACCGCCCGGTCGTCAACGGCGTCGTCGCCTCGATCGATAC
Source organism: Candidatus Tumulicola scandinaviensis (assembly GCA_003140835.1). Classification (GTDB taxonomy): domain Bacteria; phylum Vulcanimicrobiota; class Vulcanimicrobiia; order Vulcanimicrobiales; family Vulcanimicrobiaceae; genus Tumulicola; species Tumulicola scandinaviensis. Next base: position 77,744 of record PLLA01000063.1, on the reverse strand, counting down.
GTTGGCCGAAGGGCTGCGCAGCCGCGGACATGAGGTGTACTGCTTTGCGCCGCGCGTTCCGGGCTACGACGAAGCCGACGGCCCGGTATTTCGGATGCCGTCTCTGCCGCTTCCGACGCGCACGCCGTACCGCTTGACGCTGCCGCTGGTCAGCCGGCGTAACCTCAACAAGGTGATCAAACGGCTGTCGCTGGTGCACGTGCATTCGCCGTTCGTTACCGGGTGGATGGGGTTGCGATACGCGCGCCGCTACGGCATGCCGCTGGTGTATACGTACCACACGCAGCTGGAAGCGTACGCGCACTACGTACCGTTCGAACCCAACGCGACGCGTTACGCGGCATCGCAACTGACGCGTACGTTCGCGAATTCGGCCGACGCCGTCGTGGTGCCGACGCCGGCGATGGCAACCCGTCTGCGCGAACTCGGCGTGGGCGTGCGTCTCGAAGTCGTGCCCAGCTCAATCGACGTTGCAGTCTTTGGCGCGGGCCGCCGCGATGATGCGTTGCGGGCGCTCGCCGGCGCTGGACTCGGCGACCGCCTGGTGCTGTGCGTATCGCGACTGGCAAAAGAAAAAAATATCGAGCTGCTGGTCGACGCCATGGCGGTCGGCGCCGATCGCTCGTTGCGGTTGGTCATTGCCGGGGATGGTCCGGCCCGCGAAGCGTTGGAGGAGCGCGCGCGTCAACGCGGCGTGGCCGATCGCACGCGCTTTCTCGGAATCGTCGCGCGCGAGCAGTTGCCCGATCTCTATGCAAGTTGCGATGCGTTCTGCATGCCGAGCACTACCGAAACGCAGGGGCTCGTGATCGCCGAGGCCCTGGCGGCCGGAGCCACCGTGATTGCGGCCGACACGCCTCAAAACCGCGACGTGCTCGGGCTCGCCGGGCGGGTAGTGCCGCCGGCGCCGAAGGCTTTTGCGGCAGCGCTCCGCGCCATCCCAAAGGTACCCGACGCCGCAGCCTCCGCGGTTGCCCGGCAGGCGGCCGAGCGCTTTCGCATCGAGGCGCAAATTGATCGCATGATCGCCTTGTACGAGGAACTGATGGCAGCCGCGAACCTTCCCTTGACAGCGAACGTACGTTCGCCATAGAATTGGGGAAGGATACCAGCATGACGACGCGACGACCGAGATACCCCAACCCTCCCATCGACGCAACCGTCGGCTACGCCGCCGATCGGAGCGGCGGTGGGGTCGCGTACGCGAGAGTCGGTACCGGTCCCGAACAGCATTTGCTGCGGGTGCCCTTCCGCGCCGGGCGCACGGCCCTCCCCGATCGCGCGGCCGGCTATGCGGCCCTGACCGCCGTCACTCGCGCTCTCCGTGCGAAGGGCCGCGGTCGCATCCGATTCGCGCTCGACGATTCCGCGCTCGTCGAAGACTTGGCCGGGCGTCGACCCGTCCCCGACGCGCTGGTCCTTCCCTACGTGCACCTGCGGTGCAGCCTGAATCAACTCGAGGATTTCAGCGTCGAGTTCATTGCGCCGGGCGACCTCGCTCAACGGGCTCGTGCCGAGGTCGCGCTTAACGTCGCCGCGTGACCGACCTTCGGCGCATCCCGCCGCGGGAGCTTCCTGAGGAAACGCAAGCGCTGGCTCGCGCCCTCATTGGATACGTGCTCGTACGATGGAGCGCGGAGGGTTTAGCCGCCGGCCGGATCGTGGAAACCGAGGCTTACTTGCCCGGTGACCCGGCGTGCCACGCTTTTACCGGGAAGAGCGCGCGTAACGGGGTTCTTTTCGGCCCGCCGCACCGCGCGTACGTCTATCAAATATATGGAACGTCGTTCTGCTTCAATCTCTCCAGCGAGATCGACGGAGTCGGTGCGGGCGTCTTGGTTCGCGCGTTGGAACCGCTTGAAGGCGTCGAGATCATGCGGCGCCGCCGGAACGTCGAATCGCTGCGCGATCTCTGCCGGGGCCCCGGGCGTTTGTGCTCGGCGCTGGGTATCGACCGGCGCCTGGACGGCGTCGACCCGCTCGCGCATCCGGAGCTATGGCTGGCGGCGGCGCCGCGGCCACCGGGCAAAATTCGGAAAAGCAGGCGCATCGGGATTCGTCAGGCAGCGTACCGGCTGCTGCGCTTTTACGAGGCGGGAAATCCCTTCGTTAGCGGACCCGCGCGCTTGAGCCCTCCATAAAAATGGCCATAACTCGACAGGTTCCTAGGCCTGTGGTATAGTGTGGGCGTCGCGCAGCTTGTACGTTCGTAACAGCCGCGACGCCTTTGACATTCCCCACGTGCGCGTCACCGTTCCGATTGCGAGGCAGCCTCGCCCGCGAATCGACGCTGCTTGGCGCGTGCGGCTCCGCGAGAGAGAATAGTCCTCTGCAAACCGAACATCGACCCATCAACGACATGCGCCCACCTCAAGGAGGCGGCGGTCGTCGTCGCCGTTCGCGCCACCGGCGCTTCGGCCAACCCCCCGGTCAATTTCACGACCAGTTTCCGCAACCCGATACTTCGCCGCCGCCTCCGACCGCGGCCCAACTAGCGGAAAAGACCAAAACGGAACTCGCTACGATCGCCACCGAGATGGCGATCGAGCTTCCGAATCCCGCTAAACTCAAGAAAGACGATATCGTCGCGTTGATTCTGTCGACGCAAGCCGCCCGTTCCGGGCTGGAAATGGCCAGCGGCGTCCTCGACGTGCTGCCCGAGGGATACGGCTTCTTGAGGCGCGCCGGGTACATCATCGGAAACGACGACATCTACGTCAGCCAATCGCAGATTCGCCGGTTCGAGCTGCGCCGTGGCGACATGGTCGAAGGCCAAGTTCGCCGGCCAAAAGAGAGCGAAAAATACTACGGCTTGATTCGCGTCGACAAAGTCAACGATCTGGAACCCGAAGCGATCAAGGGGCGCCGCATTTTCGAAAAAGGCACGCCCATCTATCCGCAGGAGCGCTTCAAACTCGAAGTGCGCTCCACCCAGCTCTCGACGCGCGTGATCGACTTGTTCTGCCCGATCGGCAAAGGCCAGCGCGCCCTCATCGTCTCACCTCCCAAAGCCGGTAAGACGACGTTGCTCAAGAACATCGCGAACTCGATTTCCATCAATCATCCCGAAGCCCACATCATCGCGTTGCTGGTCGACGAGCGGCCCGAAGAAGTCACCGACATGCAGCGGACGATCGACGGCGAAGTCGTCGCCTCGACGTTCGACGAGCATCCGGAGAATCACACGGCCGTCGCCGAACTGACCATGGAGCGCGCCAAGCGTTTAGTGGAACTCGGGAAAGACGTCGTTATCTTGCTCGACTCGATCACGCGGCTCGCGCGTGCGTACAATCAAGTCGTGGCGAGCTCCGGACGCACGCTTTCGGGCGGTCTCGATACGGCATCGCTGCATAAACCGAAGCGGTTTTTCGGTGCGGCCCGCAAGATCGAAGAAGGCGGCTCGCTCACGATCATCGCGACCGCGCTCATCGAAACCGGTTCGAAGATGGACGACGTCATTTTCGAAGAGTTCAAAGGCACCGGCAACATGGAACTCAACTTGACGCGTAAGCTCGCGGAATCGCGGGTCTTTCCGGCCGTCGACATCAAGCGGTCCGGCACGCGTCACGAAGAGCTGTTGCTCTCGCCCGACGAGATGCGCAAGATCTGGATGCTTCGCCGTGCCACCGCGGTGCTCAACACCGGCGACATCACCGAGATCATCCTCGACAAGATGGCCCAAACGCGCACCAACGACGAGTTCCTGCAATCGGTTACGAAGGAAGCGCTTTCCATGTCGCGCGGTTACGAAGAGAACGGGAAGCACTAGACTCAATAAGTACCTGGCGCAGACCGGAACGGCATCGCGACGCGGCGCCGACGAGCTTATCGCGCGCGGCCGGGTACGCATCAATGGCCGCGTCGTGAGCGCGCTGGGGACGCTGGTGCATCCCGGCGATCGCGTCGAGGTGGACGGCACGGCAATGCAAGGGCAAGAGCTCACGTATCTCGTGCTGCACAAGCCCGCCGGCGTCGTGACCACCATGCGCGATCCGCACGGACGGCCGACGATCGTGCAGTTGCTTCCACCGGGTCCGAGGATCGTTCCGGTCGGACGTCTCGACTACGACACGTCGGGCGTCTTGCTGTTGACGAACGACGGAGAACTCGGCAACCGGCTGCTCCATCCGCGCTTCGGCGTCGAAAAAACGTACCGTGCGACGATTCGCGGCCGGCTCTCGGCCCTGGACGTGCGCCAGATCAACACCGGGATCGACCTCGACGAATTCCGTGCCGCCGGTGCGAAGTTGCGTGTCGTCGCGGTGCGACGCGACCACAGCGTCGTCGACATCACCATTCACGAGGGCCGCAATCGCCAGGTTCGCCGGATGTTCGAGGCGCTCGGGCACCCCGTCGTAGGGTTGGTGCGGCTTCGCTTCGGCCCCATTGCGCTGGGCGACCTCGCTCCCGGAGCGACCCGCGAACTTTCCAAGAAAGAACGTGTGGCCCTCGAAACGCACCGGGCTAACGGAGGCTGACCCGCTCGGCGCGAACCCGGGAGCCCATGCCCCCGAAAGAGCGTCACTTGGCGCGCCGCGAGGCGCACGCAGATCGCACCATCGTTCGCTTGCTTAACGGCACGGCGTTTGGCGGCGAAACGCTCGCGCTTTGCGCGGGGCCGTGTTCGGTCGAGTCGGAGGCTCAAATCGAAGCGACGGCCGCCGCCGTCGCCCAAGCCGGCGGAACGGTGCTGCGTGGCGGCGCTTTCAAGCCGCGCACGTCGCCGTACGCTTTTCAAGGGCTGGGCCGTCGCGGCTTGGCCTTGCTTCGCGCCGCCGCCGATCGCCATCGTCTCGCAGTCGTCACCGAAGTGCTCGACCCGCGCGACGTGCGCATGGTCGCCGAATATGCCGACATGCTGCAAATCGGGGCGCGCAACATGCAGAACTTTGCGCTGCTGCGCGAGGCCGGCCTTTCGGGAATGCCGATCCTGCTCAAGCGCGGATTGGCGGCGACCGTCGACGAGTGGCTCATGGCTGCCGAGTACGTGCTCGTCGAAGGAAATCCGAATGTGGTCCTGTGCGAGCGCGGGGTGCGCTCGTTCGATCCGGCCACGCGCAATCTGCTCGACCTTTCGGTCGTTCCGCTGCTCGCCGAACTCACGCACTTGCCGGTGATCGTCGATCCGTCACATGGAACCGGCTTGGCGCGCTTGGTCGAACCGATGAGCCTCGCCGCCATCGCGGCGGGCGCAGACGGGCTCTTGGTTGAAGTGCATCCCGAGCCGGCGGACGCAGCATCGGATGGTGCCCAGTCGCTGACGCTGGAGCAGTTCGCGCACCTGACGACCAGACTGGGTGAGGTCGCGGCCGCCGTGGGCCGCCGTATTGGGGTTCCCGGTTTGGCGGTATGATTATCAGCACACCGTTTTCTTGAGGTAAAGGAATCCGATGAAACGCATTTCCGGAGTCGCCGCCTTCGCCGCCGCCTTGGGGGTTCTGTTGGGAACGTTACCGGCGGCCGCACAGTATGCAACCGAGTTCACGCCCGCCAAGCTGGTGAAGCAGGGCGGTACGTCGGTGGATATCGCCGGCACCGGTCTCGTCGTCGTGCAGGTTCAGGTCAACGCCGACGGCACGCACAAGGCGATCAAGGTCATCAAGACCACCAATTCGGGAGACAACTCCGCGGCGCTCGATATCGCGCAAAACTCGAGCTACCGGCCGGCTCACCGCGGAACGACACCGGTCACTGCGTTTTACGATTTCACGTTGAGATTCAACGGCAAATTCGTCGCCAACTCGGCGTCCGAAGGCGGCGGGGGCTCCTCGTCCTCGCTGAGCCCGGCGGCGGCGGCCGTCGCGAGTCTCATCCGCGCGAAAAACTACGACCAGGCGAAAGCCAAGGCGCAGGCCGGGCTGCTCTCGGCTCCCGACGATCAGTCGCTGCGGCAGATGCTGGGGATCGCGGCCTTCGACAGCGGCGACGTGACGATGGCGGCCCAGGCGTTCGACAAAGTACCGAGCATCGGCAAGCAGTTCCAACCGGCCGCCGCCGCTAGTTTTGCGGCCGCGTCGGTCGCGGTCGCCGACCAGAATGCGTCCCAAGCGCTCGGCTACGCTCAGAAGGCGGTCGCGCTGAATCCCGACGCCAACTCGAAGTTCGCGCTGGGCACGGCACAACTCGCCAATAAACAGTACGCCGACGCCATCACCACCCTCAAAGCCGTGCACGCCTCGGCGATGAACGACCCAAAGATTTCGAAGGCCGCCAAAGTGAATATCGACGCGCGCCTCATGAGCGCGTATTTGGCCACCGGAGATTCGCAGAACGCGCAAACCATCGCCAACGAAATCAAGCAGCTCGATCCGAGCAGCACCTTGCCCGGTCGCGTGCTGGGTAACACGTACCTCAAGATGGGCGTGGACGCGGGAACGGCGCAAAAATACGACGACGCCTTTAAGTACTACGACATGGCTGCCGCTCAAGGCGATTCGGAAGTCGCGGTCACAGCCGATACCGAAGCCGCGTTTCTTATAACGAAGACCCCCAAACCGGACTTCAAGAAGATGCAAGCTTATGCAGATAAGGCGATCGCAGCCAAACCCGACGACGCGCAAGCGAATTTCGCGGAAGGCATCGCTTTGACGGGTCAATGGGCTCAGAGTCACGACGATTCGCAAAAGACGAAAGCGCTAGCGGCGCTCAACCATGCCGACGCGCTTGCGAAAACGGCAGGGAACGAGGCGCTCGCGCTATCCATCGAGACGTTCATCAAGAACAACCTATCGGCGACCCCCTCCGGCAAATAGGAATGAGTCTGCGAACGTGACCAGGACTTTCCCCAGGGGTGGGCCAATGGGGGGCCCCTAAGTCCAATCACCACCGAAAACTAAGCGCAACGGGAGGAGTCGGAACACCGTGTTTTCCGGATTTATTGGTCTCATGCAACAGGGCGGCTGGGACATGTGGCTGCTCCTGTTGATTTCGATCGTCGGGCTAGCCGTGGCCATCGAGCGCCTGGTTTTCTTCTGGTCGCAGCACGGAGACTCGAAAGGTCTGCTGCGTCAAATCGGCCAGAAGATTGCCGCCGACGATCTCGACGGTGCGATTAAGCTGTGCACCGCGCAAAAGGGCATGCTCCCCCGCATTCTCGAGTTCGGCCTGCGTCGCGGCGAGAAGAATCGCGCCGACATCACGGACGCGCTGTCGATCGCGTTGATGGAGCATCTCAACTCGTTGGAACGGAACCTGGCGATCATCGGCACGATCGCCGTCATCGCTCCGTTCGTCGGTCTGTTCGGTACCGTACTCGGCATCATTAAGGCCTTCCAAGACATCGCCCTGAAGGGGAACTCGACTCCCGCGGTCGTCGCGGCGGGCGTTTCCGAGGCGCTGATTACGACCGCCAGCGGTCTGATCATCGCCGTCATCGCGGTGGTTTTCTTCAACTACTTTAAGTCGCGCATCAAGAACTACAACCAAGAAATGATCGTTGCGGCCAACCAGCTCGCTGAAATGCTGCACTTCCACAACACCGGATCGCCGATTCCAACCGACCTCTACCAACCACCGAAAGCGGCGAAGTAGCAGCCGGCTGATTGTAGGGCGCGACGATGAGTTTGCTCTCGGCAAAGCAAGACGAAGAGGTGATGGCAGAGATCAACATCACGCCGTTTACGGACGTGCTGTTGGTCCTGCTCATTATCTTCATGATTCTGGCCGCGCTGGTCGCGCCGCCCGGCTTCGAAAAAGAGCTGCCTAACAAGAACTCAAACACCCAGAGCAATCAGAACAAGAACAAGAACGACATCGAAGTCGACGTCAACAACAAGGGCGTGATCTTCGTCGACGGTACGAAGACGAATGAGGTGGGTATTTATCCGGCGATGGTAACCGCCGCCCGCAAGAAACCGCACCACCACGTTGCGATCGTCGCCGATGCCAAAGCTCCGTATGGCATCATCATCCGGATTCTCGACGCGGCCAAGATCGCCGGTCTCGACGACGTCGGATTCGTCACATCGTGAGCGCTGGACTAAGACGGAGGGTTTGAAGTAAGGTGGCCGTTTCGACAGGTGGAGGCGAAGATGAGGTGATGTCGACGATCAACATCACGCCGTTTACGGACGTGCTGTTGGTGCTCCTCATCATCTTTATCATTCTCGCATCGGTCACGAAAGAACCGAAACTGCCGGATGCCTACAACAAAGACAAAGTGCAGCCGTCGCAAATCCTGGTGCGTATCGACGAGAAGAACAACATTTCGATCGGTTCGAACGTGGTGAACATTGCCGACGCGAAGGCGGCGTTTTCGCAGCTTCAGGACCAGACCGACCACAAGTTTTCGAGCGTGATCATCAAAGCCGACCCGCACGCGAGCTACGGCGTCATCCTGCAAGTGATGGATGCTGCCAAGTCCGTCGACCTCACCAACTTCGGCCTGGCCAACCACGTGCAAGGTACGCCAGAGGGACAAAGCCCGTAACTCATGGCGGCAGCACCGAAAAAAGAGTCGCGTTATATCACGACCAGCGAGCGCGTCGGCAGCTTCATCGGCATTGCCATCCTCTTGTCGCTCGTCATCCATCTCGCCGTCGGCGCGTTCTTGCCGAATCTCGCGAAGCAACACGAGAGCAACGACGTCGAGAAGGTATCGATGAGCAAAAAGATTCGCGTTCGCGTTCCCACGCCGCCGCCGAAACCTACGCCGACGCCGCCGCCTACGCCGACACCGAACCCACAGGTGACGCCGCCGCCGAAAAAGCAAGTCGTGCAGCCCAAACCGCTGAAGGTCAATCTCGTCAAAACCACCAGTAACCAAGCCGGCGGTTCCACCGAGAATACGGTTAGCCAACCGAAGAACGGCTCGCAAAACGGCGCGCCCGGGGGGACGGGGACTGCCGAAACGTCCGCTCCTGCCGCGACCGCGAAACCCGCGTGCGCGAATCCGAACGTCGAAGCGACGGTCACCAGTCCCGTACAGCCGGACTATCCCGAGTCGGCGAAAGATCTCGGACTCGGCGCCGTTTCGGTGGAAGTCGAGGTCACGGTCGGTCCGTCGGGTAACTTGGTGAGCGCGTCGGTGTACAAGAGCTCGAACAACATGTCGATCGATCAAGCGGCCCTGCGCGCCGCGCGCCAATCGACGTACTCGCCGAAGCTCATCAACTGCTCGCCGGCGACGGGCAACTATCTGTTCCGAGCCGACTTCCAACCCGACTAGGGAGTCCGATTTATCCCAACTCTTCGTCGCCAAGGGCCTTATTTACCGTAGTAAACTGCGGTCCGTGGCTCCTCGATTTGGAAAAAATCGGCCACCCTAGAGCCCGATTCGCAAGCCCGTGACTTTGACTCGATCTCAGCGTTTGCTCGTGCTCGCATTTGCGATCTCACTGTTGTTGCATCTGGTGTTTGCGTTCGTCGTACACCCATGGCGCAATCGGCGGGACAACGAGGTCGAAGCGGTGTCGATCCAGCATCGCCCGTTGGTCATGTCGAGACTGCAAACGCCCCCGCCACGTCCCAAGAGTACGCCTGCTCCGCATCCGCAGCCGTCGATCCGCCCGGCACCGGTTAGGGCTCACGGCGCCCAACCGCAGGCCGGCGGTCCCGGCTCCGGCGCGACGAGCGCTCCGGCTGAACGCCCCTCGCCGGCCGCTACGCTGGCGGCCAATGCCTGTGAGAAATCCGATCTCGGCGCGGCGGTGGCGGAGAATCCACCTCAACCGGATATTCCCAATGCGGCTCGAGCGGAAGGGACCAGCGGCGTGGCGACGGTCAACGTCCAACTCGACGCTCAGGGGGCGGTGACGGCCGCAAACGTGACCGAAAGCAGCGGCAACTCGTCGCTCGACGTGGTTGCTTTGGGGATGGCGCGCGACGCGCGTTATAGCCCGGCGCTTCACGGGTGCAAGCCGGTAGCGAGTGCGTACGCGTTTCGCGTGCGCTTTTTTGCGTGGTAGCGCGCTGAAGGCCGCCCGCAACGAGTGGCGTAACGGTGCGCCGTGACGTTTTTTCAGGCGCTGGTGTTGGCGCTCTTACAGGGAATAAGCGAGCTATTTCCCATTTCGAGCCTCGGCCATACGATTTTGGTTCCCGCACTGCTGCACTGGAACAACGTCGACCGGTCCGCTCCGTCGTTTCTGAGTTTCGTCGTCGTGCTGCATCTCGGAACGGCGCTGGCGCTGATCGCGTTTTATCGAGCCGAATGGATGGCCATCGCGCGCGCGGTCGTCGCCAGCGTCGCCCGCGGGCGCCTCGGCGACGACCGCGATGAACGAATCGGTTGGCTGCTGGTGATCGGAACGATTCCGGTCGGCATTCTCGGGGTCGCATTCGAGCATCCGGTACGCGCGCTGTTCGGCTCGCCGGCGCCGGCGGCGCTGTTCTTGTTCGTGAACGGCTTGCTGATGTTTCTCGGCGAGCGGTTGCGGCGCCAACGACGGGAAAGCCGCGGCCGGCCGCTCGAGGGGCTTACGTACGGACAAAGCGTGCTGGTCGGGTTCGCGCAATCGGCGGCGCTGCTGCCCGGTATCTCGCGCTCGGGCATCTCCATGGTCGCGGGACTGCTCTGCGGTCTCGATCACGAAGACGCCGCTCGCTATTCGTTTTTGTTGGCAACGCCGGTGATATTAGCGGCGGCATTGTTGGAGATGCCGAAGCTCTTCGCACCCGACGCGCACGTCGTTCTGGTCCAGGCGATCGCCGGTGGTATCGCGGCCGGCATCGCGGCGTATTGCTCGGTCGCTTTTCTCACTCGCTATTTTCGCTCGAACGATCTGCGCCCGTTCGGTTGGTATTGCGTCATCGTCGGTGCAGGCTGCTTCTTTCTCGCACGAACGGGAGTCATTTCATAGATGAGAACCATCGCGTTTATTCTCGCCGCAGTTTTCTTCGTCGTCGGCATCCTATACGGCATGGGAAAGATCAACTGGCTCACCGAGTCGGGCCCGGGCCACGCGCACCACATCACGCATCTGATCGTAGCGTGGTTCTTGGCGTTGCTGTGCCTCGTTTGGGCGCGCTTCCAGAGCAAACCCTCGCGCTACTGACCTCGCGGGCGAACCTAACCGGTGAAGAAACCCACGCACATTTCGGCCGACGGCGGCATCTCGATGGTAGACGTTTCTGGCAAGAGCGACTCCTCGCGTAGCGCGCGCGCCGAAGCGCTCGTGCGTATGAGCCCGGCCGCACAAGACGCGCTTCGAGCGGCGACGTTACCCAAGGGCGACGCGTTCGTCGCGGCGCAGCTGGCGGGCATCATGGCGGCAAAGCAAACGGCCGCGCTGATACCGCTCGCGCATCCGTTGCCGCTGGCCGGCGTAGACGTGCGGTTCGAATGGACGCCGGACGGCGGATTGCGCGTCGAAGCGCAGGCGCGAACCGTCGCGCCGACCGGCGTCGAAATGGAGGCGATGGTCGCTGTTTCGATGGCAGCTCTGACAATCTACGACATGGCGAAGGCACTCGACAAGGGCATCACCATCGAGTCGGTGCGCCTTTTGGAGAAAAGCGGTGGGAAGAGCGGGCATTGGTCTCGCGGCGAGGGCGACGATGTTTAGAGTAGCGCTCGTCGTGCTGTCGGACCGGGCCGCCCGCGGCGAACGCCCCGACGGCTGCATTCCGGTCATGAAGGAGAAGCTCGCCGCGGCCTACGCCATCGTTCGCGAGACGATTCTAGCGGACGATCCGAGCGCGCTCCAAGCCGAGTTGATCGATCTCTCGGACGGTCAAGCCGCCGACGTGATTTTCACCAGCGGTGGAACGGGCTTAGCGACCCGGGACCGGACGCCGCAGGCGACGGCCGCGATTCTCGATTACGAAGTGCCCGGCATCGCCGAAGCAATCCGGGCGGCGTCGATTGCCATCGTAAAAACGGCCATGCTGTCGCGCGCGCTTGCCGGCGTACGGCATCGCACCTTGATCGTCAATCTTCCCGGAAGCCCGAAAGCCGTCGGCGAGGCGCTCGACGTGATTCTTCCCGTGCTGCCTCATGCGCTCGAACTCTTGAACGATCGGGTCGTCGACGGATGAGCGCGATTCCGTCATTCGACCGAGCCGAAACGTATCTGCTCGGCACGATCGACGAGACGCTTTCGCGAAGAACGTCGTACAAGCTCGACCGGATGCGCGCATTCTTGCGCGAACTGGGCGATCCGCATCGCGCGTATCCAACCATCCACGTCGGCGGCACGAGCGGAAAAGGTTCCACGTGCACGATGATCGCGAGCGTGCTGCAGGCAAGCGGTAAGCGCACCGGCTTGCACACCAAGCCGCACTTACACAGCATGACGGAGCGCGCGCGCATCGATGGAGTTCCGGTGGCACCCGAGCGGTTTGCCGCGCTGCTCGACCGTATGATGCCGGCCATCGAGCGTGTCCAGCCCGAATACGGCCGGCCGACGTATTACGAAACGTTGCTGGCGCTGGCGTTCGCCTATTTCGCCGAAGAACGCGTCGACGTCGCCGTTATCGAGGTTGGTCTCGGCGGCCGTCTCGACGGCACCAATCTCCTCCAGCCCGAGGTCACCGCGATCACGTCGATCGGCTACGACCATACCGAGGTTCTCGGCGATACGCTGGAATCGATCGCGCGGGAGAAGGCGGGCATCGCCCGGGCGGGCGTGCCGTTCGTGGTTGCCGCGACCGCGCCCGCGGCATTGAAAACGCTGGCGGCCTGTGCGGCCGAAGCCGGGGCGCCGATGGTGCGCGTTGCCGACGTGGTTTCGGTCGAACCGGCGAAGGCTTCCCGCGCTTTTGCGCAAGCGTTTGCGGCGGCGACGTCCGCGGCGCGTTACGCTATCGACCTTCCGGTCTACGGGCTCTTCCAGGTGGCCAATGCAGCCACGTCGATCGCCGTGCTCGAACGTCTCGGCCCGTCGCTACGGCCGGATCCGCACACCGTCGAACGCGGTCTCGCGCGGGTGGCGATTCCTGGACGAATGGAAGTCTTCCCCGGCGCGCCCGCCTGCGTGCTCGATATCGCTCACAACGCCGAAAAGGCGCAGTATCTGGTCGCGTCGCTGCGGGATGCGTTTCCTCGCCGCCGCATCAGCTACGTCGTGGCGATCGGCGAGAGCAAGGATGCCAACCAGATCCTATCGACGCTGGCGACGCTCCCGTCGACGTTCGTTTTCACGTCGTTTATGATTCCCGGCCGGCGCGCGATCGACCCCAGCCGCCTGGTAGCGATTGCCGAAGCCGCTGGACGCCGCGCGCACGCGGTGGCCGATCCGTTGGAAGCGCTCGCGTTTGCGCGTCGCACCGCACGCGCCAACGACCTGGTCGTGGCGACGGGGTCGACGTTCGTGGTCGCCGCCTTGCGCGAGAGCTTACTGAGTTGCGGGCTCGATGCAGCCGAATCGAGTGCCTGACGATCGCGGCGCGTTGCCGGTGAGAGGTGCGCCGTTGGCGTGGGGCGCGCGCACGTACGTGATGGGGATCGTTAACGTCAGCCCCGACTCGTTTTCGGGCGACGGCATCGGCGATGCGAAGGTCGCGGCCATTCACGGGCGCGATCAATGGGCGGCCGGCGCCGATCTTCTCGACGTCGGAGGAGAATCCACGCGGCCCGGCTACCACCCGGTCGAATCGGCCGTGGAAATGTCGCGCGTGCTTCCCGTCATTCGCGCGCTTCGCGAAAGTCTGCCCCACGCGCCGATCTCCATCGATACGTATAAAGCCGGTGTGGCGCGCGCCGCGCATGCGGCCGGCGCCGATTTGGTGAACTCCGTTTGGGGAGCGTCCGACGAACTGCTCGATGCGGTCGCCGAACTCGGAATGCCGCTGGTTGCGACGCACAATCAGGCCGGCACCGGCTACGGAGGCCGAAACGTCGTCGACGCGGTGCTGGCGTTCTTGGACGATTGCGCGACGCGCGCCGTATTGCGCGGCATCGCGCGCGAGTGCGTCGTGCTCGATCCTGGGATCGGCTTCGGCAAGACGTCCGACCAGAATCTCGCGGTGTTACGCGATCTCGACCGGGTCGTGGCACTCGGCTTTCCGACGCTCCTGGGAACGTCGCGCAAGAGCACCATCGGCAAGCTCACCGGACGCGAGCCGCGGGAGCGCGTCTACGGCAGCATAGCCACCACCGCACTCGCGGTGAAAGCCGGAATCGACGTCGTTCGGGTTCACGACGTGGCCGCGGCCCGCGACGCCGTCGCAGTTGCGGATGCGATCGTGCGCGACTGGAGGCCGGACGGATGGACCGGATAGCCCTTTCCGGCATCCGCGCCTATGGCCGGCACGGCGTAAGCGCCGTCGAGCGCGCGGAATTGCAGCCGTTCGACGTGGATCTGGCCATCGATATCGATCTCGATGCCGCCGGCCGTAGCGACGATCTCGCGGATACGCTCGACTACGCGCGTTTGCACGACCGGCTCGTTACCGTCGTCACCGCAACCTCGTACGCGCTGCTGGAGAGGCTCGCAAGCGAACTGCTCGAGACCGTCTTCGCCGATAGTCGGGTGCGGTACGCGGAAGTGACCGTCGCTAAGCCGCGCGTCCTCGAGGGTGCAACGCCATCGGTAACCCTCGCGCGCGCTAATCCTCGGCGCGAGCCTGCGTGAGCGCGCATCGCGCGTACGTCGGGATCGGTGCGAATACCGGCGATGCATCGTGGAACGTGCGGCGCGCACTCGCTGCCCTGCGCGACCTCGGAACCTTGGTGCGCCGATCGTCGCTGTACCGAACGCAGCCATGGGGGAGAACCGATCAGGCGCCGTTCGTCAACGCGGTCGCGCTGCTCGAAACGACCTACGATCCGCACGCGCTGTTGGCCGCGTTCAAAGCGATCGAGGTACGCTTGGGACGCATTGCGGGCGAGCGCTGGGGGCCGCGCGCGATCGACCTGGACCTGCTGACCTACGACGACCGCACGTTGGACGAGCCAGGCCTGCGGCTGCCCCACCCTTCCATGGGTGACCGCGCGTTCGTGCTCGTTCCGCTCGCCGAGATCGATGCGAGCTACGAACCATTGCGGGATGCGCTTGCCGATTCGGCGTTGCACGGGGTCGAACGTCTCGCCGAGCCCACCTCCTAGGTCCGGTCGCGAAGGCTGCGGAAGCCTATCGCGCATGCCTTCACAAGGCTCCCTTCCCGCAGATCGCATACGCCGGCTGGCCGAATTCCTGTCGACGTCGGACGTGTTTCGCGTTCGCATCGAACGCCCGGGTGAAGAAATCGAAGTCGGTCGCCGCCCGCCGCTCCTTTACGCGCCCGCCGGAAGCGCGGACGACGTCCGGACCGAGCCGGTCGCATTACGCGTCGACGCGATTAAAGCCGACCTGGTCGGCATTTTCCATCTCAGCCGCCCGGCGCCGCTGGAAGGCGAGCTTCTGGAAGAGGATCGGGAACTCGCGTTCATCGAGGCCCTGGGTATTCGTACGCCGGTGCGGAGTCTCGGCGCCGGCCGCATCGTCGCGATTGCGTCGCAAGACGGCGCTCCGGTAGAGTACGGGCAATCGCTCTTCCTCCTGGATAGAGGGTAACCGCATCTTTCGAAAAGTCTTGATCGCCAACCGCGGCGAAATCGCGTTGCGCATCAACCGCGCGTGCCAGGAACTGGGCGTGCGCACGGTCGCGGTTTTTTCCGAGCCCGATCGCGAGTCGCTCCACGTCCGCCAAGCCGACGAAGCCTTTTGCGTTGGGCCGGGCCCGGTGCCGCGTTCCTACCTCAATATTCCGAACATCATTTCGACGGCCTTGATCACGGGTTGCGACGCCGTTCATCCGGGATACGGGTTTCTGGCCGAGAACGCGCGGTTCGCGGAGATCTGCGCAGATCACGGCTTGGTTTTTATCGGTCCGCGTCCGAGCGTTATCGCTGCCATGGGTGATAAGGCGACGGCAAAGCGAGTCATGCACGAGGCCGGCGTCGCCACCATTCCCGGAACCGACATTCTGGCCACCGTTGCCGAAGCCGAAAATGCCGCCGAAAAGCTGGGATATCCGGTGCTGCTCAAGGCAACCGCGGGTGGGGGCGGCAAGGGCATGCGCGTCGTCGAGCGCTCCGAAGACGTCGAACGCGCTTTCGCCAGCGCCACCGCCGAGTCCGAAGCGAGCTTCAAAGACGGGCGCCTCTATCTGGAAAGGCTAATTTCCAATCCACGTCACATCGAAGTGCAGGTGCTTGCCGACGAGTTCGGCGCCGTCGTGCATCTCGGCGAGCGCGATTGCTCGGCGCAGAAACCCTCGCACCAGAAGCTCGTCGAAGAGTCGCCGGCTCCGAATCTGTCGGCGCGCGCGCGCTCTGCGCTGCACGATATGGCGGTGCGGGCGAGCGAACGCGTCGGCTACACGAACGCCGGAACGCTTGAATTTTTGACGACCGGCGACGACGCGTACTTCATGGAGATGAACACGCGAATTCAAGTCGAGCACCCGGTGACTGAAATGGTGTACGGCATCGACCTCGTCAAAGAGCAAATCCGCATCGCCGCCGGCGAGGCGCTCGGCTACGTTCAGCGCGACCTCGTGGCCCGCGGCCACGCCATCGAGTGCCGGATCAATGCAGAAGATCCGCGCAATAACTTTGCGCCGCAAGCCGGCACGGTGACGAACGTGGTGTTTCCGGGCGGTCCCGGAATCCGGGTCGACACGCACCTATATCCGGGCGCCTCGATACCGCCGTACTACGATTCGCTGCTTGCCAAGGCGGTGGCTTACGGCGATACCCGCGAGGCGGCCATCGCTCGAATGGAGCGGGCGCTGCGCGAAACCGTCATCGAAGGGGTGCAGACGACGATCGGACTGTGCCTCGAGGTGCTGGCATCGCGCGAGTTTCGCGCCGGACGATACGACATCGGATTTCTGCCCTCGATGCTTGGATCGGCGGTATAAGATTCCCGGCATGGCGAGCCGGCGGCTCGGTCGCGAGCAGGCGCTGCAAGCGTTGTATTCCATGGAAATCGGCCACCGCGAACCGGCCGACGTGCTGGCCGACGTGATCGGCGACGCGGTCGACGCGCCGCATCGCACGTTCGTCAGGGAACTCGTTTTAGGGACGCTCGAATATCGTCAGGAGGCCGATCGTATCGTCGGTCCGCTGTTGGAAGGCTGGGCGCTCGAACGCCTGCCGACGATCGACCGTTTACTGCTACAGATGGGCACCTACGAACTGCTCCAATGCGCCGGTACGCCGGCGGCGGTCGCGATCAACGAGGCGGTCGAACTGGCGAAGCGCTTCTCCACCGAGGACTCGGGGCGTTTCATCAACGGCGTGCTGAGTGCGGTGGCAAAAACCGGCGGGGAGGCCGATGCGCAAGCGTAGCTCCAGCCGCAAGCCCGGCGGATTTCGGCGCGGGCTTCTGGTCGCGGTGCTCATGCTCGTCCTGTTCGCGGCCGGTACAGTCGCCGGCATTGTCGCGGCGTACGCGCGCAATCTTCCCGACATCAGCCGCATGGCCGACTACCAGCCCGCCAGCGCGACGCGCATTTTCGCCCGCGACGGTACTCCGCTCGCGTCGGTGTACAAAGAAAACCGCGTCTGGGTGCCGATCTCGCACATTCCCCCGCTCGTGCGCAACGCTTTCATCGCCAACGAGGACCATAACTTTTACCAGCATCACGGTGTCGATTTCGGGGGCATCGTGCGCGCCGGGTTCGCCGACCTGAGCCATCAAGAGTTTCAAGGCGCGTCGACCATTACCCAACAGCTCGCGCGCCGGCTTTTCCTCACCAACGAAGTATCGATGTCGCGCAAAGTTCAAGAAGCGCTGCTCGCGATGGAAATCGAACGCTTCTACACCAAGGACGAAATACTCGAGCGCTACCTCAACATCATCTACCTCGGTGCTGGAGCGTACGGCGTCGATGCGGCCGCGCACACGTATTTCGGCCGTTCCATCGATAAGGTGACGCTGGCGCAAGCCGCTATGCTGGCTGGCGTGGTGGCGGCACCTTCGGACTACTCGCCGTTTTCCAACATCGACTTGGCTCGCGATCGCGAGAAACACGTGCTCGAACGCATGGTCGAGAGCGGCTTTATCGGTCAGACCGAAGCCGACGATGCCTACGACGCGCCCTTAGGACTCATAACGCCGCGCGCACCGGGACTGCAGGGATACGTAGACCCATACTTCACGACGTACGCGATCGCGCAGCTGCAGCGCATCTTCGGAAAGGATGCGGTCGACCAAGGCGGCTTGCAAGTGTATACGACGCTCGATCCGCGCATGCAGCGGCTCGCGCAGGAGGCGGTAACCTGGGGCGTCGCGCAAGCCGGCAACGAAGGCATCAACGCCCATCAGGCCGCACTCGTCGCGCTGCGACCGTCCACCGGCGAGATCCTGGCGATGGTCGGCGGGACGGGGTTTTCACTGAGCAATCAGTTCAACCGCGCGTGGCAGGCTCATCGCCAGCCGGGTTCGTCGTTCAAGGCCTACGTGTACACCGCGGCAATCGATTCGGGCATGCCGGCCTCGACGACCATCGAGGATACGCCGGTGAGTTATCCGATGGGCGACGGCACGCGATGGTCGCCCTTCGAC
This sequence comes from Candidatus Tumulicola scandinaviensis, assembly GCA_003140835.1. Classification (GTDB taxonomy): domain Bacteria; phylum Vulcanimicrobiota; class Vulcanimicrobiia; order Vulcanimicrobiales; family Vulcanimicrobiaceae; genus Tumulicola; species Tumulicola scandinaviensis. The sequence continues at coordinate 59,310 of PLLA01000063.1, read as the reverse complement.
GACGACTTCCGTTACCTCGGAGCGGTGACGCTGCGTGAGGCGCTGACCCTTTCGCGCAACGTGGTGGCGGTGAAGCTGGCCGAGCGCATTGGTGTCGACCGCGTCATCGAGTACGCTCACCGGATGGGGATTACCGCGCCGTTGGAAGCCAATCTTTCCCTCGCGCTCGGTTCGTCGGTCGTCTCCGTTCTCGATCAGGCCAGCGGGTACTCGACGTTGGCCAATCAGGGTCTGCACGTCGATCCGACGCCCTTCCGGTTGGTCAGAAACTCTTTGGGCAGCGTCGTTCTCGACAATCAGTATCCTCAAGCCAACGACGTGGTGAGTGCCGGAACGGCGTTCATCGTGACGTCGATACTGGAAGACGTCATCAGTAAAGGGACCGGTTACCCCAATGCGGTGATCGGCCGTCCGGCCGCCGGAAAGACTGGAACCACGTCAAACTTTCGCGACGCCTGGTTCGTCGGATTTACGCCGGATTTGGTAACCGCCGTGTGGCTCGGCAACGACGACTACACGCGGATGAACGAATCGTACGGTGGCAACGTACCGGCGCGCATTTGGGCGCGTTTCATGAAAGCCGCGCTGAGCGGAACGCCTCCGCACGACTTTCCGGTTCCCGACGAAGTCGCCAAAGAGCGTCGCTGCGGTGGCGGGTCGGAATATTTCTTGAAGGGAACCGAGCCGCTTTCGCCGTGCGGAAGCACCTACGGCGACTTGAGCGCGCAACCGTACGCGACGTTGGCGCCGTACGCGTCGCTGGCGCCCGAGCCCACGCTGCCGCCGCAACCGACGCTGCCGCCGACCGAGGCGCCGCCCCCCGAACCCACGTTACCACCGACCGCTCCGCCGCGCCGATGACGCTGTTCGACGAGACGCAGGTACTGCAACTTACCGTTTCGCAGTTCGCGGAACGTTTGCGCGGGTGGATGGAGCGCCGCCCCGAGTTGCGACGCATCGCCATCGCCGGCGAGATCTCCGAATGGAAACCGCAGGCCAACGGGAACGTCTATTTCAATCTCAAAGACGACCGCGCCGTCCTCCGCTGCTTTGCCTTCCGCAACGAAGCGAGAAATTTTCCGAACGTTTCCGACGGAGGCGCGGTGATTGCGACGGGTGCCGTCGGCATTTGGGAGCGCCGCAGCGAGTACCAGTTGCGCGTGCTCGACATCGCGCCGTTTGGCGTCGGAGCGATCGCCGCCAAGGTCGAGGCGCTGCGCCAGCGCCTGCAGGCCGAAGGGATATTCGACCAAGCCCGCAAGCGCGTGTTTCCGCGCTTCCCCCGGCGCGTTGCGCTCGTGTCTGCCCGCGGTAAAGGGGCGGCCGACTTCGAGTCGACGTTGCGCGAACGCGCGCCGAACGTGCGCGCGATCTTCGTCGAGACGCGCGTTCAAGGCGATGGAGCCGAGCTCGATATCGCCGATGCGTTGGAACGCGCCTCGCGCGAGGACGTCGATGCCGTCGTCGTGTTGCGTGGCGGCGGCAGCTATGAGGACCGTTACCCTTTCAATACCGAGGTAGTGGTTCGGGCCATCGTTCGTTCGCGCCATCCGGTCGTCACCGCGATCGGGCATACCGGCGACTATCATCTCGCCGATGCGGTTGCGGATGCCGTCTTCAAAACCCCGACCGCCGCGGCGGAATACATCGCCGGATCGTGGTCCGAAGTGACCAGCCGCCTATTGCATCACGGCGAACGTCTCGCGCGGGCGATCGACGCGATCGTCGTGCGGGCATCGCAGTTGCGCGACGCCGGCAACAGCGATCTCGAGCGGGTCGGCCTGCGCATCGTTGGCGCAAAGCGCGCATTGCTGGCAGCTCGCATCACGCGCCTCGAACGGCTGAACCCGCAGCGCACGCTGGCCGACGTTCGCACGAGGCTCGCGCAGGGAAGCGGCCGTCTCGACACCGCCGCCGCGCGACTGGTTTCGAATAGACAGCGCATGTGGGGAACGATGCGCGAACGGCTCGACCGGGCGGTCACGGCCGTGCAGACCAAGGCCGCGAGCGGTCTCGCGCGGCGACAAGCCGCGCTCGATCGATGCGATCCGCTGGCTCCGCTGGCCCGGGGGTACGCCATCGTCACGACCAACGGAGCCGTGGTCCGCGACGCGGCCGCGCTGCATGCCGGCGACCCCATTGAGGCGCGCCTCGAACGCGGGATGCTCGCTGCCCGCGTGGAATCGGTGTCCCCCAATGAGTGACGTCCTTCCGCAAACGTTCGAAGCGAAGCTCGCGCGCATCGACGCGATCGTCAAAGAGCTCGAAGGCGGTTCCGTTGAACTGCAGCGCGCGACCGAGCTCTTCAAAGAAGGCAAGACGTTGACGCGCGACTGCGAGGCGCACTTGAAGAGCGCCCAGGAGCAAATCGATCGCGCGTCGCGCGACGAATCGCCGCCGGGTTAGCGCTTCCCGCAAATGAACCGAGCGGTTCGGTTGGATGCCGCGGTCGCGGAACGGACCGGAATGACGCGGTCGCAGGCGCGCAGTTTGATCATGGAGGGCCGGGTTCGCGTCGACGGCGTGGTGGCTACGAAAGCCGGCCAAAACGCCAAAGCGTCGGCGGCCATTGAGGTCGAGCGTCCGCGCCGGTTCGTCAGCCGCGGCGGTGAAAAACTCGACCGCGCGCTCGACGAGTTCGGGATCGTTGTCAACGGATCGGTAGCGCTCGACGTCGGTGCCTCGACGGGCGGCTTTACCGACTGTTTGTTGCAGCGCGATGCCGCCCAGGTGATCGCCGTCGACGTGGGCTACGGCCAGCTCGACTGGCGGCTTCGCAACGATTCGCGCGTTCGCGTCATGGAGCGCACGAACTTTCGCTTGCTGGGCGACGAGGCATTCCCGGATGGATTCGACCTGATCGTCGTCGATGCGTCGTTCATTTCGGTGCGCACCATCGTCGCTCGGGCGCGCGCGTACCTTCGGCCGGACGGTGCGGTCGTCGCGCTGGTAAAGCCGCAGTTCGAAGCGGGCCGCGATCGTTTGGGCGGCGGCGGGGTGGTGCGCGATGCTGGCGTCCACCGCGCAGTATTGGTCGAAGTTCGGGATGCGCTGGCCGCGCAAGGACTCGTGCCGGTGTCGCTGGTTGCGTCGCCGCTGCGCGGGCCGGCTGGAAACCGAGAATTCTTCGTCGAGCTTCGCCGGCGGGGCGTTTTGTTCGACGACGCACGAATCGACGGCGTCGTCGCCGAAGCAACCTCGCGATGACCTCGACGGTGGCCATTCAAAAGAAGCTCGTCGCTCTCTACGTCGACGTGGCCCGGGAACACGCGCGAACGATTGCGAGCCGAATAGCTCGAGGGTTCCGAGCCCGCGGGTTCGGCGTGGCCGTCTTTCGCGCACAACACGAAGCCCTTCGCATCGACGACGACGGAACGGTTGTCGACGAAGCCTCTTTGCTCATTACCGTCGGCGGCGACGGGACGCTGTTGCGGGCCGCACGCTTGGCGGTCGACCGCGACGTGCCGATCTTCGGTATTAACACCGGCAGGTTGGGATTTCTCACCGAGCTCGACGAGGACGACCCGGCGATCGAGGAGCTTCCCCAAGCCGTCGAGAGCGGTCTCTATCTCGAAGAGCGGGCAGCGCTTGAAGCCGAGTATGAAAACCGCCGCTTCTTCGCACTCAACGACGTGGTCGTTCGCAAGGGCGAGGTATCGCGCATCGTTCCGTTCGGTCTGCAATTCGACGACGAAGCCGCGGTTCACATTCCGGCCGACGGCATCTGCGTTTCGACTCCAACCGGCTCGACCGCATACTTCCTGTCGGCTGGCGGCTCGATCATCTCGCCGAAGGTGGATGCTTTCGGCGTGGCGCCGTTGCTGCCGCACACGCTGTTCTCGCGGCCGCTAATCGTGCCGACGAGCTCGCGGATCGAGATCACGTGCGATTCGGAAATCGCCCAGGCGCAGCTCGAGTGCGACGGCGACGTGTTATCCGACGTAGCGCCCGGCTCGAGCGTTTTGATTCGGCGCCATCCCAAGCGAGTGCGCTTTGCGCGTTTGTCGCCGCTGCATTTCTTCGAGCGGCTGGAAGCCAAGATGCTGTGGGGGGTTTCCATCAAGGGCCCGCGTCGGTAGCGTACTCTTACATGCTACGGCGCCTCGATATCGAGAACTACGGGTTAATCGCGCGCGCCGGCATCGAGTTTGCCCGCGGAGCGACCATCTTCACGGGAGAGACGGGCTCGGGAAAGACGATGCTGCTGGGTGCGCTCGGATTCGTGCTCGGCGCGCGCGCGGGTACCGACGTGGTGCGGCGCGACGCCGCCAAGGCTATCGTGACGCTCGCGTTCGATCCCAATGCGGCGTTGCGCGAGCGGCTCGCCGCCGACGGCTTCGACCTCGACACCGGCGAAGAAGCGACGATCGCGCGCGAAATGAGCGACGCCGGCCGCTCGAACGTGCGCCTGTGCGGACGTCCGTCGACGGCCGGCTACGTTCGCGAGCTTTCCGGCACCATTGCGGAAATCGTCGGTCAGTTCGAAGCGCAACGGCTGCTCGCGCCGGCGTACCACCAGGAGTTGCTGGATCGGTTCGCAGGGTCCGACGCGCTGCGCGCGCGCGAATCGGTCGATCGAGCCCAGACGGGGCTGCTCGACCTCGTGCGGAAGCTCGATCGTTTACACGGCGACGAGAACCAAGCCCGCGAACGCCACGCCAACGCGAGCTTTGCGTTACGGGAAATCGAAGACGCGCGACCCGAACCCGGCGAAGAGCAACGATTAGACGAGCGCCGGCACTACCTCGACAATCGTCAACGCATTGCCGAGTCCTTGGGCCGCGCACGCGAAGCGTTGGCCGGCGACGAATCGGGTGCCATCGCGACGCTTGGCAACGCAAGCTCCGCGCTCGGCAGCATCGCAAACATCGGCGCGGGTCTGCGAGCGATGGCCGAACAGGCCGTCGCGTTACAAAGCCAGGCAAACGATTTGGCCGCGAGCGTGGGGGGAGAACTCGATTCCGGTGACTTGGATCCGGGCGAACTCGACGCAATCAATGCGCGGCTCGAGTTGCTCGACCGGTTGAAGCGAAAGTATGGCGGCAGCATCGAAAGCGTGCTGGCTCACGCCGAAACGGCACGCGAAGCGGTCGACGATTACGAGAGTCGCGACCGAGCGACTTCGGATCTATCCGCGAACGTCGCCGGTGCCGAGCGGGATCTGCAGGCGGCCGCGCAAACGCTGACGGCACTGCGAAAACGGTCCGCATCGGCGTTGGTCAAGCGCATACGATCGGAGTTTGCCGATCTCGCGCTCGGGTCGGCGCGCTTCGACGTCGCGCTCGAACCGCTCGAACGCATCGGGCCCGATGGAGCCGAGCGAATCGAGTTTCTGTTCGCTGCCAACGCCGGCGAATCGCTGAGACCACTCGCTCGCATCGCATCCGGCGGCGAGTTATCGCGGATGCTACTCGCCCTCATCGTCACACTTTCGGAAGCGCGCGACGCCGACGCCGCGCTGGTCTTCGACGAAATCGACACCGGTATCGGCGGAACGACGGGCACCGCCGTCGGCGCACGTATTGGCCGGTTGGCTCGCGCGGGCCAAGTCGTGTGCGTCACCCATCTCGCCCAGTTGGCAACCTGGGCCGACCGCCACTATCTTCTAGAAAAAAGCGAACGCGCGAAGGTCACTACCATCGCAGTCCGTGAAATAGCCGGCGCGGGCGCGCGCGAAGCAGAACTCGCGCGCATGCTTTCGGGCGAGACGCACGACGTTGCGATCAAGCACGCGCGCGAGCTTCTCCGGAAGGCGAAGTCTTCGTAAGGCCCTGTCTGAGCGGAGCCAAAAACGCTAGGCGATCTGGTGAATTTTTAGTACGTTCGTGCCGCCCGAGCCGACCGGCATGCCGGTCGTAAAGGCGATGAGATCGCCGGAACTCACGAGACCGGCATTTACCATCTCGCGCTCGGTCATGTAGAGAAGAACGTCGATCGAGTTATACGCATCGATGACCATCGACTCGGTGCCCCATACCAACGCCAACCTGCGCGCGACGGCGGGGTCGGGAGTGAGCGCGATGATGCGCGCTTGCGGGCGAAATGCGGCGATGTGGTGCGCCGTGTTGCCGGTAGTGGTTCCAGTGACGATGTACGGTATTTCGAGCTCGGCGCTAGCGCGCGTGGCCGCTTCGGCGATCGATGCGGCGACGGCCGGCGAGGAGTCCTCCAAACGCCGGTCGCGCAGCGCCGGATGCGGGTAAGCCTTCTCCGCCTCGCGGGCGATTTCGGCCATCATGCGCACCGTCTCGGTGGGATACTTACCGATCGCCGTTTCGCCGGAGAGCATCACCGCGTCGGTGCCGTCGAGAATGGCGTTGGCGACGTCGGTGGCTTCCGCCCGAGTCGGACGGGACGAACCGATCATCGACTCGAGCATTTGGGTGGCCGTGACGACCGGCTTGCTCGCGCGATTGCACTCGGCGATGATGCGCTTCTGCACGATCGGAACGGTCGCGATCGGGATCTCGATGCCGAGGTCGCCGCGCGCGACCATGATACCGTCGGCCGCCTTGATGATGTTGGCCAGGTCGTCGAGCGCTTCGTGTTTCTCGATCTTGGCGATTACCGGCACGTGTTTGCCGCGTTGGGTGATGAACGCTTTGGCGCGTACCACGTCGTCGGCGTTGCGAACGAACGAGAGCGCCACGAAATCGACGTCATTGTCGAGACCGAACGCGAGATACTCGAGATCGCGGTCGGTAACCGCCGCGACGTTGAGAGTACCATCCGGGTAGTTGATGCCCTGGGCCGAGCGCAACTCGCCGCCGAATTCGACAACCGTTTCGATTTCCGTCGCGCTCTTGCCGACGATTCTCAACGTGATTTGGCCGTCCTGGAGATAGAGGCGGGTGCCGATTGCGACGTCGGACGGCAAATCGCGATACGTGGTACCAACGATGTCTTGCGTTCCCGGCACGTCGTCGACCGTGACGACGAAGCGAGCACCGCGTTCGAGCCGCACCGACGACAAGCCCTCGGCGAGTTTCCCGGTGCGGACCTTCGGGCCCGGCAGATCTTGCAGCAACGCGGTGTGAATTCCCAGCTCCGCCGAAATCGTGCGGGCATTGCGAATCACTTCGGCATGTTCGTCGGGCGTGCCGTGCGAAAAGTTAAGACGGAGCACGTTCGCGCCGCTCACGAACAGGGAGCGCATGATCGCCGGGTCGCGCGACGCCGGCCCGATCGTCGCGACTATTTTCGTCCGTTTTTGAATAATCAGTTCCATGGGAGCACTTCCGCTTGCGCGATACCGGAGGAAGGCTCCTGCGCATCTTTAAGCGCAGTTAATCTAGACCCACGACACTAGGAATCTCATCGTGAAGATCGAGCGCGACCCTCGGGATCGGTACTATCGCGAGCGCCTAGCAGCAAGCACGCTCGCGTCGTTCGTATTGCACGCGCTGCTCGCGCTGTTGCTCGTGAGCATCATCGCGAGTTCGTCCCAAGAAGGCGCGACCGAGAACGTCGAGGGCGGATCGATCGTGACGCTTGAGCGCCGAACGCCGGCGGTGGTTGCCAATCAGCCGGCCGCTACGCGCGCCGCTCTTCCGATCGTGCACGTGCCGCGCATCGCAGCCGTACAGCATGCCGCGCTCGCTCAGCCGCAGACGCAACAACTACCGCAAAGTCGCCACGAACTGGTGCGCGAGATGCCGAGCGCGCCGCCGAATCCACGCCCGCTTCCGCAGCAAACCGTGCAGCCCAACCCGCAACCAACGCAAAACGTGTACGAAGTTCACCCGCGGTCNNGCCGCGCCCGTGAGCGTCCCTACGGCCGCCCCTGTGGCGGTCGCGCTCAAGACCGCGCCCAGCGCCGCACCGTCGCCCGCGCCGACGGCGGTGGCCACCGCCGCCCGATCGCCGCGGCCGAGCGTGCCGACCGCGGCACCAACGTCGCGGGCAACGCCGGCGCCGGTGACCAGCACTGCCCCGAGCACCGCCCCGGTAGCCGTCCGCGCGAGTGCGATTCCTAGCGCCTCACCGGCACCTGCGCCGCGCGCGTCGGCGCCGCCCGCTCCGCGCGCCGGTGTGCCCAGCCCCAGCGCGACCGCGGTCGCCGCGGTCGCGNNAACGCCCGGTCCCAAGGGCGTCGGCTCCCCTGGACCCCACGCCGGCACCGGTGCCAAGACCCAACCAGCCCCGGCGCGTCCGATCGAACTCCGCCCGACTCCCCCGCCCGCTCCGCGCGCGACCAAAGCCCCGCCGACGCCGCCGAACATCAACGCCAAGCTGCGCGCGCTTCTGCCGAACAACCCGGTCAATCCGGCAAGCAAGCAGTACACTCCCGAAATCTCGCTGCACGGCTCGCTGGAGCCGACGCCGCCACCCAACATTTTAGCGCAAACGAAGTACTTGTACCGCTCCCGGCCGGGCGGTAGCGAGGCGCGCGTCGAGATGTGGGTAACGTCGATAAGAAAAGCGGGCGTGACGACGATGTGCACTGGCTGGCTCGTTCGGTACCCCTTCAACCAAACGGCCCCGCATGCCGGGGATTTTGCCCCGGCCAACGGCACGCAGGTGACCGTCGGCGGCGGTCGCGGCGTGCCCGGGGTGCTCCCTCCGGTCGTGGAAGGGATGGTTACCGAACCCTGCGAGGGGCGGCTCCTGACGCCGTACGCGCCGTTGCCTGCTCCGTCGCCGTGACGGGCACGCTTTCCCGCTTGAGTTCCGACATTGGTCTCACTACAATTGAGTTGCCGAATTCGGCATACTTCGACTAACGAAGGAGGGCGGTTGGAACCGCAAGATCCACCGGGCTATCGAGCCAGCGAAGGACGCGCCAGATAGCGGGCTGCACGAAAATGCGCCCACGCAAGCCGGACGATTACCGGCGGCGCGCGATCGCAAAAGAAGAATAAAGAACATGCAGTGACGGGCCGCGCCCACGTGGGGTTGCGGCCCGTCGCCGTTTTCGTTATGATGGTGGCCGGTAATCAGGAGCGTGGGCAGGTCCCGCGCTTCGTTGTTCTTAGGACTCTATTGAATAATGGCCGTGAGTGAACTGCAAGGAGTTTTCGAGCGCGAGCTGGAGGCGATCGCACACGACAAGGCGTCGTATCCGGAGCTCGAAATCGTTGCGCGACGCGCACGCGTCGCACGCGGCACGACGGCGTTCGGAGTGACGATCGATCGTCCGGGCGGCGCCGATCTCGAGCTCTGCGAAAGAATCGCCGCGCGTTTGAACGCTCTGCTGGAAACGCACGACGCACCCTATAGTTTGGAAGTCGAATCGGCCGGCCTGGACAGGCCGCTCGTTCGTCCGGCCGATTACACGCGATTCGCAGGCAAGAACGCGCGCATCGTGACCACGCTGACCGTCAACGGTGTAAAGACGCACCGCGGCACGTTGCGCGGTGTGCGCGGCGGTTCGGTGATTCTCGACACGGAGGCCGGCGAACTGCCCTTGCCGATCGAAACGATTAAGTCCGCCAACTTGGAATACGATCCGCGCGCGGATCTGCAACGTAACAAACAACAACGGAAGAGGTCCCATGCCGGCGACAGACACGGTAACTGACGAAAAACTCATCGACGTCCTTCAGTTCATCGCGAAGGAACGCAACATCCCGTTCGAGATGCTGCTCGAGGCGCTCGAGGCGGCGTTGCTGACGGCGTACAAACGTCACTTCGGCAGCGAGTCGAACGCGATCGTCACGGTCGATCGCCAAAGCGGTGCGTACAAGGTGTATTATCGCCGCTCGATCGTAGAAGAGGTCGTGGATCCAAAGCTCGAGATGTCGGTCGCGGAGGCCGGATCGCCGTATCAGGCGGGCGACTTTTACGACGAGGAAGTAACGCCTAAGGATTTCGGCCGGATCGCCGCGCAGACCGCCAAACAGGTGATCGTGCAGCGCATTCGCGAGGCCGAGCGCGACACCGTCTACAACAAATACGTGCGCAAGCTGAACGACCTGGTTACCGGAACGGTACAGCGGTACGAGCAACGCAACATGTACATCACGCTCGAGGGACGCGACGAGGCTGTCATGTATCTCGACGAGCAAGTGCCGGGCGAATCGTATCGCATCAACGATTTCATTCGCGCATACGTGCTCGACGTAAAGAAGTCGCCGAAGGGGCCGCAAGTCATCCTGTCGCGAGTCGCCGAAGGGCTCGTGCAACGTTTGCTCGAGCTCGAGGTTCCCGAAATCGCCGATGGGACGGTCGAGATCATGGCAATCGCGCGGGATGCCGGCAGCCGTTCGAAAGTCGCCGTGAAGAGCAACCGTCCCGAGGTGGACGCCATCGGAGCGTGCCTCGGGCCGAAATCGAGCCGCATCGCCAACGTCACCGACAATCTGCGCGGCGAGAAAATCGACATCATTCGTTACGATGCCGACCCCGCCACCTTCATCATGAACGCGCTCGCGCCGGCCAAAGTCATCGGCGTCGAACTTTTTGAGGACGACGGCGTGGCGCTGGTCATCGTTCCCGACTATCAGTTGTCGCTGGCCATCGGCCGCGACGGGCAAAACGTCAGACTGGCGGCCCGCCTGACGGGTTGGCGGCTCGACATTACCAGCGAAACGGAATCGAATGAGGCTCGCGAGCGTTACATGGTGGAACGCGCCGAACGGCCGTCCGATGAGGCCGTCGCTCCCGCCGAGGCGGAAACTGCGGCGGCGTTGGAAGGCGTCGATATCGACCCCGATTTGATTCGCAAGCTCGAAGAGTTCCGGCGGGAACGCTTGGGGTCGGAGAACGAGAGCTAAGGGCGCGACGCCCCGCGTGCAGCCTATTCGGCAGTGCGTGGGTTGTCGTAAGCGGTACTCGCAAGCCGTGTTGGTCCGCTTCGTCCGAGGTCAGGGAGGCTGGAAGGCGGACGGGCCGGGATCGCGGCACAAGCAACCGGGCCGGGGAGCTTACCTCTGTTCGCAAGCGTGCGGGAACGCCGTCGTGAAGAACAAACGGTACCCGGGTCTTGCCGCGGTGGCGGCCGAATATGGTTTAATAAGAAGTTCGACGAATGGATAACAGCATGATGATCGGCAATCGTCAGCGACTATGGCCCCTGAATCGATGAGGGGCGTCAATTGAACGCGTAGTGGGGTCGGTCCCGTAGTCGGGACGATCCCACCTAAGGTGAGGAATTTTGGCTACGGGAAAAGTACGGATTTTCGAGCTCGCCAAAGAGGTTGGGCTATCGTCGAAAGAGCTGATCACGCTCTTCAACGAGCGCCTGGGCGGGGTATTCGAGGCAAAAAACCAGCTTAGCGTCGTCCCGGATCAGATCGCCGATCTGATTCGCAGCGTGCTATTGAAATCTGCGGCTGGTGCGGCCGCCAAGGCGGCCTCCGCCGAGGCACCTGCGGCCCCGAAGAAGGCCTCGCCCGCGACACCGGCGGCTCCACGTAAGCCCGCGGCCGCGCGGGCTCCCGTCGCCGAAACCCCCGTTCCGCGTCTGAAGCCAGTCACCGGCGCGACCGTCCGTCCCGCCGCCCGTCCGGCTCAAGCGCCTGCCGACAACGTCGCCGTCGCACCCGTCGTGCCGTCCGTGCCGGCTGCGACGCCGGCGCCCGCGTCATCTGCCGTTGCCCCGCCGGTGGCGCCGGCTTTGCCGCGGCGCCCGGTCGTCAAGCCCATACCCGAGGCCATCCCACAGTTGCGCCGGGTTCCGTCCGGACAGGCCTCGGTCGTCAAGCGCCAGCCGCCGCCGCCGACGACCACCGCATCGGCCTCGCCAGGTCCGCAAACCGGACTCCCAGGGCGTCCCGGCGTTGCGCCACGGCCGGGTCAGGTGCTTCCGGGTCAAGGCGGTAAGATTGCCGGCGCCCCCGCACGTCCCGTCGTCGCGCAGTCGGTCGCCGCACCGCCCCGCCGTCACGCCGGAAACGGGCCCTTCCGACCGATGGGTCCAGGGCAGCGTCCGGTCCAGCGGCCGGGTTTGGGCGTCACCGCCACCGACATGCCCACGCCGTCGGCCGGCGGCGGACGTCCCGGCGATCGCAGCCGCTCGCACGAAGACAAGGCCGCGGCCAAAAAGGATCGCGAGACCGAGCTGTTGCTCGACAAAGAGCGCCACCGCAAGAAGAAGGGCGACCACGCACCGCCGGTCGCGCAGCGAACGCTGGAAGCGATCGAAATTCCCGACTTGCTGACGGTCCAAGAACTCGCGACGTCGATGATCGTTCCGGTCAAAGACATCATCACCGAACTCATCAAGATGGGGACGATGGCGACGATCAATCAAAACATTCCGAGCGACGTCGCCATTTCGGTTGCCAAGAAGTTCGGTTTCAATGCGGTCGTCAAAGAAGCCGGCGAAGAAGTCACCGTCGAGCAAGAAGAGGACAAGCCGGAAATGATGGCGGCTCGCCCGCCGGTCGTTACCGTGCTCGGTCACGTCGATCACGGCAAAACGTCGTTGCTCGACCAGATTCGCCGAGCCAATGTCGCCGGCGGCGAAGCCGGCGGCATCACGCAAAAAATCGGCGCGTATACGGTCGAGCAGAACGATCGTAAAATCACGTTTATCGATACGCCGGGTCACGAAGCGTTTACCGCGATGCGTGCGCGCGGTGCCAAAGTCACCGACGTCGCCATTTTGGTCGTCGCTGCGGACGACGGCGTGATGCCCCAAACCCGGGAGGCCATCGCGCACGTCAAAGCCGCGGGCGTGCCAATCGTCGTCGCGATTAATAAAATGGACAAGCCCGACGCGCAGCCCGATCGGGTGAAGCAGCAGCTAATGGAGCAGGGATTGCAGCCGGTCGATTGGGGCGGCACCGTCGAGATGGTGCCGGTCTCCGCGAAAACCGGCGACGGGATTCCCGGATTGCTCGACACGGTGCTGCTGGAAGCCGACATTCGTGATCTCAAGGCGAATCGAAATCGGCGCGCGACCGGCGTGGTTATCGAATCGGCGCTCGACCGCGGCCGCGGCGCCGTCGCGACCGTGCTCGTGCAGAACGGGACGCTGCGAGTGGGCGACATCATCGTGGTCGGCGGCACGTTCGGAAAAGTGCGCGCGCTGATCGACGACAAAGGCAAGCAAGTGAAAAAGGCCGGCCCGTCGATTCCGGTCGAAATCATGGGACTGTCCGACGTGCCGGCAGCGGGCGATTCGCTGGCGGTCGTCAGCGACGAGCGCGTTGCGCGCGAGGCCGCCGAGAAGCGTGCCACCCGCCGGCGCGACGTGCGCATGGCAGCCACCGGTTCGCAGCGCGTATCGCTCGAGACGTTCATGACGATGCCGACGGAAGGCAAGAAGGCGCTCAACCTCATCATCAAAGCCGACGGTCAGGGTTCCCTCGAAGCGTTGCGCGCTCGGATGGAATCACTGTCCAACGAAGAGGTAGACATTCGCGTGATTCATGGCGGCGTCGGGGCGATCTCGCCCAACGACGTCAACTTGGCGAGCGCGTCGAACGCGGTGCTGATCGGGTTCAACATTCGTCCCGACGAGACCGCGCGGCGGCTGGCCGAAAATGAAGGCGTCGACTTGCGCTTCTATCAGGTCATCTACGAAATCGAGGAAGACCTCAAGAAGGCGATGCGCGGCATGCTCGCCCCGGTCATCCGCGAAGTCACGCTCGGCCGGGCCGAAGTGCGCCAGGTCTTCAAGGTCAGTAAAGTGGGAACGATCGTCGGCTGCTACATCACCAGCGGCAAGATTACCCGCAACGCCAAGGCGCGTGTCATTCGCGACTCCGCGGTGGTGTTCGACGGCGAAATCGAATCGCTACGCCGCTTCAAGGACGACGTTCGCGAAGTCGCCGAAGGCTTCGAATGCGGCATTCAAATCGCCAAATTCCAAGACCTTAAAGACGGCGACGTCATCGAAGCCTACGCGATGGAGCAAATCGCTGCCGAACTGGTACACGCATGAAGCCGCAGCGCATGGCGAAAATCGACCACGAGATCCAGCGCATCCTCGGTACGCTGATCTCGCAAGAGCTCCAAGACCCGCGCTTGGCTTTCGTGACGGTCACCCGCGCCGAGGTGACCGACGACTTGCGCCACTGCAAGGTGTTCGTGTCGGTTATCGGCGACCGGCAGGCGGCGCGTCAGTCGCTCGACGCACTCGAACATGCAGCGCGCTTTTTGCGTGGCGAGCTGGGGCGGAAGATCGATTTGCGTCACACGCCCGAGCTAGAGTTCGTTGAAGACCGGTCGGCCGAACGCGCGATTGCGTTAGCGAAAACGCTGCGCGAAGCGGCCCGGAGAAACGAGGCCTGATGATCATCGAAAGCTCGTCGCGGATCGCATCGACCGCCGACGTCGTCGGCGAGTTGCGCGCTCGCTCGTCGTTCGTCATGGTGAGCCACGTCAAACCCGACGGCGACACGTTGGGCGCCGGCCTCGCGCTCGGTCTCGCGCTGAAGAAGCTCGGCAAACGCGTGCATTACTTCGGACAGGACCCGGTGCCGCGTAACTTGCGGTTTCTGCCGGAGACCGAGTTCGTCGCGCGCGACCTGCCGCCGGATTTGCCGAGTGACGCGCTCTTCGTGTTTTGCGATATGAGCGACTTCTCGCGGGCCGGGGAGTTTCTGCCCGCAGTTGATCGCGAAAATATGCTCGACATCGACCACCACCTCGGCAACTCGCTGTTCGGCAAGCTCAACTACGTGCTCGAGACCGAGTGCTCGACCGGCGCGGTCGTGATGCACCTTCTGCGCGGGTTGGAGGTGCCGATCGATCGCGACATTGCGACCTGCATCCTGACCACGGTCATGACGGATACCGGCGGTTTCATGCACTCCAACGCGTCGGCGGAGGCGCTCGAACTAGCGGCCGAGCTCATGCGCTCCGGGGCGAACAAAGAGGAGATCACCGAAGAGATTTTTCTACGCAAACGCGTGGCCGCAACGCGGCTGCTCGGTCGGATCATCGAGGAGATGCGATTCGATCACAGCGGCCACTACTGTTATTCGTTCGTCGACGATGCGATGCTGGCGCAAACCGGCGCCGACGGTGAAGACACCGAAGATACGGTGAACACCTTGCGGGGTCAAGACGGCGTCGACGTGGCCGCCCTCTTTAAAGCGATCGAGGGTGAGATTCGCGTCAGCCTGCGCTCGAACGGGCGCGTGAACGTCCAAGCGGCTGCCAAGCATTTGGGCGGCGGAGGTCATTTTCGCGCCGCCGGCTTGACCTTCCGCGGAACGCTCGAGGAGGCATTCGGCGCGGTCGATGCCGCGCTGGTCGCCGAAGGGTTGTGAATCCCGGCATGACCGTGGCAGCCGGGCTCTTTCTCGCCGCATTTGGGGCCGTCGGCGTGTGGTTTCTCGGGCAGCGTTTTCCAAACGCGAGGTTCTTACGCACCGGTTACGCTCTTATGTCGGCCGGCGGCCTGCTGTTCGTCTTCTGGACGCTTTCGAAAGTGCTCGTGGTTGGCGTTACGGCCGCGGGAGTTTTGGCTGCCGGTGCGGTGGCGGGCACGATCGGAGCGTTGCGCAAGGAGTTGCGCTCCACCCTTTGATGTTCGACTTGTGATGCTCGGCTTCGTCAACGTCTTCAAACCCGCGGGGCCGACGTCGGCGCACGTCGTTGCTCGGTTACGGCGCATCTATGGTGCGTACGCGCGCGACCGCAAAATTGCCGTCGGCCACTTAGGAACCCTCGACCCACAAGCGACCGGGGTTCTGCCGGTGGCCATCGGGCGGGCGACGCGGCTGATTCCGCTGCTGGACGATCAACGGAAAGCTTATGCGTGCACGCTGGTTTTAGGCAGCTCGACCACCACGCAGGATGCGTTCGGGGACATCGTCGACACTGCGCCGGTGCCGGCGGATTGGCGCCGCCGGCTAGAAGCGGCGTTGCCGCAGTTCGTTGGAAAGATCGCGCAGATTCCGCCGATGTATTCGGCGGTTCACCACGACGGGAAGCGCCTGTACGAGCTGGCGCGCGAAGGCAAGACGGTCGAACGCCGTGCGCGGCCGGTTACGGTTTACGCGCTCACCGAACTCGGAAGCGAGTCGCCGTCAACCGCGCGGTTGCGGATCGCCTGCAGCGCCGGTACGTACGTGCGCACGCTGTGTCACGATATCGGCAACGCGATGGGCATTCCGGCGCACATGGGGGCGCTCGTTCGCGAGGCGTCGGGACCGTTCGTCTTGTACGAGTCGCGTACGCTCGAGGATATCGCCGGCGATCCCGAACGCGCGCTGACGCCGCCGGATCGCGTGATTCCGTTCCCCACCATCGTGCTCGATCTTCGTGGATCGGCCGACTTTCGCGCCGGTCGCGTCGTACCGCTCCCGCAAGGATCTGGCTCGCGGCACGTCTTCGTGCGCGACGAATCGCGCACGCTGGTCGGGGTCGGCGAGGCGCTCGGAGCGCTGCTCGCGCCGCGCAAAGTATTCGTATGAAGATGTTTCATCGGCTCGAGCGTAACGTCGAACGGCCGCTGGCGCTGGCGATCGGGTTCTTCGACGGATTTCATCGCGGACATCAGAAAATCGCGCGGCAAACGCTGCGGATGCGCAAACCGGGCTGGCGCTCTGGCGTACTGACGTTTTCGAATCATCCGGCCGCCTTTCTGCGCCCCGGAACCGAACCGCCGCTACTCTGCACACCGGAAGAACGCGCCGCTCTCTTTGCCGCGGCGGGTTTCGAGGAATGTTTCTTCATTACGTTCGACGATCGTATTGCGACGTTGTCTCCACAAGCGTTCCTCGAGGTTCTAGCCGGCGCGCTCGGCGTCCGAGCGGTCGTGGTGGGGTCGAGCTTCCGGTTCGGTCATAAGCGGGCGGGCGACGTAGCGTTCATGAAATCCTATTTCGATTCTCGTGGCGTCGGTTTTGCGCCGATCGAGAATGCAGCCGACGGGGGCGAACGCATCTCGAGCACCCGCATTCGCGGGCTCGTCGCCACCGGCGATCTGGCGGGCGCCGACCGCTTGATGGGAGGGACGGGCTATGAAATTCGCGGCCCGGTCGAACTCGGAGCCGGACGCGGCCACGCGTTAGGGTTCCCTACCGCCAACGTGCGGCCGCCCGGCAAACTGCTACCCAAAGACGGCCTGTACTCCGCCATCGCTCGCTATGACGGCCGCGACCGGCCCGCGTTGGTTTCCATCGGGACCAATCCGCAGTTTGGCGGAGGAGAACGGACGGTCGAGGCGTGGGTGCGGGATTTTCACGACACGATCTACGGACGCGAACTTGCCTTGCGCGACTTGCGGTATCTTCGCGAGCAGAAGCTTTTCGGCGGTGTCGACGAACTCGTCGCACAAATGCACCGCGACCTGGAAGCCGTGGCATTTCCGAGCTATGGGTAAGAGCGCCGTCGCGCGTCGCATTGTGGCAACGTTCTTTGCGCTCGCTCTGGCGGCGTGCAGTTCCAGCGGCGGTGGAGCGAAAAAACAAGCCGTCGCCGAGGATCGAGTAGCGCGCGTGGGCCAACCTGCGCCGGCGTGGTCCGAGCCGACTTCGCAAGGGACGAATCTCGCGCTCGCTTCGCTACGCGGCAAAGTCGTGTACCTCAACTTCTTTGCGAGCTGGTGCCCCCCGTGCAACGAAGAAGCGCCGGCAATCGACGCGCTCCAGCACCAATACGGATCGCAGGGCTTGCAAATCGTCGGCGTAGACGTGTTGGAAAACGCGCGCAAGGCCGCGCAGTTTCGGGCCGAGCACCGGTTGAGTTATCCAGCCGTCGTCGACGACGGCGCTCTTCGCGACCAGTATTCCATCAACGGCTTACCGGTCCACGTCTTCATCGACCGCGCAGGCGTCGTCCGCAACGTCGTCGTCGGCGAACTCTCGGCGGACGACATGCGCGCCAACGTGCTGCGGCTGCTTCACTAGCTCGCTTTAGCAGGGCAGATGTCGTTTCCATGGAGAACAGGGCGACTCTCGTGAAGCGGTCGCTCGAGTGGACGATGGTTTTGAGCGTGGCGACCGTCCTGCTTGCCGGGTGTGCGGGCGGTGGCGCCCAGAACTCTATGATGCCCGGAGGTGGGGGTCTCGGCCCCGCCGGCAGCGTGCTGGGCGGTGCTCCCAGCGGCGCGACTTTGATTCGCGTCCACGTTCCCTGGACGATCGCGAACCCGGTTCCGGCGGCCAGCAATGGCTCGCCGCCCGGCACCGCTCCGCTGCCGGTGATGTTCCCCGGCGCCACGCCGACGCCGTTCCCGACCCCCACCTCTTTGCCCGCGCCGGGCGCCCAGGGAGCAGCCGGCCAAGTGCAGGCGCTGACGCTGAGCCTCAGCGGGCCGACGCCGGTAACGCAAACCATCGCCCTAACCGCCGGCTCGAGCGGCTGCGCGAACGTAGCCGGCGGGGCCGTCTGCCAGGCCGCCCTGCCGCTCCTGCCGGGGGCGTACACCGCCGTCGTCGCCGCGTCTGGGTCGGCGGCTTTCGGCGGCGTTCAAACGATCGCGTTCAACGTCGTCTACGGCGCCTCCAACGTCGTGAACCTCATCTTTTCAGGCGTCCCGGCGCAAGTCGACATCGTACCGGGATCGTCCATGAGTTACGAAAATACGCAGGGCGGAATCGATCTCTACGGTGCCGGAAAGCATCAGCTGGTCGCCGAGCTCGTCGATGCGAATCAAAACATCATCATCATCGGATCCGCTTCTCCTAGCGTTACCGCGAGTCAAATGGGCGGCACGCTGGCGCTCGTTATCGCTGCGGCGAGCCCGACCATTCCGAACGTTTTTTGGGTTTCTCCGCCGGCCGCGTACGGCGGCGGGAGCGCGACGGTGCACGTCACTGCGGCTTTCCCGGGCCAGGCGTCGAATCCGTGTGCGCAGCCAAATGCGAGTTGTTCCGGAAGCGTGAACGTCGACGTCAAACAAGTCCTAGCGGTCGCCAACTCGAGCGCCAATAGCGTCACGCTCTACGCCGGCGGACAAAACGTGCCGGTCGCGACGATTCAAAACGGCGTGACCAATCCGCAGTCGCTGGTGTTCGACGCTGCCGGCGATCTGTTCGTTGCCAGCCAACCCGGCAGCGTCACCGAATACGCGGTTCCGTACAATGGCTTGCCGGCCACGATTGCGATCGGCGTAAATCATCCGCAAGCGCTTGCGCTCGATAGCCACGGCGATCTCTTCGTAGCCAACGGCAGCGGAAGCAACACGGTCACCGAGTACTCGCCTCCTTATGGGGGCGCACCGATCGCCACTATCTCAACCGGCATCGGCGATCCGGTGAGCTTGGGGCTCGATTTCTCCGGAAATCTGTTCGTCGCCAATCAGGCGTCGAACACGGTCACCGAATACGCACCGCCGTATACCGGCGCGCCGACAACGCTGTCGAACGGTTTGTACGGTCCGAATTCGCTCGCCATCGACGCTCGCGGAAATCTCTTCGTCTCGAACCTGAACAGCACGCCGAACTCCGTGGTCGAATTCACGGCGCCGCTTTCGAGCGCCAGCGTTCCGGCCATTGCCATCACCAATGGGATTAACGAGCAAGGCGCGATCGGCGTGAACTCGTCGGCAAACCTCTTCGTTCCCAACCAAGGCTCGAATACCGTGTCCGAATTTCTGCCGCCGTATAACGGCGCTCCGACCACGATTACCGGCGGTCAGAACCAGCCCGTCGCCTTGGCGATCGATGCGTCCGGCAACCTTTACGTTGCGAACTACGGCAACAATACGGTGACACAGTATGCCCCGCCGTACGCGGGCGCCTCGTGGGTGACGCTATCCAACGGCGTGAGCAGCCCGCAAGCATTGGCGCTGTCGCCGCCGACGTCGGGCTTCGGACTGCCGTAGTTTAGGCGGCCTTTACGACCAGCGTTCCTTCGTGAAGCTCCACGCCGGCGGTGCTGCCGGCGGGCAGTACGCCGCGAAGGATCGCGCTCGACAGCGGCGTCGACACGTGACGCGAGACGGTGCGCTGCACGAACCGTGCGCCGGTTCCGGCGGCCATGGACTCACCGGCGAGAAACCGGCGTGCGTCCTCGGAGAGCCGTAGACGCACGTCGCGTGCCCCCAGTCGCGCGGCCAACGCGTCGACGTGAATGGCGACGATCGCTTCGATTTGCGGCAGCCCCAGTGGTTCGAACGCTATGATCTCGTCGATGCGGTTCACGAGCTCTGGACGAAGCGCGAAGTTCAGCTCGTCGTCCTCAAGATTGGTCGTCAGAACGATGAGCGCGTGGCGAAAATCGATCGTGCGTCCTTTGGCGTCGGTGACGCGTCCGTCGTCGAGGATTTGCAACAGCAGGGCGGCGACGTCCGGATGCGCCTTTTCGAGTTCGTCGAAGAGCACCACGCAATAGGGGCGTCGTCGCACGGGCTCGGTTAGTTGACCCGGTTCGTCGTGTCCGGCGTAGCC
This sequence comes from Candidatus Tumulicola scandinaviensis, assembly GCA_003140835.1. Taxonomy (GTDB): domain Bacteria; phylum Vulcanimicrobiota; class Vulcanimicrobiia; order Vulcanimicrobiales; family Vulcanimicrobiaceae; genus Tumulicola; species Tumulicola scandinaviensis. The sequence continues at coordinate 39,076 of PLLA01000063.1, read as the reverse complement.
GGGCGGTGCGCCCAAGAGTCGCGAAACCGAATGCTGTTCGGTGAACTCCGACAAGTCGATGCGCACGAGCGCGGCTTCGCTGCCGAAGAGCGCCTCGGCCAAGGTCTTTGCAAGCTCGGTCTTTCCGACGCCGCTCGGGCCTTTAAACAGAAAACTTCCCAACGGCTTACGCGGGTCGTGCAAACCCGCCCGTGCGCGGCGAATGGCGTCGGATACCGAGGCGATCGCGCGTTCTTGGCCGATGACGCGCTTGCTCAGAACCCGCTCGAGATCGAGCAGTCGATTGGCCTGCGATTCGCTCAGCGCCGCTTGCGGGATTCCGGTCCAGCGCGTCACGACGGCGGCCACGTGTTCGCGCGTAACCACCGGCCGGTCGACCTCGCCTTTGTTTTGCAGCGCAACGAATGCCGCCGCTTCGTCCATCAAATCGATGGCTTTATCGGGAAGGAAACGATCGGCGATATAGCGAGCCGACAGCGTGGCGGCGGCGTCTATCGCATCGTCGGAGATGGCGACGCGGTGGTGAAGCGCATAGCCGTCGCGCAATCCGCGGAGGATCGCCGTCGTTTGCTCGATGGTCGGCTCCTCTACCATAACCGGTTGGAAGCGGCGCTCGAGCGCGGCGTCGGACTCGACGTATTTGCGGTATTCGTCGAAGGTCGTCGCCCCGATGCACTGCAGTTCGCCGCGCGCCAACTCGGGTTTGATCATCGAACTGAGGTCGAGCGCGCCTTCGGCGGCGCCTGCACCGACCAACGTATGCAGCTCGTCGATGAAAAGGATGACGTCACGAGCGCTGCGTTTGACCTCGTCGAGAATGCGTTTGACTCGCCCTTCGAACTCGCCGCGATACTTCGTTCCCGCAATCAGCGGTCCGAGCGAAAGCGCTAGGACGCGTTTACCGCGCAGCGACGCGGGGACGCTCCCGCCGACGATTCGTTGGGCCAGCCCTTCGACGATCGCCGTCTTGCCGACACCAGGTTCGCCCACCAGGACCGGATTGTTCTTGCTGCGGCGAGCGAGAATCGAAACCAGACGCTCGATTTCGTCGTCGCGGCCGATGACCGGATCGAGTTTGCCAGCGCGTGCCAAGTCGGTAAGGTCGCGCGAGAAACTTCCCAACGTGGGCGTTCCGCGAAAACGCTTGGTCAGTTCGTCGAGCGGCGACGCTCCGCCGCGTTCCTTGTCGCCGCCCTGCAGGCGGTCGGCCAGCAGCACGCTGCCCGCAATCAACCCCGCGGCGGCGAAGGCCGCTCCTAAAAATGGCAGGGCTCCGGCAGCCGTGCGTTTCTGCGCGCAGGCAGAGCAGAGCGAGCGCCGGCCTTGAAAAATCGGAGCCGGTCGCGCTCCGCAGCTATCGCATGGCGTATTCATCGAATCGATCTACTTGCGGCCGCTGGGCGGGGTTTCGCCGGGCCCCTTAGGGCTGCGCCAAAAACGTCACGCTGACCGAGACCGAGACGTTGACGTTCGACTGGTCGAACTGGGTCGGCGCGTTGGCGGCGGCCATACGCATCAGCGGTTGCGGATTCACGCCGCTGCCTTGAAGCTCCACGCTCTTGATCGAAACGATGCGCAGGTGCGCCGCCGCGGCGAGGGCCTCGGCGTTCGTACGCGCGTCGTCGACCGCTTTTCGAGTCGCTTCCGCGCGTGGACCGCTGGAATCGGCCAGTCCGAACGTCACGCCGTTGATCGAGGTCGCGCCCGAACTCGTGCAGGCGTCCGCGACGCGTCCTGCCTTTCCGATGTCGCGAACCTTCACGTTGAACTCGCGCGAAACGGTGTATCCGTACCGCTCGCCGCCGGGGTTCGGCGGAAGGACGTGCGGCTTCGGGTTGTAGTTGACGTTGTACGACGACAACGTTACGTCGGTGCGAGCGACGCCGGCCTTCTCCAGAGCGGCGACAATGCGATCGTATGCCGCGTTATTCATCGCCACCGCTTCGCCGGCATTGGGCGCGTTGGTTTCAACGTTGGCGTTAACGTTGGCCACGTCGGGTGCCAACGCGACCGAACCGTTCCCGGTAACGCTGATTTCGGTCATCCCCGATGGAGTATCGGCCGCCGCCGGCGCGGCCAAGGCGAGCGACAGCAGCAGGCCGAGAACGAGACGCTTCATATCTAACTAACGTCGACGCCGGGGCGATGGTGCCCTGGGTCGAACGATGTTTTGGGAGCCGCTCGGTTGGGGAACGGTTGCCATCGAAGAAGGAGGGTTGGGAAGACTCATGGGCATCGTAGCGTGGATAATTTTCGGACTGATCGCCGGTTTGGTCGCCCGCTGGCTCGTACCGGGCGAGGGCCCGGGCGGCGTCATCGGCGACATCATCGTCGGTATCATCGGCGCGATCCTCGGCGGGTGGATCTACCGCTTTTTCGGCCATGCCGGCGTGACCGGTTTCAATCTGCCGAGCATTGTCTGCGCGATCGTCGGTGCCATCGTGCTACTCTTTCTCATCCGTGCCATTCGCGGCCGGCCCGCCGTCTGAGGAAGGGGTCCGCGCCGCCGCTCGTCGTAAGGGGTAGTCGCTCATGGCCTACGTCATCACCGAACCGTGCATCGGTACCAAGGATAAGTCGTGCGTCGACGTTTGTCCGGTCGACTGCATTCACGGGAAGGAAGAAGACGAGATGCTCTTCATCGATCCTGAGGTGTGCATCGACTGCGGCGCGTGCGTATCGGCGTGCCCGGTCGAGGCGATCTTTGCCGATTCCGACGTCCCCGAGCAGTATCTCAAGTACACCGAAATCAACGCGGAGTATTTCAAGAAAAGCTGACGGCGAAAACCGACATCGGACGAGCGACGACCAGATCGGCGTCGTCGAGAAGCGCCGGCATCGCGTTTTCTTTTCGCACCGCAACCACGCCGGCAATGCGGCGAACCCGGGCCGGACTGTTTCGCCGAGCGGGATCCCGATAGAAGAGGTTGCTCTGGCCCAACGCGGCCGCCTCGCCGCGCAGTGCTAAGAACGCGCACGGATGAACCCCGACGCTGTGCAGTCGTTCGCCATCGCGAACGAAGCCGACCGCGTATTCTCCCGCACCTTCCAACCGTAACGGCAACACCAAACGGCCGCCTTCGCGCAACGCGTTCCACCAAGCGCCGGCAATGTCGTCGCTTCGTGCGGTCACGACGACGCGGTCGAAGGGGGTTTCACCGGCGATCTCCCGGCCGCCGTCGGCGGCCAGCACCCGGACGTTCGAGTATCGGAGTTCGCCGATCGCCGCGCAGGCGCACGCGGCTAGGTCGGAATCGAGGTCGGTCGTGGTCACGCTCCCGAGCGGGCCGACCAGCTCTGCGAGCAAGGCGGCGTGATAGCCGCTCCCGGTTCCGATCTCGAGAACGCGGTTGCCGGGCGCCGGCGCGAGCAGCTCCAGCATAAGCGCGATCATTCCCGGCTGCGAAATGGACGAAACGATTTCGCCGTCCTTCACTTTGATCGCGATCGCGCGATCGGCATACGCGTCGTCGAGTGGGACGCCGGCGAGAAAGCGGTCGCGCGGTACCGCACGCATTGCGGCCGCTATCCGCGCGTCGTGCAGAATACCCGTCCGCTCCAGCTGCGATACCATCTCGTCGCGAAGTATCGCGTCGCGTTCCATGACAGGCGCTATCATTCGCCCCTACGCCGAGGTGTGCTCCCGGCAGGCCTGGAAAAGGTCTCCATGCCGTCGGAAATCTCAGCTACCACGTTCAACCAGTTCTTCGCGTGGTCGCCGCTCGTCGTCGGGCTGGTGATATATCTGGTTCTGTACGCGGCGAAGCGGCACGAGGTCACGGCGAGCGGCGCGCCCATCGGACAAACGTTCGCCTGCGCCAACTGCGGCCGGCGTGGCCGGCGCGAACACATGGTACCCCAGGAACACGCGGGCGCCACCAGCTGGTATTGCGCTCGCTGCGCCGGCGGTCACTAAGGGCGCTTCGCCGTCCCTCAGATCTGAACGACCTCGCGCACTTCGGGCACGTCGGCGACCACGATCGCTTCGATCGCGCCCTTGAGCGTCATGGTGGACGCGGGACACCCGCCGCACGCCCCGAGCATTTGCACGTAGGCGACGCCCTCTTCAACCTTGACCAGCCAGACCTCGCCGCCGTCCATCGCAATACCCGGCCGCACCTTGTCGATGGCCGCGTTTACGCGCTCTTCGATCGAGAGATTCACACTATCCGTCATCATTTTGCCGACTACGCCTCGAACCGTGCGGGCGACGGAATAGGTTGCGCAGCCGGGGCGCTACTGCGGCTGCCCGTACGCGTTCATAACGTCGTGCATCTGCGACGCCATCGAGAGCGCGCTGTCCCATTTTCGCTGCCACATATTGCGTCCGAAAATCAGTCCGACGCAGCCGGCTTCCATGGCGGCGCGCGCTTTGTGGATCGTCGCCTCGTCGCCCATCTTGCTGCCGCCGGAGACGAGCACGAGCGTGCGGCCGGCCGATTTCACGACCTTGCGTAAGCCCTCGACATCGGTAAATTCGAGTGTGTCATACGGCTTAGGAAGCTTCGACGCATCGTCGGGTTTCCAAACCGGCTCGTTGAGCTTGACCACGTTGGCCCCCATCTCGCAGGCGACACGCGCCGCATAGTCCACAGCGTAGAGCGAGTCGATTCCGCCTTTGGCTTTGACGGCGACGCCGCGCGGATAAGCCCACACAACCAGCGGCATTCCGTAGCGGTCGCATTCGCGACGCACGTCGTTGCATTGCGCCATGTCGAGATCTTGCGCCGGGCTGCCGACGTAGAGCGTGTATCCCACGGCGTCGGCACCCAGACGAACGGCGTCTTCGACCGACGACGTCATCGGACTAAATGCATCGTCGTCGGAGGGAACGTTCGTCTTCCCGTTCACTTTGAGCAACAGCGGCACCCGGCCGGCATATTTTTGTTGGTATTTTTCCGCCAAGCCGATATGAAGCGCAATTCCCGAGAAGTTGCCCTCGACGGCGAGCCGGTAGATCCAGTCGGTATCGATCGCGTCGGGGTTGTCGAAAAAATCAATCGGTCCGTGCTCGAGTCCTTGGTCGATCGGCAGCATCATCAGCGTGCCGTTGGCCGGCCCGTGCTCGTACATCAAACGGTGAAGGCGGGTGCGCTTACCCGTCGAGAGGTTCATCTCGTCGAAGGTGGGGCGAGTAACGGGGGCGGCGGCGATGGTCACGTCGTTGGTACTCCGGCGGGTGCTGCGAGGTGGTGGTCGACAGCCTTCGGCCATTCTTCGATGCGCCCCTCGAGGCGGCGGGAAAGGCTCGGTAATGCGCCCAAAGGCCCGAGCGTGAGCGAGCGGCGAGTCGGATTCGTCGGACTTGGCGCGATGGGCGAACCGATGGTCCGCTCCCTGTGCCGGGCCGGTTTTACCGTCACCGCCTGCGCGCATCGGCGTCGCGACGCAATCGAGCGATTACGCGCCGAATGCGGCGTCATCGAAGCTCCAAATCCCGCAGCGGTGGCGTCTTCGGTCGCCGTCGTCGCTATCTGCGTGCGGGATGCGCCGCAGGTCGAAGAAGTGCTCTTCGCGTCCGAGGGCGTCGTCGCCGGTGCAAAGCCCGGCACCCTGGTCGTCGACATGTCGACCATCTCGCCGGTCGCGTCGCGCCGTTTTGCCGCGCAACTGAGCGAGCGGAGCTTGAGATTCGTCGACGCTCCGGTCAGCGGGGGCCCGGTACGAGCCGCCGGCGGCAGCTTGACGATCATGGTGGGAGCGGACGCTGCCAGCTTCGCCGAGGCGGAGCCGATTCTCGCGGCGATGGGAAAGGCGTACCACCTCGGACCGGTGGGAATGGGCGAGACGGTCAAGCTGGTCAATCAGATCATCATTGCGAACGTCATGATTGCAAACGCCGAGGGGCTGCTTTTCGCGCAACGCGCCGGCGCCGACTTGGATCGCGTTCGCGAAGTGCTCGCAACCGCGACGGCTTCAAACTATCTGTTGGAGCAGTGGCTGCCCAAAACGTGGCTGGCCGGAAAGCTCGAAGGGGGGTTTGCCGTCGACCTCCTCCGTAAAGACCTGGCTGCGGCCCTGGATGCCGCCCGAGCCGCCGACTATCCGATGCCGGCGACCGCGTTGGCTTACCAAATATATACTTCTCGCTCGGCAATGGGAGACGGAGCGCTGGACTACAGCGCAGTAGTCAAATCGTATGAACGGATCGTTGGAAGCCAAGCCCGCGCGTAGCGCGTTCGTCAAGACGCCGGACTTCAATAAGAAGATTCTGGTGGTCGATGATGAGTCGGCGATACTCCAGACGCTGCGCTTTAACTTAGAGCGCAGCGGCTACGCGGTGGTTACCGCCAGCGACGGTCGCAGCGCAATCGCCATGGCGCAGCGCGAGCAACCCGACCTGATCGTTCTCGACATCATGCTTCCGGTTCTGGACGGCATCGAAGCATGTAAGGAAATTCGGAAGTTCAGCTCGGTCCCGATTATCATGCTAACGGCGAAGGACCAGGAGATCGACAAAGTCCTCGCGCTCGAGCTCGGTGCCGACGACTACGTCACCAAGCCGTTCGCACTTCACGAATTCTTAGCGCGCGTAAAGGCGCGCCTGCGCCGTCAAGCACCGATTCAGTCGGGTCACGACGAGGCGATCGCGCTCGGCGAGATCGTTCTCGACCCGTCGCGCCAGCAGCTCACGGTGCGTGGCAAGAACGTCGCGTTGGCCCCGAAGGAGTTCGCGCTGCTGCGCGTGCTCATGGAGAACAACGGGCGCGTCGTCACCCGCCAGACCTTGCTGGACAAGGTGTGGGGATACGATTTCGAAGGCGAACAGCAAACGGTTAGCGTCCACGTCCGCTGGCTGCGCGAGAAGATCGAAGAAGACTCGCGGACCCCGCGTCACATTCTCACCGTGCGCAGCCGCGGCTATATGTTCAAGGTGTAGCGGACCCGGCTTTCGATGACGTCGCTGGAATGGGCGCTGCCCGCCGCGGCAACCCTCGGATTGATCGTCGGCGTGCTGCTCGCGCGTGCGTTCGCCGTTCGCCGGGCGTCCGAGCCGCCGCTGCCGCCCCTTCCCGCGCCCCTCGCTCCCGTGGATGCGGCCGTCGACGACGCCTTTGCCCGGCTGGTGCGGGCGCTGCCAATCGGCATCGTGCTGGTCGACCTACAGCGACGGGTCGAGTTTGCCAACCCCGCCGCCGGCGCGATTTTCGGCTTCGATACCGAACGCGCGCTCGGCTCACACGTCATCGAAGCGATTCCCAACGTCGAAGTTGAGCGCCGCATCACCGATGCGTTGCAGGGCGAATCGTCGGTCGCCCCACTGACGCTCTCCGGCGCGGAAGGCCAGCGCATTTATCGCGTCGCGGTGTACCCGCTCGTCGGCGACGGGAACGATCCGCGATGGGTCGCCGTCTTCGCCGACGATCAAACGGCGCTGGTGCGGCTCGACCGAGCTCGCAAAGAGTTCCTTTCCAACGTTTCGCACGAGCTGCGCACTCCGCTGTCGTCGATCAAGCTGATGCTCGAAACCGTGCTGGCGTCCCCCGACGACGAAGCCCGCGATTTGTTTCTGCCCCAAGTGCTGCTGGAGGTCGACCGTCTCACCGCGCTCGTTCAGCAGTTGCTCGAACAAGCCCGCGCGGAATCGGGACAGCTAAAGCTAGCATTGCGCGAGATCGATCTCGAAGAAGTCGCGCATCCGATCGTCGCGTCCTTCGAGCCGCAAGCCGCCAACAAGGGCGTCGCCCTCGAACTGCTTCCACTTCGGCCGGTTCAAGTGGAAGCGGATCCCGACCGGCTTTCGCAAGTCTTCGTCAACTTGATCGATAATGCGATTCGCCATACGCCGCGCGGAGGTCGCGTGAAGATCGAGCTGGATGCGCGCGATAGCGATGCCGTCGTGCGCGTTCGCGATAACGGCGAGGGCATACCGTACCGCGACGTTCCGCACATCTTCGAGCGGTTCTACGTGGTCGATCGCTCGCGCCGGCGCGAAAGCGGCGGCGCCGGACTCGGTCTGGCAATCGTCAAGGGGATCGTCGACGCCCACGGCGGCGCAATCTCGGCCGAGTCGATGCTGGGCCGGGGGACCACGTTCACGGTACGCATTCCGATCATGCGCATCAAACGCGAACCGTAGGATTTCTCCCCTTGTCATCCTGAGCGGAGAGCGCCTTTGTCATCCTGAGCGAAGGCGCGAAGCGCCGCAGTCGAAGGACGAGCGGATGACAAAAGAAGCGCTCGGGATGACACCGTTAATCAAGCGATAAAGCCGGCCTAACCTTGGTGTGGCAGGCTGGTTGCATGATGCGAGCGGCCATCCGCGTACCCGCCCCGGCCGAGGCCTCCATGCGGGCACAGATCCTGGCGGTTCTTCCCGAACTTTGCCGCGACGCAACGCTGCAAGATGTTCGCGAGTGGTATCTCGAGTCGCTCGTCGAGCCGCATCCGTTGCCGGCGTCCGGCACCGGCGCCCCCGGCTAACCGATTCGGCGTGCGGGCGCCGGCGCGCCGGCCGCCGAAAGAACGGCGCAGATGTTCGTGACCAAGCCTGAGTCGGCTTCCCTTTCGACGCAAGCGAAACTGAAGGCCGAGAATCTCAACATTTTCTACGGCTCGTTTCACGCCATCAAAGGCGCGACGCTGGAAATGCGTCAGAACTGCGTGACGGCCCTCATCGGTCCGTCGGGATGTGGAAAGTCGACGTTCATCCGTGCGCTGAATCGCATGCACGACCTGACGCCGGGCGCGCGGGTCGAGGGGCGCGTGCTCCTCGACGGCGCCGACATCTACGCTCCCGAAATCGATCCGGTTACGATCCGCCATCGCGTTGGCATGGTCTTTCAACGTCCCAACCCGTTTCCGAAAACGATTCTTGAGAACGTCGCGTACGGCCCGATGGTGCACGGCGAAAGGCGCAAAGACGTGCTGGCCGAGATTTGCGAGCGCAGTCTTCGGCACGCCGCGCTGTGGGACGAAGTCAAGGATCGGCTCAACCGTTCGGCGCTCGATCTATCGGGCGGCCAGCAGCAACGCCTGTGCATCGCGCGCTGCCTGGCGGTAGATCCCGAGGTAATCTTGATGGACGAGCCGGCCTCGGCGCTCGACCCCATCGCCACCAGCAAGATCGAGGATCTGATCGAAGAGCTCAAGCGCATCTACACGGTCGTCATCGTGACGCATTCGATGCAGCAGGCGGCCCGCATCAGCGATTATACGGCGTTCTTTCTGCTCGGCGATATGATCGAGACCGACACCACCTCATCGATCTTCACCAAACCGCGCGATAAGCGGACCGAAGACTACATCACCGGCAGATTCGGATAGAACGTACCTTCGATTCCTTTCTCCAATGGGACGCTACGAGGGTCAGGGTCGCTAACTGCCTTAAGGCGTCCTTAAACATCGCTTAATCGCGGCCGGATAGACTGGTGGCGTTCAATCCTCGTCAGAAAAAGCTGAAGGAGACTTTACCCGTGCTATCTCTAGTCGCACGCGCGGGCTTTTGGGCGGTGGCATTGGTTATGGTGAGCGTCTCGTTGGCGTCGGCGGAAACGTCGGCAACACCGGCGCCGAAGGCGGTCGCCCAAACCAATCCCTCGCCGAGCCCCGCGCCCAGCCCGTTTACGTATCGTGGTTTTTTTCGCTCGTACTACTTCACGCGTCAAAACGCGTCGAATAACCCAGGAACGCAGTTCAACTTTTCGCCGGGCGCAAAGTATAATGCGAACGGCGTGAACCAAGCCTCGCTCAATAGCGGCATCGACTTACACGTCGACTACAACTTTCCAGGCGGTGGCTGGTACGTCGGCGGCACATACTTCTACGCCAATCCGATCGCCGGGCCGTGTACCGTGGCCAGCTCTCACGCCAAAGGAAAACCGTGCGTTTCTCAAGCCCCGCCGAATACCAATCCGGACGACACGCTGCCGGGCTTTGCGCTCAGCACCTTCCCGGAAGCGTATCTGGCGTATAAGGGCTTCGGCCTCGACGGCAAGGTCGGCGACCAGCTGTTCACGTCACCGTGGGCGGGATCGTACGACGCCACGCGTATGAAACCGGCCGCTTACCAAGGTGCGGACATTTCATACCAGCTCGGTCAGGGGTGGCTTTTCGAAGCCGCCGACATGATTCAGTTCGAGAACCGGACGAGCAACACGTTCGACAGCACGACGCTGCTGACGAGCTTCCCGGCCGGCGGCGGCGGCTTGGCACAGAATATTTTCGTGCCCGGCGGCGGCAGCATCAACACCAACGGATTCTTCTACGGAAGAGTTGGGTACGCGCCGAAAGATAGCGACTACGCGCTCAACGGCTATCTGTACTCGGTTTCGTCGCTCTTGAACATGTGGTGGTTCGACGGCAAATACACGATGGCGTCGAACAAGTTCAAGCCGTTCGTTGCGCTGCAAGGCGGTTTCGAAAGCAACGCCGGGGCGTCGTACATCGGAAAGATTCGTAGCTCCGATATCGGCGTCCAAATCGGCGCGAACGTCACGCCAAACATTCTGCTTACGGCCGGATTCGATTCGATTCCGTGGCAAAACGACAACGTCGCTCTGCCGGCGGGCGTGACGTGCAACAACAGTACGTATCAGATCTCGGCGAAGGCCGCCACCCTCGGCTATTTCTTGCCGGGCAACGGCGGTTCGTCCGGTCAGGCCGGCGTCTGTTTCACGAATCCGAACGGCACGACGAACGTCTACTACGGCGGGTGGGCCTCGCCGTATACGGACAACTATGCGGCCGATCCGTTCTTCACGACGCAAATCTCTCAAGGGATGGCCGACCGGCGCGCGCCGGGGACGTCGTGGAAACTTGCCGCAACGTACACGTCGACCAACAAGCGATGGATCTTCATCGCCAGCGATGCGTGGTACAACTACGGCAACGCGCTGGTGGCCGAGAATACCAACGAATGGAATCTCGACGGCCAGTATCGCTTTAGTCCGGTCGCTAACGGACGGTACAAGGGGCTGTTGCTTCGCTACCGGTACGCGCAACGTTCTGAGTCGAATACCTACTGCGGCGCTTCGGCGACCAGCTGTCCGCCCGGCGCAGCCATCGGCAGCAGTTTTCTGGGCGGTCTGCCGCTGTTTAAATACAATCGCGCGCAGCTCGAGTACGATTTCTAAAGCGAGTCTGGCTCGCTAAATTAAAGGCGGGACCGCCCGGCTAGTCGCCACCGGGCGGTCCCATTTTTATTTAGTGACCCAGGTCATTAGTTCCGGCCTGTATAAAGGGATCGCAGTCAACTTTTCCAAAAGGAGACTCCTCTTCATGCAATCCATACTTGCGCGCTACGGGTTGGCAGCCGTTGCGATGGTCGCCGCGAGTACCTCGGTAGCGATCGCGGACACATCCGCAACGCCGGCGCCGGCGAGCGTCGCTCAGTCTGCCCCGGTGCCGACTCCTACGGCCAGCCCGTTTCAATGGAGCGGGCAGTTCCGCTCGTACTACTTCACCCGTCAGAACGCGTCGAATAATCCCGGCGCGCAGTTCAATTTCACGCCCGGTGCCAAATACAGCAGCACCGGCGTCAATCAGGCCTCGTGGAACTCGGCGATTTCTCTTCACGGCGAATACACGTTCCCGGATCTCGGCGGGTTGTTCATCGGCGGCACCTACGTGTACGCGAATCCGCTGGACGGTCCGTGTTCGATCGCACTGTCCCATGCCAAGGGCAAGCCGTGCGTAAGCCAGGCGCCTCCCAACACCAATCCGGACGACACGCTGCCCGGCTTCGCACTCAGCACGTTCCCGGAAGCCTATCTCGGTTTTCGGAACGCGAGTTGGTATGCCAAGGCCGGCGACCAGCTGTTCATTTCGCCGTGGGCCGGCCCCGCCGACACGCGCCTGAAGCCGGAAGCGTTCCAAGGCGCCGACGTGGCCTACTCCGGGATCAAGGGCTGGACGTTCGAAGCGGCCGATATGATCCAGTTCGAGAACCGTACCAGCAACACGTTCCAAAGCAACACGCTGCTCACGAGCTATCCCGCCGGCAACTCCGGCCTGCCCGCAAACATCTACGTTCCGGGCGGTAACTTCATTCAGACGAATGGATTCTTTTACGGCAAAGCGGGGTACGCAAACGCGCCGGTAGGTCTGACGCTCGATGGCTACTTCTACAGCGTCAGCGCTCTGATGAACATCCTGTGGTTCGACGGCAAGTACACGTTCACTCAAAGCAAAGTCAAGCCGTTTATCGCATTGCAGGGCGGAACGGAAACCAATGCCGGTGCATCATACCTCGGAAAGATCGACAGTCAAGTGATCGGTGCGCAGATCGGCGCGAACGTCGCCAAGAACGTTTTGCTGACGTTCGGGTTCGACACGTTGCCGTGGCACAACGACACGATTACGTTGCCGAAGGGCGTGACGTGCAGTAGCAGCACGAATCAAATCACAGCCAAAGGCGCGACCCTCGCGTATTTCCTTCCGTTGGTGAACAACGGGACCGGACAGTGCTCCAACAACTCCGACGGTACCACGAACGTGTACTACGGCGGCTGGGCGAGCCCGTACACCGATAACTACACGGCCGATCCGTTCTTTACGACGAACGGTTCCCAGGGCATGGTCGAGCGGCGCTCCGCCGGCACCTCGGAGCGCGTGGCCGCGACCTTCACCTCGAACAACAACCGAATCGTCTTCCTAGCCGCGTACGGCTGGCTGAACTACGGCAACGCCGCAGCGCCGAACGCCAACACCAACGAGTACGATCTCGACGGTATCTACCGCTTCAGCCAGTACAAAGGCACCGGCCCCTATAAGGGTTTGATGCTGCGCGACCGGTACTTCGTGCGGTGGATTCAAAACACGTTCTGCGGAGCTTCAAGTACGACGTGCCCTGCCGGCGCGTCCACCGGAGCGCAGTACCTCGGCGGCCTGCCGCTGTTCAAGTACAACCGCGCGCAACTGGAGTACGACTTCTAAGCCGGAGCCAGTTAGACGAATCGAGTCCACACCGGCAAGACAGCGACGGCTCCGAGTGCAATACTGGGGCCGTCGTGTCTTCCATGAAAGCGCTCGCAAAGCTCGGTCCGCAGCGCGGTTTTACCTTGACGGACGTTCCGGTTCCCGAGATCGGACCGACCGACGTCTTAATCCACGTCGAGAAGGCCGGCGTCTGCGGGACCGACCAGCACATTTATAGCTGGGACTCCTGGGCACAGGCTCGGATCCACCCGCCACTGGTCGTCGGGCACGAGTTCATGGGGACGGTAGCGGCGATCGGAGACGCGGTCCATTCGGTGCGCATCGGCGAGCGCGTTTCCGCCGAGGGACACATCGCCGACCTGACGTGCCTACTGTGCCGGACCGGCCAAGCGCACATTTGCGAACGGGTCGAAATCATCGGCGTCGATCGCGACGGAGCGTTCGCGGAGTACATCGCCATTCCGGAGTACAACGTTTGGAAACTCGACCCGGCAATCCCGGACGAGTTCGCGGCCGTGTTCGATCCGCTCGGGAACGCGGTGCACACGGTGATGGCGGCCGGGGTGAGCGTCAAAACCGTCGTCATAACCGGTGTCGGCTCGATCGGCTTGATGGCCATCCCGGTCGCGCGCGCCGCCGGCGCGGCGTCGGTCTACGCCATCGACGTGAATCCCGCTAAACTCGATCTGGCCAAACGCCTCGGGGCCGATGCGACCTTCCTAGCGACCCAGCCGGGGCTCGTGGCCGACATCGTGTCGCGCACCAACGGCGACGGCGTGGACGTGCTGCTCGAGATGTCGGGCAGCGGGGCCGCGATCGATGCGGGACTCCAGATGGTGCGCAACGGCGGTACCGCTGCGCTGCTGGGAATACCCGGCGATGCCGTCAATCTCAATCTTGCCGAGCGCATTATCTTCAAAGGATTGACGGTGCTCGGCATCAACGGCCGCCGCATGTTCGAGACCTGGTACCAGACGCAGACGCTCGTCAAAAGCGGACGCGTCGACCTGCGTTCGATCATAACGCACGTCTTGCCGTACACCGAGTTCGACCGCGCTTTCGAGCTCATGCGCAGCGGTGAGGCCGCCAAAATCGTGCTCGACTTTAAGGGAGACGTCGCGAAACCATGAATCAAGCCTTTGAAGCAAAACTGCGCGGCGACCTCGAGTCGCTCAAGCGTGCGGGTACCTACAAGCGTTTACGGCACATCACGACGCCGATGGCGCCGGAAGTTCGTATGGAGGAAGCCGGCGACGTCATCGTATTGTCGAGCAATAACTACCTGGGCCTCGCCGACCAGTCCGAGGTCGTCGAAGCCGGAAAACGCGGTTTGGACCAATACGGTGCCGGCACGGCGTCGGTGCGTTTCATCTGCGGAACCTTCGACATCCACCGGACTCTCGAAGAGCGCATCGCCGCATTTCTTGGCACGGACGCGTCGCTTTCCTACGTCGCATGTTGGAACGCCAATACGGGGCTTTTCGCCACCATTTGCGATCAAGGTTCGGCGATCGTTTCGGACGAGTTGAATCACGCGTCGATCATCGACGGCGTCCGCCTGGCGTCGAAGGCACGCCGCGAGCGCTACAAGCACAGCGACATGCAGCAGCTGCGGGAGAAGCTCGAAGCGGTGAAGGAGTGCTTTCCGATCGTGGTCGTCACCGACGGCGTGTTTTCCATGGAAGGCGACTTGGCAAAGTTGCCCGAGATCGTCGGCCTGGCAAAGGAGTACGGTGCGATCGTGGTCGTCGACGACTCGCACGGCACCGGTGTGATGGGGAAAACCGGGCGCGGCACGATCGAGCATTACGATCTGACCGGAAAGGTCGACGTGATTACGGGCACGCTGGGTAAGGCGCTAGGCGGTGCCGCCGGCGGCTTCGTCGCGGGGAGCGCCGCGTTGATCGACACGCTGATCCAGCGCTCGCGCCCGCAGCTCTTTTCGAATGCGCTGCCGGCGACTGTCGCCTGCAGTTCGCTGGCGGCGATCGACTACCTCGACTCGCATCCGGAACTGGTCGGCATCTTGCGCGAAAACACCGCGTATTTCCGCGCGGGTCTCGAGCGGATCGGCTACCGGCCGCTGCCCGGCGAGAGCGCCATCGTTCCCATTATCGTCGGCGAAACCGCGTTCGCGATTACGATAAGCGACGCACTTCTCAAACGCGGCGTTTTCGTAACCGGCTTTGGATTTCCGGTCGTTCCGGAAGGAACCGCGCGCATTCGGGTCCAGATTAGCGCGGCACTCACCAAAGACGAGATGGACCGCGCACTCTCGGCTTTCGAAGACGTGGGAAAAGCCGTCGGAATTCTCGGGAAACCCTAGACCTGCGCCGTTCGTTCGCGGCGATGCGCGAGTTTTTGCGCAGCGAATCGTCGGCAGGGTTCGCGTTGATCGCCGCGACCGCGGCCGGACTGATCTGGGCGAACTCGGCGTTCGCGCAGTCCTACAACGATCTGCTTCATCTCAAGCTCGGCATCGACACGAACATGTACGGCATCCACTTGACGGCGCATGCCTGGATCAACGACGCTTTGATGGCAGTCTTCTTTCTGCTCGTCGGTCTGGAGATCAAACGCGAACTGTTGGTCGGCGAGCTATCGACGTTCGGTCGTGCGGCGTTGCCGGCAATAGCGGCTCTGGGTGGAATCGTGGTGCCGGCCGCTATCTGCGCGGCTTTCGTCTGGCACGATCCCGTCCGGGTGAAAGGCTGGGCGATCCCGGCGGCTACCGATATCGCGTTTGCCTTGGCCGCGCTCACCCTCCTCGGCCGGCGCGTGCCGGCGGGGCTGAAAATCTTTTTGACGGCGCTCGCGGTCATCGACGATTTGGGAGCGATCGCCATCATCGCCGTCTTTTACACCGCACATTTGGCGGTGCCGGCACTTCTCGGAGCGGCCGCCTGCACGGCCATCCTCGTCATCCTCAACCGCCTGCGAGTGAACCAGCTCGCGCCATACCTCGCCCTAGGCGGCGTCATGTGGTTCTGCGTGCTCGAATCGGGGGTGCACGCGACCGTGGCCGGCGTCGTGCTCGCGCTGACCATCCCGCTCGGAGCGCTCGACCGCCTCGAACATCGCTTAAATCCCTACGTCGCGTTTGCCATTTTGCCGATCTTCGGGCTCTTCAATGCCGGCGTCTCCTTCCGCGGTTTGAGCCCGTCGGTGATGGTCGGCGCGTTACCGCTCGGCGTGGCGTGCGGATTGTTCTTCGGGAAACAAATCGGAATCTTCGCAACGTCGTGGGCGACGGTGAAAATGGGCATCGCTCCGCTGCCCCACGGCGTGACGTGGCGCATGATGTACGGCGTCGCACTGCTGGGGGGCATCGGTTTCACAATGAGCCTGTTCATCGGTAGTCTCGCGTTCGCGTCCGACGCGATCCTGACCGAGACGAAGATCGGCGTGTTCGCCGGCTCCGTCCTGGCGGCAATCGCCGGATTCCTGGTGTTGCACGGCGAAAAACGGCCGGCATGAATCGCGTGTACCGACTTGGCATCGTCCTAATTCTGGCGCTATCGCTGCGGCCGTTGGCCGCCATCGCCCAAACGGCGGCCCCATCCGCGGAAGCGCCCGCCAACTACGACACGTTTGCAAAAGACGCGAAGGTCGTGCCCGGCCTGATTTCGGTTTTACGCAAGGGCGGCAAGATCTATCTCGTCTTGGCGAAGAGCCAGCTGGGCCAGGATTTCATCGAAACCTCGGTTCCGGCGAGCGGTCTCGGCGGCTTTGGACCGGCTCCAGGCGAACCGTACGTCGCGCCCGCGCGAATCATGCGATTCGAACGCGTCGACGACGCGGTGGTGATACGCTGGCCGAATACGTTCGCGCGCGTCGACAAAGGCACGCCCGAATCGATCAGCGCGCAAGCGTCGCTTCCGAGTTCGGTCGTCGCCGTGACGCCGATCGTCGCCGAGTCTCCCACCTCGGTCGCGATCTCGGCCACGCCGTTTCTCGGTGACGTAGCCGATCTCGGAGCGCAGTTTCGGGCGGTCGCGAAAAATCCGGCACACGGCTACCGGCTGGATCCGACGCGCTCGTTCTTCATCGAAGCGAAAACCTTTCCGCAGAACACCATTTTACGGGTGAGCCAAACCTGGGCGAGCGATTCGCCCGATACCATCGACGACGTTCCCGATGCGCGAAGCATCGAAGTGAAGATGACCTACAACCTCATCGCCGCGCCGCAGAACGGGTATATGCCGCGCGTCGCCGATCCGCGCGTGGGCTATTTCGAGCAGCCGCTGATCGACTTTCAAAGCGACAAGAATCCTTCGCGCAACCTGTACTATTTGAGCCGCTGGAATTTCATGCCCGAGCAACCGGGCCGTCCGTCGAACGCGAAAAACCCGCTGATCTTCACCCTGAGCAACGATGTCCCAGTGCAATACCGCGATACCGTGCGGAGGGCGTTGCTTACCTGGAACGACGCGTTCGCACGAATCGGTATTTTCAACGCCGTTCAGGTGGTGCAGCAGCCCGACGACCCGAGTTTTGACGTCGACGACGTCCGGCACAACATGGTCAGCTGGTTCGACGCTCCCATCCCGCAATACGGCGCCGAGGCGCTCATTATCACCGATCCGCGTACGGGCGAAGAAATCAACGCCGGCATCAACGTCGATGCAATCGAGGGATTGGGCGGCCGGAACTATCGTTACTTCGTGGCACCGGCGCGCGACCTGCCCGATAGCGAAGCGTTGGAGCAAGCGTTTACCCTGCGCGAGATTCGCGCGGTCGTTCTGCACGAGTCCGGGCACGATCTCGGCTTGCAACACAACTTCATCGGTTCGATGGCCTACACGGCCCAGCAGCTTCAAGATCCGGGCTTCACGCACGCGCACGGCGTCGCGTCGTCGGTGATGGAGTACGCGCCGATCAACGTCTGGCCCAAGGGTACGAGGCAAGGCGACTACGAGCAGCTGGTGTTGGGTCCGTACGACTATTACGCGGTTCGATTCGGGTATCAGAATGTACCGAATGCGACCACGCCGGAAGCCGAAGTCCCGACGCTGAACCGCTGGGCCTCGCGCTGGTCGGATCCGACCTATCGGTTTGCCTCCGACGAAGACGCGTTCTTCAACGACGGGCACGCGATCGATCCGCGCGTTCAGCAGGACGACCTGACAAACCATCCGCTCGCATGGGAACAGACGCAGCTCTCGATGCTCCACGGCATCATGAACGCCGTCGACCGGCGCTTTCCGAGAAACGGCGAAGCCTACGACGAAGCGCGCCGCGCGTTTTTGCTCCCGCTGCGATTTTATGTGCGGTATGCGTCCATGCCCGTGCACATCATCGGTGGCGAATACGTCTCGCGCGCGAATGCCGGCGACCCACACGCGTCGACGCCGCTCCAGCCCGTGTCCCGATCCGACGAATATCAGGCGTGGCGAGTGCTCCAAACCTCGCTCTTCTCCGATGCGGCCTGGAGCTTTAGCCCACGGGTCTTGCGCATGTTGACGTACCGCGAGGTCAGCTCGCTGGGGCCCGGCGGAACCTGGGTATACGACCCGTCGCCGCGCCACGACGTCGACGTTGTTTCGATTGCCGGGGCGACTCAAGAGCGAGTGCTCGACGAGCTGTTCGCACCGTTGACGCTGGCGCGCATCGACGACCTTTCGACGAAGTACTCACCGGGTGCAACCATGACGCTTACCGATCTCTTCGATTGGACACGCGGCGGCATCTTCGGCGACATCCAAAACGGCACGGCGGCCCGAGCTGGGGTGGTGCTCCGCAACGCGCAAGTGAATTTTGCAAAACGTCTGGCGAAGTTGTGGACGTCGCCCGCGAACGGCACGCCGCCGGACGCACAGGCGCTTGCGCGACTTCAGCTGGAGTACCTGGTGAACGATTCGGCGGCCGCGCTGCAGCGCTCGAAGCTCGACGAACTGACTCGCGCGCATCTCGAAGCGCTCGAGGCCCTGTCAAAACAGGCCTTGGAAGCGCGGGCGACGATTGCGCCTGCCGCGCAAAGTATGCCGTAACTTGTCGCGCAGGTGGGATCGCATACTCGCGGCGGCCATCGTCGCCGGGGCGTTCATCGCTGGGGCGTCAGCCGTGCGGGCGGAGACGTTTTCGCCGGCACCGATCTCGCTCGTGGAACTGTTGCGCCGCGCGCGGACGGCGGAGGGTGACCTTTCCAGCGGTGCCTACCGCATCGTACTGCGGGGCGTCGCGAACGGCGAGACCTCGGTGGGAAGAGACCTATTCCGACCCGCGCGGATACAAGACGACCGAAACCGCTCCGGGGCAAAGCTCGTCGTGGGGTGAGTTCGAGGGCCGGAGATGGTATCAGGATCCCAATGGGTTCGTGTACCGCGTAAGCGGTGCGTACGAGCAACAAGATCCGATCGAGAGTGCGGTTCGCACCGCCGGCACCGAGAACGGCGGCGGGAAACTTCTTGGCGTGTCGAGCTCCGACCCCGCCGCGTACGTGGTCGAGATCGCGCCGCGCGAAGGCTTGAGCGAACGGCGTTATTACGACGCCGCAACGTACTTGCTTCGTAGAGTCGACGTGAGCGATTACGACGGTCACACGCGAATCTCCGAGTATGGCGACTATCGAAAGGTATCCGGGAGGATGGTCCCGTTCAGCCGGACGTACCGGACGGATTTCTACAGCGGGAGCCACTCGTATACCGTCGTTACCTATGAACCCGTTCGTGCGAGTGCCGCGAGCCTGTCGATTCCGGCACCGAGAGCGCTCTTTAGCTTGCAGGGACGCGATTCGGTGACAATTCCAGCCGAATTCACTGACGACGGGATCATCGTCAGGGTGAACGTTGGGCAGCGCGGGCTCGACCTGCTCTTAGACTCCGGGTCGTCGTCGATCGTTCTCGACGGATCGGTAGCCGGCGACCTGGGTTTGGCTCTGCACGACAAGCGCGTCGAAAGCTTCGGCGGACTCTACTCGACCGCCAACGCGCAGATCGACGACGTGTCGATCGGGCCCCTGCACGCCTCCTCCGTGAGCATCGACATCGCGCCGGTGGACGACGTCCTCGCCCCGGGTGCCGCGGGCGTCGCCGAGACGAAACGCGCGGTCGGTTTACTCGGATGCGACTTCATCGCCAGCGGAGCGCTCGAAGTCGACTTCGCGGGCAAGTCGCTGACGTTATTTGCGCAACCGCCGGCGGATCTTCAAGCGAAGGGATGGACCGAGCTGCCGATAACGCTCGACGAATGCGTGCCGCTCGCGAAGGCAGCCTTTAGCGGATTGCCGGGCCAATTCATTCTCGATCTTGGTGCCTACGACACCATACTCTACGACCATTATTTTTCGCAGTTCAAAGCGAGTAGCGCGCCGAGTCAAGGCGATCCGGTGATCGCTTCCGGAAGTTTTATCGGCGGTGACGAGGTGAGGTTTCAAACGTATACGATGGGAACGCTACGCATCGGCGACCTCTTAGCCATGGGCGTCATAGTAGACGTTCCCCTCACGAAGAAGGCACAGGAGCGCGACTACGACGGACTTCTCGGCCGGCCGACGCTCGCCAACTTCGTTATGCTCTTCGACTACGCGCACGAGCGCGTCTATCTGAAGCCGGTTACCTAACGCACGCCGCGGCGGTCACGCCTCGTCGGACCCTCCAGGTGACGTTGCGGACGTCGGGCCGGTCGGAGAGTTGCGATGCAAGCCGCTGGACAGCGCTATCGTCGCGACGAAGCGAAACGACTTCCGCACGAATCTCCTCGCCTTCGTCCGTCGATTCGGTCGAAAGCGCGTGAAGGTTTAGCGGCGTCGCATTCACGGCTTCGACGACCAGCTCGCGCACGTTGGCCGGCGAGAGGTCGTTGGCGACGACGCGAAGACGATAGGTCGTTTTGCCGCGCCGCTCCTGATAGGCGACGGCGCGATCGTCGATGACGGCCACGAGCGGCTGCATCAACAGGTTGATCGCGATCATGGCGCCCGCACCCAGGGCCGCGGGGGCATAGAGGCCGACCCCAGCGAGCGCTCCCACCGCCGCGCACGCCCAGATGGTGGCGGCCGTGTTCAGCCCGCTGACGTTCGTGCCTTCCTTGAGAATCACGCCGCCGGCGAGGAAACCAACGCCCGATACGATGTTCGCCAAAATGCGCGTCGAGTTGGCACCGGCGTACGCCGTATCGAGGAGCGCAAAAAGGGTCGCACCGGTGGTAACCAGCGCGCTCGTCTGCAAGCCGGCGGAGCGCTGACGCCATTGCCGTTCGAACCCGTTGCCGAACCGAGCAGAGCTCCGACGAGCAGGCGCACTGCGAACGTCGTCAGCTATAGGGTCATTTCGGCGTTTGCAGCATGATGCGAATTGCGAAAATCACGATCTGCAGGCTCAGCGCGATTTGTAGTACGCCGAGCACGACGCCTAGCAGCGCGAGCGGGAGCCCCAGCACCTTGATCACCGGCTTTGCAAAGAACATCGCAAGGTAATCGAGCACGATCACCGCGGTCATGCAGCCGAGAATCTGCCAGCGAGCTTCGGGCGCCAGCGTCAGCAGCGTGACCGCAATCGCGAGCCCGTACGGCGTTACGATATTGGGAAATGCCAGCGGCGCCGTCGCCATCGCAAGCGTGGGCGTCGGAGCGTCGTCCGCCGGATGTGTGGCGTACAAGTCGAGCAGCCTGCGCAACGCCACCACGAACAGCAGCACGCCGGCGGTAAACGCGATCGCGGGCACGCTGAGGTGCCACCGTCCCATCAGCGCCGACCCCAACACCGCGCTGACCAGCGCCGCCACCAAAGCGATGAGGAACGTCCGCGTCGCGAGCTGCCGCTCGAACGACGGTTCCGAGTTGCGGGTTAGCCGCGCGAAGACGGGGAGCACGGTAAACGGCCCCATCGTAATGAAGAGAAAGATGAAGATTTCGCCGATGCCCAAACTGCCGCTAAGCGTAGATATCATGAAGACCGCTCCCCCGTTACGTGATCGCTTCGTACCAGTCGCGGACGTACCATTTTGCAACAACGCCGTTGAGGACGAATGGATCGCCTTCGGCAAAAGCGTGCGCCGCCTCGCGCGTCGTAAAGATGCCCATGGAGCCCTCTTCGAGGTTGCTAAATGGCCCAATCATCAACAACGTGCCGTCAGCGACAAAGTGTTGCCATCGAGCGCGATGCGCCGCCATGTGCGGCGGAGCTTTGGACGCCACGTCGTCGGCCGATTCGTAAAACAAGACGTACTTCACGTTCTCTATCTCCGGCAGGCTGAAGTTGCAAAAATAACAGGTCCGAGAACTCTCGGACCTGTCTGATTTGGTTGCGGGGGATGGATTTGAACCACCGACCTTCGGGTTATGAGCCCGACGAGCTACCGGACTGCTCCACCCCGCGACGGGAACAACCCTAATACGACGGTTAAGGTTGCGCCCCTTCAGCGATATCCCGACGGCAGCACGGGTCGGCGGGAACGACAACGAATGCGAGCGGATATGGCGTTGGCGCACGCGATTCCAAAAGTCCACCTCCACTGTCACCTCGAGGGAAGCCTTCGCGGCGCGACCTTTGTCGAGTTAGCCGATAAACACGGCGTCTCGCTGCGCTACCATCCCGGCCGGGAGCCCGGCACGTTTGCCGATGAGCCGAGCGAGCCGGCCGACCGCGCCGATCCCTATCGCTTCCGCGATTTCCAGGAGTTCTTGCTGGCGTTTGCAGCCGCGAGCCGAGCGCTGGCAGAACCGGACGACTATGCCCGCCTGGCCCGCGAGTTCGTCGAAGACGCCTTAGCGCAGAACGTCATCTACGGAGAGTTGTTCGTCTCACCGTCGGTGTGGACGTTTTTTAACGGCTCGCTCGACGTGCGCGCGGCGTTCGCCGCAATCGTCGCCGAACTGCGAGCCGTGCGTCCCCGCGCGGAGTTCAAGTTGATCGTGGACTTGACCAGAAACTTCGGCGACGTCGGTGCGATGCGCACGGCGAAACTCGCGGCGACGCTGACCGATCTCGACGTGATCGGTATCGGCCTCGGCGGCGACGAGGTGCGGTTTCCGCCGCGCTCGTTCGCGCAGGCGTTCGCTTACGCGCGTGCTGCCGGACTGCATACGGTCGCGCACGCGGGCGAGGCGGCCGGCCCGGAAAGCGTCCGTGACGCCGTCGAGCACCTCGGCGCAGAACGCATCGGACACGGCATCGCCGCGCTGCGCGATCCGTCGGTCGTGGAGTTGCTCGCCGGTAATCGAATCCCGCTCGAGATCTGCCCAACGTCGAACGAAATCACCGGAATTGCCGCGCCGAACGGCCACGCCTTCGCCGAGTTCGACCGCGCGGGATGCATCGTCACCATCGATGCCGACGATCCGGCCATGTTTCGAACCTCCATCGAGGCCGAGTACGCGATCGTCGAGCGCGTCGCTGGGGCCGATACCCTTGTGCGGTTCGTGCGCAACGCGATCGATGCGAGTTTCGCCGAGCCGCAGCACAAGCAGGCGATGCAGGCGCATCTGGCCACGGAACTCGACGCCGTGCGTCGAAGCGAAACTCACCATGTCGGGCCATAGCCACTTCGCCGAGTCGATCGAGGAATATCTCGAGGCCGTCTATCGCCTCGAACACGAGGGACCAGGCGTCACGACCTCAGGCCTGGCTTCGGCGTTGGGAATCGCACCCGCATCGGTATCCGGCATGCTCAAGAAACTCGACAAAGACGGCTACGTCGAGTACGTTGCGCGCGGCGAGGTCAAGCTGACCCGCAAAGGACTGGAAGTCGGCGTCCGCGTGTTGCGGCGCCATCGCCTTGCCGAGCGGTTGCTGACCGACGTGTTGGGCATGCCGTGGGACGAGGTCCACGCCGAGGCGTGCATGCTGGAGCACGCGATATCGCAGCGCGTCGAGGACCGGCTGGTTGCGTTGCTGGGAAATCCGCAAACGTGTCCGCACGGCCATCCGGTGCCGCCCAGCGATTTGAGCGAACCGCCGAGAACCGGCGTGCCGCTCGCACAGATCGATGAAGGGCGCCGCGCCGTCGTCAGCGGCGTCACCGACGAAGTGCCCGAAATCTTGCGTTATCTGGGCGAGGTCGGATTGCGGCCGGGCGCGCCCGTCCGGATCCTCGAGAAAGCCCCGTTGGGGGGCCCGGTGACGATCGAAATCGGGAACGAGCGGCATGCGATTTCGCTCGAACTCGCACGCATGATCGTGGTCGCGAACGACGGCACGTAACCGCACGTGATGACGCGCTTTCTGATCGTGCTCAACGCGATCGGATTTTTATGGGAAGTCAAAGTCGCCGGTCCGGGCGTGCTATCGTTTTCGGGCGGCGGCAACATGGAACGCGTTCTCCAGGAAGGCTCGCTCTATCCGGCGGCCGTGCTGCAAGACGGGCAGTGGTGGCGCATCGTTACGGGCGCGTTCCTGCACGGCGGCTTGTTGCACATCGCAGTGAACATGATGTCGCTGTGGTTCCTGGGACGTTTCATCGAATACGCCGTCGGGCCGTGGCGAATGTTGTTCATTTACATGATGTCGCTGGTCGCGGCCGGCTTGGGCGTCGTGTACTTTAGCCCGCCATTGGTGCCGACGGTCGGCGCGAGCGGCGCGATTTTTGGACTCTTCGGCGCCCTGTTTGCCATCGGATTGAAGCTCGGCAAGCCCGGCATGGACCTCGTGCGCGCGAATCTCGGCATCCTGATCATCAATCTGGTGATAACGTTCACCGTTCCGGCGATTTCGTGGCAAGCGCACATCTCGGGTTTGCTGGCGGGATTCGTGCTGACGTTCGCGATCTACGCGCCGCCGCGGCGTCTCCAGCCGGTCGTCGTCGACGCGAGTACCGGTACTCAGCTCGAAACCGAATACGAACCGCCGCGCGATCGATAGTTTAGAATGAACCCGACTGCGGGGACGATCGAGCAGCTCTTTGGCGCCGATGGGCCACTGAGCAGTGCGTTGCCCGGATTCGAAGCCCGGCCGGGTCAACTGCAGATGGCCCAACTCGTGGAGCGTGGGATTCTCGAGGGCATTCACACGATCGTCGAAGCCGGCACCGGCGTCGGCAAGTCGCTGGCCTACCTGGTTCCCGCCGTTCGAAGCGGTAAGAAGGTTGTGCTTTCGACCGGCACGATCGCCTTGCAAGAGCAACTCGTTCGCAAGGACATTCCGTTGGTGCAGGCTGCGCTGGGCGTTCCGGTCCGCGTCACGCTGCTCAAGGGGCGCGGTCACTACCTCTGCAAGCAGAAGTTCGAGCGGCTGCGGTCGGATCGTTTGGTCGCTTCTTCGCGCACGATGCAGCATCTTTGGACGTGGGCGGCGCGGACCGAAACCGGCGATCGCGCCGAGCTTTCGTTCGTGCCGGGATCCGACGAGTGGGAGCAGCTCGATGCCGATGCCGACGATTGCGTGGGCGAGTTTTGCGAGCACTTCCGCGACTGCTTCTACTTCAAGAAACGTGACGAAGCGAAGTACGCCGATCTGATCGTCGTCAACCACGCGCTCTTTTTTCTCGACCTGGCGGTCGGCGGCGGTTTGCTGCCGTCTTACGACGTGGCCGTGCTCGACGAAGCGCATCAGTGCGAGCGATGGGCCACCGATGCCCTGACCTCGACCCTTTCGCGCGCGACGCTCGGCCGCATGATGCGAAAGTTCCATCGCGTCTACGATTTGCCGCCGGCCTTCGATGCGCGGCTCGACGAAGGCGTTCGGGCGCTGGAATCAGCGCTGGCCCGCGTGCCGGGCGACCGCTATCCGCTGGCGGCCAACGAGGCGGCGTGGCCGGCGCTCGAAGATTTACGCGATGCGCTCTATCAGCTCGAGAATTGGCTTTATGCAAACTGGCACTCTGCGCTAAAGAAACGGCCCGAGAACGATGCCGAAGCGGAGCGCCGTCGCGATCTCGCGATGCGCGGCGTTACGGCGCATTCGGCGACCATCGACCGGGCTGAGACCGCGTCGGACCGCGCCATCGCGTGGATCGAGCGAGGCGAAAGCGACGGGCGGTACAGCGTGAACTGCGCCCCGCACGACGTCGCCGACTTTTTGCGCGCAACCCTGTTCGCGCACACGCAGAGCGTCGTGCTGACGAGCGCGACGATCGCGCCGTTTCCCTTTCTGCGACGCTCCCTCGGCGTGGACGACGCGGAGGAACTCGTCGCGCCGTCGCCGTTCGACTTCAAACGCCAGGCGCGGCTATTCGTCGCACCTCCGAAGCTGAATCCGAAATCGCCCGACTTCGCGCGGCACGCCGCGCCGTTGGTAGAAGAATGCCTCGATCGCTCTCGCGGGCGCGCGTTCGTGCTCTTTACGTCGTACGCGCGCCTGCGTGAAGTCTACGCGCTGTTGCGCGAACGGCTCGCCTTTCCGGTGCGGCTACAGGGCGAGTTACCGCGCACGCAGTTGCTGGAATGGTTTCGCCGGACGCCCAACGCCGTGCTGTTCGCCACCGGCACCTTTTGGGAAGGCATCGACGTCGTGGGCGAAGCGCTCTCGTGCGTCATCATCGATCGTTTGCCGTTTCCGACGCCGAGCGATCCACTGGTCATGGCCCGCATCCGCGCACTCGAAGCGCGCGGATTGGACGGTTTCGAACACTACATGATTCCGGCAGCGACGGTGCGGCTCAAACAGGGATTCGGGCGGTTGATTCGCAGCACGACGGACCGCGGCGTCGTCGCTTTGCTCGACGGCCGCGCGGCATCGACGTGGTACGGCGCTACGATCTTGAGCGCATTGCCGCCCGCGCGGCGAATCGAACACCTCGATGAGCTCGGCGAGTTCTTTCGTATTTCCGCCGGCGACGATCCGTTACTCGGCCGATAGCGATTCGATCTTGGCGCGCTCCTGAAGCTCGTGCACGACCGACGAATCGGCCAGCGTGGTCGTGTCGCCTAACGTGCGCCCGTCGGCGATGTCGCGCAGGAGACGGCGCATGATCTTGCCGCTGCGCGTCTTAGGGAGTTCTTGCGTGAACGTAAGGTATTTCGGTTTCGTGAATTTCCCGAGCCTGGCGGCGACGTGCTCGCGCAGCTCGCCGGCTAGTTCGTCCGACCCGGGATCGCCGCCGCGCAGCGTCACGAAGGCGTAGATCGCCTGTCCGGTTACGTCGTCGAGCTTCCCGCACACCGCCGCTTCGGCGACCTTTGGATGATCGACCAGTGCGCTCTCGACTTCGGTAGTCGAAATGCGGTGCCCGCTGACGTTCATGACGTCGTCGATGCGCCCCATGAACCAGAAGTTGCCGTTGGTATCGCGGCGGCAACCGTCGCCGGCTAAGTACAGATGGGGAAACTTGGACCAATACGTTTCCCGGTAGCGTTCGTCGTCTCCCCAAATCCCGCGCAGCATGCCGGGCCATGGCCGGGTCAAGACGATATAACCCCCTCCGCCCCACGGAACCGGCTGCCCGCGTTCGTCTACGATGTCGGCCGAAATGCCCGGGATCGCGCGCGTCGCGCTGCCGGGAAGCAACGTGGTGACGCCGGGAAGCGGCGCGATCATGATGCCTCCGGTTTCGGTTTGCCACCACGTGTCCACAACCGGGACGCGGTTGCCGCCGATCCATTCGCGATACCACATCCATGCTTCGGGATTAATCGGCTCGCCGACCGTGCCCAACAGGCGAAGCGAGGACAAGTCGTGCTTACCCGGATACTCGACGCCCCACTTCATGAACGTGCGAATCGCGGTGGGCGCAGTGTAGAGGATGGTGACTTTGTAGCGCTCGACGATCTCCCAGAAGCGATCCTTGTCGGGGAAATCGGGCGTGCCTTCGTAGAGAACGCTGGTCGCGCCGTTGGCCAGCGGACCGTAAACGATATACGAATGACCGGTTACCCAGCCGATGTCGGCGGTGCACCAGAACACGTCGCGATCGGCCTTGAGGTCGAAGACGAGCTCGTGCGTCATCGCGGCTTGCGTCAAATAGCCTGCGGTGGTGTGTTTAATTCCCTTCGGCTTTGCAGTGGTTCCGCTGGTATAGAGAAGAAACAACAGATCTTCGGCGTCCATCCGCTCGGGTTCGCAGGTCGCCGGCTGGCCGGCGACGATCTCGCTCCAGCGAACGTCGCGCCCTTCGTGCATGAAGACGTCATCGGCGATGCGGCCGGCAACGATGCAGTGCCGAATCGACGGCGTCCGTTCCATGGCGACGTCGCAGTTTCGCTTGAGCGCGACCTTGTGACCGCGCCGCCAGCCCCAGTCGCACGTAATGAGCGCGACGCAGGCGGCATCGTTGACGCGGTCCACGATGGATTCGGGAGAGAATCCGCCGAAAATCACCGAATGCGCCGCGCCGATGCGCGCGCACGCCAGCATGGCGATCGGGAGCTCCGGAATCATCGGCATGTAGATCGCCACGCGATCGCCTTTGCGTATGCCGAGCTTTCGCAAACCGTTGGCGAACCGGCACACCTCGTCGAGCAGCTCGCGATACGTGATCGCGCGGCGGTCACCGGGCTCGCCTTCGAAATGGAAGGCGATCTTGTCGCCTCGGCCGGCTCGCACGTGACGGTCGAGGCAGCTCACCGACGCGTTGAGTTGCCCGTCGGCAAACCACGAAGCAAACGGTTCGTTCCACTCCAGCGTCGTCGAGAACGGCTTCATCCACTCGAGTTTGCGCGCCCACGATGCCCAGAATTCCAAGTAGTCCTTTTCGGCTTCTTCATAGATCCCGGGCTGTGCGTTTGCTTGGCGGGCGAAATCGGCAGGCGGCGAAAAGCTACGCTTCTCGTCGGACAGCGTTTCGATGGCGTCGGAATTGCTGTTCATGTGCATTCGTTAACGAGGCTGGCCGGGAGCGCCTGCCGAAATATGCCGCGTGATTAGCTGGGGCGCGCTCGTGCTCGCGGCGTTGACGGCAACGACCGGCACCGGGCTCGCGGGCATCCGCTACAACGCGCCGCCGCCCGACTTCGCGATTCCATCGCCCGATGGCACGCGCTACCTTTCGGATCTGCGCGGCCGCGTCGTTGTCCTCGATTTTTGGGCGAGCTGGTGCCAGGTGTGTATCGACGAAATGAAAGACTTCGTGCGGGCGCAGCAGTCGTTCGGCGATCGCCTTGCGGTGCTCACGATTTCGCCGGATTCGCACGACGTCGCCGCCACCTACTTTCGTTTTGCAAAGATCACGCTGCCGGTTATCCAGGATTCCGCGGGAAGGATTTCGGGGGCATATTCGGTTTCCAAGATCCCGGTGACGGTCGTCTTGGACCCCAACGGTAACGTGTCATTCGTTTCGGTGGGGGCCATCGATTGGGCCGAGCTGCGGCGCGCGATCGAGCAAGCTTCCGGCGCGCCGGCGGCCCCCTTCGACCCGCAATCTCCTAGCACTCCTTCGCCAAGAGTGCTACAGTAGGACCTTATGAGGGAAGAGCAGGGGGGCCTCGACAAGCGCAAGGCCTACATCCTCGCGACCGTCGTGTACGAATACATCGCCACGGCCGAGCCGGTCGGCTCGCAAACGCTCACGCAAAAATACCATCTGGGCGTGAGCTCGGCGACCGTTCGCAACGAAATGGCCGAACTGGAAGCGGGCGGCTATTTGGTTCAGCCGCACACGTCGGCCGGGCGCATTCCTTCGGACGCCGGATACCGTACCTACGTCGACCGGCTGATGGAGCCGGAGGAACTCGCCTCGGACGATCGGCGCCAAATCCGCGAGGATCTGCGCGACGCGAGCCGGCAGCTCGACGACATCATCGAGAGCACGACCCGCCTGCTCGGACGGCTTTCGAATAATCTCGCCTTCGTGACCAAGCCGCATCACGACGCCCAAACGTTCAAGCACATCCAACTCATTTGGTTAACGCCCCGCACCGGTGTGGCCATCGTGGTGACGTCGCTGGGGGTGGCCGCGCAAAGCCTGTTCGAGCTCACCGCCGACATGCGCGCCGACGATCTGACGCGTTTGTCGAACGCCCTCAACGCGTGCTTCGCCAATCGTCCGCTGCACGACGTTGCCGAATCCGAGGTCGTGAGCATCACTGAAGAGCTCGGTGCGCACGAAGATTTACGCGGTGCCGTCATGTCGGCGTTGCAGTCGGCTCGGTCGGCCGAGCAACCGACAATCGCCTCGGCCGGCGCTCAGAATCTCCTCGACCAGCCCGAGTTTCAAGACTTGCGCAAGCTGCGTTCGATTTTGCGCATCGTCGAGGAGCAGAAGACGCTCTATCAAATCGTTGCCGACGCGATGAGCGCCGAAACGCCGAGCGTGAAAATCGGACACGAGCTTGGCAGCGAGGAACTGGCCGACTTGTCGGTCGTCACCGTGCCGTATCGTTTCGGCCAACACGCACTGGGCATGCTGTCGATCCTCGGGCCGCGGCGCATGCCCTACGGCCGCCTCGTCGCGCTGGCTTCCGGTACGGCCGAAAGCTTGAGCGAACGTCTCTCCGACGTCGACCGTTACTAGATTTTCCAGGAGTTTCCAGCAGCATTGATGTCCACGACGGACTACTACGAAATCCTCGGAGTTCGGCGCGACGCATCCGGGGAGGAGATTAAACGAGCGTATCGTCAACTCGCGCGCAAGCATCATCCGGACGTTTCCGACGACAAGTTGGATGCGGAGTTGCGCTTCAAGAAAATCAACGAAGCGTACGAAGTGCTGTCCGATCCCACAAAGCGCGCGCAGTACGACCGCTTTGGCGTCGTGACTAATGGCGCGGGCGCGAGCGACGGCGGTTTCGGATTCGAAAGTGGATCGTTCGGCGATATCTTCGACATGTTTTTTGGCAACGTCCGCAACGCCGCACAGACCCGCCGGGCGGGTCCTCAGCGCGGTTCGGACCTGCGGTACGACCTCGAGATCACGCTTGAAGAGGCGTTTGCCGGGACGACCCGGGACATCGAGTTCCAGCACCTCGCCCAATGCGACGCTTGCAAAGGCTCGGGTGCGCAGCCGGGAACGTTGGTGACGCCGTGCGCACCCTGTCACGGAAGCGGCATCGTGCGCGGCGTTCGAAACACGCCGCTCGGCCAAATGGTCACGCAGTCGGCATGCCCGCGTTGCAGCGGCGAGGGCCACGTCATCGAACACCCCTGCGAAGCTTGTCGCGGTCACGGACGCCGCGACACCGAACGGCATCTGTCGGTGAACGTTCCGGCCGGCATCGACGATGGTTCGCGCATTCGCATCGCTGGAAACGGCGAAGCCGGGACGCGTGGCGGACCCCCGGGCGATCTCTACGTGTATCTCAGCGTCGCGGCCCACCCGTACTTTAAGCGCGACGGGCTCGACACGTATGCCGACGTGCCGGTCAGTTTCCCGCAAGCGGCGCTGGGCGGTCCAATCACCGTGCGCTCGTTGGACGGCAAGGTGGAACTCAACTTGACTGCGGGCACCCAATCGGGAACCGTCTTGCGCTTGCGCGGCCGCGGCATGCCGAGCGTGCGCGGCGCGCATCGTGGCGACCACCACGTTACCATTCACGTTCTGGTTCCGACGAAGCTGAACCGCCAGCAGCGCGATCTGCTTGAAGAGTACGCGCAGGCCGGCGGTGACGCCGTCGAGGAGCGTTCGTTCTTCGAACGCGTGAAGGACGCGTTCCGGCCGGAATAGCCGGCAACGCCAACGTGTCAGCGAGGCGGTTCTTCGTTGAAGGCGTGCGCGAACCGGGAGCGCGCGTCGAGATCTCCGGAAGCGACGCGCGAAAGATTACCCGCGTTCTGCGCTTGGCCGACGGCGATTTAATTGAAGTGATCGACTCGGCGGGGACGGTTTTCGCAGCGTCGGTTGCCATCGATGGAACGCGTGTCGGCGCGAGGCTCGAGGGCGCGGCGCCGGTCGACGATTCAGACGACGCGGCCGACTCGCCGCAGTTCGATCTGGCCCAAGCGCTTCCCAAAGGCGCGAAGATGGATTTCATCGTTGAGAAGACGACCGAACTCGGCGTGCACGCAATTCTCCCGTTTTGTTCCGAGCGGACGGTCGCACGCGACGCCGGTGAAGCGAAGCTGGAGCGGTGGCGGCGCTTGGCAAAAACGGCCGCGCAGCAGTGTGGCCGCCGTACCATTCCGCAAATCGATGCCGTCATTGGCTCGTTCGAGGCGTTGCTCGAACGGCTGGGGGAGTACGAGGTGGTGCTCTTTCCGTGGGAACTGGCGCCGCGCGCCCCGATGCGCGACGTTTTGCCGGGGTTGCTCGGGGGTGCGCGCCGGGCCTTGATCGTGGTCGGTCCAGAAGGCGGATTTACGCACGAGGAAGCCGAGGCGGCGCGTGCACGGGGCGCCGCGCTCCTTTGGATGGGCCCGCGAATCTTGCGGACGGAGACGGCCGCGATGGCGCTGCTGGCGATCGCTAGGGCGCTGATGCAGGGCCGGAACTGCAGCCAAGCGCGTCGTACGTAGGGCCCCGGTGACCTCCAACATGGCGCTGCCTTTCTCGATCGTCATTCCGACGTATAACGAGGCCGGCGGAATCGAAACGCTGCTGCGAGCGCTCGACGGCATTTTTAAAGACTACTCGCTCGACGGCGAGATCATCGTCGTCGACGACAATTCGCCCGACGGAACGGGCGCCATCGTCGACCGCCTCACGCAAACGCTCCCGGTCAAGTGCCTGCACCGGCCGGGGAAGCTTGGTCTCTCGTCGGGGGTTATCGACGGCTGGAAGATGGCGCGAAAAGAGTCGGTTGCGCTGGGAGCCATGGACGCCGATTTCAGCCACGACATCAACGCCTTGCCGAAAATGGTCGAGGCTCTCGCATCTGGACGCTACGGTTTGGCCGTCGGTAGCCGGTACGTCGCCGGCGGCGGCATCGCCAACTGGCCGCGGCGCCGTATCGTTACGTCGCGCGTCGCCTGCTGGCTGGCGCGCCCGCTGACGAAGGTCAAAGACGTAACCAGCGGTTACTTTTTGGTTCGGCGCGAAGCTCTCGACGGCGTCACGCTCGATCCCATCGGCTTCAAGATCGGTCTCGAAGTGATCGTGAAAGGCCAATACGGTAACGTGCTCGAGGTCCCGTACGTCTTCAAAGATCGCATCGTCGGAGAATCGAAACTCAACCAAAAAGAGATCTGGAACTATCTGAAGCAGTTGCGAAAGCTGTACTCGGCGCGGTTACTTCCAAACGGGGCCGCGGCTACGCCGGAGACGTCGTAAGTGCCGATGCCCGAGTGGCTGCGCATTCGCCGCAGCAAAGACTCCGATAACCGCGAAGCCGCGCTGTGGAGCAAATGCCCCAAGTGCGGCGAAGTGCTCTATCGCCGCGACCTCTTGGCGAACGCCTACGTGTGCATGCGCTGCGGCCACCATTTCCGAATGGGTGCCTACGATCGCATTAGCACCATTATCGACGGCGATTTCACCGAAGTCGGCGCCGAAGTCCTCGGCGGCGACCCGTTGGGATGGGTCGATAAAAAGACCTATGGCGCCAAGCTGAGCGGCGACCGTGAGAAGAGCGGCTTGGCGGAAGCGGTCGTGTGCGGATTCGGACAGATCGGCGGCTTCGACGTGGGCCTCGGCGTCATGGACTTTCATTTTCGCGGCGGAACGATGGGTACGGTCGTAGGCGAGCGGATCGCGCTGCTTTTGGAAGAAGCCCGCCGCCGGCGGGTTCCCTGCATCATCTTTACCGCGTCGGGCGGAGCACGCATGGAAGAAGGAATGCTCGCGTTGGTACAAATGGCGAAGACGAGCGCCGCAGTGACGCGTTTTACCGACGACGGCAACGTATTATTTACGGTCCTCACCGACCCGACCACCGGTGGCGTTGCGGCGTCGTTCGCGTTTCAGGGCGACGTCATCGTCGCTGAGTCCAAAGCTGTGATCGGGTTTGCCGGCCGGCGCGTGATCGAGCAAACGATCCGTCAACGCCTTCCGGATCAGTTTCAGACTGCCGAGTTCTTGCTCGAAAAAGGCGCCATCGACATGGTCGTCGAGCGGCGAGCGCTCAAAGAAACGCTCGTTCGTTTGCTCGAATATACCGTCGGGACGCGCGTGCAGCGATGAGCAACAACCTCATCGTCGAACGCGAAAAAGGCTTGCTCGAACTCGAGCGCCGGATTGCCGAATTGCGTAGCGCCAACGCGACCCAGCCCGTCGACATGTCTTCGGAGATCGCCGCCCTCGAGCAAAAATACCGCCAGATTTTGCAAGAGGTGTTCGGTTCGCTGACACCGTGGGAAAAAGTGCATATGGCGCGCCATCCGAATCGCCCGACATCGCTCGACTACATTTCACGCTTCGATCGCTTCGACGAGCTGCATGGCGACCGGCAGTACCGCGACGATCCCTCGATCGTTGGTGGACTCGCGCTGTTGCACGGACGTCCGGTAATGGCCATCGGCCAGCAGCGGGGCCGCGACACCAAAGAGAACCTTCGGCGCAACTTCGGGATGCCGGCACCGGAGGGGTATCGGAAAGTGCGGCGTTTGGCGCACCTGGCGTCGCGCTTGGGACTGCCGATCGTTACGCTGGTCGATACCAAAGGCGCCGATCCCGGCATCTCCTCGGAAGAGCACGCGCAGTCGGAAGCCATCGCTGCCTGTTTGCACGAATTTACCAAGGCGCGCGTGCCGATCGTCGCAACGGTTATCGGCGAGGGAGGCTCCGGCGGAGCGCTGGCCCTCGCGATCGCCGATCACGTGATCATGCTCGAACACAGCACGTACTCGGTCGCTTCGCCGGAAGGCTGCGCGGCGATTCTCTGGTCGGATGCGACCAAAGCGGAAGAAGCCGCGGCGCGGTTGAAGTTAACGGCCCAAGACCTGCAGCGATTCGGCATCATCGATGAAATCGTGCCGGAGCCGCTCGGAGGAGCGCACCGCGATGGGAGCGGCATCGTGACGCGTGTGTTGACGGAAGTGGACGCGGCAATTGCGCGATTGACGGCGCGCTCGCCGGAGGAACTGTTGGAGGATCGGTATCGCAAGTATCGCCGGCTGGGGGCATGGCAAACAACGCAAGGGGAAGTAGTCGGCCAAAGCACGTGAACGCGATGCAGGCCCGGCTCGTCCTCCGCCTAACCGGCCGCATTACCGCGGTCGCGCTCGCACTGCTCATTTTCACCCTGGTCGGGATTCAGTTCGCCCGCGTGATCGGTGAAAACGTCACGATGGTTCGTCAGCTTTCATCGGTGCGCGCCGACGTGGCCGCCTTGGATAAGCGGCGCGCCGAGCAGCGCCGCGAGATCGAACGTCTGCGCGATCCGGAGGGGGCGATACCTGAGATTCACGACCGGCTGCGCATGGTGCGCGCCAACGAGACCATGATCTTCGTCAGCCCGGCTCCGTCCTCGGCCCCGTGACCGAACCGATCGACGGTATCGTCATTAATCTCAACGCCTATGGGGCGACGGTGCGCTTGGAGAACGGCGATCTTGCGATTGCTTCCACGGCCGACGTCGAAGCACACCGCGCCGACTACCAACGGTCGCTCGTCGGCCGCCGCGAGTTGCCTTTCGAGCTGAAGCACGAAGGACGCCGTCCGGTCGTCGTGCTCGCGCCGCAGATTCGTGACGAAGTCCTCGACGAACGCATCGCGTCCTATCTAAAGAGCACGCAAGAATGGGATGCCCCTGACGGCGTGCAGCAAGCGGAGCGCCACTTCTTGCACAAGAAGCGTCGCGCGGCGCTGTTCGAATCGAAACATCAAGCGTAGGAGCAATTCTTGAGTAAACGGTACGCCGTCATTTCCGTCGGCACGAACTCGACACGCATGCTTTTGGCGGACGTTGGGTTCGACGTGCCTCACGTCGATGCCACCGGTTCGATCGGTACGCGGATCGGCGAGGGCCTGGGCTCGGAGGGGCAGCTGGGTGCCGAACCGATGCGCCGCACCCTCGACGCGATCGGCCAGCTGTACCGTCAGGTGCGCGGCAAATACGTGAAGCTGTTCGCGATTGCGACCAGCGCGCTGCGCCGGGCCGGCAACGGCGACGAGTTTCTGGAACGGGCACGCGATATTCTGGGGGCCCCTGTGCGCGTGCTTTCCGGCGAGGAAGAGGCCGAGGCATCGTATCGCGGCGCGATCACGGCGCTGGGGCCGCTGCGAGGAGAACGGGTCGCGGCGATCGATATCGGCGGTGGCAGCACCGAATATGCGGCCGGCACGAGTACGAAGCCCGAGCAAGTCTTTTCATGCGAGATCGGCGCCGTCCGGCTCACCGAAGCGCTGCCGGCGCTGGCCGGTCGCGACGGGGCGGTAGACGCCGAAACGATCGAACGCGCGCGTAAGATGGTTCGCGAAGCGCTCGCACCGCTGCACGGAAGCGAACCGGTCGAACGGGCGGCGTTCGTCGGCGGCTCGGCCACGACGGCGGCCGCCATTGCGCGCGCGCGCAAAGGAACCGTCGATTCTTATCCGCTGTCGCGCGCGGAACTGCAAGCCGTCCTGGCGCGGTTGTGCGCCCTATCGCTCGACGACCGCAAGAAGGTCGTCGGCATGCGGCCGCAGCGTGCCGACATTCTGCCGGCCGGCATCGTGGTGCTCGACACCGTGCTCGAAACGCTCAAGCTGGATACGGCCGTCGCCACCGCCGCCGATCTGCTGCTCGGCGTCGTGCTGCAGCATCGCGACGCCACCGCGACGAGTGCAGGAGAAGGGAAGCCCGTAATCGCAGGCTCCCGCACTCCGAAAGGGTTTACGTAATGGACGACAATCAGATCCGCAATCACATCGAAAAGCTTGTAGAAGAAGAGCACCACCTGCTCGAGCGCGGCGACGAGCGCGCGCTCACGCCCGACGATCGGCAGCGCCTCGAGTCACTCGAAGTGCAGCTCGATCAGTTCTGGGATTTGCTACGGCAACGCCGGGCGCGGCGCAACGCCGGGCAAGACCCCAACGTCGCACACCTTCGCTCCGAAGACACCGTCGAGCACTACCGCCAGTAACTCCGATCGCAACCTGTTGTCATCCTGAGCGGAGCGCCGAAGGCGCGCAGTCGNNTTCGAGTCCCGGCCATCCCAAATACATTGGCCTTGCTTTGCAAGGCTTTCCGATGCACTAGCGCGTGACCCTAAACCGCAATTGCGGAACCCCGGGACCCGCGAAACATCGGGAAAATGATCCTGTGCTGTGTGCCGTTTCGCCAGTCAACTCGGTTCGTATTGCCCGTGGAGGGGCCATTGATTAAGACATCCAAGCTCGCAGTAATGAGAGTTCTTCAGGTACTTCTATCTGTGGCCCTCATGCTGGTGTATGTGTCAGCCGCAAGAGCTGACGATTCGCAGCGCATTCCCGCAAGCGCGTATCGCACGGAAGGCCAAGGTACCTTCCGAAGGCTTATTCTAAGGGAGCACGGCTCGTCAACTTATGAAGTCTGGCAGGTCGACCGAGACGGAAAGGTTCAGCACGCATTATTCGCCGTGTCCCTTCCCGGCGGGGCTACGCCGATCGAATCCGACGATTATCACGTCACGGCCGTCGGCAAAAGCTGTGGAAAGGCGTCCATACAACTGTACCGCGACCAGGGTCAGGTCGTCCGCTGGATCATCATCTTTAGTTTTAAGGGTTCAGTCGAGCCATTGAGCGCGACTGGCAAACCTCCGACTGCGTCAGAGCTTGCCTATGACGAGCAAGACGTGCAACGAGTTCGCAATGCGGCTAAGAATCCAAACCTTTACAGCTCGTTGGGCGTCAAAGCAAGGACGCTATTGGATACTGGCATCCCATCCTGTTCCTAATCTTCGCGTTCAACTCACTCGGCGAGTGCCAATAGCGACCTTCGCAACAGGCCTCTCGTTGCGGGGAAGGGGCACGCCCGAGCCTGGGGTCTCCTCGCGGCTGTGGCACCGTTGTGGTACGGCCGTTCTGCGAAAGACCGGGTTTAGAAAGGACCAGCCGGAACGTTGAGAGGCGGAAATCCTTACAGCGCAGCACTTTTCGGGACTCTGCATCACTCCTCGGGATCATCTGATCCAGATTCGGATCCCGCTGGGGCTATATTCGGCCCGAATTTACGGACTTTTTTCATCGATAATGCTTCCACGTGGCACCGTTGGCACGGACGCTGCAGCACTCGCAGGCGATTTCCCCCGAGCGCGCTGGTAACCGCCTCGCCGAGCACCACCTCGATCCGGTCGGCATGCACTCGCTGCATCGCTTCGATTGCGTGAGCGTAGATATTCGCCGTGATCGAGATCGTCGAATGTCCGAGCGCGGCAGAAATCGTCTTGACGTCCGTGCCAGCTGCGAGCACTAGGGTCGCGTGTACGTGCCGCAAGTCGTGAAGCCGTACCTTTGGTAGCTTCGCCCTGCGCACGAGCTCGGCGAACGCGCGCGAAAGCGAATCGGGTTTCCACGGCGAACCATCGATACGATCGAATACGTAGGCCGTTCCATGACGACGACGTGCATCGAGGTCGAAAAAGACTTATGTTACGGGCCTTTTGCTACATGTGTTGCACGAGCTTAGCAAGCCCAAAGGCGACAGCAGATGCGACTCCGCCGATCAATACCGTTTGGATCGCCGATATTAAAGGGGATGCTCCGGTGAGCTTTCCTTTAACGGCGCCGAAAAGCAGCAGCGCCGCCATCGTGACGACTGCGGATACGATCAGGCCCTTTGCTGAATCTGGCAAGAGCATGTAGGGAAGTAGTGGTATTAGGCCCCCGATGATATAAGAGGCGCCGATTGTTGCTCCGCTTGCGAACGCGCGTTTGGGATCGGGAGATTCCAGGCCGAGTTCTTGCCGCATCATAAAACCGACCCATTTATCGCGATTGGTAGTGATCGCTCGAGTTGCAGCGAGGAGAGTCTCGTCCTCGAGCCCGTACGATTCGAGAATCGTTTGCACTTCACGACGTTCTGCTTCCGGAATGCGTACGACCTCGTCACGTTCGCGCCGTTCCTCGCTG
Source organism: Candidatus Tumulicola scandinaviensis (assembly GCA_003140835.1). GTDB lineage: Bacteria > Vulcanimicrobiota > Vulcanimicrobiia > Vulcanimicrobiales > Vulcanimicrobiaceae > Tumulicola > Tumulicola scandinaviensis. The sequence goes on along the minus strand of PLLA01000063.1, from coordinate 487 downwards.
CGATAGTGCTCGAGGTCGGTGCGCGCCGCTAGGTATCCGCCCAATGCCATCGCAATCGCGCCGGCGGCAACCTCGGCGATTCCCGCGGTCACGACAATTCGGGAGGAAGCGATTGCTCCGGAGATTCCGGCTGCCAGTGCGAAAGGCACGGTAAGGCCATCCGACATACCGATGACGACGTCTCGCACGGTGGCCGATGACGTAAAGTGTGCTTCGTGGTGTTCAGTAAAAACGGGCAAGAATCGTATCGCTGCCTCCCCCGAATTTGGGCCGCTCGGGCTACCCTTCTATTGGTCCAAGCCCACGAGGTTGAACGGGACCTGGAAACAACCTTTCATTACTGGAGCGCCTTATGGATCCTCAATGTACGGGCCGTTGGTGGGCTGGAATGGAGGCGCCTTAATCGGTACGAACGGTCGCGGCTTTTGAGTGAAATCAAAGGCATCCGATAGGTCGTCCGAGCGGCGGTCGGTTGTTTTGAGCGAAC
>PLLA01000065.1 GCA_003140835.1 Candidatus Tumulicola scandinaviensis | reverse complement strand
CCGAGCAAAAAGAAGACGAGCAACGTCAGATGTGCGACGGCGAGCCCAACCACGAGATGCGTCAGTGCCAGCATCGAATCAAACTTTGCGCGGCGACGCTATGGAAGCCTTCCCGTCTCTTTGCGTTCGCGATGCTCGGAATCGGCCTGCTTTCAGCGTGTGGGCCGCGCGATTCCGTTTACGATACGTCGAACTTTCATCTACACGCGACGATTGCGCCGCCCGACGTTGCGGTGCCGTCGAACGTCGGCGACGGCCCCGCGGAATTCGACGGTCTTTATCTGGAAGGTTCCGCGGCGTTTTCCTGTTGCTGGGTCGCGCCGCGCGCAACGCTCCTGGTCCGGAAACGCGGTCCAGCGAAACGACTCGTGGGCGGCTTTCGAGTTCCGAACGTTCCGCGGTTTTCGGGCGGTCAAGTCGTGACGATTTCATTCCCCAACGATCCCACGCCGCCGCGGCGCGCGAAACTCAATCCCGGCCAACAGGTGACCGTGAGCGTGAGGCTTCCGGAGAAGCTGCGGCGCGCGACCGGACTGGTGCCGGTCGACGTCTCCAGCACGGTGGACTACGTTCCGAGCCGCGACAACCCGCCATCGCATTCGCTGCTGTCGTTCCTTCATTTGCGCGCGCCGGATAGCGAGGGCGACACGCGCCATCTCGGCGTCGTCGTGCTCTATCTCTACTTCGACTAGGCGGTGATAATGTCGAATGCGCTCATTCCTCGCATCCGTGCCGCCGTGCTTGGCGCGGTCGCGCTCCTCGCGGCCTGCTCGCACGACCAACGCGCGACGACGGCGGACGGAACAGCCGGCAGCAGCGCTTCGCAAACGGCAATCTATCCCGTGGGTATCGTACCGCCCCCCGACTGGGTGAGTTCGAAACGGGCCGGCATCTACTCCGGTGAGACGCCCACGACGTGTTGCTTCCTCGCCGGTACGTCGACGCTGGTGCTCGACAATCCACCCGGCTCGCAGCTTGCCGTCTTCACGTTTTACGTGCCTTCGGTCGATCCGCTGTTGAAAAAGCCCGAACGCGTCACCGTGCGCTTTAACGGAAAGCCGGCGGCAGCTCCGGCTCGGCTCGCACCCGGCATGCAAGACGTGAGCTTCCCCATTCCGGCGTCGCTTCGTCAAACGCGCCATCTCGTCGCTTCGCTGGAAATGTCGGTGCGATGGGTGCCGAAGAAGATCGGGCTCAACGACGACTTGCGCGAACTCAGCATCATGCTGATCCGGGTGGGCTATATTTAGAAAAGCCTGGAACATCGCGGTCGCTCACGGCCCTCTGGTCTTGCTCCAACGCGCGCAGCGGTGGTTGCGGCTGAGCACCGTGGCTAAAGTTGCAGCCTTCCGGCGCGCGCGCTCGGTGCGTCTCGCGTGGCGATTGCCCGAAGCGCCGGTTCCGATCGTTTTCCCCAGTACCGCCGAAACGCCGCTCGTTTCCATCATCATTCCGGCATTCAACCAATGGCAATACACGAACGGTTGCCTGAGAGCGCTGGCCGAAGTACACGACGCCGGTATCCCATCGGAAGTCATCGTGGTCGACGACGCCTCCACCGATGGGACGGCCGAACTTCTCGCGCGATGCGGCGGTATTCGCGTCGTGCGTCTCGACGGAAACCGCGGATTTGGCGCCGCGTGCAATGCCGGAGCGGCAGCGGCGCGCGGAACCTACCTGCATTTTCTCAACAACGATGCCTTCGTCGCCGCCGGGTGGTTGCGACCGCTCCTCGAGACGTTTGCGAGCGACGAACGCGTCGGCGCCGTCGTTTCGCAGCTTCGCTACCCGAACGGATCGCTGGCCGACGCCGGCGGCGTGATCTGGCGCGACGGTCAAGGATCGAACTACGGTCGCGGCAATTCGCCCGGCGATTGGCGCTATCGCAGCGCGCGCGATGTCGACTACGGGTCGGCTGCCAGCCTGATGGTGCGCGCCGCCGCGTTTACGGTAGCCGGCGGCTTCGCGCCCGAGTTTGCGCCGGCATACTACGAAGATACCGATCTCTGCTTCACGTTGCGCAAGAACGGCTACCGGATCGTCTACCAGCCGCGCTCGATCGTCCATCACGCCGAAGGGGCGAGCTACGGCAGCAACCTGCGCGTCGAGGCGCGGGCGATTCAAGAGCGCAGCCGCGCCCGATTTGCGGCCAAGTGGCACGACGCATTGCGCGACCACTTCGACCCAGATCCGGATCGGATCGAACGGGCCGCGCGCCGGCTCATGGGCACTCGCACCGTCGTCGTCGTCGACGAGCACGTTCCGTTTACCGACCGCGACGCCGGATCGCGCCGCACATTCTTCCTGATCGAGCTCTTGCGCAAGCGCGGATGGCACGTCATTTTTGGGAGCATCGACCGCAACGACTACGAGCCTTACGCCGGCGCCCTGCGCGATGCGGGCACCGAGGTTATCTGCGGATTCGGCGCGGGCGCGGTGGGCGCGTTGAAACGGCTCGACGTCGCCATCGACGCGGCGTGGCTTAGCCGGCAGGGCGTGGCCGAGCGCGTTCTTCCGGCGTTTCGCCGGCATTTCGACGCAAAGATCGCGTTCGACACGGTCGACCTGCACTACGTGCGTCTTCGCCGCGAACAGGAGATCAGCGGCAAACGGACCGGCTGGCAATCGATGCGGCAGCGAGAGCTGCTATCCGCGCGCAATGCCGATGTGACAGTCACGACCGGTGCCCCCGAGCGCGAGCAGCTTCGAGCGGAAGGCATTACCGGCGTGTACGAAATTCCGGTGATCGAACCAGCCCCTTCCGGAGCACCGCCCGGATGGGAATCCCGGCAAGGCATCGTGTTTCTCGGAAACTACGCGCACGCCCCAAACGTCGACGCCGCTCAATGGCTCTGGGCGGCGATCATGCCGCTCGTGTGGGAGCGCCTGCCCGGGGCGCATCTCACGCTCGCGGGCGCCGACCCAACGCGCACGGTGCGTGCGCTCGCGGGGCCGAACGTGACGGTAACCGGATACGTCGCCGACGCCGGCGAGTTGCTGGCGCATGCGCGCGTCTTCGCCGCACCGATTCGCTTCGGCGCGGGAATGAAGGGGAAGATCGTGTACGCGCTCGCGCACGGCATCCCGGTCGTCACCACGCCGATCGGAGCCGAAGGCATCTTCGATGCGGCCGGCTACGATGCGATCGACGCGTCGCCCGAGCGATTGGCCGCACGCATCGTACACCTCCACGAGGACTCGGCTTTGTGGAACGCACTCTCCACGGCGGGGCGCTCGATCGCCGAGCGGTTCGCACCGAGCGCGGTCGAACGCCGGCTCGACGACGTACTGAACGCCCTCTAGGTGCGCTGCATCAACGACAGCCGTTCGAGCAGCGCTCCGAGCTGCACGGCGACCGTCTGCGACGAAAACGGCTGCAGCGTCGCCGCGGCCGCGCCGGCGATGCGTTTCCAACGAGCCTCGTCGCCGTAGAGCGAAACGATTGCCTTTGCAAAGCTCGCCGCTTCGGCTTCGGCGAGCACGGCGTTCTCATCGTGGCGCAAGCCAAGGCCTTCGGCGCCGACCGGCGTGGTCACCACCGGGAGCGCGTACGACAAGGCATGCCCAATCTTGCCTTTCATTCCCGCGCCGAAGCGCAAGGGCGCGACGAAGATCCGACTCCGCAAGAAGTACGGCGACACGTCGCGGACGTATCCGGTCACGCGCACGCGCTCCGATTTCAGCGCGAGGACGGATTGAGATGGATTGCTGCCGACGAGCGTGACGGTGACGTTCGGAATGTCTTGCCACACGATAGGCATGACCGCTTCGCACAACCACGCGACCGCATCGACGTTGGGTGGATGGTTGTAGTTCGCAATGAAGAGCAGACCGGAGGTATCCGCAAACCGTCGCTCTTCGCTCACGACCATGTCGTGAATCGTGGGAACGACGTAGACGTTCCCAAAGCCGAGGTCCTCGAGTACGCGTTTTTCGTCGGTGGTGACGACGACCGTAACGTCGGCGCTCCGCGCGCAATCCGACTCGACGTCGAGTATCTCGCGCCAAGCCAAATCGCTCTCACCCGTTAGCTCGGCTTGCCGGCGCCGGCGCACGTGGCTGAGATCGACGGTATCGTAGACGATCCGAACGCCGGGGGCCGCGCGCACCAGCGGCGCGTATTTTTGAAACAGATCCGGGCGGCTGATCCAAGCGATGTCGACCAGCGGAAGCACGTCGGCAAGCGATTCGTGCAGCGTCCGGCCGCCGTCGATGTGATGGAGCACTTCCACGCCGAGCTGCTGTAGCTCGTTGGTGTAGGGTTGCAGCGGCGCGTAGTTGTCGGGGAGAAAGACCACGGAGTATCCGGCACCGCGCAGCATCTTGACGATGTGCAGCATGCGCTGCGACCCCGCCTCGTGATCGTAGAGCGGGACGTACGAATCGACGATCAGGATAGTTTTGCCCGGCTTACCGCGCCGCCACGCGGGCACTACGTTGGCGTGGCTGTTTTCACGATGCGTACCGAGTTCGGCCGCCCACTTCTCGCGGAATTTCGGCCGGTTGATTTCTTGGAAGCGCTTGACGCCGGAGCGTTCGTCACCCGACGTTACGCCTTCGTAATGCACGACTTCGGAACGCGGCTGGTAGACGACGCGATATCCGAGCGATCGCACCCCCAAACACAAGTCCGCATCCTCATAGTATGCCGGCCGGTAAGCGTCGGAAAAACCGCCGAGACGCTCGAACAACTCGCGCCGAACCAAGAGCGCCGCTCCCGACACGTAATCGGCGTCGCGCAGGAAGTTGTACCGGGGATCGTCCGGATTTTCGGAGTGGCCAACGTTCCATCCGGTTGCATCGCGCCAAAGAATGTTGCCGGCTTCCTGAAGGCGGCCGTCCGGATAAATGAGCTTCGACCCAACGACGCCGACGTTGGGATCCGCTTCGGCCGTCTTCACGAGGTGTTCCAGCCAGCCGCCGCGGACGGTCGTGTCGTTGTTGAGAAAACACGCGTACTTACCGCGCGCGATCGCGGCGCCGCGGTTGCACGCGCGCACGAACCCTTCGTTCTTCCCGCTTCGGATATAGTCCACGCCCGACAGCGCCGTAACGACGTCGGCGGTGCCGTCGAACGATCCGTCGTCGACCACGACGAACTGAACGTCCAACGTTTCAAACCACGATTCCGCAATAGATTGGAGACAGCGCGCGGTGACGTCGCGATGATTGTAGACCGGAATGACGACGCTAACCACCGGCGGATCGGCCATGGCGCGCGCCGCTACGCGCTCGTTCCATGCGGTTACGAGGGCGGTTTCCGCGTAACGCAACCCGCCGGTTCCACCGCCGCTCGACGAATGGCCGGCGACCGGGCGTTCCTCCATGCCAGACGACCAGGTGGCGAAAACGTCGGCCGGCGACGCGATGCCGAGCACCTGTTTCAACGAAAACCACAGCATGCGAAGCCCGTGAAACCGGCTGCGCATAATCCAGTCGTAGTCGGCCCTCAGGTCGTCGAGGCGTTGTCGTTCCTCGCTCAGCCGCTCCGAAAGCTCGGCGTAGATACTGGGTTGCGTCACAAAATGATGCTTACCTGGACGCCGGGGGGACCTCCTATCATCGTGCACCGAATATTAGTGCAATGATCTCCACCTTGACGAAAAATGCGGTCGAATCCGTCGGACTTTCAAAGCGCTTCCGCTTTCACGCGACCGGCAGGCCGCCGACGCTGAAGGACGCTGTCCTCCAGCGCGTCCGCTTCGAGGGCCACTACGGCGTCGTCGACGCGCTGAAGGATGTTTCTTTTACGATCGAGCGCGGTCAGACACTCGGCGTGATCGGCGAAAACGGGTCGGGCAAAACGACGCTGCTGCGCATTCTGTCCGGGGTCTCAAAACCCGACTCGGGGCAAATGCAGGTCCAGGGCAGCGTCGCCCCGCTTTTGTCGCTCGGTATCGGCTTTTACCCGGACTCCACCGGCCGCGAAAATGCGCTCATCGAGCTTTTGACCCTCGGGCTAAGCCGTGAGGAGGCGCGAAGCCAGCTCGACGACGTGATCGAGTTCTCGGAGCTCCAAGAGTTCATCGACGCTCCGCTCCGGACGTATTCGACGGGCATGGCGATGCGGCTCGCGTTCGCGGCCGCCATTCGCGTGGATCCCGAAATTCTCTTGATCGACGAAGTGTTCGCGGTGGGAGACGAACACTTCGCCGCAAAGTGCACGGCCTGGCTCGACGACTTCAAAGCTCGCGGCAAGACGTTGATCTTGGCCACTCACGACACTTCTACCGTAGCGACCATGTGCGATGTGGCGCTGTGGCTCGACAAGGGTCGAGTCGCCGCCTTCGGCGAGCGCATGGATGTGATCCGGGCGTATAGCCGTGCAGTCAGCGGTGCGCCGGTCGCCGACGCCATCGCCGGCAACGGCGCCGGCGGCGCAGAGACGGCGAGCGCGATGGCCGAGTTTTACCGAGCGCGCCTCGCCGGAATGCTTCCCCTGTTGCGCCTGCCGCTCGTAGGCTACGTTCGCCAGGTCGGCAAAGTCAAAGGCGCCTACGAAGATGGCTGGACGGACGGTGCCCTCGAGTTTACCATCGAGCCCTTGCGCGACATCCGCAGCTGGGTCGTGAACGCGACCATTCCGGCCGGAATGCCCGCGTGGAGCGAAGTCACGGTCGAGGTTGACGGAAAAGTCGCCGCGTGGGCCGCAGCCTCGGCCGGGAAAATCGCATTACGTTGCGACCGGCGCCTTGCCAAGGGGCAGTCGACGAACGTTCGCGTTACGTCCTCGGCGACTGTGAACCACAGCGACCTTGGAATCAGCGGCGACGTACGCGACGTCGGCCCTCGCATTGACGAAATCGTCTTCGACCACTGAACCGCCGGTTGCTCGCGCGCTCTTTATCTTCGCGCACCAAGACGACGAATACGCGGCGATACCGTGGATTCTGGAAGACCTCGCGGATGGGATTGCGGTCGCGTGCGTCTACCTGACGGACGGCGGTAGCCGCGTAAGCGCAGCGTTACGCGACGCGGAAACCCGCACCGTCCTGCGTTCGCTGGGCGTCGGCGACGAAAGCATCGTCATGCTGCAAGCCGATCGCGGGCGCATTGCCGATGGAGAACTAGCGGCTCGATCGTTGGAAGCCGCGGATGCCGTCGAGCGCTGGATCGAACGCGCGCCGTTCCCGCCGCACCGCGTTTACGCACCGTCCTACGAAGGCGGCCACCCCGATCACGACGCGGCCCATTTGATCGCCGCCGTCGTCGCGTCCAATCATGCGGTCGTACCGGAAGCGTGGCATTTTTCGCTCTATAACGCTTACCGCTGTCGGCGTCCGTTCTTTGCGACCATGCGTCAACTCCCGAGCGAGGAGGCGGCGCGCCGCGCCACCATGCCGTTGTGGACGCGGTGGTCGACGGCGTGGCTGTGCCGGCACTATCGATCACAGTGGCGCACGTGGCTAGGACTCTTTCCGGGAGCCTTGTACGAGCGCGCAATCGTGCACCGCGAGTCGGTCGTGCGGTTCGATCTCGCGCGCCTGCACGAACGGCCGCATCCCGGCGAGTTGCTGTACGAGCGAATGTTCGGAGTAGGCTACGACGATTTCCGCGAGCGGACGCGGCGCATCAGCGAGCGCCTTAGCGGCGCAATGCAGGGTTAATCGTCGTCCGGGGGTAGGAACGTCGGCGGACGCAGCATGAAGTGGCTGGGCGGGTACTTGCACGGAATTTGCTTGAACGCGCGCGGCTTTTGGCTAAAGTCAAAGGCATCGGACAGACCCGATGCACGCGCGTCGCTGAAGCCGAGCGACGGCAAGTTGAATACCGACTCCGTGAACTTCAGGATGCTTCCAAATTCATACTGCGTATGCGACACGTAGCCCGATTTGGCGTACGGTGAAATGACCATCGCGGGGACGCGCTCGCCCAAGCCCAGGTAATCCAACTGCGGCGGCGGGACGTTGTCGTACCAGCCTCCCCAGTCGTCCCAGAGCACGATGATCGCTGTAGACGACCAGGACGGGCTCTTGCCGATCGTGTTGACGACCGCCGATACCCACGACGGACCGGTATCGCTGTTGCTGCCCGCGTGATCCGAATCGATTCCGGTGGGAACGACCCAGGTCACCGACGCGAGACCGCCCGACTTGGCGGCATCTTTGAGGATCTGCGTCTGAGGGCTGATAACGTTCCGGCTCCAATCAGGGCCGTCACGAACTTGCTTGATCGCATCGAACGCCGAGTAAATTCCGCCGGGTCCGTGGACGATCGGTGCGTAGTATCGCCAGGAAACGCCCTTGGCATCGAGCGGTTGCGCTAAGGTCGCGAAGCGGGTAAAGCAGGGGAACGGCCCTTTCAGCACGCGGTGCAGTTGCGAGTCGAGCGTCGGCGTCGTGGCTCCGGGCGGGGAGTCGCAGCCCCACGGTCCGACCGACGGCGTGTCGACGAGGGCGAGCGTTTTCGCGTCGTTCAAAAAGGTCGTGGCGGCGATGAGGTCGATGTGCGCCGTGAAGCTCGGTCCCCATTCCGTCGGGAACATCTCGTCGGCGAGCACGTACTGCTTCGCCATCGTCCAGTACGGTGCCGAGTCCTGGCGATCGATGTACGCATACGGATACGTCGGTTTCTCATGTGGCCGGGGCCATTTTTCAACGGCCGTATCGAATGCGTTCATGGCGCCGCCGTTATAGTCCCAGATCGCCGCCGCGTAACCGTGCGGCAAATCGTTGCCCTTGAAGTTCTGGGAGTGGAGATCGATCTTGGTTCCGTCGTGCAAGTATCCGTACATCGGCGCGTCGGCATTCGGAAAGCCCGCGAAGATGTTCTCGAAGCTCCGGTTTTCCTGAATGATGACGACGACGTGCTTGATGTAGTGGCCGATCGGAAGACCGTCAACCGCGGCGCGCTCCACGTGCTGCGGCACCGGAACCACGTTTCCGGCGGGTCCTTGCAAGCCTCCGGGTGCGCGGCCCGCCGAGCAGCCCACAACGAACAATGCCAGACAGATGACTGCGGCGATGCTCTTGGGACGCATGTCTACCCCTTCGGTCAACGAAACTTGTGTTTGGCAATATGCGAATTCTGCGGCATCGCTTCCTGCCCCAACGGACCGTGCCGTGAGGCCGGCGGCTAAAGGCACCATTTCTCGCCAGTTCGCGGCGTACGTCGTCGTCGGCATCATCGGGACATTGATTGACTTCGGTCTCTTTTGGGCGCTGCTGCGCTTGCAGGTGCGGCCGCCGGCCGCGGTCACGCTGGCCTATTGGCTTGCCACGGCAGTTCAGTTTTACCTTAACCGCCACTGGACGTTCCGCGCTTTCGAGCGGGCGGCGGCCGTTCAGGCCGGAATGTACGTGGCCGTCACCGTGATCAACTGGCTCGTCGCGTTGCTGTTCGTCGAAGCCGGCACGCACGTTTTCCATCTGACGCCGCTGCTGGCGAAGGCGCTGTCGATTCCGCCCAGTGCCGTCGTCGGATTTGCCGGGAATCGCTATCTCACGTTTGGGGCCGGTTTGCGCGGAACGATCGGCGACGTGCGCGCTTGGTTGCGTCGCCGCGAGGGGTAGGAGAGCGGCCTAAGGCCCCCCGAAAGAATCGTGCTCTAGACGCATCTTGGGAGGGTCTCACCGGTGAAGCGGGTTTGTACTCAACGGATGGGCGTTCTCGCATGTGCCCTCGTCTTTACTCTAACGTCCGGCTGTTCGATGCCCGGCTCGCGAAACAGCGTACCCTCGCTGACGGGAAGCGGCGCCGCTATGCAGGACGGCATGCCGGCCGTTCCGGTTTCGAAATATATCAAGCACGTCGTTTTTATCGTCCAAGAAAACCGAAGCTTCGAAAACATCTTTGCCGGTTTCAAGGGCGCCGACGCGCCTTTGTACGGATACGAAAAATCGAACAACAAGGTTACGAAAATTAACCTGACCCAGATCGACTGGAACGCGCCCACCATTTATCACGGCGTCGAGTGGACGTTCAAAGCCTACGATAAAGGCAAGATGGACCAGTTTAACATCGTGCCTTTCGACAAGCCGCCGAACGACCCCTCGGGACACGCATCTTACGCGTACCTCAAGCACTCGCTGATCCAGCCGTACTGGGATATGGCCAACTACTACACGCTGGTCGATCATATGTTTCCGACGGCATGGGGCGGCAGTTTCTCCGCCCACCTTGATTTGATCGCCGGGACCACGGCCATCAGCAGCAACGAGGCGGTAACGGTTCCGAACCGCACACCATGGGGCTGCGATTCGCCCAGCGGGACGCAGACCCAAATCCTCGACCCGCAGCATCATTGGTCGGGATACCCGCCCTCAAACCCGGCGCCGTGGGGACCGTTCCCGTGCTTCACCCAGTTTTCGACGATGGCGAGCTCGCTCGGCAACGCCAAGATATCGTGGAAGTACTACGCGCCATCCATTACCGAGGACTTCGGCGGGGGCGTATGGTCGGAGTTTCGCGCGATCAAAGCCGTGTACGACGGGCCGGCCTGGAAAGCGCACGTCATCTCGCCGGAAACGACGGTCCTCAGCGATATAGCCGACGGCAAACTGGCGCAGATGTCATGGGTGATCCCGAAATCACCCAACTCCGATCACGACGTCGGCAATACCGGCGGCCCCGCGTGGGTGTCGTCGATCGTTAACGCCATCGGTAAGAGTAGCTATTGGAGCGACACCGCGATCTTCGTGCTGTGGGACGACTGGGGTGGATGGTACGACAACGTGCCGCCGCCGCAGCTCGACTACATAGGCCTAGGTTTCCGCGTACCGTGCATCGTGATCTCACCGTACGCTAAAGAGCATTACGTTTCGCACACGCAGTACGAATATGGAAGCCTGCTCAAATTCGTCGAGGAGGCGTTCAACCTTAAATCGCTCGGGCATACCGACGCGCGCGCGACGAGTATCCTCGATCCCTTCGACTTCAGCGCGCCCCCGCATAAGTTCAAGCCCATCAACGCGCCTTTGAACGCGCAGTATTTCATCCATCAGCCGGCGGATCCAACACCACCGGACGATGAATAGCTTCGTCCGCTCGTGCACGCTCGTGTTGGCGCTCGCATTAGCGAGTGTGAGCGCCGGTAGCGCGGCGGCCGGAGTTTCCGACACCACCGACATTACCTCGGGCTCGGCACTTGATAACGGCTTCTATCGCAACGTGGACCAGCCGACCGTCTACCGCGTCCTCGATGGAAAGATATGCGCGGTTCTTTCTGAGAGCCACCTTAAAGCATTGGGCGGAACCCACAAAAGCGTTCACGTCGTCAGCGACAAGGTCGATTTTCTCAGCGGCAAGCCGTTCGATCCGCCTTGCCCTTGGCCCGACGGTTACTATCACCGCAACGGCGACGATTTCATTATGAAAATCAGCGGCGGTAACGCCTGTCTCGTGTCGACGACCGATGAGAACGTGCTCGAACTCGGCAGCGACGATCAGGTTATGGCCGGCAAGAAATTCACCGGCCGCTGCAAGCCATAAGAAGAATTTTTCTTTAGCAGACCGGCGCGGAGGGCGGCCGCGGCGGGTTTGCGAAGGTTGCTTCTCAGGGTGAAATGGAGCGTCAAGTGAAAATCTTGAAATCCTTTGGATCTCAGAATTCTTCCATTGGTGGCGAGTCGCTCCCGCATGCCGAAGAGCACGCTGAAACCAACTCGGCCGCCTCTAGAGCCGTTCGCCTGCTCGCCGACGCCAACCACGTCTTAATCATAGGCGCTACGGGGACGTCGTTGCCGCAGCTTCTCGAGGCGCGCGGATGCACGCTCGCCTTCGCCTTGCCGGTCGGCGTGAACGGCGATGAAGCCCGCGTATACGCTTCGACCGTCGAGATCGCCGACCTCGATACGGTCGCGTTGACGGAACTCTTCCCCGGACTCGAGTTCGATGCCGTCGTCTTCGACGCGACTCGACCGTTGCGCAAGCTGCGGCGCATTCTCGTCGGCGCCCGCGCGTTGCTTCGCACGGACGGATGTGCCGTCGGTCTGCTGCCCAACGCCGATCACGGCGCAATTCGACTCTCGCCGGGCAACCGCACCGGTGGATTTACGCTTGAAGACAGCTACAAACTCTTCCTTCGCGCGGGCTACGAGATCGAGACGGTCGAGCGCGTCGCGCATGCCATCTTTGAGCCGTCGGAATTGCTCCCACACGTGGAACGAAGCAACTTCTCCGAGGCGGCAATCCTAGAAATCGAAGCCGGCCCGGATGCTCAGACGCTCCAATTCGTCGTCAAAGCCATCCCCCTGGAAGCCGCTGGGAGTACAGAAATGATCGTCGAGAACCGACTCGTAGAAGCTAACGCCCGTCAACTGGCTGCCGAGAACAGAGCGGAAACGGCGACGGTATCCATTGCCGAGCTGAAATCGCGGGTCGAACTGATGGCGGCGCGCATCATCGAGCTTGAGGCTACCAGTGCGCCTTCTCACGGGCCGGCCGATACATTCGAGAAAATCGACGGGCTGCGGACGGAACTCGATGGCACGCGCCGGCAGGCAGCGCACAGTGCCGCCGCCGCTCGGCGAGTGCAGATGGAGGCCGAGAATCTTCAGCGAAGACTTGACGAGGCGCTCGCCCAGCTTGCGAAGAGCAAGGGTGCGGAGGAGCGGGGCGTGGTCTCGATCGCGGAACTGGAGTCTCAGCGCGGCGACTTAATCGCGCGCATCACGGAGCTCGAGGAGATCGCCGAGGCACGTTCGACCCAAGTCGAGGGGCTCGAATCCCAGCGCGGCGATTTGGTCGCGCGAATCATGGAGCTCGAGGAGATCGCCGAGGCACGTTCGACCCAAGTCGAGGGGCTCGAATCCCAGCGCGGCGATTTGATCGCGCGAATCACGGAGCTTGAGGAGATCGTCGAGGCACGCTCGACCCGAGTTGAGGGGCTCGAATCCCAGCACGACGATTTGGTCGCGCGCATCACGGAGCTCGAGGCCGAACTCGACAGCGCTCGGGCCCTATCCGAGGTAGAGCTCGCGAACGCGCAAGCAAAACTCGACTCACTGCGCGCCCAGCTCCAACGCCGCGCACTGCATATCGCAAAGCTCGGGGAAGATAAAGAAGCGTCCCGGTTGCTCCTCGACGAAGCCACCACCGCGCTCGAGCAACGTTCTGAGACGCTCTCGAGACTTCAAGTTGTCGACGCATCTGTGCAGACGGAGCTTCGTAAAGCGCGAACGGACCTCCAGCAGCGTTCGGCACAGATCGACGAGTTGCAAGCGGCGCAAGCGGCGAATCGAATTCGGCTTGAGAGCGCACATGCGACGCTCGCGCGACGCGGTTCGGTGATCCAGAAGCTCGAAGGATCACGTTGGGTCCTCCAGGCGCAACTGGATCAGGCATGCGTCGCCCTCGAGCAACGTGCGATGCATATAGCCAACCTCCAATCCACCGAGGCCCTTACAAAGCTACTATTTCTGAGCGCTCGGAAAACTTTGGCCGAGCGGACCGTGTCGCTCGCGGAGCTAAAGTCCCATGCCGCTCTCATGTACGCTCGCATCACCGAGTTAGAGAAAGCTCGCGGCACGCTCCGGGCGCGGCTCGATGAAGCAAAGGCGCAGTTGCAGCAGAGCGAGGCGCACGCCGGCGCACAGGCGACTCGCATTCGCATGCAGGCGAGTGAATTGCAAAACCTCCAAAGTGCGATCTACCGGGCCAATGAGGAGTTTGAAATACGACAGCGCGACGCCGACGGAACCATCACCGAGCTCAGCCAAGCGCTCGACCTAACACGTGCCGAACTACAGAGCGCGAGCGAGCACGCCGAGTCACAATCGGCGGAGATTGTTGCGCTGGAAGCGCAAGGTCGCGAGCTGGCGGCGCTCCGCGTCAGGGCCATCAAATCGGAAAGGCAAGTGGGGCTGCTGGAGCCTCAACTGATGGAGCTGGTTCAGCGAACCAAACGGCTCGAAGCGAGCCTCGCCGGAGCGACCGCGAAAGAGCAAACACTTCGTGCGCACGTCTCAAAAGTTACGGAGCACGCCTCGAGCGTCGGCGAACGTGCACGACGCTTGGAAGCGGATCTCGCCAAAGCTTCTCAGCACGCCGAAAACCTCGAAGACCGGCTCGCGAAAGCTACCGTAAGGGAATGCGAGCTCGAAGACGACCTTTCGAAGGCGCGCCAACGCACAGAACAACTAGAAAAAGAGTCCGCCACACTGGAACGTGCACTTCGGGAAGACGCCCGCAAGATCGGCGAACACGCTATACAGTTGTCAACGGATCTTTCCGAAGCCTCGCATCAAGTGAAGCAGCTCGAATACGATCTCGCAGACGCTACTCTGAGAAGGCACGCGCTTCAAGAAGAGATTTTAAAGGTTCGCGAAAAGGCGGAGCGGCTGGAAGTCGACTTGACGGAAGCGTCCCGGTATGCGAAGCAGCGCGACGAGGAATTCGCCAACTCTCTCCAACTAACCGCGCAGCTCGAAGATCAGATCAATAGTGCACTTAGGCAAGAGGCGCTCGTCGAAGACAAACTTTCGGAGGAACGCCAGTCGAATGAGGCGCTGCGACGCAACCTCACCGAAATTGAGCGCCGCCTCATAGACTCCCAGGAGTCGTATACGGCAGCGCAATTTGAAAGCCAACGAATGGCGACGTTTATAACCACGGTTAACTCCAGTCGCGTCTGGAGGCTCAGGAACTGGTTAGACCGATTTTTGGCAAATCTTACGGGACGGACCCGGAATGAATAGCGGCCTTACGAGGCCGTACCGTGCATCGCTTGGCTGGGGAGTCCTCCGGCCGCGCCAGCGCGCTCGAATGGAAGGTCTGAGATGCGTAGAGACTGTACGCGGGCATCTCCAGTCGCATTGCTCGTCTTGCTTCCTTAGGGATGCGTTCAACGCCACTTCTTTTAGGCGAATGACCGGTGAAGCTCCAGGACATCATACGCGTCAGCCAGTCTTCCCATCCGTTCTACAACATAAACGCAACATAAAAACGCATCATCAATAATCCAAGAAATCGCAGCGTTGACCGGCTTTGAGCCCATTTCTTAAGCCGCGGCATAACTCAGGGCTCCCGTCACAGAAATGTGGGCGGCGTCAAGACTCCAAATGCGGTGCATTACAGGGAACCCATGACTTTCGAAAGACGCTCGTGCCCTCCAATAGAAGATCTCGCTTCATGTCAGGCGAGAACGCCGAGCCAAAGGTGCGAATCATATCCCAGGCCCAGGCCGGTAGAAGTTCTGGCGTACTGCCCAGCCCGAGGCGCAACAACGAGGTCACCTGCTCGGAGATCGCCGTTTTGTGGAATGCGTGAGGAATGACCGCTGAGGATGCGAAGTTAGCGCGCGTGGGCGCGTCCATTCGCGTGTG
>PLLA01000050.1 GCA_003140835.1 Candidatus Tumulicola scandinaviensis | reverse complement strand
ATTTTCAACTGCCCGCTGAGGCTGCACAGATTCACGGATACTCCGGATGGCGCAAGCCAAAACTACTTGCTTGCGTACGACGACGCCGTTCTATGGCATCTCGGGCCTTGGGGATACGGCGACGAGACGGTCTTCCGAATCTCGCCGTAATTGGCGATTCTTCACGGTGCAGGCTACCGGTGAAATAGCCATGGTGGTTCAGCGAAGCGGCCTAACGCGATAGAAGCATTTGAACTTCAGCATCGGATTTCGCTAAAATCAGAAGATCCCGCCATCGAACTCTTCATCGTGAGCCTGTGCGCGGCGCCGTGCATGATCCAGATCTGCGCGCAGTTCTTCCTTCCACGCGGCAATCTTTACACTCCCAAAGGTCGGAATTTCATCGACAACCCTCGCACGTCGTTCGTAGTAAATGGCTCGATGTCCAACGCTCATGAAGCTATGCAGACTGCTTGTTAAGCCTCTTAGCACGTCGTCTCGGTCGCCAAACCGCTGTAAAAGCTCAATCATCAACGGCGTAGGCTCGAGCCCGCTCTCACCCAATGGCTCTGGAACCGCTCCGCCCTCACGTGCGAACATCTCACAGTTTTCCGTCAAAAACCACGGAACTTCATCCACGAACTCTGCCGCGAACTGCAGCAACTGCTGAACAGGCACCTCCTCGAGTGCGGAACGATGTTCCACCGACCCGGCCGGCAGATACTGAAGGCCCAACAGCAACTTCAATCGGCGCCGTCGGTCAAGGTCGCCGTAGCGGTGACGCAGTTTTCGCCACACGTCGTCTCGGACGATTAGGCCAGGCCACAGGTCCGCCACTCGGCGCCTGGCGCCGAAGCCGGCGTTCGATAAGGATAGGTCGATCATCTGCTTAGCGATCGCTATCGTGAACTCGTCGTTGCCCGCTTTAACAAGTCGTTTAGCAACTTCTAGAAGACTCCACTCATGAATATCTTCCATTGGTGTCACAATGAAGTTCGACGCTAGGATGATTTTGGCAAAACCGTCATCAAAGGTTTCCGAATTTTCAACACCAAATGTTAATAACTGTATGGCGCTGGCGTACCATCCACGATCCGTAAACAAATCTGCAAGTGCGCGTACAGCTGGTTCGCCAACATTGGCGAACGCCTTACCGTATAGGATGTTGTGCCGCGGCGGAGATGTAAGGCGGTTATCCGCATAAGCAGTAACAAGACGCTCCGCATCTGCGGTACTTGGCGCCGGCCATACTGTCAGGGCGGGAAGAGCAGGTAGGAGACGCTCGTCTAACGCTACCTGGCCCAAAATTGCTTGACGAAGCTCAGGTCGCCTTTCCCCAATGGTACCAACAACGCTCATTAGAGCCAAGTCGTTTCTTGGTTCTCTAGCCTCGGCGAACGCCGCAAGTGCATCCTGTGCCAAACCCTCCAGATCTGTCGACATCTTCGCTACGGCCTGGCCGTACCCGTGCGGCAACCGGTGCGACAACCCCGTACTAACAGTGTCAAGAACTTGGCGGATCGAGCCTGACTCTATCGTTTCGGCAGCAAATTCCTCGACCTTTTCGAGCGCCACATTCACGATTTCGCCATTACGCTGCTCCAGATTGTGTGGCGGGTCGCTAACAAATAGTTTAATGCGTTCCTCAATATCGGCAGGACTAAGGATTCTTAGGAGGTCCTCCACTCGTGCACGCTCGCTCGTGTCGGCCTCCTTCAAGCCGTGCTGAAGTGTCCACATCATAGCCTCGACCGCTTTGGGCCACGCTCCATTTGAAAGCGCTCGCACCGCGCGATCAAGATCTTCCCACATTCCATATCTAGCCAGAATAGGAATTGCGTCCGCTATGATGCTTTTTGCGCGTGTACGTCCATCCTCATCACGTTGCGAAAGCGAAAGCGCAAGGTCGATGGCCAAAGCGCAATAGCTGAAGATGTCCGTCAGGGTCGTAGGCTTCCATTCCGTTAAAGGTGCTCGCCCGCCCTGAGATTCAGGACCGAGTCGTACGTAACTTGTGTCTCGCGATAGAATGCGACGCAAGATGCCGACGAGAAGGTCGCGAGAGGGCGCGTCATCCCGAGATGATATTTCAGCCAATATTTGCAGCCGATCCTCGGGCGGCGCTTCCGTTTGCGAGCCTACGAGGCCAAAAAGTTTTATTAGTGTACCCGTAGCGTTGTTGCTATTCGTTGCATTCTCGTTTCGCGCAAGCGCAACGAGGACGCGCGCACCATCGCTGAAGTGTTTACGGTGGAAGGCTATACACTCCAAAGCGAAGACAAGGATCTGCCTGCCTTGCACTTCGTTGATCTCGCGTAAGCTTTCATCGCTTAATGGAAGGATCACCCGGCGAAGAGTGGCTATAGCCGAGGACGGATTGACCTCCGCAAGAGCATTAAGAACTTGCACGCGCGGGGAACCAAGAATGCCCTTTAGCGAGCCGAACTGTCCCTGGGGGCTTAAGAGCCGGTCGGCCAGCTCTTCTGCCGTGCTTGTGCTGATATCGTTAAACCGACGGGCAAATGACTCCAGAAGAGGTGGTGGAAGTTGCTGGAAAAGCGCCTCCTGCGATTCGGGCGGAGCATCATCGAGCCACTCGCGCGTGAGGCGGATCGCTAACGGCGGCGGCGTTACTCGCCAATAACGACCTATGCTAACAATCAAACCTTTGCGCTCATAGAATTTGACGATCTTGTAAAACCGGCTCCGTGACATTTCCGGAAGAAAAAGTTCACGAAGCAATTCCCATTCGTTAACGACATCGTCACGATACCCGACGTGGTCGAAGAGCGCGAGAACACGCAACACGGCTGACGAATCGGGATCATTAGGGTTCTCAATTAGCCGGGCAGTAAGCTGATCGTCATCGAGATCCGCTATATGTGCCTTTCGATTGATGATAGCTTCGAGGATCAGAATCGCCATGAGCGGCCAGCCTTGCGCATATTTGATAATACGCGCCACATCTGCATTGGCGCGTCCTCCCGGTGGGAAGGCGGTGTGCGCGCGAACGATTTGCTCTATGGCATCATCGGCTACGGGCCTCAGGGTAACGTTTGCACCTGAGTCGCGCCGATAGTCTATGGTGACTACTGACATTTCAGTTCCGGCGACCGCCTGTGCGATCTCTTGGTGAAGCACCAAACTACAATCATCTACTACAATGGTGCCAGTGGTCTTAGACCGCCTCCATGTAGGAAACGCTCGAAGAAGATCCAGCTCCGTGCCAGGATATCGAGCGTTGAAATACACGACGCCAAAACCCGCATTTGCCACCGGCCTGACCGCCTCTAGGACGAGGCGGGTCTTCCCCAGCCCAGGAGCACCGTCAAGGCGATAGGTTGTTCCTCTGTTTTCCAGTTGAATGCGTATCGCTTCGGAGGTTTTGAGGGCAAGGTCATTCCACACGTAATGATTTCTCAGTCTGGGATGCTGCTCCCATTCCTCGAAGGTCGACAAAAGAGCCGGATTTTCGCGCCCTGCCGCTTTTATCAGAAACGTGCGAGTCCAAAGATCCTCAGTGGCCCATGCGGCGATTTCCTCCCCAGCAATAATCTTGATGATTGGATCGCAATTGGGGATATGGTCGCGCGCGACGTCGCGCAAAGCGCGTATCCCAGCGGCCTTTTGCGTAGCGGTCATGTCGGCTGCTGAAAACAGAACATAAGCGCCACCAGCAGCAAGGAGTGCCTTAACGCCGGGCTTTAAGTCGCTTCCGTCTCGACGTTGAATCTCGCGAACCAACTCGGAGGGGCCAAGGCGGTGTCCAGATTTCGCTTGCCAGCCAACTTTGCGCGCAGGGAAACGGGCCGTATGCTTGAGGCCACCGGCCCATTCGACAATGCCATCGACACCGCCATCGGCATCATTGACACGCAGCGTCGTGTCCGGAGTAGTCGCCAGGTTGTTCTTCTGTGTCTCGAGACGAACTAGATGATTGATAAGTCCAGCAAAATCGAAGGGTTCCAAGCTCGCAACGTCTTGCGGACTGATCGCGAACGGACTCCTCGCTTGGGCGACCTTACGGCTTGATCGCCAGGTCGCGAGGTGTCGCCGGATGACCTCGAGCGATCCACCGCCGAGCAGCTCGCGAATACTGCGAAGGGACGGCCGCTTGCCTTGTACACCTAGACGATTGGCGGCATCGGCCACCTCCTCGTAGCTCAATCCGGGCCGGCCACGCGATGGGGATTTCTGCATTTTCTAAATTTCGTTACGATACGGTACATCTCCTTGTCAGCAAAATCTAACCAGCGTCCGGCTATCTCCCTACGTGCCGCGGGTCCTCAGTGCGGGGTCCTGCGGAGGGGCCCGCCCGCCCCCTCGGCATTGGACCCGATCGCCGGTACCCTAAGGCGGCGCGATCGGCATTCCCCACGGAACGGAAAGGCGCCGAAACGGTCTTTTCGACCAATTAACGGCACGCGCGCAGCACGCAGACGGACCACCGGAAAATCGCGCGGGCCGGGGTCGCGATGGGGACCCCCGGCCGGTTAACAAGGGAATCGTGGCAGCGATCGCCGCAGCGTTCGTCTTTTTTCGTCCGTTCGTAACGCGCGCAGCACGCAGACGCGATCAGCGCTCCTCCGGTGCAGGCATCGCCGAGGCGGGAGTGCGAGCTTTTCTTTGAATGGGGTGTATTTCAACCATTAGACGCAAAGAAAACCTCACGTGCGCAGAACGCAGGAGAGCGGAGCGCTCTCTGATGCTGCCGAGCGCCGCGCTAGGCGGCATGGCGCCCAAGGGGACGCGGAGCCTAAGGATGGATCTTGGCATCGTCCGAGTAAGAAATTTACTGGAGAGCCATTGTGGGTTGCGTGCTCACGGTTGCCAAACGGCTTCAACAGCCGCTATGTGCGATGTTCAGTTCCCTTGCGCGTGGGCCCGTTGTGGGCCCGACGTGCGCGTATACGCCGATTCGCGACGGCACTCGATGGCAACAAGTTTCTCGCTGTGCACCGAAAAGCCTTACCGGATAAGCCCTTTCGCTATGCGATGATACTGGTCGTCACCTAGTTGTCATCGCCACGTTCAGATTCGATTTCCGTTGGCGCGACATCAGTGCCGTTTGCGCCTCAGAACGTTCCGAAATAGCGGATCGCGTTAGGCTCCCAAATAGTGGCCGTTTTGACGAGTTGAAGTCCGACAAACGTTCTTGAAAAGGTCCCTGGCGTCTTAGCACACGTTTAAGGGAAGCGTGCTGCACATGAGCAGGTTGTGGGAAGTCTTGCCTGATTTTGACCCAACGAAGATTTGGTCAGCAAAACGACGGGCGCGTTGTTGACGATGGGAGCGGCCTCGCGAGATAATGATAAAGCAAAACCCCACGCAGGGATTTTGCCCGCATAATATTGCGGGTGAAAGTGTAACCACGAAAGATAATTATACGAATGGGCCCGCGAGATAATCTTGGTGCGAGGAATGCGAGCCTCCTCAGGTCGTTCGCGGCCGCCTTTTGGTGTGTTTACTGGCGCTGAGGGCGCTTGACACTAGAAAGTTGTGTTAGATATGTCCAGGCAATCGATCCGATCGACTTCCCCCGAAAACCGTCGCCTTGTTGTACGCGGAGAGCTAACCGCCGAGAGAAGCATTTCCATGGCTGCGCGCTTTGCGGAGTTGCCAGACGTTCTTACTCCGACCGATCTGATTGCGTTTCTCCCCATTGGTAGGAACGGTGTCTACGATGCGCTCAAAAGGCACGCAATCAAGCACGTCAGAGTCGGCCAAAAGCTCCTAATAACGAAGGCGGCGCTACGAGAGTTTCTCGGGGGCAACGTCGAATAGGAACGCCTTGCTAACACTCGTTGTATGCTAACAAAAGGGGAGGCTATCCATGAGTGTTTATAGGCGAAAATCCGGTCGATGGGCTGTTCTTGTTGACGTCGATCGCGGCACTAAACACGAGCGGAAGCGTCGGACTCTGGGCACATATGCAACGCGCAAGGACGCGGAGCGAGCCGAAAGGCAAGCACTCGAGGCGCGCGATCGAGGGATCGATCTCGACCCCAAAAAAGTCACGCTCGGACAAGTCGCAGAGCGTTTTTTAAAAAGCGTCGCTCCTACGCTGTCGGCGATCACCGTGGCACGCTACGAAGAGCATTGGCGAATGCATGTGGCTCCGAGTCTGGGGGCGCTACCGATTGCAAATCTTAAGCCGGCCCACATTGCCGAACTCTACGGGAGACTGCGGACCGAACCTACTTGCTACGCGCGCAAAGGAAAAGGCCCAAATGATGTGAGCCGGCAGAAATTTCGCAGTGGTCGTCCTCTTGGACCGAACACCGTCCTCCGAATTCATCGGTTTCTGCACCGCCTTCTCGCGTGGGCTGAGCGGATGAATCTTGTTGTCCGTAACGTTGCACGAATCGTCGACACGCCTAAAGCCGCTCCATCGCCCGCGCGTGCCCTTACCGTGGAACAGGTCGCGGCGCTACTCTCCGCCGCCGAAGGAACCCGGCTGCATTCATTCTTCGTACTGGCCGTCACGACTGGGATGCGCAGAGGAGAACTCGGAGCGCTTACGTGGGATGCCGTGGATCTGGATCACGGGCTGCTCACCGTGAGGCAAGCGGTGGGTCAGGATCGCAAGGGCGGCTTCTTTATCAAAGGCACGAAAAGTGGGCGCGAACGCACAATCCCCCTGAGCTCACTCGCAATCGCCGTGCTAAAGACCCACCGTGCCAGCCAAGCGGCCGACAAGCTCCTTAAAGGCCCCGAATACGAGGACCGAGGTCTTGTCTTCGCTGACGGAAATGGCGGTCTGCTTAACCTCGATTCGGTCTCCAAGGGGTTCGCGCTCCTTGCGCGCACGATCGGCATCAAGAAAAAGGGTATCTCGCTCCACTCGTGTCGCCACTTCGGCGCTACACAGGCCCTTGTCGCCGGCAGCGACGTGCGTACCGTCGCCGCGTTTCTCGGGCACGCGTCGGCAGCCACGACGCTGAATGTCTACGGCCACGTCGTCGCCGGCGCCCAGGAGAAGGCGGTCGCAGGGATTGGCGATGCGATCGCCGCTGACCAGGCGCGCCGAGCGGCGGGTCAGAAATGACGCGCCCGATGGGCCTGCAACTGCTGATGGCAACCGAATGGCAACCGTCGACAGTTTGGCTGCTGCCCCAAGAATCGCGATGGGGCGCAAACCCGCATGAAATAAGGAAAGCCACTGCGCGCCCGTAGCTCAAATTGGATAGAGCAGGGGACTCCTAAGCCCAAGGTTGCCAGTTCGATTCTGGCCGGGCGCAGGCTTGAAGAGGAAGGAGCCGCTGGGCTCCTTCCTCAGCTAAGCAAAGCAAGCGGCTAGCAGACGGTTGCGAACGGGTATGTCGGTGTGCTAGCATGGGGAGTCGGACGGACCAGCGGTCCGTTTTATTCATGTTTGTGATAGGCTGATGGCGAAGAAAGAAACACGCGTAATGATCGTAATGGCGTGCACCGAGTGCAAGCGCCGGAACTATAATACGCAGAAGAACAAGCAGAAAACGACGGAACGGCTTGAGCGCAGCAAGTATTGTCGCTGGTGCCGCTGTCACCGGCCCCACCGCGAGACGAAGTAGTCGAGCGACGGCAATAGGCCGTTTTCGGTTCTGGCGAGGCGGCGAGGTGGCGAAGTGAACTTCGGTTCACGAGCCCCGAGCCAACGAAGCAAGAGACGAAAAGATAGGGCGGTGGCGCAATTGGTAGCGCAGCGGTCTCCAAAATCGCCGGCTGCAGGTTCGAGTCCTGTCCGCCCTGCCAGTTTTTCGGGAGAGAACCTTTGGTGAACGAGCAAAAGAAGACAGCTCAGCGGTTAGTCGGACAAGATTTTGTCCGCGGCGTGATCGCGGAGCTTCGGCGCGTCACGTGGCCGACGCGCGAAGAATGGATTTCCGCGACGATTCTGACCATCGGACTCGTCGTCGGGATCGGCTTGTTTACGTTTCTTCTCGACCAACTTTTTGGATGGCTCTTTAGCTTGATCCATCCGATCACCACCGGGTAGATGCAGGACACTATGTTTGAAACCGGCCGCGAGCCGTTGCCCGAGCAGGCCGAGGAACTTCGCGAAGAAGCCCTCGTCGACGATTCGCTCATGGGCGACGCCGCCGACGCCGTCGACCTATCTTCGGAACCCGAAGTCGCGGTAGCCGAGTCCGCCGTAGCCGAGCCCCCTGACCCCGAGCCGGAAGACGAAGCCGAGCCTCCGGACGAAGCCGGACCGGTTCGGGCCGGCGCCCGCAAGGACAACCGGAACTGGTTCGTCGTGCATACCTACTCGGGCTACGAAAACAAAGTCAAAGCGAACCTCGAGCGCCGCATTCATTCGATGGGCATGCAGGACAAGATCTTCCGCGTGCTCGTCCCGATGGAAGACGAAGTCGAGTTCAAAGACGGCAAGCGCAAGATCACGCCCAAGAAAGTATTTCCGGGCTACGTGCTCGTCGAGATGATCATGGACGACCAGTCTTGGTACGTCGTTCGCAACACTCAGGGCGTGACCGGCTTCGTCGGCAGTCCCGGACCGGGTGAAAAGCCGGTGCCGTTGCAAGACAAAGAAGTCAAGACGATCCTCAAGCAAATGGGCATCGAGGCGCCCAAGCTCAAGATCGACTTCAAGAAGGGCGATCGCGTCAAAGTTACGTCGGGCCCGTTCTTCGACTTCACCGGAGTCGTCGACGAGATCGCGCCGGAAAAGGAGCGCCTGCGCGCGCTGATTTCGATTTTCGGCCGCGAAACGCCGGTCGAACTCGAGTTCTTCCAGGTGGAAAAAGTCTAACAACGTTTCCTCGCGGGCGCGACCCCGGCCCGCGAGATTACCGAGGGGCAGAAGCATCGTTCGCGATGCATCGTTAAGGAGAATACCGTGGCTAAAAAAGTCGTAGGCAAAATCGGCCTGCAAATCCCCGCCGGAAAGGCGACGCCGGCGCCGCCCATCGGGCCTGCGCTGGGACCCTACTCGCTCAACATCATGGACTTCTGCAAGCAGTACAACGAACGGACTGCCTCGCAGGCGGGTATGATCATTCCGGTCGAAATCACCGTCTTCGAAGACCGCACGTTTACGTTCATCACCAAGACGCCGC
>PLLA01000035.1 GCA_003140835.1 Candidatus Tumulicola scandinaviensis | reverse complement strand
ACGGAACCTTCATCGCCAACCGTGTGATACTGCGTCCTTAAGGGGCGCGGTACCACCGAGCTACCCGACCGTCGCTCGGGCAGCAAGTCGCCGCGAGGATCTCTCGGCCGAAGCGCTGGTTGAACGGCTTCTAGCCTACATCGAAGCGGCTAAAGACGGCATCAAGATCGCGCAAGGAAAGGACGATCTCACCGGCTTAGCTCGCTGCATCAAAGAGGCGCACCCGGTGACGCTGAGCCTAGGCAAGACGATCGGCTTGTGGAGCGATCGGCCGCAGGTTATTAACGAACAACCAACCGCAGGCAGATCATTGCAACGCTCAACGCCAAGAGCCTTGACGACCTGCTGGCGCTACGGTCGGCGCTGCCCGCGGCGATCGAAGGCTAGTGTTTCTCGAAGTGCTTTTTTCAGCTCGCCGAGCTTGGCGCTCGTAATCAGGACTTCCAGGATGGCCGCCTCAGACGTTCTGTATCCCTCGCTCCGGAGGTCGCTCTTCAACCCCTCGAGGCCGCTGCTTCGCCTCGGCATCGATATCGTAGCTCGTCCAAACTATCTGCGGACACTACTGCTTCGGGGTTTTGGGAAACCAATTTTGGCGGCGGAGTGTTCGGTGTAGGCGTTTCGGGGTTGTGACCGGGTTTCGCGGAAATGTGCTCTGCGATGACTTGCAAGACGGGCCCGGCTCGAGGCTGGAGCGCGACTCATTGGAACAATGGTTTCGTGGGAAACTCCTTACTCGTCTTGAGCCCGATTCATTTTGCATAATTGTCCAGTGCCGTTGGTCAAAGGATGTTTTGCCGGGTCGGCTGATGGCCGGCGCGCGCGGCAAGCAGTGGCGCTACGTTCGCATTCCAGCGTTGAGTGAAGGCAAAGGCGATCCGTTTGGCCGTGCGGAGGGGGAACTATTATGGCCGGGCCGATTTAACGCCGAAGCGCTCGAAGAGATCCGCCAGGACGTCGGTTCAAAGCATTTTCAGAGCCAATACCAGGGCAGCCCGGTCGTTGATGGCGGTGAAGTCTTCAACGCTGAATGGTTTGGACGGTATCGCCGTGACGAGTTGCCGCGCGACGAGAGTGGAGTAGCGAAGTTCCCTCGGATCTTTTGCGCGTTAGACAGCGCCCAAAAACGGGTGTTAGACACGATTATTCGGTGGTCATTACGATCGACGAAACATGCTGGCAAGTTCTACGTCCTCGACAGTTCCCCGTTTTAGGGTCGTATCAGGGCCGACCGGCGAAGACGATGCGTGCGCGGTCATTGCGTGTGCCTAGGACACATGCGATCGACAACGGATGACCGGCTTCCCGTCGTCGCAGCAAGCCAAAGGCATTACGCGCCGCACAATCGACGCAATGCTAAACGCGGTTGCCAAACGGTTGCCGTCGATGGCAACCGTTCCCGCCCAGCGACGACCGGACGCCGGGGCGAAAAGCCAATATTTTACGCGGCCTTTTATCCGTCCGCGCCCGTTCTCGACCACGCACGGGATTCGAATCCCGCCGCCCGCTCCATAGACGGCCTTGTTTCACGCGCTTTTTCCGCAACCCGCTGGCTACGGAGGCACGCGAACCCGCGCGGCGGCTCGAGCACATGCGTGGATCGCTTCGCCGAGTCTTTGCTTCTTCGAGTAGGCTTTTTCGAACAACGTGTCGCGGCAATAGATGGCGCGGGGATAGTATAGGCCCATGACCGCCACGGCTTGGACGACGGGGTTGCGCGCCAATTTCGGATCTTGTGGCGGGTTAAGCGATGCCAGAAGCTGTGCTGCCGCCGACTTGCCGTACGTCGGAATGTTTTGGATTGAATCGATGAACTCGAAAATGGACAGCATATTGCGCATGATAAGCATGCCCGGCACCTTTGAGCCCGGGCTAGGCGGCTCGTCGATCGGCTTAAACCACGGCAGCCACGTAACGTTTGGGTCGAGAACGGCGGGTTTGTCCGCTGCGGAGGAGATGAGGTACGCGTACTGCACGGCGCCGGGCGGTGGCGTCGTCTGCGGGCCCGAGGTTCCAGGAAAGAGCTCATCGGTCGCGGGCGGTATCAGTGTGCCCGGCGATGGCCCAAAGAGGTGCGTGTGCTGATCGTCGGCACAGAACACGACCGGTGCCGGCGAGATGTCTTTGTTCGTGCACGTCGACCAGTAGCGGACGTCGGTTGGCGGCTTCTGAACGATGCCTTGCGAGTTCGTGTTCGGGAACGTTGGTGCGAGGCCGGCGATGATGATGAGGCGCCCTCTCTTCCACGTCGTCGTCCCGTATACGTATTTGTTGTTGGGGTTGGGAAACAGACCGCCTCCGCCGTTGTACTGAAAGAGCGGTTCCGGTGCCGGCGTCGGGGCCTGACGAATGATCTCGGAGATTAGCGGGACGGCAAGCGCCTTGACAAACGGTTCGTACAGGCGCGATGGGCACGGCGGCAGAGTGGGCACCGGCCGCGGCGAGCCCAGGGCCCAAATACGCGAAATGCTCGGTAGGCTAACGCCACCCTTAATGAATTTGTAGTACTGCGGCGTACCGAAAGTGCCTGGATGTCCGACATACGGCGCGTAGACGCGATAGAGCAGCCACCCGGTCAATCCGCCGATCGAACTCGGTCCGGGCGTCGGAGCGGCAAGCACCGCTACGCTACGTGGGTTGCGGGGATTCGCGGCCCTCGTCAGCGACGGCGGCCCAGAAGTTACGTGCAGGACGTACGTACCGGTCGGAGGGAGCGGCGCGGGACGGGACGAGATGAAGTAGTTCTGGCCCGTTCGAGCGGCGAGCTGTGCGTCATAGATCTCGGAATTGAGATCCGGTGTACTGCTGGGACTCGGCGAAGGTGGCCACGGAAGCATCTGCGAGGGCGATTCTGAGTACGGAGTGCCGCTGGGGTCGTACGAGATAAACGAGAAGTAGCGCGCGCCTGGAAAGCTTCCCCTAACCGTGATGGAATCGCCCGGCTTCATGCGGAGTGTCTGGGCCCAATACGTCGCATTTGAGTCGGGGTAGGCAACGTTGAGCTCGTCACCGTTCGACAGCAATCCCCAACTGCACGAAAAGTCTATGCGGCTTGCCGTGTTGGGCGGCATTACCGGCGTCGCAGAGGCGCACGAAACAACGAAGACGGCCAGGGCAAAAGCCGTTGGGCCTTTCATCCGGTATTTTCCATATGACCGTCCTATTCGAGCATCGGGGGGTGGCGCCCCGGCGCTTTTCCGGGCCCTCGGCAAGCCATCAGTTTGGCAAGAGGCGACCCCCGGGTCGGCCCAGCGGGCCGCGAAGTGGCGCGAGGCGAGTCGGTGCTAACTCGACTCGACCGCGAACGAGCTTAGGTGCTTGAGCTCGAATACGCCCACAGAAACGCTTCCGTGTTGCCCAGATTTGTTGCGGAGCTTTGCGCATCCTCATGACCCATTTGAGGAGCGGCGTACAAGAGTATCGGCTTATTGCTCGCTTGAGCCCATTGAAGGGTGGCGGCAAACTTGTACGCATGTGCCGGCGAAACATTCGCGTCATTTTCGGAGGTCAGGACGACGGTCGCGGGGTACGATTCACCTCTGCGAATCGCGACAAGCGGCGCATAGTTATAGAGCCAGTGAAACTGTTGCGGACTCACGATTGGCGATCCCACTTCTGTTGCCCAGTATGCCTCGCCACCATAGGAATAGGCTCGCAACACATCTGCACCTCCAGCATCCTCCGCCACTGCCGAAAATAACTCGGGATGCTGCACTTCCGTGACGCCGACCAATAGGCCGCCCGCGGAGAAGCCGTACGCCGCCAGTGTATTGTGATTAGCAAAGCCTTTTTCAATCAATAGTCGGGCAGCGGATGCAAAATCATCGAAAGAGTGTTGCTTATTTCCAAGCATGCCGTCGCGGTGCCNNCTGGAGTTGACCCGCTTTCGTGGAGAGAAGCGATTTGGACATCAGGCGGCATGACTCATGCGCCGCTCGTAGTTGTTGGGTGAGAGATAGCCGAGCGCTGAGTGCCGGCGATGCGGATTGTACCAGCCCTCGATGAAATCAAAGACGACGGCGCTGCCTCGCGCTGCGTCTTGAATCGGTGAAACGCCAATAGCTCGCATTCGAGCGTAGCATTGAAGCTTTCACACATCGCGTTGTCGTAGCAGTCGCCGACCGAACCCATCGACGGTCGGATTCCCGCCTCGTTGCAACGTCTTCCAAACGCGATCGACGTATACTGTGTACCTTGGTCGGAATGGTGGATAACGCCATTGGGGCGGCGTCGGAAGATCGCCATGTCAAGCGCATCGAGGACGAGTTCAGTGCGCAGGTGATTAGCCATTGCCCAGCCGACGACGCGACGGCTGAAGACGTCCAAGACGACGGCAAGATACAGAAATCCGGCCCACGTCGGAATGTAGGTGATGTCGGGGACCCAGACTTGATCTGGTCGATCGGCGCGGAAGTTCCGCTTGACGAGATCCGGTGCCGGCCGAGCATCGCGGTTACGGATGGTCGTTACCGTACCTTCTCGAGGAGAAACGCCGTGAATACCGCGCTCTCGCATCAGCCGTGCGATGCGCTTTCCCGATACAGCAATGCCTTCATCCTTGAGATCGGCATGTAAGTTCGGCCTACCATACGTGCATCGAGATTTTCTATAGTACGCCTCAATGCGATCACCAAGCAACGCGTCGGCCTGACGGCGTGCCGACGGTGGGCGCTTGCACCATGCATAGTAGCCGCTTGCCGAGACCTCGAGCAACGACAGAGCATTGTGATCGGATAATCGGCCTGGTACGCTTTCATGAATCCGAAGACTTGTTCGGAATCGCGTTGGTCTCCCGAGCGAACCAGGCCGCGGCTTTGGACAGTATCTCCGCTTCCATTTTCAAGCGCTTATTCTCGCGGCGGAGGTGCACGAGTTCTTTGTGCTCTTCGGTCTTCAGACCATCGGTTCGCTTTCCGGCATCGAGATCGTCTTGCTTCAGCCAATTCATGATCGATTGGCGCGCGACTTCGAACTCGCGGGAGAGCTCACTTACGCTACGGCCGGCTCGGGCCAGTTCCAAGATCCTACGCCGGAACTCCAGGGGGTAGGTACGACGCTTTGCCATGGTGGATTCTTTCTCCGTAAGAAGGAAAGTATCCACGGAACTGGGTCAGCTCCA
>PLLA01000003.1 GCA_003140835.1 Candidatus Tumulicola scandinaviensis | reverse complement strand
GTAGTCGTTGCAGAGCAGCGGCAGGCGCGCCTGCGGGGCGACGGAGCGCAGCACGATGTGTGCGGTCCCGAGAACGCCGCACGCCAGTACTAAGCGCCGGCAGGAGTAATGCCGTTCGGGTCCACCCGCCAAGTCGAGCGCGAAAACTTCGACGTCGCCGCCGCGATCGTCGAAGCGCGTCACCAACGCATCGCCGGCATACGCGAAGTTCGGCTGCGTGCGTAGCGCGTCGACGACCGGTGCGGCCCGCCACGCCGCGCCGCCTTCGTCGCAATAGAACTCCATGTCGCGCAAATCGGTCGCGTCGCGATCGTCTTTCGGGCGGCTCAATAGCGCCAGCGCCGGTCGCCCGACGTAATATCCGTGCGCGTTTAGAGCACCACGCCTCCGTTGGTACCGTGTGTAGAGGAGCGCGGCGGTGGGATCCAGCGGAAGCGGCGGCTGGACGTTCGTCAATCCGTCGATGGTGAACGGTCCGGCGTCGTCGCCGGCACCCGAAATGCCAATTCGGTCGCAGACGACTTGGTACGCGGCACGCGTTGCGCCGATCGGGAGCGATGCACGATTGAGTTCCGCGTCGGAGTAGACGCTGCACATCAATCCCCAGCCGCCGGTCAATCCGCCCAGCGCCAGGCTTTCGAGCGGTGCGAACGTCGCCGAGCGCACCGGCAGCAGTTCGTCGACGCGGTCGACGATGAAGCGCCGCGGCGGGGTGAGTTGCGCGCCCACGCCGAGTTTGCGAAAGGCCGCGCTTTCAAAATGCTCGCCGAGAAAATATCGGAACTGCTCTTCCTCGGTGCGCCTGATTTCCACGAAGCTCTTCGCGGGAATGAGCTTCGAGAGGCCGGAGTCGCGGCGGCCAGCGTCGAGCATGAGCACGCGGGCGCCGCCGGCGACGAGCGTTTGTGCCGCCGTCGTGCCGGTCGCACCCGAACCGACGACGATGAAATCGAAGTCGGTCACCGGACGAGTCGCAAGAGCGCCAACCCGGCGATTGCGAGAAAGCCGGCGCGGACGACCGCCGCGCCCACCGCGAACGCGTCGCGAAACGACCGGTCGCGCGTCAAGAACAGATCGCAATATTCCGGCCGCGCTTCGAGAATGGCCGCCATCAGCAGGACCTTCTTGCGCAACAACGCGCCCGGATCGGTGAGTGCGAGCGCTCCGTCGAGCGCCGCGAGCGACCACGGGCGGCTCGTAGCAAAGCGCGCGACCGGGTCGTCAACGTCGTAGTTTAGCTCGCCGCAAGCGCGAACGTAGAGCTCGTGCGCCGCATCGCCGAGTTCGTGCCCTAAGAGATACCGGCCCAACACCGCGGCCTCGTTCCCCGACATGAGATGGCGTTTTTCGAGAAGAAAGGGATGCTTGCATGCCTCCTCGCGCTTTCGCGACGCTCGTCGTCGCCGTGCTGGTCGCCGTCGCGACGCCGGGCGTCGCTGCGAGCGGCTCGCCGCGTGCCGTCCAAACGTGGCTCGTCGTGAGCGACATTCACCTCGACCCGTTCGTCGTAGGGCCGAATAAGGCGCTCTTCGGCAGCGATACCAACGCGGCGCTGTTCCGCTCCGCGCTTTCGGCGATGAAGCGCGCGGTTCCGAATCCGGAAGTGGTGCTGCTCCCCGGCGACTTCTTCGCGCACAACTTCGGCCGGCGGGTTTCGCATCACGGGCGGGGCCGTTCGGTTGTCGAGGAAAGCGTTCGCACCATGCAATTCGTTGCAGCCGCGTTCGGTGAGGCGTTTCCGCGCGCCCGTTTCGCCATCGCGCTGGGCAACAACGACTCACCGTGCGGCGACTATCGAACCGCGTTTGGATCGCCGTATATGGCTGCCGCCGCGCGCGCTTGGGCGCCCCTCGTTAACCGAAACGGCGCGGTGCCGGGCTTCGAGGCGTCGTTCGCTCGCGATGGACACTACACCATGCTGCTGCCCTTGCACGGGATGCGGCTGGTGGTGATCGACGACGTGTCGCTGGCCCTGCTGTATCTCGGCAACTGCGGCGCCTATCGCCCAAACGGCGCGCAAAACGAGTTGGCCTGGCTGCAGGCACAGCTATCGGCGTCGGCGCCGGGAACGCGCAACGTCGTCATGATGCACGTGCCGCCCGGGTATGATGCGATGTCGACGGCGAGAACGCAAGGATTCGTGCCGTGGCCCTTCCTCGAGACGAGCGTAAACTCGCAGCTGCTATCGGTGCTGTCGGCGCCGGAAAACCGGGTTGCTTACGCGATAAGCGGCCACGCCCACCGGTTCGACTTCCGCCTCGACGGCGACGTTCCGATCCTCGTATTCGGCTCGATCTCACCGATCTACCATAACAATCCCGCCTTTTACGCGCTCGAGGTGCGCGACGACGGGTCGGTGCACGACATTCGGACGTACGTATTCGACGAATGGACGCAGACGTGGCAGCCGCCGCGAAGTTTCGACGCGAAGTGGGGCGTATCGACGATCGACGCGGCCTCGTTGGCTGGGGTACATGCGCGACTGAAAAGCCAGCCGGCGATGCGGCGCGCCTGGGACGCCGCTGCGAGCGGCTGGCCGTCGAACTGGCGGCTGGCTTGGGGAGCGTGGAAGCGTTCGTGGCGCATACCGTGGTGCGCGCAAACCGAACTGAGCGGCGGCTTTATTCAGTGCACCGGTTTAGCACCGCGCATGTGGCTCTTCCGGACGATGGTGTTTGTCGTCGTGCTGTGCGGCGCGGCGCTGGCGGCCGGTCTCGCGATATTCGTGCGGCGCGCTCGGCGCCGCCGCCCGCTACCGGTTATCGACCAGTGATACCCAATGCGCGGAAGAATCCGAGTTGACGCGCGAAAGCGCCTGGTCGCGCACGTGCCGCGACGGGTGCGCCGCACGGTGGGCGGCAATCGGCCGGTGCGTCTGCTGCGGGCTGCGCGAGATGAACGACGTGCCGCTCCAGAGGACCGCGCCGATGACGAGGAGCGCGAAGACGACTCCGGCGGCGCGCGGCGACGGCTGCCACGTCGTTCGGGTGACGGTGCCGGCAACGTAACTCGTCACCAGCATCTGGTCGGTGTGATGAGCCGAGCGGCCGCTGATGCCCGAAAAGAAATCCGAGAAGGCGTGGATCACGGCGACCAGCCGCGCGATTTCAAAGCGCACGAGTTTCGGCAGCATCGAGCGCAGTGCGAAGTATCCGAACGCCGTCGGCGCGGCGGCCGGGTAAAACTTCCACACCAAGCGCAGCATGTTGCGGACCGCGTAGTAGTCGTGCAGCGGGCTCTTGAAGCCGATCGAGTGCGACTGTTTGTGCCAAACCGTCGCTTTCGGGCAACAGTAGAGCTTCCACCCGGCACGGCGCATCCGAATGCACCAATCGGTTTCTTCGCGATAGAGAAAGTACGACTCGTCAATGAGTCCGACGGCGCAGACGGCTTCGGCGCGAACCAGAAGGCTGGCGCCGACGATGTGATCGAGTGCGATCGGCACGGTTCCGACCGACGCCTCTTTCTGGCCGCTATGCAGCTGCGTATCGTGACATAGCACCGGAATGATGTGGCCGCCGCCCATCGCTTGAATGGTATCCGGCTGGTCGAAGCGGAGGAGTTTCGATCCGACGATCCCGATCGTCCGATCGCTTTCGGCGACTTCGAGCATCTTCTCGAGCGCTTCGCCGTGCGCGACCGTGTCGTTATTCAAGATCCAAACAAACTCGGCGTTCGAGCGATCGATGGCGTAGCGAATGCCGATGTTGTTTCCATGCGCGTATCCGCCGTTTTCGGGTAACGCGATGAGCACCAGCGGAGCCGCCAGGTGGACGCCTTCGAGGGCTTCTTCGGGATTCCGGAAGGAGACGAATCCGTCGCGGTTTTCGCCCCACTGCTTGAGGCGAGCGATGGAATCATCGCGCGAGCCGTTATCGCAGATGACGATCTGGTGGGGTACGTGCGTCGAGGCGAGAAGGCTCTCGACGCAGGCGATCGTGTCCGCCCACGCGTTCCAGTTGAGAACCACGGCAACGACGCGAGAAGAAAAACCGATAGTTTCTCGGCCCACACCCGGTCGCACACCCGCGACGGACGCCAACGTTGCTCCCCCTGACATAAAAATCAACCCGTCTCAACTTTATAGAGGGAATAGGCCGCGTCGATTGACCCTTCGCTAGCCTTGTCCTCCCGCCAAAACAGGCGTCCCCCGCTAGTTATTTATGACTAATGCGGATAAATTCGTAATTGATGACTAAAGTTATCGGGCGCCGGATTTTGGGCGCGGCACCTAACGAGGAAAGGTTCCGTTCGGAGGCCGCCGTAAAGTTGCTGACGGTTTGAACGCTTCGAGTAGTTCTGCGCCCCATCGTCGGCGCGTCGTCGTGACGGGTCTGGGCGCGGTCACTCCCATCGGCAATAACCGCGTCGATTTCTGGCAACGCCTGATCGCCGGGGAATCCGGGGTCGCTCCCATCACGGCCTTCGACGCGAGCGACTTTGCCACGCGCATTGCCGCCGAGGTCAAGGATTTCCGGCCCGACGAGTTGCTCGGACGAAAAGAAGCCCGCCGCATGGACCGCTTCACGCAGTTTGCGGTGGTGGCCGCCGGCGAAGCCATCGAAGACGCCAACCTTCCCGACGACCAGGCCTTCAAGGACCGGACCGGCGCGGTTCTCGGCACCGGGATCGGCGGGATCATCACCTTTTGGCTCAACTCCGAGAAGGCCTACGAGAACGGAACCTGGTCGAAGGTCTCGCCCTTCTTCATTCCGATGCTGATGGCCAACGCCGAGGCGGCGCACATTTCGATGCGCCATCACTTCAAAGGACCGGTCTTTTCGGCCGCCAGCGCGTGCGCGAGCGCCAACGACGCGATCGTGACCGCGTACAATTACATCGCGTACGGCGACGCCGACGCCATGATCACCGGCGGCAGCGAAGCGACGGTCTCGCCGCTGGCGATCGGCGGATTTGCCTCGATGCGGGCGATGTCGACCCGGAACGACGACCCGACCCGCGCCAGCCGGCCGTTCGACCGCGAACGCGACGGGTTCGTGCTCGGCGAAGGCGCCGGCGTGCTGGTGCTCGAGGAGTACGAAAGCGCGAAAGCGCGCGGCGCCAAAATCTACTGCGAGGTTCTGGGCTACGGGCAGTCGGCCGACGCGTACGACCTGGTCGCGGTGGATCCGGACGGCACCGGCGTAATGCTGGCGTTGACGCGCGCGTTGGCAAAAGCCGGCATCCAGCCGAGCGACGTCGACTACATCAACGCGCATGGCACCTCGACCCCGATCGGCGATCCGGCCGAATCGAAGGCGATCGAAAAAGCGTTCGGCGAACACGCCTTCAAAATGGGCGTCAGCTCCACCAAGTCGATGCACGGCCACGCGCTCGGAGCGGCCGGGGGAATCGAAGGCGTCGCCACCGTGATGGCCGTGGTCGAAGACATCATGCCGCCGACCATCAACTACGAGTTTCCCGATCCCGAATGTGCGCTCGACTATGTCCCCAACGTCGCTCGCAGCGCGCCGGTGCGAATCGCGCTTTCGAACTCGTTCGGCTTCGGCGGCCATAACAGCGTCATCGTCTTCGGCAAAGTTCGATAGCGTGAGCGGAGAGGCGGGCCGGCGGCGTTTGCGCGCCCTTCTTCGCCTGGCCGGCGTTCGCAGCGCGGGCGATCTCGCGATCGCCGAGAATGCCTTCGTGCACGAAAGCCATGCTAAGGAGCGCGGTGGCGCGTCGAACGAGCGAATGGAGTTTTTGGGGGATTCGGTGTTGGGGTTCGTCACCGCCAGCTGGCTCTTCGAACGCTTCGGCGACGAGCCCGAAGGTCTGCTCACGCTGCGGAAAGCTGCGATCGTTAACGACGTTCAGCTGGCGATTACCGCCCGGCGTTTGGGATTTTCCGACTTGGTGCGGCTCGGCGCCGGTTTGCGCACCTCGGGCGGCGCCGATAATACCTCGGTTTTAGCCGATGCCTTCGAGGCCTTCGTCGCCGCGGTGTACCTCGGCTACGGGCTGGAGAAGGCGCGCAAGTTCGTGATCGCCGAGCACGTCGAGCGGCTCGATCACTCGACCGGTGCGCCGCTCGACTCGAAGTCGCGGCTCCAGCATTACGCCCAGGAGCACCTGTCGGCGACGCCGGTCTACCGTGAGACCAGTCGCGGCACGCCGCAGCAGCCGGCGTTTAGTTCGCGCGTGACGGTAAAAGGAAAGACGTTGGGAACGGGCAGCGGTCCCTCGAAGAAAGCCGCGCAGCAGGCCGCCGCCGAAGCGGCGCTTTTCTCGCTGGCGCAACCGCAACCGTGAAACTCAAGAAGATCAAGTCGTTCGGGTTCAAGACGTTCGCCGATCCGACGACGCTCGAGTTCGGCGGGGGCATCACCGCCATCGTCGGGCCCAACGGCTCCGGCAAGTCGAATCTGGTCGACGCATTCCGCTGGGTGCTCGGCGAGACGTCGAGCAAGAGCCTGCGCGGCGGAAAACTCGAAGACGTCATCTTTGCCGGCAACGACAACCGTAAGCCGCTCGGACTGGCCGAGGTATCGGTGCTGTTCGACAACACCGACGGCCGCCTGCCGATCGAGTTCTCCGAGGTCGAGATCACGCGCCGGGCGTATCGCGCCGGCGAAAGCGAATATTTCATCAACCGCTCCGCGGTGCGCTTGCGCGACATCCTCGATTTGCTGATGGGCACCGGCCTGGGGCCGGGTTCGTACGCGATCGTTTCGCAAGGACAAGTCGATGCGATCCTGACCAGCAAGCCCACCGACCGGCGCGCCCTCTTCGAAGAGACCGCCGGCATCAACAAGTTTCTTTCACGCAAGGCCGAGTCGATGCGCCGGCTCGACCAGACCGAACAGAACGCCATTCGCATCAGCGATTTGATTTCCGAGCTCGAACACCGCGTTCCGGAACTCGAAACCCAAGTGCGCCGCGCCAAACGCTACCGCAAGGTCAGCGGGCGCGTTCGCGACCTCGAAATTCTCGGATACCTGCGCGCGGGCGCGTCGCGGCGCGCCGAACGCGAAACGTTGCGGACGGCGCTCGAGAAGAACGAGGAGACGCGCGGCATCGCGGCGGCCAAAGCGGCCTCGCTGGCGGCCCAGTTGTCGGACGTACGCACGCGCGTATACCGCCAGGAGCTGCAGCTCGAAGAACTTCGCTCGCAGGCGCAGAGCAAACGCGCCGAGCTGGCGCGCATCGAAGCCGACTACGCGGCCACGCTGGCGCGGCGCGAAGCGCTCGAGCGTCAATCGACCCAGACGTCCGAGGATGTCGCCCGCGTGGCGCAAGAGCGCGACGCACTCACGGTGGCGGTGGGAGGATTGGACGAGCGGCTGACGCCGCTCGGAGCCGAGATCGAGAGCACCCGTGAAGAGGAACTGGCCGCGCAGGCGGCGCTCGCTCAAGCCCGCGCGCGGCTCGACGAGGTTTTCACCGAACTGCGCGAAGTCGAATCCGGGGCCGCCGAACAGGCGGCCAAAAAAGCCGAACGGCGCGTGCAGGCCCAAAACCTGAGGTCGCAAGCCGAGCGCTTCGACGAAGAGCTGCGCAACGCGCGCGAACGGGCGTCGCGCGCCGAGATCGCTGCCGGCGGCGCATCGCACCGCCTCGGCGAGCGCAAACGCGACGTCGGCGTTTTGGAAGCGTCTCAACTCGACGGGCGCGGCCGCGTCGAAGATGCCGAGCGCGAAGTCGCGATGGCGCAGGAAGAACTCTCCCGTGCCCTCGCCGCCCATCGCGACCGTACCGCCGAAGTGACCGGTGCCGAATCGCGCCTGCACACGATCGAGGAGTTGGAAAACTCGCTCGAAGGGCACGTTCCGGGAACGCGTTCGGTCGTCGACGGATGGCAGCGCGGCGAACTGCGTGGCATCGAAGGCATCGTTTCGAATCTCATCACCACCGACGAGCGATACGCTCGCGCTATGGACGTCGCATTCGGAGCGCGTCTCTCGAACGTGGTGACGAGCACGTCGGAAGATGCCGAGCGCGCCATCGAATTCCTCAACCGGAAAGAGAGCGGGCGGGCGACGTTTCTTCCGCTCGACACGCTGGCAAACCGCGAAGGCCGGCGCCTAGCCGGAGATCTTGCCGGGATGCCGGGCGTCATCGGATACGCGCACTCGCTGGTTCGTACCGAGCCGCAGTATCGCGGCATCGTGAACTTCCTGGTTGGCAACGTGCTCATCGTCGATCAGCTGAAGACCGGCATCGACTTGGTGCGCGAACGTGGTTTGCGCGACACGGTGGTAACGCTCACCGGCGAGCAAATCACCGGCGGCGGCGCAATCACCGGCGGGCGCTTTGCGCGCGATCGCTCGATCCTGTCGCGGCGCGTCCAGGCGCAAGGTTTACGCGAAGCGCTGGTCGAGCTGCGCGCGAAACTTCGCCAAGGCGAAAGCGCGCTGCACGAAGCGCACCAGCGTACCGAGACGGCGATCGGCAATCGCGACCGCCGGCGCGAGGCATCGGCTCGCGTCGAGCTCCAGCTGGCGCAGGCGCG
This sequence comes from Candidatus Tumulicola scandinaviensis, assembly GCA_003140835.1. Lineage (GTDB taxonomy): Bacteria > Vulcanimicrobiota > Vulcanimicrobiia > Vulcanimicrobiales > Vulcanimicrobiaceae > Tumulicola > Tumulicola scandinaviensis. Next base: position 21,396 of record PLLA01000003.1, on the reverse strand, counting down.
CACCGAGATTTCGTCGATCGGCACCGAGGTCGAACGCTTGCACGCCGAACTCGTTTCGGCCCGGGCTCGCGTTACCGAACTAACCGAAAACGCGCGCGTCACGCGCGATGCCGAGCGCGGCTTCGAGCAGCCGGAGCCGGAGGACGTGCGCAGCGATGCCGATCGGACGCGTCTCGAGGGAGCGCTCGCGCGGGTTCGCGAGGAGATCGCGCGCTCGGAAGCGACGCAGCTTGCGGCCAGTGCGCGTGCCGCCGATTTGCGCGAACGTGCCGCCGGGCTGTCGGCCGAACGCGACGCCGCCAAGGCGCGCTTGGGGATGCTCGACCAAGACGGCGAGCGCGCGCGGCTGGCGCGCGAAGAGATGCTCGCGCAGATCGCATCGCTGGCCTCGCAAACGCGGACGTCGCACGCCCACGTCGAGGGTCTGGGGCGCGGCGTCAGCGATCTCGACGCCCAACTCGACGTGGCACGGCGCGAGCGCGAGACGCTCGTCGATCGGCAAACGCAGCTGGAATCGGACGTGCGCATGGCCGAGAACGAAGAACGCGATGCCAACGCCGGCGGCGAGCGCCACCGCACGCGCCTGGCCGAGATCGAAGCCGAACTCGGCATGCTGGTGTCGCAATTCGCCCAGAATCCGGCCACCGACGACGAGTGCCACGACGTCGACGCGCGCTACCGCGACGAACCCGACGGCGTGGTCGACGACTTGCCGCGTCTGCGCGACGAGTTGGGGCGCCTTTCGGTGAACGTGAATCTCAACGCCGAAGCCGAGCGCGACGAAGTGATGCAGCGCGAAGCCTTCCTGCGCGCGCAGCTCGACGACCTCGCGCGAGCCCGCGAAACGCTGCTCGAGTCGATCCGCGAAATCGAGCAGCAAACCCAGGTGCAGTTCAACGAGATGTTCGAGAAAGTTTCGCGCGCATTCGGCGAGATGTACCCGCGGCTCTTCCCGGGCGGCCAGGCCAAGATGTGGCAAACCAATCCGGAGAATCTTTCGGAAACCGGCATCGAAATCGCGGTCCAGCCGCCGGGTAAGAAGCAGATGCCGCTGGCCGCGCTTTCCGGCGGCGAACGGGCGATGACGGCCGCGGCGCTGATCTTTGCGCTGATCGCGGTAAAGCCGTCGCCGTTCTATCTGCTCGACGAAGTCGATGCCGCACTCGACGACGCGAACGTCGAACGATTCTCCGAAATGGTCAAGACCTTTGCGGCCGACTCGCAAATGATCATCGTTACGCACAACAAGAAAACGATGGAGATGGCCGACCGAATGTACGGCGTCACCATGGGTGAAGCCGGCATCAGCACGATCGTATCGGCCGAGCTTTCGCCACGGGAGCCGGAGCTCGCGCTTGCCTGACTCCGGCTCGCCGGCTGCCCTCTTTTCGCTCTCCGACAAAACCGGCGCCGCCGAACTCGGGCGAGCCCTCCACGAACGCGGCACCGTGATCTATGCGACCGGCGGCACGCGCGCGTTCTTACGCGAGCACAGCGTGCCGGCACGCGACGTCGGCGAGGTCACCGGCTTTCCCGAGCTGTTCGGCGGCCGCGTCAAAACGCTGCATCCCAAAGTCTTCGGCGGCATTCTGTACGACCGCAACGACCCCGAGCATCGCGCGCAGGCCGAAACGTATGCCATTGCGCGCATCCACGCGGTCGCGGTCAACCTGTATCCGTTCGAGGCGACGGTGGCCAAGCCGGGCGCGTCGCTGGCCGAAGCGATCGAACAAATCGACATCGGCGGCGTGTCGCTGCTGCGGGCCGCTGCCAAGAACTTCGAGCACGTTGCGGTGTTGACGCATCCGTCGCAATACGCCGAATACTTGGCTGGGCTCGAAGCCGGAGCGATGCCGGCGGGCTTGCGGCGCAAACTCGCGGTCGCGGCGTTCGAGCGCACCGCGGAGTACGACGTGGCGATTTCGCACTACCTGGCGACCTCTGGCGAAGTGCTGCCGAGCGCCCTGCCGGGTGCGCTCGCGCTCACGCTGCCGTTGGCGAAACAGTTGCGCTACGGCACCAATCCGCAAGAGCGCGCCGCTTTTTACCTCGACCGTCCCGATCGTCTTCCGGAACAGTTGCACGGGAAGGCGTTGAGTTACAATAACTTGCTCGATCTCGACGCAACCCTGCGGCTGCTTTCGCGGGCCGCACTGGGCGCGGAGTTCGGCAGCCGCCGCGAACGGTACGTGCGCGCCGCGGTAGTGAAGCATACGGTTCCGTGCGGCGTTGCCCAGCGTTCGCGCGTCGGCATTGCGGTGCACGATGCGCTCGCCGCCGATCCGATTTCGGCCTACGGCGGGATCGTCGCTACCGACGCGACCATCGACGGCGAAGCGGCCGAGTCGCTGGCAAAATACTTTCTCGAGATCGTCGCGGCGCCGGGTTTCGACGACGACGCGCTCGCCGTACTTCGGAAAAAGAAAAACCTGCGGGTGATGCGTTTTGCCGCATCGCTTCCCGACGAGTTGGCGCGCGAGCTGCGCCTTCGAAGCGCGCTCGGCGGCGTCCTGGCCGAAGACAACGACCCGGCGGCTCCGCCCGAACATTGGCGCGTGGTGAGCCGGCGCCAGCCGACCGAACAGCAGTGGCACGATCTCGCGTTTGCGTGGGACGTGGTGCGACACGTAAAGTCCAACGGCATCGTGGTGGTAAAGGGCGGAACTACCCGAGGCATCTGTGCCGGTCAGACCAATCGCGTCAGCGCGGTACAGATCGCGACCGCGCGCGCCGGCATCACCGGCGGCGCCTGCGCGAGCGACGGGTTTTTTCCGTTCGCCGACGGGCTCGAAGCGGCCGCCGGTGGCGGCTGCTCGGCGATCATCGCGCCCGGAGGCTCGGTGCGCGACGAAGAAGTCGCCGCCGCCGCCGATCGCCTCGGCGTCGTGCTGGTGTTTTCGTCGTACCGTTACTTCTTACACTAACGCAAAAATGATTGGATTTTGACGATGGCTACTCGTTGTCGGGTGGACGGCGATCGATCGGCTCGCGTTCGAAGTACGCCGCGTTGAAGCGAGTCGGGATTGGATTGAACTGGCGCGGCGGCTGCGAAAAATCGAAACAATCGCCGGCCGGCGACGTCGCCCGCGTGTCGGACGCCGCCAGTCTCGGAAGCCCGAACTGATCCTCGACGAACTTGAGAATGCTGCCGTGCTCGTATTGCACGTGCGAAACGTAACTTTTCTTGGCGTAGGCGGAAATGACGATCAGCGGTACCCGCATGCCGAGCCCGTCGTAGTCGGCGAACGGTGGCGCGACGTGGTCGTACCAGCCGCCGTGCTCGTCCCACATCACGAAGATCGCCGTCGACTGCCAGTACTTCGACTGGCCGACGGCGTTGACCAGCGATGCGACCCAGTGCGGGCCGTGCGTCGCTCCGCAGTCGGCGTGATCGGAGTTCTTGCAGGTTGGCGTGATCCAGCTGACTGCAGGGAGTTTTCCGTTCTTCACGTCATCGAAGAATCTGGTTTGCGGGCTGATGACGTTGGTATTCCAATCCGGGCCATACCGGATGTGCTTGATCGCCTGGTAAGCGTCCCATAAGTTGCCGCTGCCGTCGGTGAGGCTCGAGGTGTAGTAGCCCCACGAAATGCCGGCCGTGTCGAGCTCGTCGCCGAGCGTCGGATTATCGAAACATGCCTGGATCCGGCCGCCGTACCCGCGCTGCTGCGTAACGGTCATCACCGTGTCCTTGGGACCGCCGTCGCAGCCCCACGTGGTGGCCGGGTAGTTGATCGCCGAGTTGGCCTGGGCCGCGATGATGTATTGATGCGACACGAAGCTGCTCGCATCGAAATTGGACGGAAACATTCGATCGGCGAGCACGTACTGCTGCGCCATGGCAAAATACGGTTTCGTTTCGCTGCGCGGGACGTAGGCGTACTGAGGATAGGGATTCGGACACGGCGGCTCGGCGGGGCTTCCGCAGCTCTTGGCTTCCCGGTTAAAGCCATCCATCTTACAATCGGTACCGGGCAAGCTGCCTTGGCCATCGCACGCCGCGTAGTACGCATTGGAGTTGTGCCCGACGTCCCAATTGATGGCGAGACTGATCGGCTGGAGCGTGACTTTCTTTCCGGTGGTCGTGTAGCCGTACGCCTGCGTATCTGCGCCAGGAAAACCTTGGAACATGTTGTCGAAGCTGCGGTTCTCTTGCACGATGATGACGACGTGCGAAATCTTGCCGCTAGCGGCTTGCCGCAGGTTGGGAAGCCTTCCAATCGGCACGCTGCCGCCGCTTTGCGAGCATGCCGAAAGGACGAACGCGCTTACGACCGCGACCGTTCGACCAATGCCTAAGATGTTGCGCATGACCGTCCTCTTTAGCCCTCAGCCCTCGGTAAAGTTACTCGGCAAGGCAGGCGCCGCCGGATTCGCGATGACGTTTGGATTCGTTCCCCGGTCGCAATTCGGTGGCCTTCCGTCCGCGAGCGGGCGCCGAAAGTGGAGGAGCAACGCCGCTCCGCGAAACAGTGGTATCGGAGCCCTTTAGATGCGAACGACTTTTTTGCCGATTCTTCTCTTCGCTTTTGTCGCGTCCGGGTGCGCACACGGCGTGGTGAGTTCGCCGCTGCCCGCATACGTGCCCGCGGCATCCGCGGCGCGCGCCGGCGCAGTCGTGCCTTACCGGATCCTTTACAGCTTTAGGGGTGCGCCGGACGGCGCGACGCCGGAGGCCGGCCTGCTCGCGGTAAACGGTGTCGTGTACGGCACGACCTACGGCGGCGGCATCGTTTCCGGCTGCAGCAGCGGTTCGGGCAGCGGGTGCGGCACCGTATTTCGCGTGCGCTTGTCGGGCACGGAACGCATTATCCACCGGTTTGGGAACGGCGCCGACGGCGCCAACCCGGTTGCCGGCCTGATCGCCAAGGCCGGCGTCTTCTACGGGACGACGGTTAACGGCGGCGCAACCGGGAACGGAGCGGTCTTCGACGTGAACGCCTTTGGCGCGGAACGGGTGCTCTACAGTTTCGAAGGCTCCCCCGACGGCGCAAAGCCGGAAGCCGCACTCTCGGTCCTAAACGACACGCTTTACGGCACGACCTACGGCGGGGGCAATCTCGGTTGTAGCGGCAGTCCCAGCGGATGCGGTACTGCGTTTAGCGTCGGCACGTCCGGAACGGAGAGCGTGATCCACCGGTTCGGAGTTCGGCCCGACGGCTCGCTGCCCGAGTCGAACCTCGTCGTCATGAACGGCGTATTCTACGGCACGACCCTAAAACGTACGTCGAACGAAGGCGGCGCGCTGTGTGGAACCGGCATCGGTTGCGGGATCGTGTTCGAAATGACCGCGTCGGGCCAAGAAAACGTGCTCTACCGGTTTCTCAAACGGCCCGACGGATCGGGGCCGACGGCGGGTCTCGTCGTGATGGGCGGAAGCTTTTACGGCACGACCGCGAACGGTGGCGCTAACGGCAGAGGGACGGTTTTCGAAGTGAGCACTACGGGCGTAGAACAGGTCCTGCACAGCTTTGCCGGTTTCGGCGACGGTGCGAATCCGCTCGGCCGTTTGACCGCCGTAAAGGGCGTGCTGTACGGCACGACCTACAACGGCGGCAAACACGGCATGGGCACGCTCTTCAAGATCACGGCGTCCGGCGTCAAAACCATATTGCACGACTTCGCCGGAGGCAATGACGGCGCGCATCCGCGTGGAGGTCTCATCGCGTCGAACGGAGTGGTCTACGGAACCACCGAGTTCGGTGGTCCCAACAACTCCGGGACCGTCTTTTCGCACTTGCCGTGAGGATCGTACGAGGTTCCGTCGCGCTTCCGATCCTGCTGAGCCTCGTTGCGTGCAGCGGCTCGGCGGTTCCGTCGCCCGCTCCGCAAATCGCCGGACCGGCGCACCAGATCGACGCCGCCGCCGGTGCGAGCTGCCGGACGCAAACGTGCATCTACATCAGCAATAACGACGGCTATGGCCAGTTCCATCAGGGAAATAAGGTGCTCGTGTTCTCGCGCGAGGCCAGCGGCAACGTCGCGCCGACAGCGGAAATCTCCGGGAATCAAAGCGGGCTGAAGTACCCTCGAGCGCTGGCCCTCGATCGTGGCCGAAATCTCTACGTTACGAATTACGCACCGTCCGAAATCGGCAGCAGCGTGAACGTCTATGCCGCCGGCGCGACCGGCAACGCTTCGCCGATTCGCCAAATAACTGGATCCAGCACGCAACTCTACGCACCGAGCTCCGTTTCGCTCGACACGAGCGGCAACGTCTTCGTCACCGATGTGTACGGCGCCGCATCGGGGTGCTCCAATCCGACGCAAGGGTGTTGGGACGTCAACGTCTACGCCGCCGGATCGACCGGCAACGTCGCTCCGGTCCGGAGTATCCGCGGTACGAAAACCAAACTCTTCTACGTCTACGGTTCCGCCGTCGACACGAGCGGCAACGTGTACGTCGCCAACGGCTATCACGCGAACTGCTGCATTACGGTCTACTCGCCTGATGCCAATGGAGATGTCAAGCCGATACGAAACATTACCGGGGTCAATACGCTGCTGGCCACCCCGGTTGCGATCGCATTAGACACCGGCGGCGACGTCTACGTCTTGAATGCGCAGGGCAGCCCGACCCGCAGCGTGACGGTGTATGCCGCCGGAGCCAATGGAAACGTCAAACCGATTCGCATGATCAGCGGTCAAAACACCGGCCTGTATGCCGCTCCCGACGCCCTGGCCGTCGATGGCACCGGTAGAGTGTACGTGCTTCAATCGGGGTACGCGAATTCGGTCTCGGTGTTCGCGCCGGGTGCGAACGGCAACGTCGCGCCGGTGCGCGTGATCGAAGGCAAGAACACCGGTCTAACCAGTCCCTGGGGCATATCCGTCCGATAGGAGCCATCCATGCCGCGATTCTTGCACACCTCGATCTTCGTCAACGACATGAACGAGTCGATCGACTTTTACACCGACAAACTCGGCCTCGAACTCCTCGACGGGCCGTTTCATTATCCCGGCAACTGCGACATGGCGTTCGTCGGGACCGGCGGGAACGCGTACGTCGAGCTCGTGTACGATCTCGAAGAGCACCCGCCGTACGAAATCGGCAACCGGTACGAACATCTCGCGATCGAGGCTGACGGCGACCTGCGGGAGTACGTCGACGGTCTCAAGCGCAAGGGCGTAAAGATTCTCAAAGACGTTTACAAGTCGCCGGGCGGAACCCGCGCGATTGCTTTCGTCGAGGATCCGAACGGCATTCCTGTGGAGGTCTTGGAACCCCGGCAGCATCGCAGCCAACCGTAACGGCGTAGCGGGCAAGGCTGTCGTCAACGGTAGATAAAACGGATCGGGCGGCGGCGGGATACGCTCGAAACGGCGCGCGGCGAGTTGCGGCGCACCGGATCGAATTTCGACGGTACCTTCGGCGCGCAGCCACGTACCGGCCGGAAACGGCGGAAGGTGTGTCAGCCGCACCGCGACTGGGGCGGCGTCGGCGCGGCAACACGTGATTGCGTAGCAAACTAGAGCGGCGTCGTTTGCGCCGCGCGTCACGACACCGGTAAACGTCAGCGGTTCGCCGGGGAAAAGATCGCTCAACGTCGTTTCGGTAGCGCGGTAGGCCGGCGGCGGCGCCGTGACGAGCGCGCCGATCAGCATGAGCCCGGGTGCCAAACGCGTGCGGGCGTTTTGGTGCACGCGGTGCTTGAACGCGAGAACCAACGCAATGCCGGCGCACAGCAGCAGGCCTCCGGCAATGGCCGGATGCACCAATCCGCCGCCGCGATGCTCGCCGACGATACCGAGGGCAGTCGCCAGCAGAACGTATGCGAGCACGTCGTGCGGGTGCGCGCGATGCGGCCGGCACGTCGCGAACGCACGCACGTCGGCGATGCCGGCGATGCAGAGAAAGGCCGCTGCGGCGAACGGCGCGCGCGCATGCAGCGCTCCGGCCACGCCGACCGCGCTGATGCCGCACGGTGCCGTCGCGAAACCGAAAAGCGCGCCGCCGATCATCTGCGCGGCCGGGCGAACCGGCTCACGTCGGCCAACGCCGTCAACTCGGTGACCGCGCCGGCCACCAGCGCCGCCGGCACGAGCGCGCCGAGTTCGTCGAGCAGTTCGGGTGGGTCGTGACGATTTTGCGCGACCGTCCAGCGCGCTACCACAACCGCCGCGAGAAAACGTGCGACCGCAACGAGGGGTCCGAATACGAGCCAAGCGGCGGCCGTTGCCGGAAGCGATCGCGCGGACGGACCGGTGCCACAGCCGCAACCCAGATACGCCATTGCCGAGCGCCGTCGAAGCAATCGCGCAGCGACGGCGCCCGCGAGCAAGAATGGCGTCGCTTCAAAGAGCGTGCTTGCCGCTGCCGCGAGCGCCGAACGCAGTGCGTCCGGCGTCGAAACCATCGCGACGGCAAGGGACGCTGCGACAAAGAGCGTAACGCGCACGTTCGCCAATCCCGCTCGGCGGCGACTGTGGCTATCGGCCGCGTGCGTCCGGGAACCCTCGCGGCGCCCGCGAAAGCCCGAGTCCATGCAGCGGATCGCCGCGAAAAGCGGCCGGGCATTCGAAGTGGCCGTCTGGACCGTCGCAGCGATTGCGGCGTGCTATCTCGTTGCCGGCGCGTATTACGGTTATGTGGTCGGGCGTGCCATGCACGAGGCCAAGGCATCGAATCCGATGATCGCGGCGGTTGCAGGCGCGGTTGGCCGCAATGCGTCCGAGCAGTTTGCGATCGTCAAGATGAAGGTACCCGAGTACATCGTGAAAACCCCGACGTTCTGGGTCGCGCTGCGCATGAACGAATGATGCCGGCAAAATACACGGCACCCCGCGGAACGCAAGACTTCGTTCCTCCCGAATCGGCCCGCTGGAACGCGCTCGAAGCGCGCATCCGGACGTTGGCCGAACGCTTCGGCTACGGCGAGATTCGGACGCCGCTGTTCGAATCGACGGAACTGTTCGTACGCGGCGTCGGCGACACGACCGACATCGTCGAAAAAGAAATGTACCGGTTCCGAGACCGCAGCGACCGCGACATGGCGCTGCGCCCGGAATGGACCGCCCCGGTGGTTCGGGCCGCGCTCGAACATCATCTCTTTGCACTGGGCCCCCTTCGGCTGTACTACATCGGGCCGATCTTTCGATACGAACGCCCGCAAAAGGGCCGCTACCGTCAGTCACATCAGTTCGGCATCGAGTGCTTCGGATTCGCCGGGCCGGAAGCCGATCTCGAAGCGATCGCACTGGCGTGGGAGCTGACGCGCGTCTACGGTATCGGCGATGCGGTGCTCAATCTCAACTCGCTCGGCGACGACGAATGCCGTCCGCGATATCGCGAAGCGCTGCTCGAACACTTTCGCCCGAACTTGGCGACCCTCAGCGAGGATTCGCGCCGGCGGCTGGAGCGCAACCCGATGCGGTTGCTCGACAGTAAGGATCCCGCCGATGCGCCCTTCGTCGAAACGGCGCCGCCGTTGGAATCGATGTTGTGCGGTGCATGCCGCGAGCACTTCGAAGCGCTCAAAGCCTATTTGGACCTCGCCGGAATTCCGTTCGTCGTCAATCCTCGAATCGTGCGCGGGCTCGACTATTACAATCGTACGGTGTTTGAGATTACCTCGAGCGTACTCGGAGCGCAGAGCGCGGTGTGCGGAGGCGGCCGGTACGACGGATTGGTGCGGTCGTTGGGCGGCCCGGACGTGCCGGCCGTCGGGTTCGCGCTCGGGTTGGAGCGATTCTTGATGATCCTCGAAGCCCTGGCGATCGCCGGCGACTCGCCGCGGCGCGGGGTTCAGGCGATCGCCCTCGGCGCGCAAGCGCGGGCCGCGCTCGTCCCGATCGTGACCGAACTTCGGCGCGTTCTCGACGAACCGACGTTCGCCGACTACCAGGATAGAAAGCTCCTCGCTCACTTGAAAATCGCCGATCGCAATCGCGCGCGCTTGGCGCTGATCCTGGGTTCGGAGGAGCTGGCGGCCGGCGAACTCGTCCTGCGAGACTTGGAAAACCGCACCGATCGCCGCCTGCCGCTCGGCCCGGGAAAAGACGTTGCCGCAGCCCTCGTAGAAGGCAACTCGTGATGAACGAAGAGCACGATCGCGAACGGCAGATTCTCACCGATCTGCTCGCGCTGATGCACGAGCACGACCTCGACCGGGTCAAGATCAAACTCGGGGATGCCGTTTACGAAATCGATCGTCGCCTTCCGGGACCGCCGGCGTTCGGAAGCGCGGCCGGGACGAACTCGCTAGACGGCGGCGCCCGGCCGGATTCTCCCGAGGCGACGCCCACGCCGGGCGCGCACGTCAAGCGAGTTGCCGCGCCGTTGACGGGCGTCTTTTACCGGTCGTCGTCGCCCGATGCCGAGTCGTTCGTCAATCCCGGCGACCGCGTCGAAGCCGGCGACGTGCTGTGCATTCTCGAAGCGATGAAACTTTTTAACGAAATTCAAAGCGATTACGCCGGAACCATCGCGCGCATCATTCCCGAAAACGGCGAGCTGGTCTCGCAAGGTGCCGACCTCTTCTGGATCGAGCCGTAAGATCGCAACGATGACCGACGTCATGGGGAAGCGCGGCTTCGACGAGTTATTGGCCGATCGCCGCGGGCTGCTCGACGCGCCGCACTACCGCCGGCAAGTCGAGGCGATCGCCGACGCCGTCGTCGCCGCGCTGCGCGACCGCAAAAAAGTTTTGTGGTGCGGGAACGGCGGCAGCGCCGCCGAGGCGCAGCACATGGCGGCCGAACTCTCCGGCCGATTCTTGCGCGAACGTCCCGGCTTGCACAGCGAAGCGCTGTCGGTGAACTCGTCGGCGTTGACGTGCATCGGGAACGACTACGGCTACGAGCGCGTCTTTTCGCGTCAAGTCGAGGCCTTCGCGCATCCCGGCGACGTCGTCATCGGGATGACGACCAGCGGCACCTCGCGCAACGTCGTGCTGGCGCTCGAAGCGGCCAAGAAATGCGGGGCGGTCACCGTGGCGTTTACCGGCAACGGCGGCGGTCCGGTCGCCGAGGTTGCCGACCTGACGTTGATGGGTCCGGACGGCTACGCCGCGATCGTCCAAGAAGTGCATCAAGTCATGGCCCATATCGTCTGCGACTTGGTCGAGCAGCGGTTGATCTTCGAGGACGGCATCGGTTAGTGCGGCACGCATGGCCGCGCTGAAGCCCGGCGTTGCGCGCGCCCTTCTGAAGCGAACGCGTGGACGCAAGATTCTCGTCGTCGGCGATTTGATGATCGACGAATGGATTTGGGGAACGGTCACCCGCATTTCACCGGAGGCACCGGTCCCGGTCGTCGCGGTCAATGCGCATTCGTTTACCCTCGGCGGAGCGGGGAACGTCGCCAACAACCTGCGGGCGCTCGACGCCAAAGTTTGGCTTGCGGGTACGGTGGGCGACGACGCGTTTTCCGAGCAGATGCGCGCGCTGCTGCGGGACAGGAAGGTCGACGGTCGCGGAATCTTCGCACTCGCCGGCCGGCCGACCACCCGCAAGACGCGCGTCGTCGCGCACAACCAGCAGGTGGTGCGGGCCGATTGGGAATCGGTCACGCCTCCCTCGGCGATCGATCGCGAGCGGGTCGCCGCCTTCGTGCGCCGGCGCGCGCCGCACTGCGACGCGGTCATTTTTAGCGATTACGGTAAAGGATTGCTGTCGCGGGAAATCGTGGAAGCGTCGTTCGGGTGTCCGCTCGTTCTGGCCGATCCGAAGCCGCAGAACGTCGACCTTTTTGCCGGCGTCACCTGCATCGCGCCGAATGCTGCCGAAGCGGCGGCGATCACCGGGATTGTTTTGACCGACGATGCCGCGCTCGAAGCGGCCGGACGAAATCTGTTCGCGCGTTTGCATTGCCAATACGTCGTGATCACTCGCGGCGAAAACGGGATCGCGTTGTTTGCGAAAAAAGGCAAGCGATTGCAAGTGCCGTCGGTGGCGCGCACGGTCTACGACGTGAGCGGCGCGGGCGACACCGTGATCGCGACGCTCACGCTCGCGCTGGCGGCCGGCGCGCCGATCGAACAGGCCGTCGGGTTGGCGAACTTTGCCGCCGGCGCGGTGGTCGAGAAACTCGGAACCGCTACCGCCTCGGCCGGCGAAATTCTGGCGCTGGTCGACCACGCGCATGTCTGAGTTTTTCGGCCGGCTGCTCGGCGTCGACGCAGCGGTGGAATGGCGAGAAGATTTGCGTGCCGCCGGGAAGGCGGTGGTGTTTACCAACGGTTGCTTCGACGTGTTGCACGCCGGTCACGTCGAATACCTCGCTTGGGCGCGCGCGCAAGGCGATGCGCTGATCGTCGGGTTGAACGAAGACGACTCGGTGCGCGCGATCAAAGGCGATGCCCGGCCGATCGTTCCGTTCGAGCAACGCGCGCGGATTCTGGTGGCGTTGCGCAGCGTCGACGTGGTCGTCGGGTTCGGCGAGCGGACGCCGGAAGCGCTGCTCGATCGAATTCGTCCCTCGGTTCACGTCAAGAGCGATCAATACACCGCCGAGGAACTGCCCGAACGCACCGTCGTTCTCCAGCACGGCGGGCGAATCGTCCTCGCACCGCACGCTGCCGGATACAGCACTACCGATACGATCGCCCACATTCTGGATGCGTATAGCCGTCACGGCTAACGGCCCCGGCGAGGTGGCCGGCTGGCTGCGCCCGTTGTTGCGCTCGCTCTACCAACGCGCGCCCGATACGGAAGCGCACGTATTTTTGGTGCCCGACGACTATGCGACCGGTCAGGAAGCGGCGGCCGTGCGCGGGTTTTTTCCGCAGGCCTGCGTGCACGATCCGAAGACCTACCTCAAATTCGCACTCGGCGGCAGCGTCGCCGGCGTGCCCGCGAGCGTCGACGTGGTGCAGTATTTCGGCGGCGATTTGCTTCACGCCGCGCGCTTGCACGCGAGATTGAAAGGTAAGGCGGCGACCTACAAGTTTTCGCGCCGGCGCTATCGCGCGCTTTTCGATCGCGCGTTTGCGGTGGACCGCAAGAACGCCGAACAGCTCGAGGCCTGGGGCACGCCGAGCGAACGCATCGTACGGATCGGCAATCTCGTCGTCGACGGCGCGTTGCTCGAAGCCCGCGCGCCGGTCGAACCGGGAACGCCCGAGGACGGCATTCTCATCATGCCAGGATCGCGGGCGTACGAAGTCGAGAACTTGATTCCGTTTTATTTTACGGCTGCCGTGCGCATCTTACGCGAGCGTCCGGGTGTGCCGATTGCCTTCGGCATTTCACCGTTCACCGCGCTCGCGGACGTTCGTGCTGCGATCGAGCTCGGCGGCGATCCTCGCGTCTTCGCGCAACACGGTCGCCTGGCCGTCGAGAACGGCCGGACGTATATCGAGTCGCTCGACGGCGGCGTGCGCCTGCCGGTGCTGTTCAACGCGCTGGCCGCCGCCAAACGCGCGCGCCTGGTGCTCACGATTCCCGGCACCAAGACCATCGAACTGGCGGTGCTCGGCAAGCCGGCCGTGACGATCACGCCGCTCAACGCGCCGGAGATCATTACGATCAACGGTCCGTTGACCTACCTTCACCGCGTTCCGCTGATCGGCGTGCCGCTCAAACGCGCCGTTGCGGTCGGCATATCCCGTCGCTTCGAATACCATACTCAGCCGAACATGGACGCCGGCGACATGGTCGTATGCGAAGTGCATGGGACGGTCACGCCGGGCCGCATCGCGCGCGTGGCGCTCGACCGGTACGACGACGGCGCGTGGATTGCATCCACCGGCGACCGGCTGGCCGGCCTCTACCGCGATCAGATCGGCGCGGCGGATCGCATGGCTGAATCGTTACTTCAGCTGGCTGGGTAATGGAGAACGTGAACCCGGCCGTGTCCGTCGTGATCGCCACCAAAGATCGCGCGCGTTTCCTGGAGCGTGCGCTGGCGTCGTTTGAAACGCAAAGCGAGGCTCCGCCCTTCGAAGTTGTGGTTGCCGACAATGGGTCGGCCGACGACACGCGCGCCGTGGTCGAGCGGCAGACGCCGTCGCGGTTTGTGGTAACGTACGTCTACGAACCGGCTCCCAATCGTGGAAAGGCGCGCAATCGGGGCATCGAGTCGGCGCGCGCCGGGTTGATTGCATTTTGCGACGACGACGTGCAAGCGCCGCCCGGCTGGATCGCGGCGCACGTAGCGGCGCACGCCGGCGCGCCGGCGCAGATCGTCAACGGCCCGATTCTCAACGTTGCCTCCTACGACGAGAAACCCAAACCGACCGTCGCCAACTTTTCGCGCGCGTCGCTGTGCACGTGCAACGCCTCGGTTCCGCGAAGCGCTCTCGACGCCGTCGGCGGCTTCGACGAATCGTTCGATTTGTACGGCTGGGAAGATAGCGAACTCGGGATTCGCTTGCGCGAAGCCGGCGTCGGTTGGAAGTTTGCGTGGGACGCGCCGATTTGGCACGTGAAGCCGCCCGAATACAATACGCTGGAGGTCGAAGCCCGCAAGGCCGTCGAGAAAGCGCGGATGGCGCAGCGCTTTCTCGAGAAGCATCCCTCCAAGCGCGCCCGCCTGGCTACCGGCGCGCACGGGCTCAATCTATTCCGGGCGCGGCTTCTGCCGGAACGCTGGCTGGCATTGCTGGCCGGTGTCGCGACCGACGATCGCGCGCCGGGCTGGATCAAAGCGCTGGCGCGAGCGCAGTTTCTCGACGGGACGTACGCGCGCGAGTTGTTGGCTGCGCTGATGAAATCGAGCGGCGGTGAGACGCCGTGAGCCGGGCGCTGCTGTATTGTGCCGGCGGCGGCATCGGCGATTCGCTGGTCGCGTCGGTGGTCGGGCGCGCGCTCCGGCAGCGCTTTGCCGCCGTCGACGCCCTGACGCTGCCCGGACATCGCGAAACGCTGCAGCGCGTGCCGGATCTCGACGAGGTGCTGGTCGACGACGGAGGCGACGAACGAACGCTGGCCGCCAAAATCGCCGAGCGCGGCTACGATGCCTGCGTCGTAACCTGGGCGACCGCCCGCACCGCGCGCGTCGCGCAACTCGCCAAAATTCCCGTGCGAGTTGGACAAGCGCGGCGTCTGTATTCGCATCGCTTCACCAACCGGGTCGTCGTGCGCAGCGAACTGGGCAACGTCACCGCGCACTGGTCGGACATTCTTCTCGACTACGCGCGCGCCATCGGATGCGACGCTGCCGACCATGCCTACCATTTCGTGCCGACGGCCGGCGACGAGCGCGACGCCGAGACCGTCGCCCGGGAGGCGGGCCTTTCGTTCGACGGGTCCCCCGGAGGGTTCGTTGTGCTCAATCCGTGCAACGCGATCGCATCGCAGCGCGGTCGCTGGCCGGTTGACGGCTGGGGGGCGCTCGCTACGGCGCTGCAGGAACGATTCGAAGCGCCCATCGTCATCAGCGGTGGCCCCGGCGACGTATCGATCGTCGACGCCGTATTGCGCAAAGGCGGAGCCGGCATGACGTCGGTTGCCGGCAAGCTCAGCATCGGCGCTTTCGGCGCGCTAGCGCGGCACGCGCGCGCGTTCGTCGGCATCACCACCGGATCGATGCACGTGGCGGCCGCGGTCGGATGCCCGACCGTCGGCATCTTTCCTTTTCAAAGCGACTTTCCCGAACGGTGGGCGCCGCTGGGCGAGCGCACCGCCATCGTGCGGCCGTCGTATCCGTGCCATCGCGGCGACACCAAAGAAACCTGTTCCGACTACGCCTGCATCGCGCACCTCGACGTTGCGCGAATCCTCGCTGCGGCCGATGCCGTTTCGTAGGGCGTAACGTGCGCGCGACCATTCAGCTCTGCACCTACAACCGCAGCGCGCTCCTCGAGCGCGTGTTGGACGCGTGCTTCGAGCAAACCGTGCCCGACGACGCCTACGAAGTCGTTCTCGTCGACGACGGCTCGACCGACGGTACGCCGGCGACGATCGAGCGCGCTCGCGAACGCGCCGCATGCCGCTTTACGGTCGTCAGCCAGCCGAACTCCGGATTGGCGAAAGGACGCAACGCCGGCATCGCTCGCGCGAGCGGCGAACGAATCGCCTTCATCGACGACGACGTGCTGGTCCTGCCGAATTTCGTCGAAGAGCATCTGCGCGCGCACGCTTCGCACCCGCAAGCGATCGTGCGCGGCGGAGCGATCGAGGTCGAGAGTTTCGACGACCTGCCCCCGCCGGTGTGGAGCATCCGGAACTACAGCGGCAACTACTTCTGGACCACCAACGTATCGGCGCCACTGGCGACCATACGCGCGGTCGGCGGCTTCGACGAATCGTTTTCCGAATACGGCTGGGAAGACATCGACGTCGGCTTACGGCTGCGCGCCGCCGGCGTGAAAGCCGCCTTCAATCCTAAGGCGCTGGTCTACCATCACAAACCGCGTCCGCGAAGCGGCAGCGTCGAAACGATGGTGCGACAAGCCCGGGCGCAAGCTCGCACCGCCGTCCGTCTCGCCAAGCTTCATCCGAACTGGCGCACGTATCTCGCGACCGGCATCAATCCGCTCCAGCGGCGCTTTCACGAGGTGACGCGTGGTTTGCGCTTTGCCGATCGATTCCGGGCACGCGTCGGCGACGTAAGCGCCGACCGGAGCCTGAGCGATCGCGAGTTGCGCGCGGCACGCGCGCTGGCCGCCGAAGCGTATTTCGAAGAGCTGGAGCTCGCGCTTGGATCCGAGCGCCCGTGACGCAGGGAATCCTGCTGTCGCGCACCGACCGGATCGGCGATTTGATTCTGTCGACGCCGGCCATCGCGACCGTCCGCGCGTCGTTCCCCGACGCCCACATCGCCATGGTGGTCAGCCCCTACAACGGCGTCGTGATGGAGAGAAACGACGACGTGGACGAACTGGTCGTGCTGCCGGAAAAGATGAGTCCCCGAACGCTAGGCCGAGCGTATCGTGGATACGATCTGGCCATCGCGCTCGCGCCGCGCGCCGTCGATCTTCAGCTCGCCGGGGCAACGCACGCAACCACGCGGGTCGGCTACACCTACGAACGCCGTTGGTTCGCGCGACTGACCGCCCCGGCGTACGTCAACCGGTTGATGATTTCCGAAGCCGACCCGGAACTGTGCGAGCGCGATCCGCACCGCATCGTCCGCCATGAAGTCGTGCAGCTGCTCGACCTGGTCGGGATTGCGGGCGCGCACCGACGCGTCGACCGGCTGCGCTTAGATATCACCGACGACGATCGCGTGGTGGCACGAACGCTTCCGCCCGATCCGATCGTCGTGCACTTAGGCCAACGGTGGTTTCGCGACGGGAGCACGCTGCCGACGGCCCTCGCGATCGTGAAGCGCTTGGCGACGTTCGCGCCGGTGGTGGTTACCTGCGCCCGCGAGTGCGAAGACGTCGCGCCGGCGTTCGAGGCCGCCGGCGACGTCGACCGGCTGCTTCGCCGGCTCCCGTTCCATCAGTGGGCCGCCGTGTTCGAGCGCGCCCGCATCGTGGTGACCGTGGACACGGGTGCGACACATGTCGCAAGCGCGGTCCGGAGGCCCACGGTCGTCGCTTTCGAACACCGTTACTTCCGGCTGAATTCGCAGGAATGGGCGCCCTACGGCGTTCCCCACGTGCTGGTTCGGAAGCCGGCCGGCGAGGATACCGCGTCGCTCGCGCAGTTCTGCGGCGAAATCGAACGCGGTGTTTCCGCATTGTTAAGTGCTCGATCTTCCGCTCCTTATGATTGATATTTCCGTCGTCATCCCAACGTACAACCGGCTCGACACGTTGGAGCACGTTCTTCCGACACTGCTCGCGCAGGATCTGCCGAGCGATCGATTCGAGTTGCTGATTTGCGATTCGCGCTCGACCGACGGCACGGCCGCCTATCTCGCAAAGGTCGCCGCCGAACGCCCGAACGTGCACCACCTGCCGGGCGCGTACGGCGGCCGCGCGGCCGCGCGCAACGCGGGGATTGCCGCCGCCCGCGGCGAGATCGTGGTGTTTAACGACTCCGACATCCTGGCGTCGCCGGATTTGCTGTCGCAGCATTTGCGACGGCATCGGGAGCGTACTGGCATTGCGGTGGTCGGTTGGGAAGTGCAGGTAAAGGACCTCGCCGACTACGCGCGCAAGCGCGACCGGCCGAAAGAACGCGGCCACCTTCACCCGCCCTCGCGCAAGCGGCTCTCGTGGCTNNTACGGCCACGAGGATCTCGAGCTCGGCTACCGATTGGAGAAGGCTGGGCTCGAAGTCGTGTACGAGCCACACGCCGTGAACTACCATTGCCAAGACGTCGCGCACGACGATCAGAAAGAGAAAATGAAACTCGCCGGCCGCTCCACCGTCCGGTTTTACCGCAAGCATCCCGACTTCGCGGTGAAGCTCAATCTCGGCATGACGCCGGTGTCTCTCGGCCTGCATTCGGCGTTGACGCACGCGCCGCTGCTCTTAGGCTACTTCGACGAGCGAGCGAAGCATTCGAAGTTCGCGCGCGATCTCGTGCAACAGTACTATTACGTCGCCGGTATCAAAGAAGCGCTAGCGGCCGCCCAAAGAGACGGCGATGGATAAGGTCAGAACGTCGTGCGGCGCGCTGCGGGCGCCGGACGAAGGGCGCCGCGCCGAGCTGTGCGGGTGGATCAATCGCCGCCGCGACCACGGCGGTCTGATCTTCGTCGATCTTCGCGATCGTGACGGGGTCACGCAGATCGTCTTCGATCCGCAAAACGCGAACTTCCGCGATGCCGAACACTTGCGGCACGAAGACGTCCTAAAAGTGCGCGGCAACGTTCGGCGGCGGCCGGCCGGCACCGAGAACGTGCGGTTGGCCACCGGCGAAGTCGAAGTGGCCGTCGCGGAGCTCGAGATCCTCAATCGTTCTGCGGTGCCGCCGTTCCAAGTAAACGCCGACGATACCGTCGACGAAAACCTGCGCCTGGAATACCGTTACCTGGATCTGCGGCGGAACCGCATGCAGGAAAACTTGCGCGTGCGCCATCGCATCGTAAAAGCCATGCGCGACTTCTTCGACGCCCGCGAATTCGTCGAAATCGAAACGCCGATGCTGATCAAATCCACGCCCGAGGGTGCGCGCGACTATCTGGTGCCCAGCCGCGTGCATCCCGGAACCTTCTACGCGTTGCCGCAGTCGCCGCAAATGCTCAAGCAGATCCTGATGGTCGCGGGCTTCGGGCGCTACATGCAAATCGCCCGCTGCATGCGCGACGAAGATCAGCGCGCCGACCGGCAACCGGAGTTCACGCAGCTCGACGTCGAGATGTCGTTCTGTACCGAGGACGACGTGCTCGAAACGATGGAATCGTGCATGCGCTACGTTTGGAAGACGGTGCTGGGCCTCGAGTTGGCGGCGTTTCCGCGGCTGAGCCACGAAGAGGCGATCGCCAAGTACGGGCTCGACAAACCCGATCTGCGGTTCGGCCTCGAACTCTCCGACGCCGGCTTCATCTTCGAAGACACCGAGTTCGTCGTTTTCCGGTCGGCGCTGGAAGCCGGCGGGGCGGTGGTGGCCTTGCGCTACCCAGGTGGAGCATCGCTGTCGCGCCGCGATTTCGACGCGCTCACGGAAGCGGCGCGCGAGTTCGGTGCCAAGGGTATGGTGTGGCTCGCGCTCGGCAGCGACGGCGTGAAGTCGTCGGCAGCGAAGTTTTTGAGCGACGCGAACGTGGTCGCGTTGCGCGCGGCGGCGGGAGCCGAAACCGGCGATGCGATTTTGCTGTTCGCCGACCCGCGGCCCGAACTCGCTTACGCGGTCGCGGGTAAGATGCGCAACGAAGTCGGGCAGCGCTGCGGCATGCGCGATCCGTCCCAGTACGCTTTTTGCTGGGTAACCGGCTTTCCGTACCTCGAAGTCGACGAAGCGACCGGGAAGCCGGCGCCGGCGCATCATCCCTTCACCGCCCCGGCGCACGGTCAATGGGATCTGATCGACACCGATCCGCAGAAAATGCGCGCGCAGCATTACGACATGGTGCTCAACGGCTACGAACTCGGGAGCGGATCGATCCGCAACCACGTCGCCGAATTTCAGCGCAAGGTGTTCAAGCGGCTCGGGCTTAGCGACGAGCAGATCGAAGACCGGTTCGGCTTCTTCATTGAAGCGCTGACCTACGGTGCGCCGCCGCACGGCGGCATGGCGCTGGGTGTCGATCGCCTGGTCATGCTCGCCTGCGGCGAAACGAGCATCCGCGACGTGATCGCCTTCCCCAAGAATCAGGCCTTCCGCGACGTGATGATGGATGCGCCATCAACCGTCCCCGAGCAGTCGCTGCGCGACCTCGGCCTGCGCATCGTCACGCCTTAATGGTGCGTGTTCGTCGTGTGAAGCACGATGATGGTTACCCACACGGCGATCGCAGCGACCATCACCACAAACGCAACGACCCCCCACGTGGAATCGCGAGTAATCCGGATTCCCTTGTCGCGCTCGTGGACGTCCGCTAACTCGACCTCAGGGTCGTCGGATCGATGATAAAAGTGCATTTCCCGTTGCTACTTCGGGGTTCGACCCGCGTTACACCGCCAAGGCGCGTTAGAAGGGGCGATTGTGGCGGTGGGTCTCGCGGAAGAGCATCTTGGTGTTGAGCTCGCGCAGCGCGTCGATCGACTTCTGGTGCTCGGCCGCGCGGCCGTACGTGCTCGCGGCCCGCAGCGAGGCGTCCAGCGTCCGCTCGCGGGTGGCGTAGATCAGGAAGGCGTGCAGGTCGCGCTCGTCGATCTCGAAGTCCATTTGCACGCGAGGGTACCCATTCGCCGCGCGGGCTACGCCACAGGGATGCCCTCGGCTGCGATCAGCGACCGTGTGCGCGCGAACACCGCGTCGAGCATCGGCTCGGTCAGCACGCCGGTGTTGGTATTCTGCCGGCTCGGATGGTACGACGCGAGGATCGTCAGCGGCCGTCCGCGCGGCAGTTCGACCGCCGTTTCGCTCAGGTGCGCGAACGGTATGCGTGGACCATGGTACGCACCGCCGGCTTTGACGAGCGCGTGTACGGTGTCGTCGGCGATGCGTCCCAGCGTGACGACGACGCGCGCCTGCGCGAGCAGCGCGAACTCTTCGACGAGGTAGGGCAGGCAGCGCTCGCGCTCGCCCGGCGTCGGCTTATTCCCGGGCGGCGCGCAGCGCACCGCCGCGGTGATGAAGGCGTCGTCCAGGCGCAAGCCGTCGTCCCGTCCGGTCGCGTGCGGCTGGCTCGCAAACCCCGCCCGGTGCAGCGCGCGGTAGAGCCACTCGCCGCTCCCGTCGCCGGTGAAGACGCGGCCGGTGCGATTCGAACCGTGCGCTCCCGGCGCGAGGCCAATCAGGAGCAATCGAGCATTCGGATCACCGAATCCCGGCACCGGCTTCGCCCAGTATTCTGAGTCGCGATAGGCCCGGCGCTTCACGCGCGCAATCTGGGCGCGGTATTCCACCAGGCGTGGGCATTTGTGACAGGCAACGATCTTGCGGTTCAGAATTTCCAGGGCCGGCATTGGGAGCCCTGCATTGAGGGCCTGGGTCTATCCTACCTGGAAACT
>PLLA01000125.1 GCA_003140835.1 Candidatus Tumulicola scandinaviensis | reverse complement strand
GGCGAAAGCGCCTGCCCCACGAAAACGTAAACCCTTGCAGGCGCTTTCGCCTGCCAACCGATTCTTCACAGCTTCTTACACTTACGTACTGGACGACAATGCGCTGAGATCGAGGTAGCCCCAAGCGTAAGCGCGGGGACCGGAGCGTAGCCGGTAGTCGCTTGTTTCGAGAGCGTTACGGCCACCGAACCGATTAACCGAACAACCGATTAACCGAGCAACGCGCGCGCCGAGGCGCGCGCTCTGTAAAGCTTCGCAAAGATTTTACAACTGGGGTAACTCGCGAACCTTCGCCAGCGTTATCTACTCAAATCCCCGTTACGACGGCGGGCGTTCCACCCTATCACCCCAAGGAACGCCCGCCTTTTCTATTTAACGCTCCGCTGCTAACGGCACCGACTCCCGTAAGATCTATGCAAACCGAACCGCGACCGCAAGGGAGCGTCGGAGTGGTCGCGGTATCACGCTCCCTTGCGGGTCGCGGTTCGGTTTCTTCATTCCGCCGAAATCCCCTCAAACAGCGCGGTGCTCAAATACCGTTCGCCGGAATCGGGCAGAATCGTAACAATCGTCTTACCCGCCATCTCCGGCTCCTGGGCGATGCGAACCGCCGCCGCAGCCGCCGCCCCGCACGAAATTCCGGATAGAATGCCTTCTTCGCGCGCCAACCGGCGTGCCATTTCGATGGATTCCTCGTTGGTGACCAGCACGACGCGGTCCACCATTCCGATGTCCAAAGTGCCGGGAATAAAACCCGCTCCGATGCCTTGAATCTTGTGCGGACCCGGTTTGCCGCCGGACAGGACCGCCGAAGCATCCGGCTCGACGGCGATCATCGTCACGCCGGGCTTGCGCGACTTGAGCACCTCGCCGACGCCGGTGATGGTGCCGCCGGTGCCGATTGCGGCAACGACCACATCCACCGCGCCATCGGTATCGCGCCAAATCTCCTCGGCCGTCGTGCGCCGGTGCGCTTCGGGATTGGCAGGGTTCTCGAACTGCTGCGGCATGAAGTACTTGTTCGGCGCGGTCGACGCAATCTCGTTAGCGCGCTTCAATGCGCCGGTCATGCCTTCGGCGCCGGGCGTCAGGACAACTTGGGCGCCGTACGCCTTGAGCAGGTTGCGCCGTTCGACGGTCATCGTGTCGGGCATCACGAGGATCAGCGGATAGCCTTTAGCAGCGGCAACGAATGCCAGCGCAATTCCCGTATTGCCGCTCGTGGGCTCGATAATCGTCATGCCCGGAAGCAGCCGTCCGTCGCGTTCGGCTGCTTCGATCATCGAAACACCGATGCGATCTTTCACCGAACCAGCCGGGTTGAACGATTCGAGTTTTACGAGAACGGTGCCCGCGATGCCGGCGTTCAATCGCGGGATCTTGACGAGTGGGGTGTTGCCGACCGTATCGGCAAGACTTTCATAAATGCGAGCCATAGTAGTGAACTTAACCATCCCCCGCGCCGGAGCGTTTCAGCGAACGTTCGTTCGCCGGAAGAACCGGGTTTCGCGCGGGACCCGAATGCCTGGGCGCAGCAACTAAGCGGTATGCGTACCCGCCATACTTTCCGTCGCGGTCTCGGAATCGTCGCCGCGGCGGCCTTCGCCCTCCCGCTGGCTGCCAACGCCCAGAGCCAAAACCGTCCGACCATCGAGGATGCCGTCGCCGCCATCGAAGCGGCCGCGCCCGCGGCCATGACCTACCAGGGGACGCCCGGACTGTCGATCGCCATCACCGACCGGACCAAGACGATCCGTATTCTGACGTTCGGCTACGCGAACGTCGACGCGAAGATTCCGGTCACCCCGGCATCGCGGTTCGCCATCGGATCGATCACCAAGTCGATGACGGCGCTGGGCATCATGCAACTGGTCGAGACGGGCAGGATCGCGCTGGACGCGCCGGTGACCCGTTACTTGCCGTGGTTCTCGATTGCTTCGGACGGCGATCCGATTCGCGTGCACCAGCTGCTATCGCATACGGCGGGCATTCCCGACGACTATTCGCCCGAAAGTTCGTATCTATACGACGTCGTCGCGCTGCGCGCGGCCAGCGTTCTCTTCAGACCCGGGACGTCGTGGTCGTATTCCAACGACGGGTTTGCCACCGCGGGCGCAATTCTCGCGCGCGTCGACGGCCGCGCCTGGAGCGCATCGTTGCAAGCGCGCGTCTTCGATCCGCTGGGTATGCAGAACAGTTCGCCGGTGTTCACGCCCGACGCGCTATCGTCTGCCGCTCTCGGGTACCAGTGGCGCGACAACGACCGCCCCGGATCGCTGCATCCGGCGCTGGTTGCATCGCCGCCGATGGACTTCGCCGACCCCGCCGGCTCGGTCTTGTCGACGCCCGAAGACATGGCCCGCTACATGCGCTTCTATCTCGACGGCGGGAAAACGGCGGATGGAAAGGCATTGATCTCGCCCGCCGCTTTTGGGGCGATGACGTCGGCCGACCGCCTCAGCGACGGAAAACCCGCGGGCGCGTCGTCGCCCGTTCTCGCCGAAGCCCCGGAATACTACCGGCAATACGGGTACGGATTGTCGGTTTTCGACTCGAACGGCGATCGCTTAATCGGCCATACCGGCGGGATCTCGGGCTACACGGCGTGCATGCAAATGAACCTCACGCGCGGATTCGGCGTGATTGCGATGGCGAATCTCGTGGAGGCGCCTTTACACCCGTGCGCGATCATGTTGTACGCCATGAGTGTTTTGAGGGCGCAAAGCGCCGGCGAGCCGTTGCCTTCTCCGCCGGCGGCGCCCGACCTCGCGCACGTGTCCAACGCGGCCGAATACGCCGGCAAGTACGCGGCGCCGGACGGCACGACGCTGGCCGTTTCCGCGCAGGACGGCCGCCTGATGCTCATTGACGGCACATCGAACGTCACGCTCGATCCGCGCGATACCGATCAATTCTGGGCCGACGATCCGCGCTTTTCGACGTATCTCATCGCGTTCGGCCGCAACTCGAAGAAACAAGTGGTGGAGATGACGTACGGGTCGCGGTGGTATCCCAACGAGCGCTACGACGGGCCGCGTGATTTCACGCATCCGAAATCGTGGGACGGGTTGGTGGGACGCTACGAGAACGTCTTCTTCGGGCAGCCGCTGATCACTCGCGTGCTGATCGTCAAGAACAGGCTCACCCTCGACGGTGTCGCGCCGCTTCAGCCTCGCGAGGACGGAACGTTCGCGCTCGGACCGTCGATCGTACGCTTCGACGCGTTTGCCGGTGCCCAACCCCAGCGCATGTGGCTCGACGACGCGAGGCTCTATCGGGCGGAACTGCCCTAGCGTTTCCGCGCACGACCGGATGGAACGCTTTGCGCGAACGGCCGATGCGATCGCCGCCCGAGCGGGAAAGCTCGAAAAGATCGCGATCCTCGCCGGCTACCTCGGGACGCTCGACGACGCCGATCTCGTAGCCGCCGCACGCTTTTTCACCGGCAACCCGTTTGCCGCGCGCGACCGTCGCACGCTCTCGCTGGGTGGACGCGCGATCGTGAAGGTCGCGCAACGGGTGTGGGAGTTCGACGACGGGGCCCTCAGTGCGGCGTATCGCGCCGCCGGCGACTTGGGCGCCGCGCTGGCCACGCTGGTGCGCGCGCCACGCGATGCCATGCTGTTCGCCGACCGATTGACGCCCGCGCTTCTCGACGGCTTCTTCGGCGATATCGGCGGGNNCGCGGAGCTGGGGTTGCTTAAGGCCGCCGGCTGACCGCGCAACCGATCTGCTTCGATCGATCCGCGAGCAAACGCCGTGAAGCGATCTTCGAACGCATTCTGCGCGCGTGCGACGATCCGCAGGCGGCCGCGTACGTCGTGAAAATCGTAACCGGCGATTTGCGCGTCGGGCTGCGCGAGGGGTTGGTGCTCGATGCCATCGCTCGCGCGTTTGGAGCCGAGCAGACGGCCGTCCGGCGCGCGACGATGGCCGCCGGCGACGCCGGCGCGGTCGCGTTAGCGGCAAAACACGGCACGCTCGACGAGTTACGGGTGGCGTACGGAACGCCGATCGGTTTTATGCTGGCATCGCCGATCGCGTACGCGCAGACGTACAAGGAGCTCGACGGCAACGATTGGATCGTCGAGGACAAGTACGACGGCATTCGCGCGCAAGCCCACGTACGCGACGGGTACGCGCAACTCTTCTCACGCCGGCTCAACGAGGTCGGTGCCTCCTATCCCGAGATCGTGACCGCATTACCGGGCGCGCTTAACGGCGACGCAATTCTCGACGGCGAAATTTTGGCGATGCGCGAGGGGCGAGTGCTCCCTTTTCGCTACCTTCAGGCGCGTCTGCAGCGAAAGACGGTCGACGAGGAGCTGCTGCACGACGTTCCCTTGGCCTACGTCGTGTTCGACCTGCTCGCGCTCGGCGACGAACTGCTCATCGACGAAACCCTGATGCGCCGCCGCGAGCGGCTGGCCGATCTGTTGACGCCGAACGGGCAGATTCTTCTTGCCCCATTCGAGCGCGTCGAGGAGGCGATCGCAGCCGGCGTCAACGCGCGGTTTGACGCGGCGCGCGGAAGCGGCCACGAGGGCTTAGTCCTCAAGCGCAGCGATTCGCCGTACGCTCCCGGACGTCGCGGAAAGTGGTGGCTGAAGCTCAAGCGAGAGCTGGCAACGCTCGACGTCGTCGTCGTCGCAGTGGAATGGGGCCACGGCAAGCGTGCCGGCGTGCTGTCGGACTACACGTTCGCCGTGCGCGACGGACCACGGCTTCTGACGATCGGAAAAGCGTATTCAGGCCTCACCGACGCTGAAATCGCCACTCTTACGCCCTGGTTTCTCGAGCACCGGCTGCCGCCGGAACGCCGGCGCGAAAAAGGGCGCGCGCACGAAATTCCGGTCGAACCCAGCATCGTTTTGGAGGTCGCCTTCGACATCGTCGCGCGCAGCGACTTGCATGAAAGCGGCTTCGCCCTGCGGTTCCCGCGCATCGTTCGCATCCGCGACGATAAGCCGCCCGAAGAAATCGACACGCTCGCACGCGTCAAAGAAATCTACGAAGCGATGCTCGATCGCGGAGGCTTGTCATCCTGAGCGGAGCGTCCCGCTCAACGTGACACCGCTGCGTGGCTATTCGGTGTCGACGGGGGTGTTCGAAGGCGGCCGCGTTAGGAAGTATCGGCGATCGTGATTCTTATTCAGCAGCCTGATCGGCACGAACGGGCGCGGCTTCTGCTGGAAGTTGAATGCGTCGTTGATGTTGTTCGCGCGGACGTCGGTCGTGCCCAGGCTGGGTAAACCGAACGTCGCCTCAACGAACTTCAAGAGGCTCCCGAACTCGTATTGCGTGTGCGCGACGTAGCTTTTTTTTGCATACGGCGACACGATAATCATCGGAACGCGGAATCCAAGCCCCGTGTAATCCATGTGCGGCGGCGGCACGTGGTCGTAGAATCCGCCCCAGTCGTCCCACAGAATGATGATGGCCGTCGAATTCCAGTACGAACTCTGACCGACGGCGTTCACGACCGACGCAACCCAATCGGGTCCATTATCGACCATTTTGCGGCCGACGAGAGCGTAGTGGTCGGAATCTTCATTGTCGGGAATCACCCAGGAAACGGCCGGCAGCGTCACGCCGCCGCTCTTCGGGCTCGGCGCGGGACACGGGCTCGCCGTCGAACCGGCAACGTCGCAGAGCACGTTGGTTTCCGGCCACGAGACGCAACTCGTGGAACACGTCCACGGGCCGGACTTGTGCGGCCACTCACTTGAATCGTAACGCACCGCGGAAATCGCGTCAAAAGCGTTCCACATCTGACCGCCGTCTTTTCCGAAGACTGGAACGTAGTATTTCCACGAGACGCCCTTTGCGTCGAGTAAGTCCCGCATCGTCGCATATGTGAAACACGGCGGAGTTCCGTCGTAGATATACTCGTGCATCGTCGTAAGGAGCGGCACGTACGACGGTCCACTCGGCGGATTTGTTGGATCGTCGCATCCCCAGTTTTCGATGATGCCGGGATTGTGCGGGTAGTCGACGGTGCTCTCCGTCTGGCTAACCTTCGTATTCCCGCGAATCAAGTCTTGATGCGCGGTAAAACTGCCGCTCGCTTCGGTTGGAAACGTGCGGTCGGCGAGTACGTATTGCATCGCCATGTCCCAATAGGGCTGAATCTGTTTCTCGGCCACAACGCGGTAAGGGTATAACCCCGCCGGTTGGTTGGGATTCACGCCGTCGTCCCAATAGAAGCCGTCGAGCTTGCCGCCATCGTACTCGGTAAGGAACGCGGGACAGTAGCGATGGTCGGGATCTAACGCCGGGAGCGGCATACCGAGTTGCAGTTTGATCGGCGTCGGCGTGGGACCCGGGCTCGAGGTCGGAAACGTTGCCGGGCACGGGCTTGACGCGTTACCCGGCGTGGGCTGGGGCTGCGGTCCGGGGCCAGGGGCTTCCTGCACGCAATCGGTCCCAGGAAAGCAGTCGAAAAAATTGTCGAAGCTGCGGTTCTCTTGAACGATGATAACGACGTGCTTGATCTTGCCGCGGCTGTCGTTGAACGACCCGACGGCAGGCAGGAACGATTTCGCGGACGTCGGCCCGACGGGAGGCATCGTGCAGCTAGCAAGCGCGAGCGACGCAAGAATGATAACCGAAAACCAATTGCGTTTCATCGACGGCCTTACTGCGTGTCGACGGGTTCGTTCGACGGCGGACGGCGGAGGAAATACCGGCGATCGTGATTGGCGTTCAGCAGCTTGATCGGCGTGAACCGGTGCGGCGGCTGATTGAAGTTAAACGAATCGCTGATGCTGTTTGCGCGCACGTCGGTCGTCCCGAGGTTCCCGAGAGAGTACGTATCTTCGACGAACTTTAAAAGGCTGCCGAACTCGTACTGCGTGTGCGAAACGTAGCCGCGCTTCGCGTACGGCGACACGATGATCATCGGTACCCGGAAACCGAGGCCTTCGTAGTCGAGCTGCGGCGGCGGTATGTGGTCATAGAATCCGCCCCAATCGTCCCAAACGATGACGATCGCGGTCGATTTCCAGTACGAACTTTCGCCGATCGCATTGACGACCGAGGCCACCCAGTCGGGTCCGTTGTCGGTACCCTTCCCGTCGGTATGATCGGAATCTTCGCTGTCCGGAATTACCCACGATACCGCAGGCAGCACGAGACTACCCGACGGACTAGGCTTCGGACACGGACTGGCAGTCGACCCTGCAATATCGCAGAGAACGTTGGTCTCCGGCCAGGATACACAGCTGTTCGTGCAGTTAAACGGGGCTCGTTTATTCGGCCACTCGCTCTTGTCGGAGCGCACCGCATGAATCGCGTCGAATGCATTCCATTCTTGGCCGCCGTCCATCCCCCAGACCGGCGCGTAGTATTTCCACGAAATTCCCTTCGCATCGAGCAGATCGCGGGCCGTCGCGTACGTGAAGCACGGGAAGGGCCCTTGCCTGGGAAGATACTGCAAGGCGGCAGGATTATTCGACGTCTTGAGGAGCGATGTTACCGAACCCGACGCATCGTCACATCCCCAATCGGAGACATTGTGAATGTTCCAAGGATAGTCGACAACGGCGTGCGTGCTGTCGATGAACGTGTCGCCGCGAATCAAATCTTGATGCGCGGTAAAACTGCCGCTCGCTTGCGTCGCAAACGTCCGGTCGGCAAGGACGTATTGCCGGGCCAGGTCCCAATACGGCTGGATCTTCTTCGAGCTCACGACTTGATACGGATACGTTTCCGCCGGCACGCCCGGTTGAACGAAACCGGCCCAGTAGAACCCGTCCATCCTGCCGTTGTCGTATTCGGTGACGAATGCCGAACAGTACGTATGATCGATATCTAAGTCGGGAAGTTTGGCGTTCAATGCTATTTGGATCGGTGTCGGCGTAGGCCCCGGCGTCGGGGTAGAGAGCGGGTTAGGACACGGACTCGCCCCCGTAGTGGGACCCGGCTGCGGTCCCGGTCCAGGCGCTTGCTTCACGCAATCGGTGCCGGGGAAACAGTCGAAGAAATTATCGAAGCTGCGGTTCTCTTGGACGATGAAGACGACGTGCTGAATCTTGCTTTGACCGGAACGCGCTTGCGGTAGGAATCCCGAAGAGCCGGCGGTTCCGCTGGGCCCGGAACCCGTAGACGAACACGCCGCCACGGTCAGGGCCGCGACAAACGCGAGCAGCGCAAGCGTTTTTTTCGACATCATCTACTCCGTGTCGACCGGTTCGTTCGACGGCGGCCGGTGCAGGAAAAACCGGCGATCGTGATTGGCGTTCAGCAGTTTGATCGGCTTGAACCGATGCGGCGGCTGATTGAAGTTAAACGAATCGCTGATGCTGTTCGCGCGCACGTCGGTCGTCCCGAGGTTCCCGAGAGAATACGTATCTTCGACGAACTTTAAAAGGCTCCCGAACTCGTACTGCGTGTGCGAAACGTATCCGCGCTTCGCGTACGGCGACACGATGATCATCGGGACGCGAAAGCCGAGGCCTTCGTAGTCGAGCTGCGGCGGCGGAATGTGATCGTAAAATCCGCCCCAATCGTCCCATACGATGACGATGGCCGTCGAGTTCCAGTACGAGCTTTCGCCGATGGCATTGACGACCGAGGCGACCCAGTCGGGCCCGTTGTCCGGTCCCGGCTGGGAGCCCCCGCCGTGATCGGAATCCTGGGCGTCGGGAATAACCCACGACACCGCGGGCAGCGAAACGCTTCCGGACGGATTGGGCTTCGGGCACGGGCTGGCGGTCGAACCGGCGATGTCGCACAGAACGTTGGTTTCGGGCCACGAGACGCAGCTTTGTGTGCAGTTGAAGTTGTTCTTATTCGGCCATTCGCTCTTGTCGTAGCGTACAGCCGAGATGGCGTCGAACGCGTTCCACATTTGCCCGCCGTCGTAGGGGAACGTCGGCACGTAATACTTCCACGAAATTCCCTTCGCATCGAGCAGATCGCGGGCCGTCGCGTACGTGAAGCACGGGAAGGGCCCTTGCTGCGCGAGGTACCCGGTCGACGTCAGGAGCGACGTAACCGAGGGCCCCTTGGGCGGGTTTTTCGGATCGTCGCAACCCCAGTTGTTGACTCCGTAGTGATTCCATGGATAGTCGACGACGCTTTGGCCGGTTGCGACCACCGTGTCGCCGCGAATCAGATCTTGATGGGCGGTGAAACTGCCGCTGGCTTGCGTCGGGAACGTGCGATCGGCGAGAACGTATTGGCGCGCCATATCCCAGTACGGCTGTATCTGGGCCTTAGCGACGACTTGATACGCGTAGGTTTGGGCGATATGACTTGGATAGTGCAACGAAGCAGACCAATAGAACCCGTCCATCTTCCCGCCGTCGTAATCGGTGACGAACGCAGCGCAATAGCTATGATCGATGTCCGATGCGGGCAGCTTCGCGTTGAGCGTCAGCTGAATCGGCGTCGCCGTCGGGCCGGCGGTCGGCGTCGGTACAGGACCCGGACACGGGCTTTGAAGATTGCCGCGGCTGGGCTGCGGATTCGGAGGCGGAGCGCTCGCTACGCAATCGGCTCCCGGAAAGCAGTCGAAGAAGTTATCGAAACTGCGGTTCTCTTGAACGATGATGACGACGTGTTGAATCTTGCTTTGGCCGGAGCGCGCTTGCGGTAAGAATCCCGGAGCGCCCGCGCTTCCGCTGGGCACGGAAGCGGACGGCGAACATGCCGCCACGGCCAACGCGGCGACGAACGCTATCAGGACAACGCGCTTACTCGTCATAGTAGCCTACGGTCAAAAGAGTAGCGCACGCGATCCGAGCCGTTGCGCATGGCGACAAATCTTATCGGTTTCGCGCGGCCGGCCCTTCTGCTCCCGTCACGCGTTTAACGAACGATGACTGCCGTCAACTTCCGCTACGCTCGCGCAATTATTTGTTCTTAAACTTCGCGACGCGCTTTTCGTTGTAGGCGGCGAGACCTTCTTTCGCGTCTTCGCTCTTGAACAGCAACGATTGGAGTTCGCGTTCGAGCGCCAGCGCATCTTGGAGCGGCAGTTCGGCGCCGGTTTGGACGCTGCGCTTAATGTGGCCTACGGCCATTGGTGCTTTATTCGGCGAGCAGAACTGCTTGGCGTACTCGACGATTTGACGGCGAAAATCTTCCGCGGTGCCCTCGTAGACGTCATTGACGATGCCCCAGTCGAGGGCTTGTTCGAAGCTGACGGTTTTGCCCGTCACCATCAGTTCGATCGCACGCGACTTCCCGACCAGGCGCGCCAAGCGCTGGGTACCGCCGGTACCGGGCAGTACGCCGAGAGCGACTTCCGGAAGGCCGATCTTCCCGGCATCCTGACGCGCGATGCGCATGTCGGCGGCCATAGCGATCTCGAGACCACCGCCGACCGTGTGGCCGTTCAGCGCGGCGATCACTAACTTCGGCGTTTGCTCCAAGCGATTGAGCGTTTCGTTAGCGTGCAGGCAGAACATGTATTTGAACTCGGGCGTAACCGCGTTGAGCATCCCGATGTTGGCACCGGCCGAAAAGAACTTCTCGCCCTTGCCGGTAAGAACGATGACTTCGACGTCGGAATCGAAGCGGGCATCGAGAACGGCGTCATCGAGCTGACGCATCATTTCGTGAGTGTACGTGTTTGCGGGCGGATCGTCCATCTCGATGAAGCCGACGTGGCCGTCCTTCCAATAGTTGATGACGCGCTTACCGTCGAACGGGCGCGCTTCGCGTCCGAACGCCGTCTGCGCCGCGCCGTTTGCGGTCGTACTGCTCATGCGAGGTTTCCTTTCGGGGCGATCCAGTTCGGATTCTTGAAGTATTCCTTGAGTTGAACGTCGTCTGCGGGGGTCGGCAGAACCGTCGGGGCGTATGCCTGCCACTCGTCTTCGGTCAGCTTTCTTCCATCCACCGCGTAGCGCTGACCCGAGAAGTCGCCGATTTTACGGTTGAAGCGCATGTCGGGAACGTAGAGTTTCGTTTCGCCGGCGGCAACTTCGTTCACGCGAGCGACGGTGGCCGAAACCTCGTCGTGAAACTGTTGCCGGGCGCGCTCGTTGAGCCGCTCTTTATCGACCGGCTCGCCGGTTTTGTCTTCATCGACTCGCCCCTTAATGCCCCACGTATACGCCCACTGCGCCGAACCTGAATGGTCGGTTCCAAAAAGATCGAGCGATCCCGAAATCCACTTGTTGTAGAACTTCTGTTGAATTTCCGCGGGAATGACGCCGGCTTTTGCGATGCGGCGCAGGCCCGTGATGCCGGTACCCATATGGAAGGCCTCTTCCTTGAGCATCGGACCCATCGACGCAGCCAGCGGGGCGAAGCTCGAATGCGCCAACATGGTGAGCTGGAACTTTCCGTCGCGATCCATGAAGTTCGTGTAGGCGAAGAAATCGAGCCAATGAGTGACGTCTTCGTTGAACGCGTTGAGCAACCGGTTCTTCTTGCCGAACGCTCGGCGTTCGAGCAACTTCTGCGCTTCAATTTTGCCTTCGCTGCCGAACTGATCGACCAGCAAATGGCACATTTGATACCCGTGCCGCGTCTCTTCGACCATGATGCGCACGAGCGACGCGAGGTCGTATTCGCTGGGGGCGTTGTTTACCAGAAAGCGCTGCTGTTCGTTCGAAGCAAATTCGGTGTCGCCCTGATAGACGACCATATTCAAAACGGCGTCGCGCATGCGTTGATCGGGGATCTCGCGCACTTTTTCCCAGCGCCGGTCGCCTTTGAAATCGCCGAAATAGATTTCGGGCGTCGGCAGCTCGCCGTATTTGGCTTCGAATGCGTATCCCGGCATGAAGCGCTCGATCAACTCGCGGTCAAGGCCGATGTCGTGTTGCCATTCTTTGAGGAGGTCGATCCAGTCGTCGAAGGATGCGATGCGAGCGGCCATGCTGAAATTACCCGTGCCTTAGTGTGACGGATTTTTGACGATCCGTTGGAATATTGTCATACTAGGTCCGATGACGGTCTCTGTCAACCATGAACCCCGGACGGTCCTCCGGCCCAATTCCTTCATTTTTACGCTCTTCGGAGACCTGGTCCATCGGGCCAGCCGGGACGACGGCGCAGACGGCTCGCTGTGGATCGGGGCGCTCATCGCTCTCATGGCGCCCTTCGGCGTTTCGGCCGCCGCCGTCCGGCAGGCGGTATCGCGGATGTCGCGACAGGAATGGCTTGTTGCCCGCCGGGTAGGCAACCGCGCCTTCTACTCCGTCACCGAACGCGGGCTGCGGCGCATCGCCGACCTCAGCCCGCGCATTTACGGTCCCGTGATCGAGTGGGACGGACGCTGGCGGGTCCTCACCTTTACGCCGACCGAACGAATCCGCCAAGCGCGCGACCGACTACGACAAGAGCTGAGCGTCCTCGGTTGGGCGCCGCTGTCGCCCTCGACCTGGATCTCGCCAGCCGACACGCTCGAGGCGGCGCGCGCGGCGGCGGGAGCGACCGGTTTGAACGCCCATCTCTTCGCGGGCAGGTACGACGGGCCGTTGAGCGATCGTCAGCTCGTCGAACGCTGCTGGGACCTCACCGCGATTGCCGCCGCGTACCGGGAGTTCATCGCTCGTTACCAGCCTCGTCGTGCCGAGGAACGCGAGGGGGCAGTTCTCACCAATGAAGGCGCGTTCGTCGAGCGACTGTGGCTCGTGCACGACTATCGCAAGTTTGCCTACCTCGACCCGGGTCTGCCCAGCGAACTCGTGCCCGCGCACTGGCCGGGCACCACCGCCGCTGCGGTATTTCGCGAATATTACGCCGCCCTCGACCCGAAATCGCAGCGCTACTTTCATAGCCGGCCACTTATTACGCCGGCCACGTATTAAAGGAAACGGACCGCAGCTGGGCCGCGTCGAAGCGACCCCGCCATGCCCAAACGCCTCTTGATCCTTATGGCGGCTGTTTCGCTCGGACTCGCGATCCCAGCGTGCAGCAACAACAATTCCGGAACGGTCACACCGTCGCCCGTGCCCTCGGCCACTCCGAACCCCACAATCACCGCGGCGACGATCTCGGTGACAATCCTGCAAACGCCTGCCGCTCACGTTCCGGTTCAAGAGTCGACACCCACATCCACGTCGAGCCCGCGCCCAGGCACGCCGTTCGCGACGCAAACCACCGGACCGAAGGGCATGACGACGTTCAAGCACCTCAAACCGAGCCAAGTCTATTGCTGGGTTGCCGTCCTCGGCCCGCATCAGACGTCGTCGCAGTGCGCGGCCTGGCAAATCTGGCAGTTCCAACAGATCACGCTAGGCACGTAGCGCCCGAACTCGAGCCGCTAGTCGTCGTCGTCTTGCAGGTGCAGATGGGAACCGTCGTCGGCGTCCGAGAGCACGTCGCGTGCTTCGGCCAAAACGGCGGTCGATAATGGGCGATGGGGCGATTCGATAGAGCCCTCCTCGGCGAGAAAACCGCTCTCGTTCCAGTCTTCCCACGTTTCGAGCGGCTCGCCGTCGAGTTCGGCGGGGAAGCGCACGCAGAAGCCTTGCTCGACGTGCATGCCGACCACCAAGACGCGCGTGCCGCGCGGGAAGTACGTGCCGTCCTTCCAGAGCGTCCCATAGGTCGCATCGTAATACTGACCGATTTTAATCGCTTCCGGCATCCTGCATCTATACCCCAAACGGGTTCATCGGCTTCTCGCCGATAAAGGTGAGCACGCTCTTGGTTTCGGTGTATGCCCGCATGGTTTCCATCCCGAGTTCGCGCCCGTATCCGGAGTGTTTGAAGCCGCCGAACGGAATGCCGGGGAAGATCGCATACGGCGTATTGATGGCGACCGTGCCGGTGCGAATCCCGCGCGCTACCCGGTTGGCGCGGCCGATGTTTTGCGACCAGACGCTCGCCGATAAACCGTAGTCGCTGTCATTGGCGAGCGCAACCGCTTCGGCTTCCGTCTCAAACCGTACCAGCGTCGCCACCGGACCGAAGATCTCTTCGCGCGCGACGCGATGATCGTTCGACGCTTCGAACGCGGTTGGGCTCCAGAACATGCCGTCGTTCAAGGCTTGCTCGAGGTCGTCGGGCGCGCGTCCGCCGAGCAAGACCTTCGCGCCTTCGGCGATGCCGATGTCGCAATACGCCTTGATCTTTTCGTGCTGCTCGCGCAGCGTAATCGCACCGACTTGCGTTGCCGGGTCCTCCGGATTCCCGACTTTGAGTTTGCGCGACTTCTCGACGAAGGATGCAACGAAATCGTCGTAGATCCCGGCTTGCACGAGGATGCGCGAACGCGCATCGCAGGCTTGACCGGCATTGTAATAGATGCCGTAGAGTGCACCGGCCACCGCCGCGTCCAAAATGGCATCGTCGAAGACGAGCGACGGAGACTTACCGCCGAGTTCCAACGTGACTCGCTTGAGCGATTGGGCGGCCGACGCGGCAACCAGTCTGCCGGTGGCGGTCGATCCGGTGAACGCAATTTTGTCGACGGCGGGATGCTCGACCAGCCACGCGCCGAGTTCGCGACCCGATCCGGTGACGACGTTCAGCACGCCCTCGGGGACGCCAGCCTCGAGCGCGATCTTCCCCAACTCGATCGCCGTCAGCGGCGTCGAAGGCGCCGGTTTTAGGACCACCGTGCAACCGGCGGCGAGCGCCGGCGCGACTTTCCACGAGGCCAGGAGCAACGGAAAATTCCACGGCACGATTGCGCCGACGACGCCCGCCGGTTCGCGAACGGTCGTCGCTAAATACGTCGGGAGCGGCGGCGGCAGCGATTCGCCGAAATTCTTGGTCGTCGCGCCGGCATAAAACTCGAAGCAATCGACGATCGCGCTCATTTCGCCTTTGGCCGTCGAAATGGCCTTTCCGTTATCGCGTACCTCCAGCAACGCGAGGTCCTTGGCACGCTCCCCGATGAGCTGCGCCATTTTGTAGAGGATCTTGGCGCGGCGCGAAGCGGCCATCGTCGCCCATTTTCCGTTATCGAAAGCTTTGCGCGCACTTCCGACCGCCGCGTCGAGATCGGCGCGAGACGCTTGCGCTACCTCCGCCAGCAATGCGCCGGTTGCCGGATTGCGATCGTCGTAGAAAGCTCCGTCGGAGGCGTCTTGCCACGATCCGCCGATGAGGAGTTGCGTTCTGGTGGGGGTCGCCATGGTCGTCATGGTGGGCGTTCGTTTACTCCGTTCGTTCGAAGATCGTTGCGATGCCTTGGCCGACGCCGATGCACATCGTCGCCATACCGTACCGCCCGCCTCGCCGCCGCAACTCGTGCAAGAGGGTCGTGGTAATGCGCGCGCCGCTCGCCCCGAGTGGATGACCCAGCGCGATCGCGCCCCCGTTCACGTTCGTCTTGGCGGGATCGAACTCCAGTTCGCGTATACAGGCCAGCGCTTGCGAAGCGAACGCTTCGTTGAGTTCCACCAGGTCGAGATCGCGCACGTTCATTTCCGCGAGGGCCAACGCTTTGCGAGCGGCCGGTATCGGGCCCAGCCCCATAACATCCGGAGAGACGCCGGCGGATGCGCAAGCAACGATGCGCGCCAGCGGCGTCATCCCGAACCGCCGCGCCGTTTCCGACTCGCACAACAAGACCGCCGCGGCTCCATCGTTGATTCCAGAAGAATTCCCGGCGGTGACCGTACCATCGCGCCTAAACGACGGTTTGAGCGCGGCTAGGGCCGCGAGGGTGGTCTCGGGACGCGGGTGCTCGTCGACGGCGACCTCGCGTTCGCCACCCTTGGTTGCGAGGCCCACGGGTACCAGTTCGCGAGCGAAACGTTGGCTCTCTAGGGCCTTTTTTGCTCGCATCTGCGACTCGAATGCAAACGCGTCTTGTGCGTCGCGAGCAATGTGGTAACGGTCCGCGACGCGTTCGGCCGTTTCGCCGAGCGAGATCGTCCACTCCGGCGGCATCTTCGGGTTGATCATGCGCCAGCCGAGTACGGTATCGAACAGTTCTTGCTTTCGGCCAAACGGCGCATCGCTTTTGGTCAGCACGAACGGTGCGCGCGTCATCGATTCGACGCCACCGGCGACAATCGCGTCGGCTTCTCCGAACGCGATCGCTTGCGCGGCGGAGTTGATCGCCTGCAGGCTCGAACCGCAAAGCCGGTTGAGCGTAACGCCGGGAACCTCGACCGGCAGGCCGGCCAACAACGCAGCCATGCGCGCGACGTTGCGATTATCTTCGCCGCTGCCGTTAGCGGCGCCGAAGTAGACGTCGTCGATACGATCGTGCGGAATTCCCGAGCGATCGACCACCGCACGCAAGACGAGCGCCGCCAGGTCGTCGGGGCGAACGCTTGCGAGCGCGCCGTTGTAGCGGCCGATCGGCGTTCGCAACGCTTCGACAACCCATACGTTACGACCGTGCGGCATCGATCTCCACCGGTTCTTCCGCACCCTCTTCCTCGAGGTCGAGCACCCAGAGCGAACGGTGCGGTGCGAACTCCGCACCTTCCGCTTCGGCCAGGCGCGCAAGAATGCGCGCGATCCGTCTGCCACCGATTTCCCGGCCCCAGGCGAGCGGTCCGATGGGATAGTTCGTCCCGAGCCGCATCGCCGTATCGATGTCTTCGGGTGTGGCGACGTCTTCGTGCACGGCAGTTACCGCTTCGTTCACGATCGAGCCAACGGTTCGTCCGAGAAACAGCGCCGGTACGTCGTCGACCAGCACCGCGCCCTTGCCGATCGACTCGAAGAGTTCCTGAGCGAGCGCCAGCGCGTCGTCGGACACGGTCTCCGAGTCGACGATCTCAACGGCTTTCTGCCCGGCGAGCGATCCGAGAATGCCGTAACCGACCAAACGCTCCGCCCGGCGCAGGCGGTTTGCGCACGCGGAAAGATCGGTGGCATACGCATCGACGAAAAACACCGCCTCCTCTCCGAGGAGCCCGTCGAGCTGCGCGATGACGTTGCCGCGGTCGGATATGCCGTCACCCACGTCGATCACGATGGTGGCTTCGAGTGAAATCTCGTCGAGGAGTTCGTCGTGCGCGATGCGCGTAACGTCGGTATAGCGTTGTTCCAACAGTTCCGCCAACTCGTCGGCGATGCCGCCGAACCCGATGACGACGACCGATTCGTCGGGATTCGGCTCGGCGTCGGGCAACTCGACGCCGGCGTCGCGATGCTGTGGGTTACCGTCGCGGTAGTCGTAAAAGCCCGCGCCGTTCTTTCGCCCGAGCAACCCGCGCGCTACCATGTCGCGCTGCACTTCCAGCGGAGCCAAGCGTGCCGCGGCGGTGCGTGCGTAAATCGATTCGCTGGTCGCCAAGTTGACGTCGAGACCGATGAAATCCATCAGCTCGAACGGGCCCATGCGAAATCCGGCCGCACGCGCCAGCGCATCGAGCTCTTCGACGGGTGCCACCCCTCCTTCGAGCGCCCGGAGCGACTGGAGGTAGAACGGTCGAGCCACGCGGTTGACGATAAAGCCCGGCGTGTCGGCGGCCGTCACCGCCGTCTTATCGATGCGTTCGACGAACGCATACGCGCGTTCCAGTGCGTCGTCGCTGGTTTCGGGCGCGTGCACGACCTCGATCAATTTCATGGCCTCGGGTGGATTGAAGAAATGCAGTCCGACGACGCGTTGGGGTTGCGGGACGGCATCGGCGAGATCGGCAACCGAAAGCGACGACGTGTTGGTGGCCAGCAAGGCGTCCTCGGCGACCGCCGCCGCGAGCGCCGCGAAGACGTCGCGCTTGATTTCGAACCGTTCGGTCACCGCTTCGATGGCGATGGCGGCCTGGCTTTGCGCAGGAATCTCGTTCAGGAACGTCACCCGGGCGGCGATCGCGTCGTCGCCCGCGCGAGCGGCATCGCGCGTGACGCGCTCGAGCGCGCGCTTGCGCGTCGGCTCGTCGGGCTCGGCGACTTCAACGCGGTAGCCCGCACGCGCGGCCACGTATGCGATTCCGGCACCCATCGTTCCGCCGCCGGCAATCAGGACGAGCTCTTCCATCGATGGTTCACTTCGCTTCAGAAGGCTCAAACGCTTCGTCGTCGATATGTTCGAGGGAGACTTACCATGCAGAAGCCGCTTTGGCGCCGGCGCGCCTCGACCTTAGTCGCCGATTCGCCGCACATGCGCTTGCGTGTCGACGAACTCGAGTTACCCGACGGGACAATCGTTCCGGACTATTACGTGCGCGAGTCGCACGGCTTCGTCATCGCCTTGCCGCTGACGGACGATGGGCACGTCGTACTCGTTCGCCAATACCGCTACGGCAGCGACGCAATCCACCTCGAACTGCCGGCCGGCGGATTGCACGAGGGCGAAGATCCGCTCGCATGCGCCCGGCGGGAACTTCTCGAAGAAACCGGCTACGAAGCCGCGCAATGGACGTTCGCCGGCGCCTACTATGCCGAGCCGGTTCGAGCCACCGCGAAGGCGCATATGTTCTTGGCGACGGGCGCAAGAAAAATTTGCGATCCCTCGCCGGATCCTACCGAGTTCATCGAAGTGGAGCTTGCGCTCGTCGAAGAGTTCCGAGCCATGCTCGCCGATGGCCGCATCGATGCGGGACACGTGCTGGTGACCGGCTATCGCGTTCTCGATCTGCTCGGTAAGCTGTAGGCCCGATGGCTATGATTTCGACGCCGACGAGTCGGATTGCAGCTGCAAGTCGGTTTGCGATTTGACGGTTTGATACTGCTCGCCCTGTTCGCTGCGCATCATCGTGGATTCGTCGATCGAGGTTGGAACGGTGCGGGCGAAGTCGTAGGCGATCGTGCCGGTGACCTCGGACGTCTGTGGCCGCGCTCCGGTGGCATCCGTTTCAACGCGCGTCTCGTCAATCGTCATCATGCCGTTGGCGTTTTTGGCAATTGTAAAATCCGACGTCGACGAGGACGTGCCGGTCTGCTGCTGCCGCCGCCAGTGGCGCGCAGCGTCGAGTTGACTCGGATCGACGAAGTTCGATCCCAGCAAGCGCAGGAGCGTGAGTTCTTCGACGGTGATTTTCTTGTTCGGATCGCACACGACGGTCAAATCGCCGTACGCCACGCAGGTCGCGACGGGCGCAGAGCGCCGCTCCGTCGCCTGCTCGCTGACGTTCACGACCAGTCCACCGTCGGACTGTTGACGCATCACGTCCACGGTGATGGTGCCGCGATCGCTCGCTCCCCCGCCAAAAGATGAAATCCCGGAAGCGCTTCCCGTCGACCCCGGCACCGCGACCAACATGCCGCCCGACCCTCCGCCACCGCTTGCGCTATCGGGCATACCCGAGGTGTGGACTTCGGTTTGATTGGTCGTGCCCCACGTAAACGAATAGATCAGGTGACGGACTTGCGGCACGGTGGTCACGGCGCGGCCCGGCACGCCGACCGCCGCCATCGCAACGGCGGCAACGACCATCGCGACCCGGGGATGCCGGGCGACCGGCAACCGGCGCCCTCCGGCTTGCTCGCTTACCATTTGTTTCGGACTCTTACTGAGGCACGCTGCGAAACCTGCGCTCGCCCACCCGAGTAGCTAAGGATGAAATGTTACGCTCGCCGAGGTTCACGATGCATCCGCTGCTCGCTCTCTTTCTCAAGCTCACCGTCGCCGTGACGCTCGCGATCGTCGCGCTGGTGATCGTCGCCTTCC
The DNA here is from genome assembly GCA_003140835.1 of Candidatus Tumulicola scandinaviensis. Classification (GTDB taxonomy): domain Bacteria; phylum Vulcanimicrobiota; class Vulcanimicrobiia; order Vulcanimicrobiales; family Vulcanimicrobiaceae; genus Tumulicola; species Tumulicola scandinaviensis. Next base: position 45,401 of record PLLA01000125.1, on the reverse strand, counting down.
TTTTGAAGATCGTTTTCGCGGCGGCCGTCATCGCGGCCGTCGTGTTTGCGGGAATCCTGGCCGTGGCGTTCTTCCGCCGCCGGCGCGCTCTGCCGGTCATTCGCTAAGCAACGCTGCGAGCGCTCCGGTCACTTTTCCGGGCTCTTCGAGCATCGGAAGGTGGCCGCTGTTTTCGCACACCACCAAACGGCCGCGCGGAAACGCGCCGGCCACCGCGCGCGCTTCTTCTACTGAAATCACGGCGTCGCCGCCGCCGGCCACAACCAGCACCGGGACGTTGAGATCCGGCGCGAAGTCGCCGGCCGCCGAGCGCATCGCCATTCCACGCAGAAGCGCTGCGGCGCCGCGTGGCTCGATGCGGGCGGCGAGTTCGCAGGCGCGCGTAACGACGTCCGGACGTTCGGCAGCGGTCCGTCGCGCCGTCAGCCGCGGGACGTACGCATCGATCGCCGGTTGCATCGATTCGGCGAGTTCGATTCGACCGGCGAGCTCGCGTCGCGCGGCCGCCTGTTCCGGCGAGTCGGCGGCGAGCCGGCTACAGACCAGCGCGAGATGCGACAGGCGCTCGGTGAACATCCGCGCAAAAGCCAACGCCACGTATCCTCCGAGCGAATGACCGGCGAGCGCCGCGCGCTCGATACCGAGCGCATCCAGCACCGTCGCGATATCCGAAGCGAGTCTTTCCATTAAGTACGGGCCATCTGGAACGCTCGATTCTCCTATACCCAGTAGGTCCGGACGAACGACGCGATGTCGCTGCGAGAGCGCGTCGGCTTGTGAATTCCAGACATCGCGCGTGAGCGGAAAGCCCGCTATCAAGACGATCGCGACGCCATCCGAACCATCGACGCGCACGTCCACGCACGCGCCGTCATCGGCAAAAACTTGCATCAACGCTCGTAATACTGTATAAGGGAGGCAACTACCCTGGTCGGTTTCCGACCAGAGAAAGGATGACTCCACACACAATGGCAGTCAAACGAACCCGTAAGAAGAAGGCCGCAGCGAAGGCTGCGCCGGCTGCGAAACGCGCAGTGCGTAAAGCCGTGCGCAAGACCGTCCGCAAGAAAGTACGGCGCAAAGCCGTCCGCAAGACGGTCCGCAAGAAGGCACGGAAGAAAGCCGTCCGCAAGGCGGTCCGCAAGAAGGCACGGAAGAAAGCCGTCCGTAAGGCCGTTCGCAAGAAAGTACGGCGCAAAGCCGTCCGCAAGGCCGTCCGCAAAGTGGCCCGCAAACGCCGTAAGACAACCCGCCGCAAGAAAGCCGCAGCAGCTTAAGCTCCGCGGTTTTTTTATGGACTTGCGAGTCGCGTACGCGGCTCGCATTTTTTTGTAGGAAGCTTGGGTTCGCCCCAGCTCGTCGTCACCTTAGGTCTCATTTACCCTAGAAAACTTCGACCTTCGGTTCCTCGATCTGAAACGAACCCAAGCTTCCCGATTAGTTTAGACGGTGCGCACTTTCGGTTTGAAAATCCAGATCGCTAGAAACGTGATCGCGCACAGAATGCCGGAAAAAGCGAACATTTCATGCAGCCCGATGCGGGCGGCGATGGCGCCGTCGACGAGCGATCCGGCGGGAACGACCCCGATCGCGATCATCGTGTAGACGGCCAGGGCGCGGCCACGCACTTCGTCGGGAGAAAGCATCTGGATGAGCGTATTGGTCGCCCCTAAGAGCATCATCGTCCCGACGCCGGTGACGAAGAGCACCGGCAGCATGACCCCGAGCGACGGCACGAAGGCGAGGGCGACGATGCCCGCCGACATCAGCAGGCCAGCTTGCAGCCAGAGGCGCGAGCGGCGCTCCCGTTGCGCGAAGTACGCGGTCAATAGGGCGCCCCCGAATCCGCCTAAGCCGATCGCCGACACGGCCCAGCCGAGGCCGCGCGGTCCGGCGTGAAGCACGTTCTCCGTGAACGCCGGAATCAGTTGACTGTACGGACGCGCAAACACCGCGGTGACGAAAAACGCGAGCACCACCCACTTTAAGATCGGATGACCCAATAAGTAGGCGATGCCTTGCCGCATGGCCAGCAACATCGGCTCGCGCCGCTTCACCGACGGCGGCGAAGGACGCATCATCATCACGGCAACCACCACGGCGAGCGTCAACACGGCGTTGACGTAGAAAGACCCGGCGACCCCGACCCACACGATCAAGACGCCGGCAAAGGCAGGCCCGATCACGGCAGGCGCGTTGAAAGCGACCGAGTTGAGTCCGACGGCGTTTCCGACGTACTGACGGTCGACGAGAAACGGAACCCAACTCTGGCGCGTCGGCGCATCGAAGGCATTCGCCGCCGAATTCAGCGCTGAGAGCACCACCAGGCCGACCATGTCGAGCCGATTGAAGGTGCCAAGCACGGCCAGCAGCAGCGCCGCCAGCGCCATCGTCGAGTTGGTCACGAACAGAACGCGGCGTCGCGGCAACTCGTCGGCAACGACGCCGGCGACCGGCGAAAGCAACAGCACTGGAATCGCGCGCGAGGCCCCGAGAATACCGAGATCGAGTGCGGCGGCGTGCGGCGATCCGGCGATCCGCGCGACGAAGAATCCCATCGCCGTGAACTGCATCCAGGTTCCTACGTTGGAAATCATGAGGCCGATCCACAACAACCGGTAGTCGCGATAGCGCAACGCCGCAAAGATCGAAACCGATCGTTTGGGAACGGGTTGTTCGATCATCGTGCTTCGGCAAGCCGAACCGCGGACGCGATCAATCGGGCGCTTTCCGCCTCGCCAAAGCGAGACGTGTCCACGCAGAGATCGTAGTTTCCGGGGTCGCCGAACTTCGCATCGTACCAGTCGGCCAGGTACGCGGAGCGCATGCGATCGATTCGATCGATCTCGGCCTCGGTGGTCTTGCGATCGGTGCCGAACGTCTGCATGACGTGGGCGATCCGCCACGCACGCGGAGCGTGCATGAAAACGCGCACGATGCGCGGACCGGGGCCGAGAACGAAGCCCGCGCCCCGGCCGACGATGACGACGCCGTCGCGTGCGGCATATTCCCGCACCGCATCCTGCGTCGCTTTGAAGAGTTCTTCGTCGAACGGCTCCGACGAAGACGCCTCGGCCAGCTCGGGCGTCGAGCGTTCGAGGCTCGTGAGCCAGCGCTCGCCGAGACTGCGCCCGGTGTCCTCATTTGCTTCCACTTCCTCGGGAGAAATGCTCAGACGCTTGGCAACCACCACCGGCAGCTGCTGGTCGACGTACTCGTAGCCAAGCTCGTCGGCAGCGCGCTTGGCGATTGCGAGCGCACCCGCGCCGTACTCGTTCGAAACGGTCACAACCATGGGAAGGGTGTACGCAACGCCGCAGCATAGGACCTAGTGTTCTCATGCCTGCCATCATCGAAACCGGCGATCTCCGCAAGGTTTTCCGCACGGTAAAGCGCGTGCCGGGACCGCTCGGGGCGCTCCGCACGCTCTTTTCGGCCTCGTACGAGGATCGCGTCGCAGTGGCCGGCATTACGATGGCGCTCGAACCCGGCGAACTCGTCGGCTACATCGGGCCAAACGGTGCCGGAAAGTCGACCACCATCAAAATGCTCACGGGCATCCTCGTACCGACGTCCGGAACGGTTAGGGTGGCCGGGCTCGTGCCGTCGGAACGCCGGCAAGAAAATGCTCGCAACATCGGCGTCGTGTTCGGCCAGCGCAGCCAGCTCTATTGGGATTTGCCGCTGATCGAATCGTTCGAGCTGCTTCGCGCCATCTACGGAATCCCGCGCGATCGTTACCGCCGCAATCTCGACGAATTCGTAACCATCCTCGAGATGGACGAATTCCTGCGCACGCCGGTGCGGCAGCTTTCGCTCGGCCAGCGCATGCGCGGCGACTTTGCCGCGGCGCTCTTGCACGATCCGGCCATCGTGTACCTCGACGAGCCGACGATCGGGCTCGACGTCGTCGCGAAGGATGCCATTACGGAGTTCATCGCGCGCATCAACTCCGAACGCGGCACGACCATCATCCTGACCACCCACGACCTGGCCGAAGTCGAACGTCTGTGCCGGCGCATCGTTCTCATAGACCACGGCAAGCTGATCTACGATGGCGGGGTCGAGCGAATCAAGAGCGAGTACGGGCGCTTTCGCACCCTGGTCGTCCACTTCAGCGAGCCGGTTGCCGACCCGCGCTTGGACGGAGCCGAGCTTGCGGGCGCCGACGGCAGCAGCGCGCGCTTTCGCTTCGATCGCAATCGCCAACGCATCGACCAGCTCGTACGGCAAGCAAGTGAACGTTATCGCGTCGAAGACGTGAACATCGAGGAGCCGGACCTCGAATCGATCATCCGGCGCATCTACGTCGAGGGGTACGAGGAGGCCGCGCGATGATCGTTTCCAGCAACGCCAAGAAGCCGAAGATTCATTCGAGTTCCTACGTCGCCCCGAGCGCGACGATCGGCGGCGACGTGACGATCGGATCGGGCTGCGCCGTGCTGCACGGCGCGGTGGTCGTGTCCGAAGGCGCGCCGCTCACGATCGGATCCGATACCGTCATCATGGAAAACGCCGTCCTCAAGGCAAGCGGCGGCAGCGTCCTGCAGTTTCCGTTATCGATCGGCGAGCGCTGCATCGTGGGACCTCACGCGTACGTGGTAGGCGCGACGATCGGCGAGGGATGTTTCGTGGCGGCCGGCGTCAAGATTTTCAACGGGGCAACGCTGGAAGACGGAAGCGGCGTCGCCCTGGGGGCCATCGTTCACGTCAAGACGCGCGTGCCTAAGGGCGCGAGCGTGCCGATGCAGCACATCGCATTCGGCGACCCCGCGACGATCTATCCACCCGACAAGGCTCCCGAAGTCCATAAACTCGTGACCTTCTACGAAACCGTCTTCAACGTGGAACCGGGCGACGACGTGCGCGCCCGCGCCGCCGAAACGTACGCGAAGTTTCTGCGCAAGACCCACGCGCACGATGCGGCGCTGGACGAGCATAAGAACGTCAAGCCGCCGCCGCGGCGATCGGGCGAGGAACCGCCCCAAACGCAAGCTACCGAAGTCGACAAGGTGGTCGACGTCATGATGCTCGAGCTCGAAGAGATGGAGCATCGTCGACAAGCAGCGATCAAACGGCAAAAAGGACGCTAGGAGGAGCGTTGTTCGAACCCTATCTCGAGTTCGCGAAGAAAGCCTTCGCTCGGGAGGCCACGTACCGCCTGGAAGTTTTCACCGAGATCGGGTCGCTGGTGCTGCGCGTCTACATTCTGCGCTCGCTGTGGACGGCGCTCTACGCCCAGAACGCAGCCCCGATCAATCTTCCCTTGCACGGCATGATTACGTACGCCACCGTCGCGATGCTGATGTCGCTGATTCTCGAAGTCGACGGGACCCGAATGATCCGCGAGAAAATTCGTGAGGGCACAATCGCGACCGACTTGATGAAACCGATTAGCTTACCGCTCTATTTCTTCAGCGACGGCGTCGGTCAAACGGTCCTGCACGCGGTCTTGGTCGTTCCGTCGCTGCTGTGCGCGCTTCTCTTGGTTCATATCGACGTCCCCAATGCGGCCACGTTCGGAGCCTTTCTGGTGGCCTTTCTCCTGGGGTACGGCGTCAACTTCTTCGTGAACTTCTTGATGAACTCGATCGCGTTTTGGACGCTCGAATCGTTCGCTGTGCAGTTGATCGTGCGTTGGGCTTCCGACTTGCTCTCGGGCCAGATCATCCCGCTGACGTTCTTCCCAGGAATCTTTGGCCGAGTCGTCTTCGCGCTGCCGTTCGCCGCCATTTACTCGACGCCGCTGCTCATCTACGTCGGAATTATTCCACCGAGCCAATGGGTTGCCAGTTTTGCCGTGCAGGCGCTGTGGCTGCTGCTCTTTGCGTCGCTGTCCGCGCTCGTTTGGCGCGCGGCCGAGCAGAAAGTCGTCATCCAGGGTGGGTAGCCGCCGCGTACTCGACGCCAACGGCCTGGGAGCATCGATCGAACGGCCCGATATCGCGGGGATGCGCGCATGCGTGGCCTCGGCACAGCGCGTCGCGAAGCACCTCGGCGCGCGAAGCATCAACATTCTCGGAGGAATCGCGCCGTTCGCCGGAGCGTCGTCGCCGCTCTCGGAAGCGTGCGGCCTCGGCATCTTCTGCGAGGACGTTCGGCCAGAAGACGTCGAGCGGCTCACCGCGTTCTACCGGGAACTCGGAACGCCTCCGCGGGTGCTGGTCAGCCCGCTCGCAACGACGACGCTTGGGGGCGAACTGACGCGAGCCGGTTATCGCCCGGTGGAACATCAAAACGTGCTCGCGTGCGACATCGCAGCGCTCGAGTGCGAACGCGATTACCGCATCGTCGAAAGCCGCGATCCCCATTCCTGGGGTCTTGCCTCGGCGACCGCTTTCACCGAACCCCTCGAGGGTTTACCAAGCGCGGACGCCATCCTCGTCGGCACGATCATTGCGTCGGTTTCCACGGTCACGACGCTCGAGGTTCGCGCCGATGGCGCGGCGATTGCGACCGCCGCGATGGACGTCCAGGGCGAGCTGGCGGGGTTGTTTGCCGGTTCAACGGCCGCCGCGGCGCGCGGGCACGGGTGGCACGCGGCGTTGATTCGAGACCGGCTCGCCCGCGCGCGCGAGCGAGGAGCTCGATTCGCGCGAGCGTCGGCCGGCGTCGGCAGTGCGTCCGAACGGAATTTCCGGCGTGCTGGCTTTCATGTACTCTACACCAGAACGGTGTGGGAGCGCTCGCCGGCGTAGCGCACGTTCCGGCACCGCGCGGCTACACGATTACGCAATCGCAAACAATTATCAAACGCAATACTCATAAATTATCAACGCGTGCCGCATTTTACTTTCCTTGATACGGCGTTTCAAACCTCGTTATATAGTTAGACCGCCGAGTGGATGCGCGCAAAGACGCATCGCTCGAGCGTTCTACTGGAGGAACCAAACGCATGAAACGAGTTTCGTTCAAGCGTGCACTGGTTGCTTCCGCGACGTTGCTTGCACTCATCATTGGCCAGGAAACATGGGCACTGGCCGGTACGACTGGAGGCCTTGCGGGCTACGTTAAAGACAGCAGTAACGGTGCACCGATCGCCGGCGTGCGAATCCAAGCCGTCTCGCCCTCGCAAACGGCGAGCACGATCACCGATGCGGGCGGCCATTTCATCATGCAATCGCTCGCACCCGATTCGTATACGCTCAATCTCAGCAAAGACGGCTACCAAACAGCATCTTTCCCTGGCGAAGTAGTTTTCGCCGACCAAACGCAACAATCCGCACTGACGTTGCAGCGCGGGCTCAAGACCATCGGCCACGTGACCGCCACCACGTCGGGCTCGCTGGTGAAGTCGGGCGTCGGCGGCGATCTCTATAACGTCACTGCCGCCCAAGCCGCCGCGGCCGCGCCGCTCGGAGGCGGAAGCAATCTGAACAGCGCGTACTCGGCGATGGCGTCGGTCCCCGGCGTCCAAGTCAACGTCGGCGGCGCTGGGTGGGATTTCAACGCCGCCTACGTTCGCGGCCAGAATTCGTACTATACCGGCTTCGAATACGACGCTATTCCCATCAATCGCGCGTTCGACAACTACAATGCGTCGACCGAGTCGAGTCTGGGACTGCAAGAGCTGCAAGTCTACACCGGCGGTGGTCCGGCGTCGGTTTCGACCTCCGGCACGGCCGGCTTCATCAACCAAGTCATCAAGACCGGAACCTTCCCGGGCTACGGAATCGCCAGTTTCGGAACGTCGACCAATGCGTTCTACGCTTCGGCACAGGCCGAGGTCGGTGGCGCGACGCCCGACCGAAACTTCACCTATTACGCCGCATTCGCGGCCAACAACCAGGGCTTTCGCCTGCTCGACAGCCAAAACGGCGCCGACCTCATGGTGCCGGGCGGGTCGTTCTCGGGCCCAACGCTGGGCGCGGGCATCGGGTACACCGGTTGCACGACGTTTACGTGTCAAGGCGTCAAGCCGTCGTGTGCGCTCCTCGCGTCTCCGCAAGGACAGTATCCGCAGGGATGCTGGTCGTACTATAACGGCATTTCTGCAGCTCCCTCGCAAATCACTGACCGGGAAAACGTCGTGAACCTTCACCTCGGCATTCCGAGGCGCAACGGTTTACGCGACGACGTGCAAATGCTCTGGAGCGGTTCCGCGTTGAACAACTACTTCTACAGTTCGCCCAACGACATCGGCACGAGTTACCAGCAATTCTCGTGGTCGGAGTACGGCGCGCCGTACGGCACGCCACAGTGCAATCAGCCCATCACGCTCCCGGTCGGGCTGACGGTAACCGGCTGCAAGCCGGCGCCGGGGACGGCGTACGCGCCGTATGCCGACGGTGTCGCGTACAACCTGCCGTTCGGAACGACGGTCGCAACCCCCGGCCACACAGCGCTTCCGTCGATTTACTACGCACCCGACACTCCTCTCCATCAATATTTGGGACCGATACCGCTGTTCGACCAGTCCATTTCGCCGCTGCAAAACGACACCGGCATCACCAAACTGCAGTACACGCACGCACTGAGTTCGGCTGCCTACGTGCGCGCTTACGGCTATACGTTCTACTCCGACTGGTTGCAAGAATCGCCGCTTTTCGGGTCGACCGGACAGGGCGTTCCGTCGGTGCCGCCCGCGCAGTATCAGCTCATCACGCATACCGTCGGCGGCGCGCTGGAGTTCAACGATCAAATCAACGACCAAAACCAGTTGGCCGCCAACGTGAACTTCGATACGGCCAGCGTGATTCGTTTCAACAATAGCTCGGGCATCGCCGGCGCGAACATATCCCCCATTGGGTATATGTCGGCAAGAACGGCCACTACACGTGCTACGACCCCACTACCGGCGCGCCCCAACCGTGCCTATCGTCCGGGTACGATATGGTCACGCCGTCGGGCGTCGTTTCGGTCGCGCCGACCTGGCGCAGCAACGCGTACAACGGTCCGGCCGGATTCGCGCCGGCGGGTTCGCCTGCCGCCGTTGCCGGGGCGTCGTGGGATTCGCTCTGGAGCGGCAACGTGAACGGGTCGTACAATACAGTTAAGCCGCGTTTTCTCAATGCGGCGATCAGCGATCAGTGGCGGCCCAACGACAAGCTACTGCTCAACGCCTCGCTACGCTACGACAACTTCACGTACGTGCTGCCCGACTCAGCGTCGGCCGCAACGCAGTTCTACGCGTCGCAAACGGCCAACTACACGTGCGTCCAACCTTCCACGAATCAGGTCTTTACGGCGCCGCTACCGGCGGGCGTTCCGCCGCCGGCGCCGGCGACGTATATCGTCGGCGATTGCAATGCCGCAATCTCGCAACTCGCTCCGGCCGCGCCGCATACCGGTTGGGTTCATCCCAACGGAACGACCCAAGACGGCGTCGCCGCCCCGAACTTCACCGCGGCTTCGCCGGGCTCGTACGCGCTCGACTATTGGGAGCCGCGCTTCTCCGCGACCTATACCCAAAACCCCGATACGGTGTGGCGGGCGTCGGCGGGACGCTTCACTCAGCCGCCGATATCGGCGTCGGTGCAATATCTCAGCGCATCGGGAGACGACCGCTCGGTATGGAACAACACCATGAACCTCGGCTTCTATTCGCCGTTCCATCCGATCCCCGGAATTTCGTCCGCGCAGTACGACCTCTCGTTCGAAAAGCACTTGCACGGAACCGACATGAGCTTCAAGCTTACACCCTATTTCACGTGGGTGAATCAGTGGCAGCAGCAAACGTTCATCGGGGCCGCCTTCGTGACGCAAGTTCCGGTCGGCGTCAATCGCAACTACGGGCTCGAGTTCCAGTTCAACAAAGGCGACTTCAACCGCAACGGCCTTTCGGGGCAGTTCGCCTTTACCTATACGAACTCGAAGGTTCAGTTCCAAAACGAATCCTTGAGCACGGGGGGCGTCATCCCCAACACGACGATCGCGCTGAACCAAGTCATCGCTCAGTACAATCAGCTCACCAAGAGCGGCGGCGGCGCGGCGTGCTATCAAGCGGGAACGCCGATTTCATGCGGCGCCGGACCGCACACGATCGGTGGAACAAAGTACTATACCATCGAAAATCCCTATTATAACCAACCCGCGCAGGGTCTTCTAGATCCAAACGGCTGGTACAGCCCGTACACGACGGCAATCGCGCCGAATCTGAGCGGCCCCATCACTACCTACATCTCGCCGGCTGTTGCCTCGGTCATCCTCAATTACCGGCACGATAAATGGGCGGTAACCCCAAGCGTGCAGTGGCAAGCCGGCGGCTATTATGGAAGCCCGCTGGATAACAACGGATACGACCCGCGTACGTGCGTGCTCAACTCGGCAGCTTCGGGCATTACGAAGGTCTCTCCGAAGACCAATCCGCTGCAATGCAACTATCTTAGCAGCAACGCGCCGGGATTGGGACAGTTCGGCTATCTCTACATTCCGAATCCGCAGACGGGTCAGTTTTCGGCGCTCGGATCGTACCAGAACCCAAACCTGCTCACCGGCAACATCCAAATCACGTACGACGTATCGCCGAAGTTAACGGTGACCTTAACGGGAACGAACATCTTCCACACGTGCTTCGGCGGGTCGTCGGAACCATGGTCGTCCGCCTTCTCGCCGGGTCCGAACGTGTGCGGCTACGTACCGGCCGGCGGCGTGCTCAATAGCTCGATCTATCCGGCAAACTTCTACAACGGCACCGGCATCAACGACGTTGCTGCGAACAAGGCACGAACGCCGTTTACGCAGAGCTACTTCCCGACGACGGGCAACAACGGCGGAATCGCCGGCGCGTTGCAACCGTTCAACTTCTTCCTCTCCGCACGGATAAAGATCTAGAAAACGTTTACCGCGATAGTCACGTAAAAGCATGGGGCTGCGAGATTCCACTCCGGTGGAGGCCCGCAGTCCCAATTCTTTATTATCGACGTGTCCGGAAGATTTTATTGTTCTTTATGCAAACGCCGGCGGAGTATGGCATCATACTGGTACATGAAAACCCTCCTCAGGTAGTCATGTCACAAAACCCCCGAGCCGAATGCCGGAGGCTTTGTGCGTGCTCGCGCACGTCGTCGACGAATGGATCGACTCGAAACTGAGCGTACCAGCTCTCGCGATTTTCCGCGCTCACGCGCAAATGTTGCAGCGCCTGAGGGTATCGCTTGCGCCCAACCTCGGCAAGCGCAAAACACACGGCTGGAACGAACTGCCGCTGCGATAATCTTTGCAGGCGTTCCAGAGCCGCTTCGGCATTCGCAGTATCGCCCGAGCGAAACCGCGCGTACAACGCGTAGGCCTCGGCCAGGAAACGCGCGTCCATTTCAGCCGCCGCAAACGGATCGTACGCCGAAAGACGAACGGCGTCGAACTCCGCTAAGGCGCGGGTTACGTCGCCTTCGAGAAAGAGCGCCTGACCAAGCGCGGTCCGCGTGAACCACGCCTGCGGCGAACCGGCGCAGGCTGCGCCGAGCTCCGCAACGGCTGGCCCATACTCTCGCTGGTAGAGCAGCGCGATCCCTCGGTACGCACGCACAGCGTCCGAACCCGCATCCTGCCGGCCAATCTCGTTCAGCAGCGAGTGCGCGTCGGCGAAGCGCGCGCTCAAAATAAGAATCCACGCCGTCAACTCGAGTGCGGTGCGGTCGCCCGGCACCACGGCAACGGCTCGTTGCGCCGGCGAAATCCCAGTCGTAGTGCAAGCGTATTTTGGCCCGAGCGAGCAACGCATCGGCGCACCCGGCATCGCTGGAGAGCGCGGCATCGCTTTGCACGCGGGCAAGCTCTAGGAGTGGTTTCGGAAGGTCACGGAGATTATCGGCAATCAGGCAGCGGCAAAACGCTGCTCCGCCCAAGGCGCTCGCATTTCCGCCGTCGATGGTCAACGTCCGCTGATACAAATCCAGAGCGCTGCGGAGGGCCGTTCCGCTGCGCGAGTCGCGAAACTCGCGAGCGGCAGCGCACAGTTCCTCGACCAGGGTTTGCGTGAGGAATGACGGACCTGGAGAAACGGCACCGACGAATCGATAACCCCGTCCATAGTCGGTTACGACGTAGCGCGGGTCTCGGATGCGGTCGCCGAGCGCGCGGCGCACCATTAAAACGTGCTGACGCAGGGTCGCGTCGTTGGCTTCTTCGTTATCGGGCCACAGCGCCGCCATCAAGCGATCGATGGTAACGGTCTGGCCGGCCGATTCCAACAAAATGAGCAGCAGATCGAACGCCTTCGGCGTCAACTGCACGGTCGAACCGCTGCGAACGAGCCGGCGCTGGTTGCAGTCGATCGCAAAAGGCCCGAAATAGTAGCACTGCGGAACCTCCATCGCGGGCATCATCGGTCGATGCGGGCAAGCGGTACACGTGCTCCCATGCATATAGAACGATTCGGCCGCGATAATGTGACCGAAGCATTCGAATACTCCTTCGGCAAGATTTGGATGGTCGAGAAATCCACCATCGGCTAATATCGGAGCATGACCGACGAGAGCACGAAGAGGACCTTGCGTTTTATTCACATACCCGAAAAGGTCGCCGAAGAGGCGCGACGGACGCGAATCGACGCCTTCGGACATCATTTGAAGAGCTACCAGGGCCGAGAATCGTGCCGGGTGTGCCTAAACATCTCGCGCGAGCCCGAAGACTTTCTTCTCCTGTCGTATAGACCGCTTCCCGATCGAAATCCGTATGCCGAAGTCGGTCCGATATTCATTCACGAGCGCGAGTGTACCCCATACGGTTCGCTCGACGAATTCCCGGAAGATTTTCGCTCGCGGGCGCTCGTGCTGCGCGCGTACGATGGTGATGGCGAGATCGTCGATGCAACCGTGGCCGCCGCCGGAGAAGGCGAGCGCGCGGCGGCGAACTTTCTCGATAACCCTACGGTTGAAGAAGTGCACGTTCGCCATCCGACGTACACTTGTTTCGACTTCAAAGTCGTCCGGGGTTGAGCCGCCTGCTAGTGACTCGCCAAGAGGCGCAGAACCGCGGCGTATGCTAGTGCGAAAGCATTTTCGTCCACGTCTTTCGCCGGATCGTTTAGTGCGGGGCGCGAGGATGCGTCATTCAGTATCGGGCGGTCTGCGATCGAGTGGCTGATGCAGGAAGAAATTCTGGTCGATGCCGGCGTGGATCATCTTAAAGGGCCGCGGCGGCTGCGAAAAATCGAAGCAATCCGCCTCGGGTGAGGTCGCTCGCGAGTCGCTTGCGGTTAAACGCGGCAGTCCGAACTGATCCTCGACGAATCGCAGAATGCTGCCGTGCTCGTACGGAACGTGCGAGACGTACTTTTGCTTGGCATATGGCGAGATGATGATGAGTGGCAAGCGCATGCCTAAACCGTCGTAGTCGGCATACGCCGGCGCTACGTGGTCGTACCAGCCGCCGTAATCGTCCCACATGATGAAGATCGCCGTCGAGTCCCAGTATTTCGATTTGCCGATCGCGTTGACCAGCGACGTGACCCACGCCGGCCCGGTGTTCGAGCCGCAGCCCGCATGATCCGAGTTTTCGCAGGTGGGCGTAATCCAGGTCACCGTTCGGAGGTTGCTGTCGACGTCGGTAAGGAACTTCGATTGCGGCGTGATGATGTCTTTACTCCAATCGGGTCCGTACCGGATATGTTTGATGGCCTGGTAGGCGCTCCAGAGATTGCCGTCCCCGTTGAGACTCGCGGTGTAGAATCCCCAGGATAGCCCGGACGTATCGAGTTCGTCGCCGAGCGTCTGATTGTCGAAACACGGACGAATTTGGGCGCCGTATTGGCGCGGCGGATTCAGCGTCACCGTCCCGATTCGCTCGCTCGGACCACCGTCGCATCCCCACGGTCCGTTCGGATAGTCAACTGCGGAACTCGCCTGGCCGGCGATGATGTATTGGTGCGAGATGAAGCTGCTGGCGTCGAAGTTCGAAGCGAACATCCGATCTGCCACCACGTATTGCTTGCCCATTTCGAAGTACGGTTTCGACTCGGTGCGCGGCACATAGCTATACTGCGGATTCGGATTGGGACACGGCGGGTAGTAGCGATGTCCGCAGCCGACGTATTCCTTGTCGAAGCCGTCCATTTTGCAGTTCGTGCCGGGAATGCTGCCCTGCCCGTCGCACGCGGCAAAGAACGCTCCGGAGCTGTGGTCGATATCCCAGCTCGTTTCGAGACCGACCGGTTGGAGCGTCACTTTCTGTCCGGTGCTCGTGTAGCCGTACTGCTTGGTGTCGGCGCCCGGAAAACCCTGAAGCAAGTTGTCGAAACTGCGATTCTCTTGCACGATAATGACGACGTGTTTGATCTTGCCGCTGGCTTTGGGGCGGAACGTACCGGCGCCGGCGTTTTGTGAAGCCGTCGCTAGGCCAGCCGAAGGCGATACGCCGTTGCCGCCGCCGCCACACGACGCGAGCAATAGCGCCGCAGCCGCTGCCAAAAGCACGCGGCGGGAATTTTCGAAACATCGCATGGGGCGTTCTCCTTCGAAGTGCCGAACGGTTCAACGACACCTACGACGAAGGCGACGAAAATCCCCGACGTGCGCCCGAAACGCGCCTTATCGAACGAGAACGCGCGGAACGTCGAAATACTCGAGTCCGGCTGACTGCAAAATGTGTTTACCGGAACCCGCCAGCAGAAAATCCTGAAAGGCTTTGGCTTGCGCCGGATGCGGCGCGTTTTTCATAATTGCGATGACGTAAGTTATCTTCTCAGACATCGATGCCGCACCGGGCAGCGGCGCGAAGTGAAGGCCGCGTGCGATCGCTTCGGTTTTGTAAAAGAATCCAACGTCGGCTTGTCCCGTTTCGATCCGCACGAGCAGATCTTCCTCAGGGAACGTTTGGGCCGGATTTTCGTCGTCGCCGAGGATGCGGTGCTCGCCGCCGGCGCTCGCGAGGATCGTCATCCCTTCAACCGTGTATTCACCTTTGGGGTCGAGTTTGGGATCGGTGCGGCCGATGGTGAGCCCCGGTGTCCCCAACGCCGCGAGCAGCGAACTCTTGCCGGCGGTGACGGCATCGAACGTCGCGGCATAGCGCGAATGGCTCGACCAGCCAATCCCCAAACTCGTCGAGGCGAAAGCGGTCGCGCTGGTGACTTTGGCACCGAGGCCGGTCACGAGTTTGGGATCCACGCTCACGAACGTATCAGGGTTTTTCGCCCCGGAGGCGATGAGGTTCGCCAGCATCTTGCTTCCGCCGGGTTCACCTTGGAACTCCACGCCGGCCGCCGCCAGCGCGGTTTTGATCGGACCCTCCATCGGAGTGACGAGCGACCCGGCGTACAGGACCGAGACCGTTCCCGCCGGCTGCGCGAGCGCCGGCGCAAAGCAGAAGGCGAGGGCAAGCGCACACGCGGCTGAAGCTCTCGAGAACCCGATGCGTCCGATCATTCGTGGACCGTCAAGATGAAGTGCACCGATGCGGGCAGCACGTTGAGTTGGTCGGTCGGCAGATTTGCCTGATACGACGATCCGCCGGGCCCCGCGTAAAGACCTCGATACGGCACGCCTGCGCCGTAGAGCGTAAACGGACCCGAGACGCTATTGAAAATGTTCGTAGCCGCAACGGTGAAGTCGATCCGGCCAAAGTTCTTACCGACCGCAACGTCGGTCAACGTGTAGGGTGCTTGGTCGAGCGGATTGTTGCGGCCGCTAAACGTGAGCGCAGTCGCCGCGTGCCAGCCTTTTTCAGACCACGTCAATGCCGCCGAGCCTTGCTGTTGCGGCACGCCTAAGAACTGCTCGCCGTCGACCAAGCTTCCGCCCGAGGTAGGGTTCGAAACGTTCGGGCCGAGCGCGTACGGATAGGCCACGTTCAATCCGTACGAGAGCACCAAGAGAAGGTTCTGGCGCGGAAAGCGTTGTTTGAAACGGACTTCGGCGCCCTCGTACACCGCGTTACCGATATTGATCGGGATTTCGTATTGGTAGCCCAGCTTGCTGCTGCAAGCGCCGAACGGGTAAAAATTCTCGATCGTGTCGCGTAAGTTCGAGCGGTAGAGGGATACGTCGAGGTTGGACTCGCCCGAGAAGAGATGCGAGAACCCCAGTTCGTACTCGGTCGCGTGCTCGGGCTTCTCGTCTGGATTACCCTGTCCGGCAACCACGCAGTTTTGATCGGGTGGCGGAAGTCCGGGGTTTGGTTGCGGCTTCCCGTCGACGATTACCGGCTGAAAATAGTATTGCTCGATCAGCAACGGCGCGCGAAATCCGGTTCCCACCGACGCGCGTATGACGCTTGACGAACCCAGATCGTAGCTCGCACCGAACCGCCAGTTCAGTGTGTTGCCGAACGATGAATAGTTTGCATCGTAGAGTCCGGCGGAGAGCCGTAGATCCTTCCCGAACTGCTGAGCCCCGCGTACGAAATACGAGTTAATGCTTTGCGCCAAAGTACCCGCGATGCCGACCCCGACCAGCGACTCTTGGCGCGCGTAGCCGCCAAAGGCGAAGTCGCTGGAATCGAACGATCGTCCCCACGACAAGCCTTCGTTGTAGCGTTTATCTAGGTGTGAGACGTCGTACGGCGACGTGGCGCCCGATCCGCCGGAGACGTCGACGTTGTTGTCGTCGGCGTAGAAGTCGGCTAGTAACGATCCCGAGCCCAGCACCGACCTGGAATAGGCATCGTAGGCGCGAATGCTCTGCGCGAAAATGGCGTTCCCGCTCCCGATATGCTGCCCGAGCATCGGATTCGGCGCATCCGTAAAGCCGCTCGGGCACGGTGGCGCGGATGCATTGGTGGGATCGCACAGTTGGAACGGATTGCCAGCAATGCCGTTAATCCCGCTGCTCAGATCGCGAAAGTTGCCGAGCGTAAAGACGCGCACACCGGCATCGGCCCGTTGCGAAAAGTTATAGTCGAGATTCACTAAACCCAAGCGTGCGTTGACGGTCGAGCCGAGATGGGTGAGCACCGGGCAATTCTGAGGCGGCTTAGACGTGGAGCTTTGCTCGCAGTTCATCGACGCGACGTTGTTCGACGGATAGACCCACGCGTATTGGTTGGTCTGGCCGGCTTGCTGATAGTTATTGGCCGCCAGAGCATATCCAAGCTTGCCGACTGTGCCGGTGGCGTTGAGCCAAGTCTGCGATGTTCCATAGGACCCCAGCGACCCTGCGAGATTCAGGTGATCCTCAACGGTGGGACGCAGCGATACCAGGTTGACGGCCCCGCCGAACGTATTGCTGCCCTCGCTATCGGCCGGACCGAGCCCCTCGGTAACGTTGATGCTATTGAACGCCGGAACGGCGAACTGCGATAAATCGAGATCGCCTGTATTTCCGTCGTTGAGCGTCTGGCCGTCGAGAGTAACCAGCGCTTCCGAGGGATCCGGCCCCCGCAGCGAGACGACCGACGGAGCGGTCGGCGCGCCGGCGTCGGGACTGTGGATGACGACCGACGGCACTTGCTGCAGTCCTTCCAGCACGTTGTCGTAGCCCAGCGCGTCCATCTGCGAACGCGACACCTCCGCTTCCGGAATGACGTTGCGCACGAGCGCAAAACCGCCGTTGACCCGCACCTCGCCGATCGTGCGCAGCTTCGGTGAATCGACCGGCTCGAGCACGATGTCGAGGCGCGTATCGCCGGCAACGTCTCCGGTGTCGGCTTGCACCGGAACGTAACCGCGCGCTACCGCGGTAACGGTATAGCAGCCGGGCGGCACCGCGACCGAGAAATCCCCCTTGGGATCGGTGCTCGTCTCCACACGTTTGGTTCCGTCGACGACGAGCTGCGCCCGCACGACCGGCGCGCCGGCAGGGGTATGGACGTTACCGGCAATCAGGCAGCACGCGGCGATGAGCAGTTCGTGCATAGGCCGCCCTTATTCGCCCGACGGGTAAAGCCTAGCCTTTCGACTATGCGAGGCCGGCTACTCGGCGAAAACCTCGTCGGCGTAGCACCAAAACCAGCCTTCTCCAGGCTGGAACGACCGGATGACCGGGTGATGCGTGGCATGGTAGTGTTTGGTCGCGTGCGTGTTGGGCGACGAATCGCAGCAACCAACGTGGCCGCACGTCATGCACAGCCGTAGGTGCACCCACGCGTCCCCGGTTTTTAAACACTCTTCGCAGCCTTGGGGCGTGCGCGGTGCCGGGTCGCCCACCTCCAAGATGTGTTTGCACGAAGTGGCGTTCACGACGGTGCGATCTGGGGGAGGTCCCAGAGCACGAGTTCGCCCCGGCCCTTCGTCTCAAGTTGCCGGACATCGTGTAGGCGAACCGCATCGCCCGTTTGCAGGTGCTCCTCGTTGACTTCAACGCTCCCGCCGGCCACGAAGAGAAATCCGTAACGCTGCGGGGTAAAGGCGTACTCGAGCGTCGCGTCATCGAGACGGGCGACGGCGAACGTCGCGCGTTGCGTGATACGAATCGGCGCTTCGACGCGATCTTCGCCGCTGACGATTCGCAGCCAACGGTTGCGACGGTCCTCGGGCGCAAACTCCATTTGGCCGTACGACGGTGGTTGGCCCATCGTGCCCGGCAACACCCACATTTGCACCAGGTGCAGCGGTTCGTCGCGCTGGTTGTTGAACTCGCTGTGAGTGACGCCCGTACCCGCGCTCATGAATTGAACGCCGCCGCTTCCAACGACACCATGATTGCCCATGCTGTCGCGATGCGCCAGTTCGCCGCTCAAAACGTACGTCACGATTTCCATGTCGCGATGCGGATGAGCGGGAAAACCGCCGCCGCCGGCGATGTCGTCGTCGTTGAAGACGCGCAACGCGCCCCAGTGGAGATTGTTCGGATCCTGGTATTCGGCGAAACTGAACGAGTGGTACGTCTTCAGCCAGCCGTGATCGAAGAACGCGCGCTGACCGGAACGCTGGACCGCAAATACCGGTGCGATCGACGTTTGGGTGTCCATGCTCGGTTCGACCGGACTATCCCCGGACTGGTTGCGCCCGGTGGGTTTCCGACCGGCTCAATAGCAGGTGGAAATACAGCATTCCCCGCTCCGGGCCGAGCGTCTCGAGCACGGCGTCCATATCGACGTTCTCCCCTGCGATGAGAGCCACGCTCCGGGCGACGCCGGAGTCGCGGAGCGGGAACACGTCGAGACGTCCGAGGCCCCTTAGAAGCACGACGGCGGCGCTCCACGGGCCGATGCCGCGTACCGCCACCAGCCGCTCTGACGCTTGAGGCGTGGTCAGCGCCTCGAGGTCGCTTTCACGGATCGTACCGTCGGCGAACGCCGATGCGATCGAACGGACGTGCGCGACTTTATTGCGCGACAAGCCGGCCGCGCGAAGCGCCGGCTCGTCCGCCGCGAGCCACCGCGTCGGATCCGGGAAAAGGCGGCAGCGAACCTCACCAGCGACGACCTCCTCGGCGAGCAACTCCACCAGACGCCGCATGATCGCGGCACCGGCGTAAATCGAAATCTGCGCAAAGACGACCGCGTGGGCGCACGCTTCCCATACCGTCGGATAGCGAGGCGGCTTGACGCCGGCGAGCCTCGCCGATAGCGGGCGCAGCCAGCCGATCTTCGCGCTGCGTTCGTACCATTGGCGAAGGTCGACTCGTGCGCCGAGCATCCGGTCGGTTAACGGAAGCCAGCGTTCGCCGTCGCGTCCCGTCGCCCGCATCTCGATCGACCGCGCACCGCTCGCCCGCACGTTAAGCAATGCGACCCCGAGGTCGTCGCGAACGGCGCGGTAAAACGTTGCATCCTCGGCGACCACGTCGACCGAGTTGTCAGCCAGCCGGCGAAGCGCATCGACGGTGAGGTCGAGTCGGAAGGGTGGACGAACGGGGAGGCGCATCCAGGTACCGAAGCGATGGCTCAATGCGAGTGCCGTGTCACTAGCCGCCTACGTTCAATACTGGCGAATCAACCTGCTGACGATGCTGGAGTATCGCGCCAACTTCATCATGTGGTTTTTCTTTACCATCATGTATCACGGCGTGGCCCTCGCGGCGCTCTACGTGACCATGCGCCAGTTCCCGTCGATGAACGGCTGGGACTTTCGCCAAATGTTTTTCTTGTACGCGCTCTGGATGGCCGGTCACGAGCTTCACAACACACTCTTCTTCACGATCGTCAGCGTTCCCGACTACATTCGCGAGGGCCGGTTCGACCGCTTCCTGGTGCGGCCGCTCGACACGCTGTTCCAAGTGCTCACGGTGCCGCAACAGATCGTCCCCGACGGGCTGGTGCTCGCGATCGTCACGCTGGCGGTGGCGACGAGCGTAGCGGGCGTCCGCGTCGACTGGATTTTCGTCGTTTTCGTGCCGCTCATTGCGATGGGGGGCGCGCTGATCGACCTGGGGATCTCGCTGATGGTGGCGACCGTCTCGTTTTGGTTCATTCGCGTCGACACGCTCCGGTGGGTCGTGATGTCTCTCGAACAGGACTTCACGCGATATCCCATCAGCATTTACGCGCGCGGCGTCCGCATCGTTCTTGCCTTCGTGTTACCGTTTGCTTTCATGAACTACTTTCCGGCGACGTACTTCCTGCAAAAGACCGACATCGGGCTGAATTTGAACCCTTCGGTCGGCCTGCTGACGCCGGCGATCGGGTTGACGTGGGTGGCCGTCGCCTACGCGTTCTGGCGGGTCGGATTGCGACACTACCAAGGTACCGGATCGTGAAACGCGCGCGCTTTCTCGGCGGCGCCGCGTCGGTCGCGTTGTGGCCACGGAGGGGCTTCGCAACGACCTTGAACGCCGCCGTGAGCGTGGCCGCCCGGCATGCGTCGGGAGCCATCGGCGTATTCGCGCGCACGCTTTCGCCGGGCGAACCTTTGGTGGCGTATCGGGCGTTCGAACTCTTTCCGACGGCTTCGATCATTAAAGTGCTCGTGATGGCGACCGCTTACGCTATGGACGAGATCGCGCCCGGCACGCTCGCGCACGAAATCGTCTTCGACCGTGGCATCGACCTCATCGGCGGCTCCGACTTCATGACCGACCAGCAAGACGGCGCCCGCTTTGCGGTCAAGCAGTTAATCGTGCCGATGATTCAAGTCAGCGACAATACGGCCGCAAACATGTTGATCGGATATTTTGGGACCGACACCATCAACGGCATCGGCGCGCAAGCGGGACTCACGCAGACCCACCTTGGCCGCAAGTTCCTGAACGTCGGAGCGATCGTGCACCATCACGATAACGTTTCCACGCCGGCCGACATGGGGCGCCTGCTGTACCTCATCGAGCGCGGTGCCCATGAAGGCACGGCCACTATTGCGTCGGCGCCGCACTGCCGATCGATGGTAAAGATCATGCTCGGGCAGACCGATCGCGACGGAATCCCCGAGGGGCTGCCGCCGCGCACGCCGATTGCCAACAAGACCGGGGAGATTACCGGAACGCGCAACGATATCGCCATCGTCAACCCGTTCGGCGAAGCGCCGTTGATTCTCGCGATCATGACCCGGGACGTCACCGACTATCGCGCCGCATACTCCGCCATTCATGCGGTTGCGCGAGCGGCGTATCGGTCAGCTTGAAGCGAGCTCGGCTGCTTCCACCGTGAGTTTCTGCATCTTGTCGCCGCGGCGCAACGCGTCAAGCGCCTCGAACCCTTCCGTCATTTTGCCGAACACGGTGTACTGCCCGTCGAGAAACCGCGCGTCGGCCAAACAGAGATAGAACTGCGAGCCCGCGCTATCCGGACTGGACGATCGCGCCATCGCAAGCGCGCCGCGTTCGTGCGGGCGTTCGTTGAACTCAGCTTTGAGGGAATAGCCGGGGCCGCCGGTACCGTTCCCGGTCGGATCGCCGCCCTGCACCACGAAACCCGGCTCGACGCGATGAAACGTTAATCCGTCGTAAAAGCCGGCCTTGACCAACTTTAGGAACGCGGCCACGTGCATCGGTGCGTCGTCGGGAAAAAACTTCACGACGATATCCCCGCGATCGGTAACGATACGAACTTGCGACCGGTGCGCTTCGTTCGTGAAATCGGAGAGGTCGCCAGGCTGGGGCGGGACGTGGGCTTGCATCGGAGTCGTTACCTCGTGCGCTTGCCGAGTGCGGATGTGCGGGGCCTTGTGCAAGTGACAGCCGAAAGCCTCGTCGGTCTCGAGCAAAGCGGTCTTTGCGAGGCGGCTCAGGCGTTTGAAGCGAGCTTCTTGGGAGCGAGCGTCGCCAAACGACGGCGGGTGCCACCAAGCAACCAGCGCAAGCGGCAACCGGCCGCGCGTATACTTCGCCCCGATGCCTAGGCGGTGCTTGGCCACACGACGGCGTAAGTCGATGGTCGCGCCCGCGTATAGCGAGCCGTCGACGCATCGTAAAACGTAGACGGCGGGTACGTGCGAAGGTTTACCGCGGGGCTCTTGCGGTAGAATCTTGAGCGGCCTCCATGAATAACAACTCTAACGGCCGGGGCCCGAACGACGCCCGGCCTTTCAATTTGCATCTACGGCTGCCGCCCCTCCCACGATCGGCCCGCACCGGGCGGGAGGCGCTCGCGGCGCTCGCAGCCTTTCACGACGTGGCGTCGAGCGACGTCGAGGGCCTGACCTTTGCATTGGGTGAGGCCCTCGCCAACGCGATCGAGCATGCGGACTGCAACTCGGAAATTGAGGTATCGCTCACGATCGATGCGCGCACGATCGTCGCCACCGTTCAAGACCGGGGCTGCGGGTTCGACCATACGCCGACGGACACGCTGCCGTTTCCCGCGGTGAACGCCGAAGGGGGCCGCGGTTTTCCGATCATGCAGCGCTGCACCGATTTTTTCGAGGTACGCTCGTTACCCGGCGACGGAACGGTCGTCACCCTGGGCCGGCACCGCCGGGACTCGCTCGAAGGCCGCTCTCTGGGGGGCTTTAAGCCGCGACGGTAAAAGTCGAACGGATGACGCCCGCCAGTATGCTTCGGCTCGCCGGCGCGACACTGTGTGCCGCCGCGATCATCGGTGCCGCTCCCGCACCCAACGACCCGCTGCCTGCGGTTTCCATCGATCCGGCGATCGCCGCCTTGGTCGGGGCGGTAAGCGCCGAGCGTTTGAAGAGCGCCGACGATACGCTCGTCGCTTTCGGTACCCGCAACGATTTTTCCGAAACCAGCTCGACATCAACCCAGGGCGTCTTCGCGGCGCGCGATTGGATTGCCGCACGGTTTCGATCGATCGCAGCGGCGACGGGCGGCCGCATGAGCGTCGCACTCGATACGTACGTTCAAGCAAAAACGCCGCGAACGCCGCGGGCGGTCGCGGAATCCAGCGTCATCGCAACGCTGCAAGGCAGCGAACCGGGCAGTATCTACGTCATGTCGAGCCATTTCGATGACTGTCACGGGCACTGCACGGTCGGGTCGGGCGTCGCTCCCGGCGCAGACGACAATGGCTCGGGAGTAGCTGCGGTGCTCGAGGCGGCACGCGTGATGGCGACGACGCAATTTCGCGGGACGATCGTCTTCGCGTGCTTCGACGGTGAAGAGCTGGGGCTGTGGGGATCGAATCATTTCGCGCGCGCCGAAGCCGCGCGTCACGCGCACATCGCCGCCGTGCTCAACAACGACATCATCGGCAATTCGGTCGGCGGCGACGGGATCAGCGAGCCCAACGTCATCCGCGCGTTCAGCGAGGGCCTGCCGGTCGGATCTTCCCTCGATCGGGTCAACCTGGTGGGCTCGGAGAACGACTCGCCGTCGCGCGAACTGTCGCGTTTCGTCGCCGAGGTCGTGCCCGCGTACGTACCGGATTTCACGGTACGACAGATTTTTCGCGCGGACCGGTTCTTGCGCGGCGGCGACCAAGAGTCGTTCCAGGCGGCCGGGTATTCGGCGGCAATACGCTTCGTGGAGGCCCACGAAAATTTCGCGCACCAACATCAAGACGTGCGCGTTGAGAACGGCATGCAATACGGCGATCTTCCGCAGTACATCGATGCGGCGTATCTCGCTCGCGCGACCCAGGCGAACGTGGCCGCATTATCGGCGCTGGCACTCGGCCCGGCGGCTCCCGTCGGCGTTCAACTCGTTACCGCACATCTCGGCTACGATTCGACGCTCCGCTGGCAACCGGCGGCGGACGTTGCGTCGTACGAACTGGTATGGCGAGCAACCGACGCGGCGCAGTGGCAATACGCGCGTAACGTCGGCAATGTCAGCCAGTCAACCGTGCCGGTAAGCAAGGACGATTTCATCGTAGGCGTACGCAGCGTCGATGCAAACGGATTGCGCAGCCCCGCCGTCTATCCGGTCGCAGTGCGGGAGTAACCCCGTGTCATTCTGAGCGGCGGCACGAGCTTCAGGGTTTCTTCACGTGGGATGGCTAGAGTCAAACCGATACTACTGTCGCCCGAAGGAGGCCTTGAGATGAACGAACCGACCGGCTACCCGACGCGTAAGACCTTCTTAGGAAGCGTCATCATTTTACCGGCACTTGCCGGCGTGGCGACGGCCTTCGCACGGGCCGACGCCGCAAAGAGTTCGCAAGCGTCGATGCACTATCAAACGACGCCCAGCGACGGCAAACAGTGCTCCAGCTGCAACTTCTTCATCCCGGGCAGCAGTGCAAGCGCCAACGGCAGCTGCAAAATCGTGGACGGCTCGATTGCGCCGACCGGCTACTGCATCGCGTATAACGCTAAGGGATCGTAAGGCTCACGCTCTCGTCGATGGCGGCGATCGTTTCGTCGATATCGGCTGCCGTATGCGCCGTGGAGACGAACATAACTTCGTTCTGCGACGGCGGCAATAGAATCCCTCGGTCCAGCATCGCGCGATAGTACGAGGCGTAAGCTCGTTTATCGGCCGCCAGCGCGTCGTCGAAGTTTTGGCTCGGCGGCCCGGCGCGGAATTTGAAATCGACGATCGATTCGTTTTGGACGACGGCGAACGGCAGACCCAGCCGTTCGAAGATGACGCGTATTCCGCCTGCTAATCTCCCGGCGATTTTACGCAACCGCGCGTAGTACTCCGGATGCGCTTCGATCAGGTCCAGCACACGGTGAGCCATTCCGACGCAAAACGGATTGCCGCCGTGCGTTCCGCCGGTGAACGTGGGTCCGTCCGGAGCAAGAACCGACATTACGTCGGCGCGACCGCCGAACGCCGCAATCGGCGCGCCGCCGCCCATAATTTTGCCGATGGCGGTGAGATCGGGTACGACGCCGAGACGTTCTTGCGCCCCGCCCAAACCGAAACGCAGCCACGTGATGACTTCGTCGAAGATCAAGAGCGCGCCCACACGCGTCGCGCGCTCGCGCAAGCCCTCCAGGAAACCCGGCTGCGGCGGAACGTATCCCATGTTCCCGACGAACGGCTCGACGACGATCGCGGCGAGATCGGTCTCGCGCCCCTGCACGAGCGCGTCGACGCTGGCCAAGTCGTTGTAGCGCGCGACGGCGACGTCGCGCATCACGCCTTCGGGAATCCCCGCATCTGCCGCGACCTGCGTGTGCGCCGAAGCGCCTGCACCGAACAGCGCCAGATCGAAATGGCCGTGGTAGTTGCCGGCAAACTTGAGAATCGTGCTCCGACGCGTTGAGGCGCGCGCGACGCGAACCGCGCTCATCACCGCCTCGGTGCCGCTGGTGACGAAGCGCAACCGCTGCATCGATGGAACGTACGCTCGAATGCGTTCGGCCAGACGGACCTCCTCCGGATGCGTGTTTCCCCAAACGAAGCCGCCCCGCGCTAGCTCGTCGAGACGCAGCGTCAGGGCCGGATGCGTGTGCCCGAACAGCAGCGGGCCGTACGCCATTACGTAGTCGACGTAGCGGCGGCCGGATTCGTCGAAGGCGTACGCACCCGCAGCCGAAGTTTGCACGAACATCGGACCGCCGACCGACCAGCCCGACCGGACCGGTGAGTCGCATCCACCGGCAAGCACTGCGCGAGCGCGGATTTCGCCGGCTGAGTGAGATAGAGTCGATTCGCGCACGAATAACGCTTCCGGCCTACGCCGGTCGCCCCTGCGGCAAACCGCTTGCTTGCGCTGGCGTAGTGCAATTCGGGTAGCAGGAGCGATCACCGGGACGGCGCTAAGTAAAATGTTGTCTGCCATGGCGGATGCACAACCTTATGGCCTCATCAGCGCCAATGCTGAAAGTCGTGCCGCGGCCACCGGCACGCACCGCTGCCATCATGGAAATCGGCGACAAATTCAAAACCGTCATCGCTGCCGGCCACGATGTGGACGTCCCGGACGTTGCGTGCGGGAACTGTGCGGCAGTTTCTCGGTACGCGGATCCGCAGGGGTCGACTCGTCAACATTTTCCTCATCTGTAACGACTGCGGGTCGTGTAACACGATTCAGTAGACGGGTCGGGCTGAGGCCAGGCGCGCGCGTCGAAGAGCGCGAGATGCCGCATATCGAACTCGAGATCACGCCCGATACGAACATCCGAGAACTAGTGGCGCAGCTGCCGGTCGCCGCGCAAGTGATGGAAGCTTTTGGTTTAGGCTGCAGCGGCTGCGGCGTGAGCCGATCCGAAACCGTCGCCCAGGGCGCGCTCGCGCACGGGTTGCGCGTCGAACCGATCCTGGCCGCGCTGACGCAGGCTCGCCTGTCGGGGTTCGTTCCGCTCATTTCAAACGAAGACCGGCGGCCTTTGCGACGCGCTCCCGGCGAGTTTCGCGGGCGCGCCAAGATCGCCCACGTCGTGGCGATCATGTCGGGCAAGGGAGGCGTCGGGAAATCGCTTGTTACCGCGCTGATCGCGCTTGGATTGCGGCGCCAACACCTGCGCGTGGGGATCCTCGACGCTGACATCACCGGGCCGTCGATCCCCAAGCTGTTTGGATTGCGAACGCCGTTAACGATCGAAGCCGATCCGAATGCCAAAACGCCACAAGGGCATCCGCAGCCGCTCATGCTGCCGGCGGTCACCCGCTCGGCGATTGAAGTCGTGAGTTCCAACCTGCTCACCGATAAAGAAGATACGGCGATGATTTGGCGCGGCCCCATCCTCACCGGCGTCATTCGGCAATTCTACGAACAGGTGCTGTGGAGCGATCTCGACTTCTTACTGATCGACCTTCCGCCGGGAACGTCCGACGCACCGTTGACCGTGCTGCAGTCGATGTCGCTGGACGGCGTCGTGCTCGTGACGATGCCGCAGGCGCTGGCCACCATGATCGTCCGCAAGGCGGCAAATCTCGTTCACCAACTGAAAAAGCCGGTGTTGGGCGTGGTCGAAAACATGTCGTACTTCGTGGCGCCCGACACCGGAACGACGTACGAGATTTTCGGCCCGTCGTATGCGAATCGCGTCGCCGAGCTGGCGCAGGCCCCACTGCTTGCACGAATTCCGATCGACCCCGCGAAAGCGCTCTTCGCCGACGAAGGACGCGTCGAGGAAATCGACGATCCCGTATGTGACGAGCTGGCGACGCAGCTGCTGGCGGCCATAGCGGCGCACCCCAAACCCAAAGAAACCATTTCGATCATCTAGCGACGAAAAAAAGGAGAGCGCGGCAACATGCCGCGCTCTCCTGCCGTGCGTTCGGCTTTGGTTTAGAAGGCGCCGGTACCGTTGGGCGTTCCCCAACCGGTGACACCGTCGTAGCCTACGCCGGGCTTGCAGATGTACGGATATGCCGGCGGGCACGCTCCGTTGGAACCACCGCCGGTGATGTCGTTGAGATTCGGGCCGCCGCCCGCCGCCCAGATGCCCTTGGCGGACTTCACTGAGCCGTGGTTACCGGCGAGTGCGAATACCGATGCGATGATCGGCGACGCGACGCTGGTACCGCCGAATGCGGTCCAGCCGCCGTAGCCGTACGTGTCGTAGACGGCGACCGGGAAGGCGGGGTTGGCCGTGGCCGACACGTCGGATTCCGAGCGCTTCGTACAGCCCTTGTCGGTTTGCCACGCCGGCTTCGCAACTTTGGCGCTGCATCCGCTGCCGGCGCCGGTCCAGCTGACCTCGGTCCGCGGCGACGGCTTGCTCAGCGTCGTTCCGCCGACGCAGACGACCGTGCTCCACGAGCAGGGTTGCGACGGGCCGTAGCCGCTGTCGCCGGAGCTGGCCGTAATAACCACGCCCTTATGGGTGAAGTATTTGCTCTTAGCGGCAAACTCGCCGCCGCCGTAGGAGTTGCTGACTTGGCCCGCGCCTTGCAGAACGGCCTGGTTTACGGCAATGCCAAGGTTTTTGAAGCTGTTGTCGGTTGCTTCGACCAGAACGATTTTGCAGTTGGGACAGATCGCCGAGACCATGTCGAGGTCGAGCGAGGTTTCGGCGCCCCAGTTTTGGTTGCCCGGCGGATAGTTCGTGCCGCCGTTTTGGTCT
This sequence comes from Candidatus Tumulicola scandinaviensis, assembly GCA_003140835.1. Lineage (GTDB taxonomy): Bacteria > Vulcanimicrobiota > Vulcanimicrobiia > Vulcanimicrobiales > Vulcanimicrobiaceae > Tumulicola > Tumulicola scandinaviensis. The sequence continues at coordinate 17,284 of PLLA01000125.1, read as the reverse complement.
ACTTTCTTAAAGCAGCCGTTGGCGGTCGTGCATGCCGACAAGCTGAAATTCGAGCGATAGACGCCGAGATCGCTTTCGGCATTCGGATTGCCGTACGCATCGACGATTCCGACGGTTTGGCCGCTGCCTTTGGTAGAAGACGGAAGGTTGTACGCCGTCTGAAGCTGGCTCGGGCCGTAGCCGGAAACGTTCGGTTGCATGCCGAGCATCGGGGTCACGTCGGTGCGGATCCACGCGAAGCACCGCGCGTAACCAGGACGATTGATTTGATCGCAGACCGCGCGCGCATTGGCGGTTCCGCCGTTCGGAGTTACTGCTCCGGTCGTTCCGCCGGCGGGGCCGCTGGGTAACGTTTGATTCATCGAGCCGCCGGAACATGCGGCGAAGATCGCGACGCTGGCTGCAATAGCTAGCGCACGAACGTATTGTCCGTTCAAGGAAGGAGCCTCCACAGAATAGAGAGTGTCAAGGGGTCGCCCTACTCTATCACTGGCGACCCTTCATAGCGTAGGCAATTACTCCATAGATGCGTTTAGCACCTACCAAGACTTGGGTTGCCTTGCTAAACAGTGCAAAAGACGCGCCCGCCGTCGCTCCAGGTTTGCAGAATCGTGCATTCGGTGAGGCGGTCCATTTCGAACGGATCGCGGTCGAGCACCACCAGATCGCACGCCAAACCGGGGAGCAGATTGCCGGTACGATGCTCGGCATATCCGAACCGCGCGGCATTGATCGTGTACATCGCGAGCGCACGGCCGAAAGGCAAACGTTCGGCGCTCTCGTGATGCTCGATGCAGGCCTGCATGCCGGCCAGCGGATTCAGATCGCACACGGGGCTGTCGTCACCGCCGCACAACGTTGCACCAGCGGCGTCGATCCGCGCGAGCGCGTTCATCGACCGTTTTCGGCGCTCGCCGAGTCGCGTTTCGTACATGCCGCCGGCCGCGGCCCAAAGCGAATCGAACTGGGGCTGCATCGAGAGATAAATGTTCATCCGCGCGCACGCGTCGATGTGCTCGGACGTCGCGAGTTCGAAGTGCTCGATGAAGTGGCGGCAGCCGCGCGCCGACGGTTTTCCGGCCAGCACGCGCTCCCACGTACGGATGCTTTGCTCGATCGCAGCATCGCCGATAGCGTGAACGCCGGCGGCGATGCCGAGCGCTTCGGCTTGCGCGTAATAGGCGAGGAGCTGGTCGTCGCTGAATCGCAACGCGCCGCTACCGTCGCCGTCGGCATACGGTTCGAACATGGCCGCCGTCCGGCTCCCGATCGACCCGTCGAGAAACACGTCGCCGCCGACGTACGGAAGCCCGAGTTGCTGCGCGAGCGCCGCGTCGGGTTCGCAAACCTTCGGATGAATTTTTGCCGGCAACGCGCGCAGTGCTTCGATTTCCCCCGCGTACGCGGCGCGCTCGAACCCGACCAGTTGCGCGTGGAGGTGCAGCGCGCCGCGCGATAAGGCAACGTCGACCGCACGACGCTCGGCAGCACGCCGAATCGCAAGCGGAATTTGCGCCATGAAGGCCGCCTGCGCACGCCAATTCGCCTCGGTGAAAAGCTTGCCAGTGGGTTGACTCGAAGCGTCCCGCTCGATGCCGGGCAACTCCGGCGGCAAATCGAGCCAGTCAAGCGTCCGCCGGTTCACCAGGCACGAGTGACCGTCGATGCGCGTCAGCATTGCGCGGGCGCCGGCGTGAAGGTGCTCGAGCGGCCGTGCGTCGGCCGCGGCACCGTCGCACCACGTGCTCTCGTCGTACTGGCCCGCGAAAACAAATCCGGCATCGCTCGGCAAACGCGCGACGGCAGCGCCGAACTCCTCGTAATTTCGCACGCTCCCGAGATCGCGCGGACCTAAAAAGTATCCGGTGTCGGTGAGGTGCACGTGACAGTCGGCAAATGCCGGCAACACCGTCGCACCGTCGAGATCGATGCGATCGACGCCGATGCCGATGGCGTCTTGCCCGATGCCGGCGACGTTCGCGCCATCAACCAATAACGAATCGAATCGATGAAATCGCCGGCGATCGGCGTCGAAAGAGTACACGCGGGCGTTATGGAAGAGCTTCACGTGGTGAATGTACGGTGAAGGTTCGTAAGGTTCTTCTTGGAATCGGCGCGGGTTTGGGCGCCGGCTATTTAGCGGTACGGGCGATCCAAGCGGCGCGCGAATGGGCGCAGCCCACCGCGGCCCGCGAAAAGGACGCCGGTGCGTATGGCCGCATACGGCGCACGCTCGACGTCGTGGAAACCGTACGCGGCGCGGCCGGTCTCGCTGCGTTCTCATACGGCTCGCTAGGAGCGCGGATCGATCGCGCGACGCAACCCGTTCCGGTGTGGTTGCGGCCGGCCGCCTTCTTCACCTCGATGTCGTTGGCATCGGCGATCGCGGAACTTCCCGCTGCCTTCGTACAAGACTACACGCTCGAACGGCGCTTCGGCCTCAGCGATCAGTCGCGCGAAGCGTGGCTCGCCGACTATGCGAAGGGCGCGGCCATCGAGGCGCTGTTTACGGCGTTCGTGGCAACGCTGTTCGGCGCCGCCGTTCGCCGCGCACCCAAGACGTGGCCGCTGCTCGCAAGCCTCGGGGCGCTTCCGCTGTTGGTGGCCGGCAACCTCATCGTTCCGCTGTACGTGCTGCCCCTCTTCAACTCGTTCGAGCCGGTAACCGGATCGCTGGAACGGCGGCTACGCAAGCTCGCGACCCGATTCGGCGTAGGCGACGCCGAGATCTTGCGCATGGACATGAGCCGCCAAACGCGCAAGGCCAACGCCTTCGTAACGGGCATTGGTCGCACGCATCGCATCGTGCTGGGCGACACGCTGATCGATGCCTTTGAAGAGGACGAAATCGAGTTCGTCGTGGCCCACGAACTCGGACACTACGTGAGTAAGGACACCTGGCGGCTGATCGGGATCGGAGAGCTGCTGGCGGCCTCACTGTTCGTCATCGCAAATGCCGCGACGCCGCATCGCGAACGCGAGGATTTACGCGAAAGACCGCTGCTGATCGCTCGGCTGTACGCGACGATGCTGTTGGCGACGCAGGCGCTGCGGCCGCTTCTGTTTGCATTCTCGCGGTCGCGCGAATGGGCGGCCGACCGATTTGCGATGGATGCCACGTGCGACGCTCCGGCCGGCGCCGCGGCCTTTCGGCGGCTGCGCGATCAAAATCTCGCCGACGCCGACCCGCCGGGTTGGTACGAGATGTTTTTCAGCTCCCACCCGTCGCTCAAGAACCGCATCGAAGCGCTTCAGAATACAGATGGAGCCCCAACGAAGTAACGGGCCGTTTCAGTCGTCGTACGATTCGCGCAGGTTCTCCAACCGCGTTTGTCCGGCGACCGGATTGCAGTCGCCATCGAGGACGTCGACGTCGAAGCCCGGATAGACGGCGTTAAAGCGCTCTCGCCGCCAATCGGCGACCGTCCACGCATCCCTTGCGGCGCGCTCGTACGGCCAACTGGGCAGTCCTTGCCGGTCGGAGCGCACGTCGCGTCCGTCGAGATGATGGATCTTCACCAGGAATCCCTCGATCTGAGAGATTCGCAACTCGACCCGGCCTACTTTCGGCATACCATTTTCGTATGAACTCCTTAGCCCTGAGGTTTTCCCTTCAGCCACGTCGCGAGGTCGGTCTTGGGCAAACGGCGTTCGCCCCGGAGTTCCTCGCGTAACTCGCCGAAGCGTCCGAACGCCTCCGCAAACGCATCGTGCTTGTGAATCGACTCGTAGTTCACCTGGCGCGCCGAAACGAACGTGTCGTCGTCGAGATCGCCGTACATGTCGAGCGCGCGCGCCAGCATGCCGCGCACGACGTCTTCGACGAATTTTGGATTGTGGTGCGCTTTGTTGACGACGAAAAACTCGTCGGGCCGTTTGAGCAAGTCGTAGGTTTCGCTCGACATCGCGTTCTCAACGATTTCGACCAAGTCTTCCGCCCGAACGGCATCGCCCGATCCGCCACCGATCAGCAACGAGCCACGTCCGCGCTGATTGTGGGTCGCTACCGGCAATGCGTCGAGCGCGCGGCGCGCGTCCGCGTCGGAGAAACCGGCTTCGCGCAACTCATGTAGCGAATGTTCGCGAATCATTCCTTGCGCGCACGGACACGCGGTCATACCTTCGGCTTCGACGCCGATGACGCTGCGCGTGCCGCGCTCGTCGGCACTCGCAATGCCGACCAGCGTGTAGGTTTCCTCACCGCGCCGCCCGCTGACCGGCGTCCAGCGCTCGAGGCCGAATTCGGCACGCAAACTGACCTCCGCACGAACCGCCCGCTGGCTGCCGACGATTTCACGCGCGATCGCTTCGACGAGTCGCTCGGCGCAGGTCGGCCGCTGGTCGCGCGCGAGCACTTCGAGGCTTGCTTCCTCGAGTATCTCGACCAGACGCGACATGTGCAGCCCCGCCTTGTTCGCCGCCAGATCGGCGACCATCGCAAACTCGGCATTATACACTCGTTCGCGCCCATCGACTTCGATGCGAACGACGCGGCGGACGCCGGTAACGCCCACCCGGTCGAGCGAAAGACGAACGTCCGGCGCTTCCTCCTGCCGGTCGGTTGCGAAGCGCAGGCTGCGTTCGCGCCGGCGGACGCTTCCGTTCGGATGCGCGGTAACGAGATGCGGGGCGATTTCTGCCAGCGGCACCGCGTTGTAAGCGCGCGTTTCGAGGTCGTTTCGCAGCACCGCGCCGTCGACTGCCAGCAGATCGATGTCGATCGGACGTGGCGCCAGTTTCGGCGTGCCGCCTGCGCGACCGACCGCCAGCTCGACGTCGCGCAGGAAGCGCTCGAAGTCCGCACGCGGCAGATCCGTGCGCATGGCCGCGGCAACGTTGAGGTACGCCGGACCTTCCGCTCCGCCGGCCGCCGCCGATTCGTAGAAAGCCGACACCGCCGAAATCGTGGCGTGAGCGCGCAAACGCTGCAGCGCGGTCAAGATGTTGCCCTGGCGGTCGCCGAGGTTGGAGCCGATTCCAACATGGATTTCGTGCAAGGCGCGATCTTCGGCGAGGGGGTTCGAGGAACCGCCCTCTCGAGGTGACGGTACGGCTAAAGCCGGGTATAAGCTTTCACATGAACACATTGACTGCCGCCTATACCCCCAAGAAGTGGAGCCTTGCCGGCTTGCAAGGCATTTCCGACGCGACGCTCGAGATGCATTTCGGCCTTTACGAAGGCTACGTCAAGAACGTCAATCTCCTCAACGAACGGCTGGCCGGGATTCGCGCGGCCGGCAAAGCTGCCGGTGCCGATCCAGCCTATGCCGAACTCGTTCGCCGGCTCGGCTTCGAATACAACGGCATGCGCCTTCACGAGTACTATTTCGACAACATGACGACCCAGCCGGGCGAGATCGGAACTGGAAAGCTCTACAACGCGCTGGGCGAGACGTACGGCGGATTCGACGAATGGAAGAAAGACTTCGTAGCCGTCGGCGGGATGCGCGGCATCGGATGGGCGATCGCCTATTACGATCTCGCGAATGGAAGGATCACCAATAGCTGGATCAACGATCACGAAAACGGTCATCTTGCCGGATTCGTTCCCCTCGTCGTGTTGGACGTTTGGGAACACGCCTTCATCAAGGACTATAAGCCGGCCGACCGCGGAAAATACATCGAAGCATTTTTCGCCAATATCGATTGGAGGCGTTGTGAAACGCGCTTGCCGCAGAGTGGAAACGGCGTTACGGGGAAGGTAACTCCCACTTAGCCAAGCGGGAAAAACCCTCGAACGCGCTAGTCAAGAACTCGCGGAGCGCGGCCGGCGGCGACGGAGCGTTTCGGACGTCTTCGTAGCGGATGACGAATTCGCCTAAGGCATCGCTCCAAAATGCCGCGTCCGGACGCACCGCGAGTTTCTCCACGCCGTCGGGTTTCGGGAATGCGTAGCACCAAAAGGCCGGCTCGGGAAACCGGTCGTCGCCCGGCCAAAACCCCGCGCAAACTTCTTCGGCATCCATGGCCCTTCGCATGATGAGGTCGTTGCTCGGCGGCGTCGCGGGCCGGCCCGAGTAGCGGGCGTACGCCACGTCGAACGATCCGAAGAAGAACTGAACGAGCGTATGCCGCAAGCGAAACGGCGCGCGATGTTCTTTCAAAACCGAGTCCACGGCTACCAGCACGCGGTGAAAGCGCTCCGCATAGACGGGGTCGTATGCCGCGTGCGTCACGTCCTCGTCGAAGCGAATTGGATTGGCAACCTCGACCGGCATCGGCCATACGTGCACCTCGATGCCGAGTTCGTGCAATGCCTGCATCGTCAACCGATAGAACGCCTGCACGCTGCGCGGAACCAGCGGAATCGACCGCCGCTGGCCGTCGCTTACAACCAGGTCGACGCGGTGCGCGACAAAGTCGAAGTCGATTTGAAAGGTGCGATCGTGGTACGGCATCGGACCGGTCGTAAGACCGAGCGGCGAGACGTACATCGCGGCGTGAGCCCATTCCGGTTCCGGCGGCGACAACGCCAGCCGTATCTTGCCCGCGATCTGCGCGTACATGTGCAGCGTATCGCAGGTAGCGCGCCATTCGCCCAGCGGCAGGGCCGGCCACGCTTGGTTTTCGATGCGCGTGCTCACCGATCGGCCAGCAATGCGTCGACGGTAGCGCGCACCTCGGCGTCTTGAGAATCCCCAACGATGGTCTTTCTCCAATGCCCGCTCCGGTCGAAGAACAGCTCGGTGGGCCATGCGGTGACCCCGTAGGCGTTCCAAAGAGCGAACGAGTTATCGACGACGACGGGCCAGGTGATGCGCTGCCGCTCGAGGCCCTGGACGACGTAGGGACGCCCCTTTTCAGCCGGCGTTTCGGGGGCGTGAATGCCGACGATTCGCAATCCACGCGAACGATCGGCTGAATAGAGCGAGCGCAGCGTCGGAACGACGTTCTGGCAGTTGTAGCAATCGACGGTGAAGACGTCGAGCACGACCACCTTTCCGGCAACGTCCGGGGCGGTCTCGGGGTTGCCGATCCAGTCGCCGGAATCGAGCACCGCCCCGAGCGCCGGTCCGGCCTTCGAATCCGCGCCGCGGACGAACGGCGGACGGAGCAGGGTGACGGCAGCCAGCCCGGCGATGAGGGCCATCGAAAGAATCCAGGGTTTCATGCTATGTATTCTACGCCAAAAGCGCCATGGCGGATGAGCCCGCGCCGGGATTCGGCGTCGAGCGCAGCGTAACGCACAGCGATGAGCGACGCGACCCTCTACCCGTACGTTCTGAATCCGAAGCTCGCGCCGGCGATTTGGGGCGGCGATGAATTGGTCAGCGAGTTCGGCAAACGCGGAGACCCGAACGTCAAATTGGGCGAGTCGTGGGAATGTTGGGACGCCAATACCGTCGCCGACGGGGCGCTCGCGGGTGCCAGCGTTGCCGATTTGCGTGCGAAACTGGGGCCGAAACTGCTCGGCAACCTGGACGCAACTCGCATTTTTCCAGTCCTCACGAAAATCATTACGGCCCACGATTGGCTTTCCGTGCAGGTGCACCCCGACGATGCCTACGCGCAACGCGTCGAGCACCAACCAAACGGGAAGACCGAGTGTTGGTACGTGTTTTCCGCGGAGCCAGACGCGCAGCTGGTGCTGGGATGGACGCGCGATACGTCGCGCGACGAGTACGAGCGCCGGGTCGCCGACGGCACGCTCGGCGAGATCCTCCGGAAAATTCCGGTCAAAGCCGGTGACACTGTGTACATCCCGGCAGGCACCGTGCACGCGATCGGTGCGGGAATCGTGCTGTTTGAAACCCAGCAAGCCTCGGATTTGACGTATCGCATGTTCGATTGGAACCGGGTCGGCGCCGACGGCAAGCCGCGCGAACTCCACATCGACAAGGCTGCCGACGTGTTGGACTATTGCGAAGGGACCGCCGGCGCGCTGATGCAGGTTCCCTATCGTTTCGAAGGTCTCGACCGCATCGCGCTGATCGCCGATCGCCACTTTGTGGTCGAGCGTATTACCGCATCGAGCGAGCCGGCATCGATTGCGACCAATGGCCGCCCGCTGATCGTCATGTCGCTCGATGCGCCGGTGGAAGTGACGTGCGATGGCGTCGCGGTCGCGTTGTCGTCGTATCAAACGGCGCTGATTCCGGCTGCGGCACAGCGCTGTACGCTGCGCGCGGACGCAGGAAGTGCGGCGGCCGGCGAAACGGCCGAAGCGCCGTTCATGTTCGTAACGCCGCCGCGCGAGCAGGAGCAGTTGGCAATCCGCTTGCTGGCAGCGGGCGTCGAGCAAGCGAAAATCGACGGGTTTATGGAGCAGTTCTAGTGCCGCGCCGGTCGCCGGCGGCCTTGGCCGCCACGTCCGCTTTCGCATTCTTGACGGCGACCGCAGCTTCCGCATCCGCGCCGCTTCCGGTGAGTTCGGCACAACCGGAGCGTATGCGACATTCCATCGAGGCGGCACTGGCGTCGCCGACGTTCAAGGGTGCCCACGTCGGCGTGCTGCTCGTCGATGCCTCGAGCGGCGCCGTTCTCTACGCACGCGACGCCGACGACGATTTCGTTCCGGCTTCGACGCTTAAACTCGTCGTAGGCTCCGCGGCGTTAACGCGCCTGGGTCCAGCCTTCACGTTTTCAACCGACGTCGACGCGGCGGGAACGATTGCGGACGGCACGCTCCAAGGCGACCTCTATTTGCGGGGCGGCGGCGACGCGCAGCTGTCCGTCGCCGACTTGAACGCTGCGGCCGCGGCGGTGCAGTCCGCCGGCATCCGGAACGTGTCGGGAACGGTAATCGGCGACGCGTCGCGTTACGACGCGGCGCGGTATCCGCCCGGCTGGGCGATCGACGACATTCCGTACGAATATGCAGCCGTGCCCGGCGCACTGTGCGTCGATCTCAACGTCGCGCACCTTCGCATTGCGCCGGGCGATTCTACAGGAGTACCGGCTATTCTCCAAATATCGCCGGCATCCGATGCGTTTGTCGTCGAAAATGCGACGGCCACGGGCGCGCGCGGCGGCGACGACGAGACCGACCTCGAGCGGCCGTGGGACGGGCCGCGAGCGATTCGCGTAACCGGAAGCTATCCGCTGGGCGCGCCGCTATCGGACGACTTGGAGCCGGCCGTTCCCGACCCGGCAGAGTACGCGGTTGACCTGTTTCGCAAGGCGCTCGAGTCGCACGGCGTGAACGTGGGTGGCGGCGTTCGCTTCGCCCCGGCGCCGCCGGGGGCGACGCTCCTCTGGTCGCACCGATCGAAACCGCTGGCCTTGCTGCTGCGCGACTTCTGGCCGCCCAGCCGAAACCTCATCGGCGAGCAGCTGCTGGAAGAACTCGGCAGCGAAGCGCGGCTGCACCAGATTCCCGGCGACGCGCGCGGCGGCGATACGCGCTCGCGCGGAATTTCTAACGAAACCGATTGGCTGCGATCGATCGGCGTCGACCCCACGACGATGACGATCGCCGACGGTTCCGGTCTGTCGGCGTACGATCGCATCACGCCGCGCGCGCTGGTGGCCGTCTTGCAGTCGGACTGGCGCAGCCCTCAACGCGATACCGTCCTCAGCGCGCTGGCAGTCGCGGGAACGAGCGGAACGCTGCGCTCGACCTTTACCCGGCCACCGCTCGTAGGAGCCGTCTACGCCAAGACCGGCACGACCAACCACGCACGCTTGCTGGCCGGTTACGCGCGAACGCGCCGCGGCGGAACCGTGACGTTTGCGTTGATGGTGAACGACTGGATGGATCCGACGGCCGATGCGCGCAACGCGCTCGACGCCGCGCGCGCCGCGATCTTGACGGCGGCAGTCAGCCAATAACGCATCCAGAAGTCCCCGGCCGGCGTTATTTGAGTGTATGAACCCTTCCGCCACCCAAACCGCAACCTTTGCCGCCGGCTGCTTCTGGGGCGTTGAAGCCGCATTTCGGCAGATTCCCGGCGTCATCGACGCCGTTTCCGGCTACATCGGCGGTAGCACCGAGCGTCCGACGTACCGCGACGTGTGCGGCCACCGTACCGGTCATGCCGAAGCGGTAGAAGTAACGTTCGATCCGTCGCGCGTCAGCTACGATCAACTGCTCCACGCTTTCTGGAGTATTCACGATCCCACGCAGCTCAATCGCCAGGGCCCCGACGTCGGCGATCAGTATCGCTCGGCGATTTTTACCCATTCGCCCGAGCAGATGCGCGCCGCTATCGCATCGCGCGACGCCGAACAGCACAACCAGCGGCGCCCGATCGTCACGGAGATCGTCGAAGCGCCGGCGTTTTGGCGAGCCGAAGAATACCATCAGCGCTATGCCGAAAAAAATGGCCGGGCCGCGTGTCACGTTCCGACGGTGAACCTCTCGTGAAACGGGCTGCGTTCGTTGCCAACCTCGCCGGGCTGGCAATCGCGGGTTCGGCGATGCGCGCGCTCGGTTCGCAAGGGTATGCCGTCACACACAGCGATGCCCAATGGCGCGCGTTGCTCGGGCCGGCACGGTTTGAAATTCTTCGCGAAGGCGGGACCGAACCGGCGAATTCGAGTCCGCTCATCGCCGAGACGCGCGCCGGCACCTACCGCTGCGCCGGATGCGAGTTGGCCGTCTTCAGTTCGAAAACGAAATACGACAGCGGCGACGGATGGCCGTCGTTTTGGGACGTGCTTCCCAACGCGATCCGCAAACAATCCGACTACGCGCTCATCGAAGAACGAACCGAAGTGCACTGCCGGCAGTGCGGCGGACATCTGGGCCACCTGTTCGACGACGGACCGGCGCCGACGCATCTACGCTATTGCATCGACGGTTTGGCGCTGCGCTTCGTTCCGAGCTGATCGCGCCTTATCGATCCGGATCGCGCCGCGAGCGAGGAATCGTCGGAGCGCGGTCTAATCCCGGCATCATGCGTTTTCTTCAATTCGTTGCTTTGGGACTGACGATGGCGCTCGCCGTGAGTGCGTGCGCGAAATCCAACACGTCGACGAGCTCGAGCGAAACCTCCAATGCCGAGGGATCGTCGGCGCCGATGGCCGCGACCTCCGCGGCGGTGACGACCGCTGCGGCTTCGGCCGGCGAGACGGCTTATACCGCCAACTGCGCGAGTTGCCATCAAGCAAGTGGTAAGGGCCTGACCGGCTCGTTCCCACCGCTGGCGGGAAATCCGGTCGTCACCGGCGATCCGAAAAAAGTGATTCACATCGTGAAGTACGGGCTCAGCGGGAAAATCATGGTCGGTCCGGATGCGTTCAACGGCATCATGCCGCCGTGGGCAACGCAGCTCTCCGACGATGCGGTCGCCGGCGTGGTCACCTTCATTCGCACGTCGTGGGGAAATAAGGCGAGCGCCGTAATCGCCGCCGAAGTCGGCGCCGTCAAAAAATAACGCATTCGGTCGAGCCTGCTCCGTTGAGTTCGCTAAGTAAGGACGCGAGAATCGCCGGCCTGCTATATCTCGCAGTGGTCCTCCTCGGCCCCATCCGTTTACTCCACATCCCGAACGCCTTGTTCGTGACCGGAAATGCGGCCGCGACGGCGCACAACATCGCCTCGCACGAACAGCTGTTCCGCATCGGCGTCTTCGCGGATCTGCTGACGGCGACCGTAGAGATCTTCGTCATGCTCGCGCTGTACCGTTTGCCCAACGGCGTCGGCCGCACCTTAGCTCTTATCATGGTCATCTTGGGGATGGCCGACGTTCCGACGTACTTCATCAACACCCTCAATGACTTCGGGGCATTGGCGTTCGCCCGCGGAACTGGTTTCGTGGCGGCGTTCGCGCAATCGTAACGCGACGCGATGGTGATGCAGTATCTCGACTTGCACCACTATGGGGTGGTCGTCAACGAAGTTTTCTTGGGGCCTGTGGCTCTTACCGTTTGCAATTCTCGTCTATAAGTCGAGCTTTCTCCCGCGCATTCTCGGCGCTTGGCTCGTTTTGAACGGCGGCGCCTATTTGGCGCAGAACGTCGCCGGCGTACTCCTGCCGCAGTATGCGGACATCGCAGCGAATGTCGCGCTCCCGTTGCAGTTTGGCGAAGTTGCGATCGTGTTATGGCTGATCGTCATGGGAGCAAAGGAGCGCCCCGCGATGGCCGCTCATCACCCCTGACGCGCGCTGGTCACCGTTGGCCGCCCGGAATCGGCCTGGAGACGTTTTTCATCTCGGTGTAAAAAATAATAAAACCCTACATTGTAAGGTTTTATCGTGGAGCCGACGGCCGGGATTGAACCGGCGACCTATTGTTTACGAAACAATTGCTCTACCGCTGAGCTACGTCGGCGCGGGTACGCTGGCGGAGTCGGAATTGCCGCCGACCCTGGTTCCACCCGGTTCGAGGTCAAACCCTGCCGTTCGGACGGCCCGGGCGCTTTTGATGGAATCCTGATGACGCTACGCCCGCCGCGGGGTTATGATGGTTGATGCTATGAAATTCGCCGCGATTTTTGCCATGCTCTTGGCCGTCGCCACGCCGGCGTTTGCGCTGGCGGACCAGGACGCCACCTACTCCGGCCCCACGAATGCGGCCGAGAACACCTTCGTTTCGTCGATCCAAGCCGACCTGATGAAGCGCTTCCCCACGGCGGCCGACGCCGAAAAGGCCGGCTACGTTCGGTACACCGAGGAAGACGACACCGGCGCGATCAGTTACGCCGATATGCAATGGGTGTCGACCGACATTCGTCACCCCAGCCAACTGTGGTACGACAAGAACGGGCAACTGCTCGGGGCCGACTACTCGGTGCTCTATAGCCCCGGCGCCGCGCGTCCGACCGTGTGGGGCGTCAACTCCGGCCGATGGGTCGAGTTCGACGGACACATCCACTGGGTAACCAAAGATCCGGCGACCGGCAAGTTTACCTACGATCAGTGGGCGTGGGACAAGAAGTATGCCGCCGCCGGCGGCGATCCGGAGCATCCGAGCGCGCAAACGCTCGTCGCCATGAAGAAGGTATCCAACGCCGCGAACGTCGTCACCATCTTTCACTTCCCGGCAGTCTGGGATCTGATCGTGTGGGTAAAGCCCAATCCGAAAGGCGCCTTCGCCGATAAGAACCCAACGGTAAAGCCCTAAACGCCGGAGCTAGGCGCGCTCCTCGCGGCCGCGCTGTACGTCGGTATCGTGAAACGTGCCGCGTTTCGCGCGCTCGTCAAGTTCCAGGTCGTCGAGAAAATAGTACACGATCTTCCGATCGGAAAACCCGACTTTGGCTAGCTGACGCCCGCTGACCTCGACGACTTCGTGGATATGGCCTTCACGCTGTGCGTACGCATAGTTGACGGCCGTGTAGTTGGGATCGTCGGGTTTTGGATGCGGAATTGCCTTGACGCCACGTAACGGAGTCTGGTGCCGGTGCATGCGCGCGAGGTTCGACGCCGCACGCTGCGAAGCATGGCGTATGCTCATTCCATTTCGAGGCAAGCAGCCGAGGGTCGACCCGTCGGCGTTCGTGGCGCCGACGGCGGTGCTCATCGGCGACGTGGAAATCGGACCCGAATCGAGCGTTTGGTTCGGCGCTGTTCTGCGCGCGGACAACGGTCCCATCCGCGTTGGGGCTCGAACGTCGATTCAAGACAACGCGGTCGTGCACGTCAGCGAGCACGGTGCGACGCTTATCGGTGACGACGTCACCATCGGCCATGCGGCCGTTATGGAAGATTGCGATATCAAGCAATTCGCGCTTATCGGCAGCAACTCGACGCTGCTCAACGGCTGCACGATCGGCGAGGGTGCGCTGATCGCCGCCGGAAGTGTGGTTGGCGAACGGATGGAAATTCCGGCGCGCGTGATGGCAGCCGGTGCACCCGCGAAAGTGAAGAAAGCGCTCGAAGGCGTAGCCGCCGGCTGGATCGAGATCTCCGCAAGCGAATACGTGCGCCTTTCGCGCGCGTATCTCGCCCAGAGTATCGGAGCCGTGGAGGATCAGGAGACACGGATCTAGCCGTGGTTCGGGACAGGATCGCGCGCTTCATCGAAGGCGAGGGGCATCGCGTCGAGACGGCCGCCGTCGGCGACACCGAAGAACTCGCCGAGTTGGTGTTCCGCACGCGCGGTCAAACGTTTTCCGTTGCGGTTTCCGACGCGGACCCGCAACGCTTCAGCCTATCGACGGCGTACGAAGTGCCCACCGAAGTGCGCGATCGCACGCAAGCGAGTGACGCGCTTCGCGACGTCGAAGTCGATTTTCCGGAGACGCGGTTTACGCTCGCGCACGACGATACCATCTTCATCGCAACGGTCGAATACGACGCCCTGGACGTCGAGGCGTTTCTCGAGAATTTTTGGGAGATCGTCGGCCGGCTGCGCGACTCCGGCACCGGCGCGGTCGAGCGCATGGTCGACCGCAGCGAAAGCAAGGCCGCGGCGGATAAGTTCATTCGTCAGTTCATGAAGGGCGATCGATGAACGAAGCCGATCATTTGGTGCCGATCGAGGCGGCCATCGAAGACGAGGGACTCCTGTTTACGCGCGACAACGACGAAGAAGCGTTGAGGATCACGTTCAAGAGCGAAGGCGACCGGTATTTCGTGGTAGGCTATCGCGACGATCCGAACTTCGTAATGATCGGATCTGGCTGGGCCCTTCCGGCCGACGTCGAGCTGCAAGAAGCCAGCGTCGCCGCCAATGCACTCAACGTACGCAAAAAATTCGTAAAGACCGCAATTTGGGACGAAGAACGCGACGCACTGTTCACCGTAGAGCTTTGCGTCAGCAGCGCCGACGAGATTCGTCCGCACTTCGGCCGGCTGCTCGACGCTCTCCGCGATACCGCCATCGAGTTCTTTAGCGATTTACGCGAAGACCACGCCTAGGAAGCACGTCCTTCGACTACGGCGCTGCGCGCCTTCGCTCAGGATGAGAAACGGGGGTCAGGGCGTCGGGAAGTGCGATTCGTCGCCATACGGCACGAACAACGTGTACTCCGGCTGGAAACGCAGCCGGACCGCGCCGGTCGGCCCGTTGCGATGCTTGGAGATTATGAACTCGGTGACGTCGGCGTCGGGTGCTTCGGGATGGTAGTATCCATTGCGGAACAGGAACGCGACGACGTCGGCTTCCTGTTCGATCGAGC
Organism: Candidatus Tumulicola scandinaviensis; assembly: GCA_003140835.1. Classification (GTDB taxonomy): domain Bacteria; phylum Vulcanimicrobiota; class Vulcanimicrobiia; order Vulcanimicrobiales; family Vulcanimicrobiaceae; genus Tumulicola; species Tumulicola scandinaviensis. Next base: position 2,277 of record PLLA01000125.1, on the reverse strand, counting down.
CCGAGTCCCGCAAGTCGGCGAGCATCGGCCGCTTCTCCTGACGCGTCTCGACGGCGCGATTGAGTTGCGCGAGCGCGACGATCGGTACGCCAAGCTCTTTGGCCGTGATTTTAAGGGTGCGGCAGATTTCCGACAGCTCTTCGTTGCGGTTGGCGTTGCGCGCCAACACGCCCGGCCGAACGAGCTGCAAGTAATCGATGAATATCGCACCTAGCGCGCTGCCCGAGGTTTTCTTCAACAACCGGCAGCGGTTGCGCACGTCGCTTACGGTGAGCGCGCCGACGTCGTCGAGATAGATCGGCAGGTGGTCGAGGGTCTCCATCGCGCGGGAGATGCCCTCCCACTGATGCGGTTTGATGTTGCCGCGCCGCATGTCGTTCATCGAAATGCGGGCTTCCGAACAAATCAGGCGCTGAATCAGCTCGTTGTTCGACATTTCCAGCGAGAAGAACGCGATAGGCTCGCCCGCTTCGCGGGCTGCGGCTACGGCCATGTTGAGAGCGAACGACGTCTTACCCATGCCCGGGCGGGCCGCGATGATGATGAAATTCCCGGGCTGGAAGCCGGTCGTCATCGCGTCGATGTCGGCGAAGCCCGAGGTCAGCCCGGTGCGGTCGCCGCGCAAATGGTAGAGCCGATCGATGCTGTCGAACGCATCCTTCAGCAGGCTCTTGACCGGCTTGAATTCCTTCGCTCCGCGCTCCTCGCCGATCGTGTACACCAGCTGCTGCGCCCGATCGAGCGAGCCCGCGACGTCTTCTTCGCCCTCATAGCCCAGCTGCGTGACTTGGGTTCCGGCGTTGATCAGCGCGCGTAGCGAGGCCTTTTCTTTGATGATCGTCGCGTAGTAGCGCGCCGACGCGGCCGACTGAACCGTGTCCATCAGCGCGCTGATATAGGAGATACCGCCGACCCGATCGAGTGCGTCGCGGTTGCGCAGTTCTTCGCTGACGGTAATTTTATCGATCGGCTCGTCGTGCTCGAAAAGGAAGACGAGTACCGAAAAAATCGTCTCGTGCACGTGCGCGTAGAAGTCGGACGATTTGACCACTTGCCCGACCTCGCCCATCATCGCCTTGTCGACGAGAATCGAGCCGAGCAGGGCCATCTCCGCCTCCAGATTGTGGGGCGGAATGCGGTCGATCGGCGATGGTAAGGGTTGTGCGCTCACGGACGTCGTGCGGCTCTGCGGCGCGGTGCCGGTGAACGCCTTGTGGACCGCCTGTGCATATGCAGTTCTCGCAAAACCTGATCCACGCGGGCGACCGGCACGACGTCGATGCCGGTCAGCGCAGCGTCGACTTCGCGAGCGTTCTCCTTGGGAACGAGCACCCGCCGCATTCCCGACTGGCGCGCCGCATAGAGTTTTTCGACGATGCCGCCGACAGCACGCACTTTGCCTTGAATCGATAGCTCGCCGGTGATCGCGACGTCCTGCGGCAGCGGCGTTTTGGTGATTGCCGAATAGAGCGCGAGAAAGATCGCCAGCCCAGCCGACGGACCGTCGATGTTGCCGCCGCCGACGATGTTGATATGCAAGTCGAAGTCGGCAGTATCGATGCCCGCAATCGCGCGCATGACACTGGTCGCGTTGAAGACCGAATCCTTGGCCATCGTTCCGGCCGTATCGTTAAATCGAATCGTGCCTTTGCCGGGCTGGGAAGCCGGAAACGCGACCGCTTCGATTTCGATGATGCTGCCGAGATAGTGCAAAACGCCCAGTCCGAAGGTTTTTCCGATTTCGCGCGTGGCCCGCGCCTTCACCAGCGTGTGCTGCACCAGACGGCTCGTCTGGACGACGGCCAGCACGTCGTCCTCGCCTATCGCCGGATTCTTCGTTACCTCGGCACGTTTGCGCGGATAGAGCCGGTAAAGTGCCTGGCCGTAGGCATCGGCGACGATCTGCACCGCTTTGCGGCCTTCGATCGTGTACGATGCGATCAGGCGTGGAACGCCGCGCACGGCCCGCGAGGCGAGGCGCTTGATCGCCCCTTGCACGATCGACACCACCTGATGCTGGGTGAGCGGCGAAAAGAAAATTTCCGCACAACGCGAGCGGATGGCCGGATCGATGTCTTCGGGTTCGCGCGTGGTCGCACCGATCAGAATAAAATCTGCCGGCGCGCCTTCGCGGAACAGCCGTTTGACGTACTCCGGAACGTTCGGCGCGCTCTCGTCGTAGTACGACGATTCGAAGAACACGCGCTTGTCTTCGAGCACCTTGAGCATCCGGGATTGCAGCGCGGCATCCATCTCGCCGATCTCGTCGATGAAGAG
>PLLA01000007.1 GCA_003140835.1 Candidatus Tumulicola scandinaviensis | reverse complement strand
GCTACTTTGAAAACACGCCCTAATGCAATTTCGGGTGTAACATGCTTGCGTAAAATTGGCTTTACATAATTGGCGGCCCAAACAGCAAAAACACGCCGAATAGGCCGGAAGCCACCATCGCAACAGAAGCTGCAAGACCGAGTAAGACTCGCGCCACGCCGGGTAGGCCCTTCTCGGTAACGCTGAACACAAGAACGGCCCCAGCGCAGGCGGCCAGGAAGAACAAAAACCCGGCGGTTGAGGCCCCCTCCACAGTCAAGCGTCTAAGCCGTAGGCTTCTTCCGGCGCTTACGTTTGGGACGCTCGCCTTCGGGAGGCTCCTCGATCTTGGGCTTCCCCACCGCGACGATCTTGGCGATAACTTTCTTTAGATCGTGCAGCGGTATATGGGGTTCCAGGGGCCTGCGCTTCGGCATCGCAGCCTATTGTAGCACGGCAGGTTGAGGCCGACGGGTAAGGGCGCCGGAAAACCACCCCAAGCAAAGCCTCGGTAATTTCAGTTAGGAGAAATATGACAGCCGCAGCTGCACGCAATCCCATCGCCGGCGCTCAATGGCCGCTTCAGCCGGTGGCATTCAATCCGCAATACAGGTCGCAGATCCCGCGCTTCGTAGTTAAGATCGACGGCAAGACCTATCTGGGAACGCGCTTCAGCTACACGCAGAACGCGCACGGCGCGACCGATACGGCGAGAATCTCGCTACCGATTGATGGCGATGCGAACTTCCCGGGCATCAAGGGAACAAGCCTGTATCCGGACTGGACGCAGAGCATTAAGCGATCCGACGAACTCGGCAATGCAAACGCTCCCGTAATTTGCGAGATTTGGTCCGTAGAACCGCCGGATCCGAGCTCCTTCGGCCCTCAAAACCCTTTCCGGCTTGGTCCTGCGCTTCCGCGGTGTGGTCGACCAGTACAGCGTTGTGTTCGAGGACAACGAGACGACGTTCGACTGTCGCTCGCTCGCGTTTCCGTTGACCAGCACGAAGATCACCGTCCCATTCCCGAGTGAAGACACGACGACGACGGTCGCGTTCGTCCAGCAACAGGCTGCGCGCTTCGGACTCACGATGGCGCCCCCGAACCTCGGACAAGCGCCGGCGCTCATGATCGACGTGTTCGGTGGGGAGTTCATCAGCGGCGTGCGTGGTTGGTACATCTGGGACATCTTCGTTCAGTGTGCCCAGCACGACGACGTAGACATCTGGTTCGACCGCACGGGAACGATCCACTACGAAGCCGCGTCACTGGTCAAGCGTCAGACCATTGCGTATCGCTGGGGTGAGAACATCAAAGGTCTCGCCGGAACGCACTCCCCGCAGTTTTCGAAAAACGTTCAAGTACAAGTTCACTCGTGGACTCCAAGAACGAGGACGGCAAGCGCGACTCGGGTCAGGACGAACGCGGCTGGCGGATACGACGTCTCTTCGTACACGCGGCAGGTAACTTCAACCCCGATTTTCGGGACGACGGAGAGCCTCATCACGTCGATCTCGAGCAACGGAACCGTCACGACGAGCGAAGGCTCTAGTAGATCGGCGTCTTTACAAGCGAGCAGCGCCTTCCGAACGGCTTGAAACTCGCTAGACGTGTATCCGTCGGCCATAGCGGAAGAAACCGTTTACGGTCGCGATCGGATGCGATATCCTTCGATTATTGGCAATGGTCGCTACCGCTAACGGCTCTGTCTTGGCGGCTCGCCTGCCCTCGAAGGTTGAAGCGGCGAGAACGCCAAACGCCCACATATTATGTGCAGCCTTCCAAAGTCCGTTATAGTCATCGGCATCCTGACGATCGCAGCGACTGGATGTAATTCTTCGGACTCCAGCGCCACCATCTTCACGCCCCCGTCGGCCTCGGCCCAGCAAAAACAGCATCGGCAGTCGTGGATGTTGGGTGACGCGTCGGGCGAAGATTTATTGTATATCGAAGATGCCGAGCTAGGAAGTATCGAAGTATATTCGTACACGCCTCCGAAGTATAAACTTGTAGGGTTGCTTGCGAATCCGAACGGCTACAGTTTCTTATGCGTTAATAAGGCGCAAGATATTTTTGTCACCGAGCCGCATGCCGTCATAGAATATAAACATGGCGTGACCTCGCCACTGCGCATTTTGGGCAACCTCGGAGGCTCACTTGGCTGCGCAGTAGACCCAGCCACAGGCACGCTCGCAGTTCCAAATGCCACCCCTACTGCAGAGGTTGTTTCTTTGTTCAAAAAGAATCGAGGAAGGTACACGAACGTACCGCTTCCGAAACCGTATTTAGTCCGCGATTACTGTGCCTACGACAACAACGGAAACCTTTTCATAACCTCGGTCGACGCGTCTTATCCGCATTTTGCTTTGCTGGAACTTCCTAAAAACAGTAAAACCTTCGTCGAGATTTCGCTGGACGAAACGTTCACCGACGGCGTAAGCGGCGGAATGGTATGGGATGGAAAATACCTGGACATGGCGGATTACCAAAAAAACGTAGTCTACCAGTTTGCGATCGCTGGTAAGAAGGGGACGACCAGCGCAACGATTGATCTAAAACGATCCTATAATATAGGTGGTTTCTTTATCGAAGGAACGACGCTAATCGTTCCCGCTGCCAGCAAGCCGCATCAACCCTCGCAAGATGTCCCAGGAATAGTTAACTTGTACAACTATCCGGCGGGAGGCAAGAAGACCGCCGTGATTCGTGGAGTCAGCTATCCCTTGAGCGTCGTTGTAAGCCTAGCGAAAACCCAGAAAACGTAAGAGGGCCGGCGCGCGGGGCTCACGCGCAACACCGGCAGTTCCTAGTTTTTTCGTTACGGACGATCGTCGGCGCCACCGATAATCGGGAGTTATCGGTAACGAGCGCCCCATCCGCGAGCGAGCGTGACCGTCTCAACTGACCTCGAATCTGCTTAGTATTTGGATCAGCTTGGACTTCGTACTCGCGTACAACGGTCTTCCGGCCCTGACCGCATATATCGTAGCCCGCGACACGCCCTGGCTCAAGAGTTGCGGAACCGGCGTCGATCGCAGCATTGGCAGCCACTTAGTGCTCCACTCGTCGCGTTGCGGGTCCGGATATTCGGTATAAACGTCGCTCGGTTCGAAGACGCTCTGCTCATCGACTTCTTCCAGCCGATTCGACTCCTTGCCAATGTAGGTTGGATCGCGCTGGTATACGGCTACGGCCGGCCGCCCTTCGNNAAGATTGGGAGATTACGTTTACTAAGCCCGATCTTCCTAACTGGTATGCGTGGAGTAAGGGACCCTTATGACGCGACTAGCGCCGCGCGCAATCCTCGCAGAGGCGGTAACCGTTCGTACCGGCGCGCCGTTCGTGCGCCGGAATGTCACGACCCGGCGGACAGGCATCGTTGTTGTGGTAGACGCGCTTGTCGGCGGGTTTTTGGGCTTCATTTATCGAGTAGAAGTCGGCTACTTTCGCCATGAGACACCCCTCGGTTCGCTTGGTGAATATAATGCGCTTTAGCTTACCGACGCGAACGCCCCTCCAGAGTGACTTCTTGGGCGGTTTCGGTACGACCAAGGCGGGGCCACGAGCGAGGGCGCATAAAGTTGTGAGGCGGGGTCTGTCGGGGTCGCTCGCGGAGCGCCCGAGGACCCACGCCCCAACGCCCTTGGGAGCCTGTGGGATATGTTACTAGCGTACGCGGGCATTTATACGTATTTTACCGAGCGCCTGACAGCGATCTCCCTGTTGATTCACGATCTCTCAGGGGCTCAACGAGGTGCTGGGTACGACAAGCTTCGCGAATTATTGCCAGCGATCATATTTAATTGCCAATCACTGGGTTGCACGTCAGCGCAGACGCACGGCGAAAGAATTTCGGAGTGGCTTAAATCGAATGAATTCGACGGGGTGCCTAGTGCTGTCGATGAGCTGATACTTAGGATGACGGATGACCTTAAGAATAGGTGGTTCCTTTACGTGCAGCCTGACTTCGTTTCGCTCTATGAAAACAAGGAACCGTTTGGAGGAAGGGTCGCCGGTCAGTTCCCATCTGCGATTGTCGATATTGAAGAGGCCGCTAAATGCCTCGCCCTCAATCGCAGTACTGCTTGCGTCTTTCACTTAATGCGAGCCATTGAAGTCGGAATTAAGGCGATTTTAAGGGTTCTAAAGATCGGGGCAGTATACAGCAATTGGGGCGCGTATATCGCGGCCATCAATGCCGCCATCAAGGGGCATACCGATGAAGCCTTTTTCCGAGAGATAGCGGGCGATCTTCAGGCGATCAAAATTGCCTGGCGGAACCCATCGATGCACGTTGAGAGAACGTACACGACGGATCAAGCGCACGACATATATCGCGCTGTGAGAACTTTCATACAGACTCTCGCGGAGAGGGTTGGCGAGAAATGAAACCCGCGAAAAAACCCGGGGCTCGATCGGGACAAAGCCCCGCGAGCCTGCTTCTCCCAGGGTTTATTGGTAACCGCCCGGGTTTTTGGGCGGACCCCGGGCTAATGGGAAGCCTATCGGCCAAATTGCTGCGATCCCGGCTCGAACGCGCCGTGTTAACCGAGCAGAGGTATGCATCCAGCCTCGGCGTCTTGCTGATAGGCCTTACTGCCGTAAGATTCGCCTAGGGTCTGCCCGACCCGGACGACCCTTCGGCGGTTGCAATTCGGTTGCAACACACCCGAGAGTGCCCGTGCGCAGGCAGAGGCGGATGGCACGGATCGGCACCGAAAAACCCCCAGAAACGTAAACAGGGTAACACCGTTCGATATAACTCGTTAAGCCGCAACCCCCTACGGGGCAGCTTCAGGAGGCTTTAGAAGTCCCCGCTGGTGTTTCTGGCGCTACGTTTTGGCGAAAGCGCGCCCGTGAGAAAAAACGATTCTTCTCACGGATTTTCTCACGGAATAAGATACGTTAAGCCGTGATAAGGCTTGATGGTTTAGCTTCGCGTGCTCAAATGATACTTGTGAGGACTTGTTGAGGTTAGCTGCAAACATTTCAAGACCGCCGCATCCAACCGCTGCTCTGGAATCCAGCCAAGTGTGAACTGATACTGCAGCCAGGGGTTTGTCACAATTCTGTCACGGAGCAGTTGGAAACGCCTGGAATCGGGCGGGCGCGGTGGAGACGGCGGCGCGCCGGAGGCCCTTACTAAATAGGCCTTTATGAATTTACCAGGGATCGGCCGGGACCGCTGGTTGAGGGTTCGAATCCCGCTGGGGCTACCAAAATTATGCTTATCTGATAAGGGATTCCGCTTCGTTTGATGGATGAAAGACCCCCAAATCTAACATCCGTCTAACAGAATCCGAGACGCCGCTAGCTCATAAGGCCCTCGAAGACCTTTGCAGCCTCGGCGTCTCTATCACGGTAAACGTGCAGATAGCGTTCGGCTGTAATCGATATATTGGAGTGGCCTAGGCGCTTACTCACCACCTCTAATGGCACTCCATTGGCAGCCAGTAACGAGGCATGAGTGTCGCGTAGGTCATGGAGTGTGACCTCCTTGATACCTGAGCGCCCCAACAGGCCCCTAACAGCTGCACTGTAGTTCCACGGATTGACCGGACGGCCGTCAGCAAGTGCAAAGATTAGGTTGTGGTCCTTGTAAGCGGACTCAAGAGCTAATCGCTCTTTGAAGCTGGCCCGCTTTCGCGGACGGGTTTTGATTGGACATCACGCGGCTTGACTCCGCCGCTCGTAGTCTACGGGTGATATGTTTCCAATCGACGTATGGCGTCGATGGGGGTTGTACCAGCCTTCGATAAAGTCGAAGACCGCGAGAGCAGCCTCGCGGCGATTCTTGAACCGATGCCTGACGAGCAACTCGCATTCTAGCGTCGCGTTGAAGCTTTCGCACATGGCGTTATCGTAGCAGTCGCCGACCGATCCCATCGACGGTTTGACGCCGGCTTGCTCGCAGCGCTTCCCAAACGCGATCGAGGTATACTGGCACCCCTGGTCGGAGTGATGAATCACGCTTTTGGGATTGCGTCGATGAATCGCCATGTCAAGCGCATCGAGAACCAGCTCGGTGCGCAAATGCGCAGCCATTGCCCAACCGACGACGCGCCGGCTGAAGACGTCGAGAACGATTGCGACGAAGAGGAAGCCTGCCAACGTCGGCACATACGTAATGTCTGCAACCCAGAGCTTGTCAGGTGCATCGGCTCTGAATTCTCGCTCGACCAAATCGGGTGCCGGTCGTGCGTCCTTGTCTCGCGTTGTCGTAGTAAAACCCTTGCGCCTACTGGCTCCATGGATCTTGCGTTCGCGCATCAGCCGCGCCAGACGCTTGTCACTCGTTCGTATCCCAGCATCGCGCAAATCGGCGGCCAACCGTGGACGCCCGTACGTCAAACGAGAACGGTCAAAGTAGATTTCAAGAGCATCTCCGATCGCGGCATCTGCCTGCGCCCGATGAGAAGGCGGACGCTTGAGCCACGCGGAGTATCCGCTGGTCGAGACGCCCAGAACGCGGCACTGCGTGACGATGGGCCACATGGCTTGGTGCGCTTTCACGAATTCGAAGACTTTGGAGGAATCGAATCGGTCTCGCGTGCGAACCAAGCCGTTGCTTTTGACAGAATATCTCGCTCGATCTCGAGCTGGCGCACGCGCTTACGCAGTTTCGTGACTTCCTCGTGCTCAGCCGTTGTCACCCCGTCGCGACGGCGGCCGATATCGAGATCAGCCTGCTTAACCCAGTTGCGAACCGTTTGTGGAGCGAGTTGGAACTCCGAGGCAAGATCAGCGAGACCACGACCCGATCGGGCAAGCTCGACGATCTTCTGTCTGAAGTCCGGCGGGTAGGAATGCGGACGTTTTCTGGCCATTGGTGGACCTTTCTCCGCCAAGCGGAAAGTATCCACGGAACCGGGCCAGCTTCACTTCAGCTTGCACCTCTTGATGTTCCAGCAAGATGCGCGCGAGTGTGCTGGGGAGCATAATCGTACGCACTTTGCCATTTTTAGGTTCCTTGAAAATCAAACCGTGCTCTTTGGTATCGGACAACGACTGTCGAATCGTCGCCGTCCTTTCCAATAGGTTCACGTCTGACCAGCGCAGGGCTACAACCTCGCCGCGACGTGCTCCCGTATGGATTGAAAAGGCTACGGCAGGATAAAACCACGACTGCGAACTTAGACCTCCTCGCTTCCTTGCTCGATTACTCGGGCTCTTTGCTGTTTGGAGCACCCTTTTTACTTCGGCCCCGCTTAACGCGCGGGGCTCCGGTTTGATAGCTCGTGGCAAATCGCCGCCTCGCAAAAGGGAAGCAACGTTCCGAGTTACAAGCTCTCGACGAACGCCCCAGCCAAGAATATTCCGAAGAACGTCGTGAGCGTGACGAATCGTTCGGCCAGAGACGGCTGTGCCATCGCATCCCTGCTCTGACCACTTAGAGTAAGCTTCAGCCAAGTTCGCTTGTCCGAGCGAACTAACCCTTACATCGCCGAACGCCGGGTGCAGATACCTCTTGTAAAGCTCCGCGTAGCGTTCTAGCGTTGTTGTCGCAAGATATGTTCTCTTTTCGTCCATGAACCTTTTGTACAGCTCCCCTAAGGTTAGCGCCTCATCGATTATGGGCTGACCAATCCGCAGTTGCTCTTGACGCCTGATTAGATAAGCTTCTGCTTCTCCTTTCGTCTTGCCGACAAGCGTCTCGGTCTTCTGGTGACGCTTGCCGTCCTTCCCGCGAGGCAGGTCATAAACGATTCGATACTTCTTGTCGCCAACGCGATTTACGTACCCCATACTGTTTTCTCCTCAGTCGGGGTTCCGGCGACGGCAGATTTGTCCGACAGCCCGAGAAACTCCCCTAACGCGGTCTTGGGAATTAGGTACTTCTGGCCTATGCGGACGCTGGGAATATCCTTCCGATTCAACGCGTCATATATTGCGTTACGGCCTAAGGGGAGGAACTCCATCAAATGCTTCGGAGTCAAGACGTCTGGCAGATTATCAAAGCTAAGCATTGAAAACCATCCGGGTATCATAGCTATCCGTGACTTCGTCCCCAGAAGTGCGAGAGCATCGCTCCACTTCGCGAACGATTGCTATTGCTTGTTCGATAGCTCCGCACATGTTGTTGGGAAACCGCTGCTCAGGATTTTCACGAACCATGTCCCAGAAAAGCGGATTTGGCACAATCGGTAGCCGTGACGGCTCCGAACACCCTAAGACTGGCGCGAGTTGGTAGTGTATCTTGAGGCCTTGGGATTCGCATGCGTCTTTCCAAACGTCCTCGACGTTTTCTCCAACACCCAGCAAACCATACATGGCGGTAAAGCCATATCCGTGCCGAACCGCTCTTCCCTGGGTGAAGAACGACAATCACGCCTTCCTTGGCAGCGCGCTGCAGAGCCTTCTCGACCGCGCGCTTCGACTTGCCCATAATCGAACTTAATGACCTTTGGTCGACTCCAAAACAATGCGGTCGTAACTCTCGACACGCCACGATGCGACACATCTCCGAGTAAACCGATAGCACCGCCTTCGAGCTGGAGCAGTCGGCGACTGGTCGCCAAATCGTCTCCGACACTGCATGATTCCATGCACCGAGCTCTGCTAGCTCGCGGACTAGTGGGTTTCGTGGGTCTTTATACTTCGGGCTCAGGTTGTCCAGGTCGGGACTGACTGCTGCAATAGTCTCTATAATCTTCCGGTACTGCAATAGCGCCTCATCAAGCTTTGGGTAGCGCTTACGGCAGTAGAATGCGATACAATAGGCACCGAACACCCAAGGCGTTAACGAAAATCTCTCGATCACGTTAAGAGCTAACTTACGAGCCTCCTCCAAAATAACGAGGCGATCTTCCAGCATAATGCCCGGCGTTTCGGTCGCGCGTGCGCGCATCAGATTAACGCTGTATCTTGCAACAGGGCCGTCGCTGCCAAAGTCCTTTTCGAATATTCTAATCTCAGTATGAGCCTGATCAAACTTACCAAGAGCGATCAAATTTTTTATCAGGCGATGCCTCGGAACACGCTCTCCGGGCGCTACCGAAATCATCTTACGTAGTAGTCTGTTTTGTGTCTCCTTATCGGCTATTGTAGCAAGACCAGTCTCAATATTGCATAACTCACGTATAGAACGAAGTTCTATATCGTATGTCGGATAGGTGTTATCGATCACAAGGTCAAACAATTTTATCCGATCTTCCGCGTTGTTGAATTTATACTTGCTTACAATTCCATTGATTACCTGATGTCTTCCCTTCCAGCCATAAATATGCTCACGCCTGTCGATAGTGTACTCCGTGACGATATCGGCAAGGCCGTTCAGGACGCCCATGATTGCGTCTGCCTGAATTCCCAGTAATCGCATGACCAGCTGCCTGTGAACGCGAATGCCCATCGTCTCGAGGGCCGCCACTATTCGGTACACGGCCCTATACTCGTCCCCCAACTCGGCATACTCTCGAAGTATTATGTCGTCGAATTTCTCCGACGCAAAGATGTTCTTCATACAAACGAACATGTCTGCTTCACAACGCTGAATGAGACGGCGCCGCTTCTCTTGAGTAGAAAAACCAACAAAGTTCGATTCGACTAACTGCCTAACGCTGTCATTTCGTCCTATCAAACTAGGGCGTGTTTTCAAAGT
>PLLA01000015.1 GCA_003140835.1 Candidatus Tumulicola scandinaviensis | reverse complement strand
GCTTTTTCAGAGCTTCCCTAGACGCTTCCGCCACCTACAATCGGAGCCACAATAGGCGGGAATCCCTGAAAGGACACCTTTCGGTATTGCACTGAACTGCAATCGCTCGAGTCTAAAACGATGCGCGGTGCGGCTGAGATAGGCCGCAAAGGCGCGCGGCGTGTCACTCGGTGGCACCATATTAGGCGATGTAAGGCCACAACCGACCCGCCGCACCCTGCTGTGCTATCGACTCTTACGCTTCAGGAGATGCCTCGCGGGGTTGCAAATTTTCCACAAAAATTCGGGGAATTTTCCGATTCCATGCGTACAACTTAATCACGGCTTCACAGATAAGCGCAGAGTTGTTTACGAACGTCAACAACTTGCCGGCCACGCGAGAAAGAGCCTCGGCGTCTACGGGTCAATCTAGTTGCGTCGAGGCTCGAAACAATCGCTGCAGTAGATCGGCTTGTCGCCGCTCGGTACGAATGGCACCCGGGCTTCCTTGCCACACCGACTACAGGTTGCAGAGTGCATTTCGCGGGGAGGTCGGCTAGCGCCAAAACTTGACCCGCTGCCCCCGCCTCTAGACGCCTTGCGCGCTGTACGGCAGTCGGGGCATCGGTTGGGCTTGTTCGTAAAGCCCTTCATGGCAAAAAATTCTTGTTCGCCTGCGGTAAACGCGAAGGGCGCGTTGCAGTCAACACAGGTCAGGCTCTCGTTGGTATACATAGTTTTCTCCGGGTTGCGGTGTTTGCTGTTCACTCCCCTGGCAAAATACGGAACAATCGCTGATAGCGGGCGCAGAAGAACTCTCGTCGGCCCTGCTGCGCCGACCCATAAGAGAAATTGGTTGGCTTTGCCCTTTTAACGGTGCTTGCCCTCGAAGGCGGGCGTTTGGCTCAAAAAGCGCCCCAGTTGGGCTCTCTACTTCTCCTTCAAGTCCTTGAGAATGTATCGATAGACACTGGGGTAGTCTGTGCTAACTTTAAAAAAGTCAGCCCCAGATGGGGTGTTGGTTTTAGACGCTACAACCTTCGTTAGTTCGAGCGCGATCGTCTCATTTTTATCCATTTGAATACCCTCGTAGGTCAGAAAAAAAGCGGCGAGACGCATCTAAGCGTCCCGAGCACAAGGGTGTTCCGGCAGCCAGCTTTACTCCTCTTAATCTTCGACTGGGTCAGCTTTTCGAGCTAGTCTGACCCAAAGACGAATGGCTATCCCAAAAGCGAGTTTGGCCGAGCTTACGAACCGTCGCTGGAAGTGCTATTATTAACGAAACGTTAACAGGATTGCGGCCTCTTCCGCTTTCCGAGTGTGGGCACGCAAAGGGGACTGGCAGGGCAGTTCCCTTTCAAAGCACAGGCGGGATATACAACGGACCCGGTCAGCAATCGACCGGGTCCGTTGACGTGGTCCTTGTTCGGTTAATAGTTTCGCGCAGCCGACGAATGCCCATTCGCGCCGGCGTGTTCGTGTAGATCGTTTAGTATGTACCGATATACGCTTAGGTAATCCGTTGCGAGGTGAAAGTAGTCAGCCCCAATCGGGGGTCTACTTTGAGCGACAACGAGCTTGGTAAGCTCGATGGCGATCGCCTGGGTCTCCATTCTCAGACGCCCTTTCGTTCGGTCACCCGTAGAAAAGAATCGGGCGCATGAAGCGCCCTCATCCGCGCCTCAGGTTTTAGCTCGGTTGCTTGACTCCTTTATATCCCCGATATATCCCCGAAGACGAATGGGCATCCAAAATGGAAAACTCGGCGCTTACAATCGGACGCCGGGAGTAGTGAAATTCGAAAGAAGGTCGGTCTATCGGCGAGTTGCTGGCGGCGCTTCTATAGCAAGCAGGGAATCCTCTGCTTTAGCAACACCTATCGCACACTCGGCAGTTGGGCGGTCGGGTTGGGGTTTGGATGGCCGCTCCGTTGACGAAGATACACTCTCCTCACGTTACGTAAGGAGAGTTCTTCCAATGCGTTATGTTAAGTGGGCCGCTCCCGCGGCTCTTATGTCGGCGGCGCTTGCGCTGTCGGCGTGTGCCGGCGGCGGTATGTCCTCCACGACCCAGCCGGACCTGGCCTGAACGGCGTTTCCGGTGCGATGCACGCGGGGCAAACGAAGCACCTCACGATCGTCAACATCCATCCCAACAAAGCGCCGGTGTGCAACACGTCGGAATTCCCGGGCGGGTGCTTCTCGTTCTCGCAATCCGAAGGATTACAAATCGACTGGTGCTACGGTCCGGCATCCTCGCCGTGCGAAGACACGAGCGAAATCACGGGCTGGAGCGGCGGCGTCGCCAACGTCAGGACCGGGAGGCAAGTCAAGCCGATCAAGGTCACTTGGAGCGGCCCGTACTACTGCACCGCCAGCGGCTGCGGAACCGGCACGTTCGAAGAAGACACGATGGTTTCGCGCAGAAAGGCGCCGAAGTTGGCCAAGAAGTACATCGACTATCAGCCCATCGAAGGCTGCATCGGTTCGAGTTGCGGCGAGCTGACCCAGATCGGTCTCAACGTAGTACCGTAACCCCAAGCGTCCAATCAACACGAAGAGGCTCGGCATTGCGCCGGGCCTCTTTTCGCGTCGATCGCGTTCGGATCACGCTGCCGTGAAGCGAACCTTCGGCCATCGATGGGATCGGTTGGGGATTGCTACGATAATGCAATGTGCGAGAGCTTCAACGCCACCCTCGAATGCGAGCTGCTCGACAAGCACAGATTTCGCACGCATAAAGAAGCAGAACTCGCAATCTTCGACTTCATCGAGGGATGGTATAACCTACACCGCCGGCACTC
>PLLA01000043.1 GCA_003140835.1 Candidatus Tumulicola scandinaviensis | reverse complement strand
AATAAATCAGGACATCCTTAGCGCGTTGCCATCGGAAGGCCACCGATGTTCGCACGCGTGCGTACCGGCTGCGGTGCCGCGGGCGGTGCCGGCGGTTGTTCGTTGGTACGCGCTTCGTACGGCCAGTAGCGCAGCGCCAGCGAGTACGCGACGCAGTCGTTGTAGGCTTCGCACTCGTTTTGAATGGTGAAGCAGCGGACGATCCACATCGGAATCGTCACGAAGAGACCGATGCCGGTAAACAGCGCCAGCGACATCAGAATGCCGCGCACGTAGTTCCCGAGGTAATACGACTCGCCGCCGACGATGCCCAAAACCAGCGTCAGTACGAACGCCAAGGTGGGGTCCTTCGCGTAGCGCTGGTACTCGTAAGCGAACGTTGCCTGAGCCTCGGGGCGCATCTGGACGGCGATCATCTGGGCGTACGGTGTCACGTTTGTGTCCTCCATCGTTCCATACGCGCCGCGAGGCGCCGTGTTTCAGCGGATTCCGGCAGCTCCGGCGAGGCCGTCGTAGGCGTCGCGCAGGCCGGCGGGATCGCTCACCGGTGCCCCACAGGTCGTCCCGGCACAGGCGTATGCGGCCGGCTGCGGCTCGGCAGGCAGCCCGAGTGTCCCCGCAACGGCCGGGGGTACCGTGCGGACCACGACCATCGGCGATGGCAGGCGCAGAGCCGCCTCGCGAAACGCGTCCGTAGCCGCCGGTTCGCCGACGATCCGTACCGACCACTCGGGCGATAGCCAGCGCCGAAGCGCGCGGCCGTAAACGGCCGCAAAGGTGCCGGCGGCCGCGTAAGTGCGCGCATACAGGGCGAGGGCGCGCTCGGCGTGATCCCGGTATTTCGGCTCGCCGGTAAGGACGCTCAGGCGCAAAAGTGCTTCGGCCACGAGCGCGTTGTCGACGATCGGCCTGTCGGCAACCTCGAGGCGCCCGAGTTGCGCCTCCAAGGGAAGGTGGTCGTAGAATCCCCCGTCGGCGGCTTCGAAGCGCTCGAGAATGCGTTCGGCCAGCGTCTGGGCTCGCAGCAGAAAGCGTACCTCGCCGGAGGTCTCGTGCGCGTCGATCGACGCGCGCAAATATGCGGCCTGGTCAGATAGCAAGCCGCGGACCTGCGGTTCGCCGCCCGGCACGACGAAGTGATACACCAGTCCGTCTGCGTCCGACAGGCGATCGTGCACGTTGTCGAGCGTTTGGCACGCTTGCGCGAGCATCGCGTCGTCGTCGAGCGCCCGGGCTGCTAAAAACCAGGCGCCGGCAAGTGCGCACGTCCAGTTGGTATACGAGGTGCGATCGACGAATGGCGCTTCGCGCCGGCGGCGTTGGTCGAGCGGCAGCTCGAAGTACGCTTCGTCGGCGTCTTGGCTGCCGGCAAAGAAGCCGGTCGCCGGATCGCGCAGGACATCGCGCACGTAGCGTGTCGTCGAAACGAGGGTCGCGCGAACGTCGTCGGTCGGGGCGAACACCGCGAGCTGCGCGAGGACGCGCACCAATCCGGCATGGTCTTCGGCCATCTTTTCGAAATGCGGAACCGACCAATCGCGGGTGGTGGAGTAGCGAAAGAATCCGCCCTCGACGTGGTCGTACATGCCGCCCCGCGCCATGGCGAGCATCGTCGACGCGACCTTGGCGTAGAGTCGCTCGTCGCCGGTAAAACGCCACTCGGCGAGGAGAAACTCCAGGACTTCGGGCTGCGGAAATTTCGGTTCGTCCCCAAATCCGCCGTACGCTTCGTCGTACGTTTCCGCAAGCTGTTCGGCTAGTCGCACGACCATCGCTTCGCGCAGGTCGCTGCGTGAGCTGGGAACGTAGTCGGCGCGAGGAGGGTCGCCTTGCGCGGCGTGTTCGGCGATGCCGGCCTTGTTCTCGGCGTAAAATCGTGCGATTTCATCCAGGGCGCGCCGCATTCGATCGGGCGGCAGATAGGTCGCGCCGGTGAGCGTCGATCCGTCGGGTGCCAAAAATGCCGTGGTCGGCCAGCCTCCCATGTTGTACCGCGCGTTCACGTCGGGGCGGCGATCGTTGTCGACGCGAACCGGTACGAAACGTTCGTTAATGGCGGCGATCACGCCGGAATCCGAGTACGACGTTTCGTCCATGACGTGACACCAGTGACACCACACCGCCGAAATCGAAAGCAGAATGGGCTTGTCTTGCGAGCGCGCGCGGTCGAACGCGTCGGGTCCCCAAGACATCCACTCGATCTCGTTCGCGCGATTCGCGCGCGGAGAGAAGCGAAAGTCATTCATCCTCGTCCGAAGCCCCTCGCAGGAATGAAGCGATGTAGAATATGGCAACGACCGCATACAGCGCCAAACCGGCGACGCCTGCCGGGTCGAGCCGCAAAGCGAACGCCGCCGCAAAAAAGACGGCAAACGCTAGGCTGGCGAGCGCGTAGGCGCGGTGCGTGCGGGCCGTCATCGCGTAGACTTGCGTATCGTAGTAGCCGCCGCTACGGCGGCTGCGGCGCCAAGCGAGTGCTGCGATTCCCGCGGCGATGACCAGACCGATGAGACTCCACACGTCGTTCGGTTGGCCGGTTCGACGTGAGACCGGCCCGCGCTGCAAGGGTGGAGGTGCGGCCGTGCGTCGAACCTGCCCGGCGATGCCGTCCCCGTCAAAGAAGTCGAGCCGGCGGCCCGGCGAGCTCGAAACCTATAAGAAGAAACGCGACTTCGCGCTGACCCCCGAGCCGAGCGGTAAGAAAGCCGAACCCGGTAAGCGTTTGCGCTTCGTCGTGCAAATGCACCACGCGACGCGCCTGCATTACGATTTTCGCCTAGAAGCCGGTGGCGTGCTGGCGTCGTGGGCGGTGCCTAAAGGCCCGACTCTCGCGCCGCTGGATCGGCGGCTGGCCATGCACGTGGAGGACCATCCGCTCGACTATCGCGACTTCGAGGGCAACATTCCGGCGGGACAATACGGCGCGGGCAGCGTGATCGTTTGGGACAAAGGCACCTACACGTTGGCCGAAGGCGACGATCCGGCCGCCGAAATTGCCGACGGGAAAATCAAGTTCATCTTGCAAGGAAAGAAACTGCGCGGCGAGTTCACGCTGGTGCGAATAAAAGGTCGCGAGGGCGAAAACGGCGATCCGTGGCTGCTGATCAAAGACCGCGACCAGCACGCCGACCCCAAATACGATCCGGTCGACCATCCAGAATCGGTCACGAGCGGGAAGACGCTCGACGACGTAGCGCATAATCCGCGCGCAAAAATTTGGAATTCCAAGCAAAAGGCGCGCCACGCAACGGCTCCCCGAATTCCCGCGCGCGTCAAACGCGATCCCCTTCCGAAACTGAAGTCGGTGATGCTCGCAACCTTGATCGACGAACCGTTCGACGACGACGGCTGGCTGTTCGAAATCAAGTGGGATGGATATCGTGCCATCTGTACTATAGACGAAAAAGGAACGCTAACGCTGGCCTCGCGCAACGACATCGATTTCTTGGCTCGCTTTCCGGATCTGAGCGGGCTCGCCGATGCGTTCAAGAGCGTGCCGATTATCGTGGACGGCGAGATCGTGAGTTTAGACGACGAGGGGCGATCGTCGTTCCAGCGCCTGCAGGAGTCGCAAAATACGGCGGCGGCGTTAACGTTTGCCGCCTTCGATCTGATCTATGCCGACGGGCGCGACCTGCGCAAGACGCCGTTGGAAGAACGCAAAGCCTTGCTCGAACGTATGATTCGCGACGACGAGATGGTGCTCTACTCCAAACACGTCGTCGGCAAAGGCACGTCGCTGTTCGACGTTGCCCAAAAACGCCGGCTCGAGGGAATCGTCGGAAAGAAACGCGCTTCACAGTACCAGGAGCGGCGCTCGCGCGATTGGGTGAAAATCAAGGCGCAGCTGAATCAGGAGTTCGTGGTCGGCGGTTGGACCGACCCGCGAGGCAGCCGCACCGGGTTTGGCGCATTGTTGCTGGGCGCGTACGTCGGTCCGGCGTTTCGATACGTCGGTCACGTCGGCACCGGCTTCTCGCAAAAAGTCTTACGCGAGTTGCACGAGCGTTTGGTGGGTTTGGAGCGCAAAACCTCGCCGTTCGATACGGCGGTGGAAAGCAACATGCACCCGCATTGGGTGAAACCCGAGCTGGTCGTCGAGGTGCGGTTCACCGAATGGACGCGCGATAAACTGCTCCGCCATCCGGCCTACATCGGTTTGCGGCCGGACAAAGCGGCCAAGAACGTTACCCTGGAGTTACCCGCGCGCGTGAGGACGGCGTGAGCGCGTCCGAACGTACGGCCGTCACCATCGGCACGCGCCGTCTGTCGTTGTCGAATCTCGACAAAGTGCTGTGGCCGCGCGACGGATACACCAAGGGCGATCTGATCGACTACTACCGTTCGGTCGCCGGCGTCATCGTGCCGTACCTCAAGGATCGTCCCTTGACGCTGCAACGCTACCCCGACGGCATCGATGGCTTCTCATTCTTCGAAAAACACCTTCCCAAAGGCGTACCCGATTGGGTTGCGCGAGTGACCACGTCGGCGGGCGAAAGCGGCAAGAAAGTAACGTACGTCGTGTGCGACGACGAAGCGACGTTGGTCTACGTTGCGAATCTCGCGTCGATCTTGCTGCATGCGTGGACGTCGCGCGTGAAAACCATCGACGAGCCGGACTTCGTGTTCTTCGACGTCGATCCGGGCGAAAAGTGCACGCTCAAGACCCTCGCGACGGTTACGTTGGGAATACGCGACGCGCTTGCCGCGATCGGGCTGCAAGCGTTGGTCAAAACCTCCGGAGGCATGGGGCTGCACGTCTTCGTTCCGCTAGCGCCCGGCTATACGTACGAGACGGCAAAGTTGTTCGCCGAACTGCTGGCCCGTCACGTAGCCGGCGAACTCGGCGACGGTCTGGTGTCGCTCCAGCGAACGGTCTCGAAGCGAAATCCAGCGGCGGTGTACCTGGACTTCGTTCAGGTCGGGCGCGGAAAGACGTACGTCGTGCCGTACTCGGTGCGCGCTCGCGACGGCGCTCCGGTTTCGACGCCGCTGGAATGGCCGGAAGTGGAAGCCTTCGCACGCAGGCGAGGGACGGCCGCGCCGTCGGACGAGTTCGGCAAGTTCACCATCCGGACGACGGCCAAGCGCCTCAAGAGCCGCGGCGACGTGTGGTCGGGTGCCGCCTGGAAGAAGCAGCGTCTGGAAGGCGCCATCGCCCGCGCCCAGTCGTTGTGGGCTTAACCCA
Organism: Candidatus Tumulicola scandinaviensis; assembly: GCA_003140835.1. Lineage (GTDB taxonomy): Bacteria > Vulcanimicrobiota > Vulcanimicrobiia > Vulcanimicrobiales > Vulcanimicrobiaceae > Tumulicola > Tumulicola scandinaviensis. Next base: position 52,016 of record PLLA01000043.1, on the reverse strand, counting down.
GCCCCGTCGCCGCCGGGACACGGCGAGCCAAATCGGGTAGAATAGGCAGACTATGGCGCATGCAATTTGGTCTGGGGCTATCAACTTCGGGCTCGTGACGATACCGGTCAAGCTGTTTACAGCCGTGAAATCCGACGAGCTGTCGTTCAACTTGCTTCACAAAAAAGACGAGGGGCGCATCAAGTACGAGCGCACCTGCAGCGTCGACGGCAAGCCGGTTCCGTGGGACGAAATCGTCAAAGGCTACGAGTACGAGAAGGGCCAGTACGTCATTTTGACCGACGAGGACTTCAAGAAAGTCAATCCCGAAGCGACGCAATCCGTCGACATCTTGGAGTTCGTCGAACTCGACAAAATCAATCCGATGTACTTCGACAAGCCGTACTATCTCGAACCCACCAAGCAAGGCCGCCACGCCTACGCGCTGCTGCGCGAAGCCCTGTCGACGAGCAATCGCGTCGCCATCGCGCGCGTCGTGATTCGCACCAAGGAATACATCGCCGCCGTAAAACCGCTCGACGACGCGCTCGTGCTCGAGCTGATGCATTGGGCCAGCGAGATCATCGAACCCGGTTCGCTCGAGCTGCCCGATCGCGACAACCTGCCCGAAGCCGAGATGAAAATGGCCAAGATGCTGATCGATACGATGAGCGTCGACGAGTTCGAGCCCGACAAGTTCGCCAATCGCTACCATGACGAAGTGCTGGCCATGATCGAAGCTCGCGCGAACGGTCAGGAACTGCCGAAAGCCAAGAAGGTCGCGCCGCGCGCCAAAGTCGTCAATCTCATGGACGTGCTCGCGCAGAGTCTGGAAGAGAGCAAAAAGCGGCGCGCATCGTCGAACGGCCGCACCGCCTCGCAAGACAAACCGGCGACCAAACGCCGCAAGAAGACCGCCGCTTAGCCCGGCTAACTACTGAACGTTTTCCGCGTTGGCGGTTTCGATTTCATTGGTAAAGAGCGGATCTTCTGCCGGCGACTGGCCGCCGCCGGTTTCGCCGCGCGCGTTGGCCACGCCCATGACGAGCGCGACCGTTACGAACGTCAGCGATTCGACGCCCGCGAAGGCGGCCCCGAAGCCAGCCAACAAGCCGGTCGAAACCGGCGGGGCCAAAATGCCCGAGAGGGAATCGAGCGACGAACTCGCGCCTAATACGGTGCCTTGTTCGCGATCGGAAGCGGCGTTGCTGATGAGCGCGGTGATGCCCGTGTTCACCAGGGCCATTCCGAACGAAAAGAAGATCATCGTCAAACTCAGAATGGCGATATCGTGAACGAACGGAAGCGAGGCGAACGCTCCGGCGAGCGATACGAGGCCGACGTTCGACATCGTGCGATCGCCCAAGCGAGCCGAGATGCGGCCGATGAGAAAGACGTTGACCAATACGTTGAATACGGCGAACAACGAAAAGAAATAGTCCGTTTGCGTCAGCGAGAATCCGAGTTGGCGCTGAAGGTAGAGCGCGATGACGGCAAACCAGCCGTACAGGCCGAGCGATATCGCCAGCTTCTGCCAAAGAATTCGCGAAAGGCGCGGTTTCTTAAAGTTCGCCAGGATCTCGCGCAGGCCGACGTGCTCCTCGTCGGTGGCGCGAGCTCTCGATTCGGGCAACATGACGATCGTAATGCCGAGGGTCGCGAGTTGCAGGGCCGCCGCCGCTAAGAACGGGGCCGAGAAGCCGAAATGGGCGAAGAGAATGCCGCCGCCGAACGGTCCGAAGATCATGCCGGCGCCGAACATGGCGCCGATCAGGCCAAACGCCCGCGAACGATCTTTTGCTTCCACTAAATCGGCGACGTACGCTTGCGTGATGCTGATGTTGCCGCCGGAAATGCCTTCGATGATGCGAGCGACGAAGACCAGCCCGATGCCGGGCGCAAATGCCAGCATCGCCCAACCGATGGTGGCACCGATTTGGGAGATTATCAGCACTCGTTTCCGTCCGAACCGGTCGGAGACGTGGCCCCAGAGCGGCGCCGTTACTAGCTGACAAAACGAAAACGTCCCAAACAACACGCCGACGACGAAAGGTGACGCCCCGAAGTGGGTTACGAAATACGGCAACATCGGGATCAGCATGCTGAAACCGATGATGTCGATGAACGTGACGCCGAGGATCGGAAGAAGTTTACGAATCATGAGGCGACTCAACCGGCAAGATTATCGGCGCGAGTCGCTCGCTCTTGCGAAGGACGTCGAGTTTGTACGGACGGCTCAAGTCGATGCTGGTGAGAATCTTGTGCAGCGCGTCGAGGCCGGCGACGCGCCGTCCCTCGAAGGCCAGCAAAACGTCGCCGGGTTTAATGCGAGCGGTGTCGGCCGGGCTGCCGGGTTCGACCGTGTTGACCACGATCGCCCGGCGCTCGTCGAGGCCGAAACGTCTGGCCGCGGCGGGTGCCAGCACGATATCTTGTCCGGCGATTCCGAGGTAGCCGCGCCGCACTTTCCCGTCGCGTACGAGAAGACCGGCGACGTGCTTGGCGGTGTCGATCGCGATGGCGAAGCAAAGGCCTTGACCGGGGAGGACTGCGGTGTTGACGCCGATGACTTCGCCGGCCGCCGTCACGAGCGGACCACCGGAGTTTCCCGGGTTGAGGGCGGCGTCAGTTTGAATGATGTTGTCCATCAAGCGGCCGGATTGCGAACGCATCGTGCGTCCCAGCGCGCTGACCACGCCGGCGGTGACCGTGTACGCGAGGCCGTACGGATTGCCGACGGCGACGACGAGCTGACCCGGGCGCAATGCCGCCGAGTCGCCGAGCGCGACGTGCGCGAGGTCCGGAGCGTCCACCCGCAACACTGCTAAATCGGCGTGCGGATCGTCGCCGACGAGCGTCGCGCGCAGCTCGCGTCCGTCGAGTAATGCCACCCCAATCTGCTCGGCACCATGCACGACGTGGCTATTGGTGAGCACGAAGCCGTCGGGTGTAAAGATGAAGCCGGATCCGTTGCCGCCGCCGCGCCCATTGCGCACGTCGATGCAGACCACGGCCGGGCTGACGCGCTCGGCGGCGGCGGTTACCGCCGCCGAGTACGGATCGAGGATCGCCGGCGAGTCGACTTCGACGAGGGAAAGGGGCATGTCGGTCCCTCAAGACCCGGCGCCCAATCGCCCGGTTGCGACTCGCGTCGCACGATAACGCTTGGGGAGGGGCCTACCGCGACGGCACGAATCGGGTCGGGTCCCGCGCCCAGATGGCGGAATTGGTAGACGCGCTGGTTTCAGGTATCAGTGGTGGCAACACCGTGGGGGTTCGAGTCCCTTTCTGGGCACCAAATCGCAAAAGCGCCCTTGGGCGGCGCTCCTTCCGGGCAGAGAACGCGGCTGGCATAGCGAACGTTACCAAAGCGCCACGAACGTTTCCAAAGCGTTGCAATCTGGAGGTTAGGATGGTCGCCAAGCCGTTTACGCTGGCTGTTTGCTGTTCTCTCGTTGCCGTCTTAGCCGCGTGTTCTTCGTCCGGGTCGCCGACTATGAATCCGGCCGCGCTTCCGCAAGCGGCGGCGCCGGCTGACGGAGCGCGTGCCGGCAGCGCCGGCAAGATCAAGCACGTCATCGTCATCATTCAAGAAAATCGCAGCTTCGTGAATCTGTTCTCCGGATTTCCGGGCGCCGACGCGCCGACGTTCGGGTACCTGCACGACGGAACGAAAATCCAACTCGCCGCCGTATCCTTTAAAGGGACCGGCAACGGGTTAGGGCACGGATTTACGGCGTCGCTTACCGACTGGAACAACGGCGCGATGAACGGGTTCGACCTGAGCAGCCCGTCGTCGCCAACGTACCCGTACTCGTACCTGATTCCTTCGAGCGTCACGCCGTATTGGAATATGGCGAGTTCGTACGTGCTGGCCGATCGCATGTTTCCGACGCAATTCGGCGGGAGTTTTTCCGCGCATTTAAATCTCATCGCCGGAACGGATAAGTTAACTCCGACGCTCGCCGTCACCGACTGGGCTTCGGCCATGCCGTGGGGATGCGACGCGCCGCCCGGCACGAAAGCCACGACCGTCGACTCGAATAGAAACGTTAAACGCGGTCCGTTCCCGTGCTTCACGCAGTTCAAAACGATGGCCGATACGCTCGACAAGTCGGGGGTTTCGTGGAAATACTATGCACCCCAAACCGTCGGTTGCTCCGGTGGATGCGACAATGGCGGCTTGATTTGGTCGGAGTTCGATTCCATCAAAAACGTGCGATACGGGCCCGACTGGTCCAACGTCATCAATCCGCAAACGACCGTGCTCAAGGATGCCGCGAACGGAAACTTAGCGTCGGTTTCGTGGGTCGTGCCGGATCTCAAAGACTCCGACCATCCGGGGAACGGCAGCGACACCGGCCCGTCTTGGGTGACGTCGGTCGTTAACGCCATCGGCCAATCGAAGGACTGGGATTCGAGCGCGATCGTGATCGTTTGGGACGATTGGGGGGGCTGGTACGATGACGCCGCGCCGCCGCAACTCGATTTTCGAGGACTGGGAATCCGCGTTGGTTGCATCATCATCTCGCCGTACGCCAAAAATAAAGTCATTCACACGCAATATGAGTACGGCAGCATCCTCAAGTTCATCGAGCAGACGTTCAACGTTGCTTCGCTCGGTTATACCGATAAGCGGGCCGCCAGCATCGCCGATAGCTTCGACTTTAAGCAAGCTCCGCGCAAGTTCGCGCCCTTCAAGGCGAAGTACCCTCCGGCATATTTCCTGCACGAGCGGCCGTCGTTCCAACCGGTCGACAACGAGTAACGACGCTACCGGCGAAAATCGGTACGGCCGGAAGACAAGAGCGAGGAGGCGCTATGAGCGAAGCAACGCAACGGAGGCGTCCTCACGACGCGAAACGATCGTTCTGTCGTTAGCCCTGTGTGGGGGGAACGCGCGTGCGGACGGACTCGACGGCACGTGGAGCGGGCTGGTACTGGGTTTGGGAAGGCAAGCGGAATAACGGTGCGCGGAATCGTCAAGGGGAGCGCCACCCCTTAGTAGGCTACGACCAGCGCTCGGCGCAAATAAAGTTTCCGCCTACCGACGGCCGCTTTACCTGATTTCCTTTGTAGAAATACATCGGATGCTGATCGACCGGGCAGTAGTGCGTCACGAGGCTCTTACGCGTCCGGCTTTCGTCTTCGATCTGCGAGCCGCCGTGCATGAGTTCGGCGGCCCAAATGAGAGCGTCGCCTTTTTTCGGCCGAAACTGCGTGAACTCCAGGTTGGCGGCCTTGGCCATCTCGTGGAGCGCTCCGGAGAACCCCTCGAGCTCGGGGTTGCCCGGCTTGACCCAGCGATCGGCTCCCGAAAAGAGATAATCCGGAAGGGCGTGGCTTCCGACGTAATATTCGAGTTCGCCGGAGCCGGGGACGACGTCTTCCAACGCGATCCACGAAGCGACGAACTCTTGGGACGAGCTGACGCGCACGAACGCCGTATCGCGATGAACGCCTTGCTGCGAGCCGCGAATGAATCCCAGAGATTGGAACGCAAGCGCGGGACGCTCGAATACGATGTTCAAGAAGCGAGAAATCGCCGGAGCGAAAATAATCTGTTGAGCCGAATCCGACGCTTCGTGCATGTCGAGAATCTTGGCTTCCAGTTGCACCGTGTTCTCGCGGGTCGCGGTTTCGATGTGATGACCGGTCGAATCCCAATAGGAAGCTTTACGCTGAATCTTTCCTTCGGCGATGCTTTCGATATCTTCGAGAACGCGGTCGACCAAGTTGAGGTCGACCGCTCTCGGCAGCAAGACGAAGCCCTTTTGAATGAACTCGCCGACCAAACGGCCCTCCGACGGAGAGATCGCTCCGGTTGCGACCTTGCCGGCGAGTATCGCGTCGGCGTTGCTCAAGTCGGTCCATAAGCCCCCGAACTGGCTGCGAAATCGGGGACGGACCGGTGGATTCACGTCGTGGGGGTCGTACTGCGGGAGTTCCTGATTTACGAACTCATTCATCGCGCCGACTTCGGTCTGGCTCTGCAAGATAGTCAACCCTCAACTATTTACAACAAGAAGTTCCGTAAGGTTCTCTGAACCAGAATTCATCCCTTTCGTGCCGCGCGTAGCGGAGTTTTCGGGAGAAATGTCCGCGGATGCAGCGCTCAAACGTCTAGCTCCCACAAACACCCTTTCTGGAGGCAACGACATGAGCGAATTCCTCTATCTCTACCGCGGCGGCCAGCGTGGCGGAACCCCGGAGCAGTCACAGCAGATCATGCAGAAGTGGCTGAACTGGATGAAGGACTTAACGACCAGCGGCAACCTAAAAGATCCGGGCCAGCCGCTGGAAGGTGAAGGCAAAGTCGTCGATACCAAAGGCACCGTAACCGACGGCCCGTTCGCCGAGGCCAAAGACCTGGTCGGCGGATTTAGCCTGGTCGAGGCCGACAGCCTCGCGCGCGCCGCGGAGCTCGCCCGCGGCTGCCCGATTCTCGAGGTCGGTGGTTTCGTCGAGGTTCGTCCGATCATGAAGATGGACATGTAGACGTGCACCGGAGTGCGGTGAGCGACCATCTCTTTCGCCACGAATCGGGACGGATGGTCGCCGCGCTCACACGCGTGTTCGGTCTTCATAACCTCGCGCTGGCAGAAGACGTCGTACAAGACGCCTTCTGCCGCGCTTTAGAGGTCTGGAAGCTTCGCGGCGTCCCGGAGAATCCGTCGGCGTGGCTGATGAAAACCGCCAAGAACCGAGCCCTCGACGTGTTGCGACGCGAACGAACGGCGCGAACCTTCGCTCCGGATCTCGGACGGCTTTTGCAAACGGAGTGGACCGTCGCCAATGCGGTCGAAGAGATTTTCGATCCGATCGGGATTCCCGACGATCAACTGAGGTTGATGTTTTCGTGCTGCCATCCGCGTCTTCCCGATACGGCGCAAGTGATGCTGGTATTGCAACTCGCGGGCGGATTCGGCGTTCAGGAGATCGCTAGCGCCTTCGTCAGCAGCCGGGCCGCCGTCGAAAAGCGGTTGACGCGTGCCAAGAAATCGCTGGCCGAATCCGGCGTACTTTTCGACATCGCCGATGCGGCCGACTTTGCACGCCGCCTGCCGGCGGTGCAGCGGGCGCTCTATTTGATTTTCAGCGAAGGGTATCACGGTGCGTCGCCGCGTTCGGTCGTGCGCGGCGATCTGTGTCGCGAAGCTATCCGGCTCACGCGCTTGCTGGCCGAACACGCTCTCGGCGATGCGCCATCGACTCGGGCGCTGTGCGCGCTCATGTACCTCGACGCGGCCCGCTTGCCGTCGCGCCTCGACGCCTCCGGCGAGCTTAACTCGCTGTTCGATCAGGATCGTACGCGCTGGGACCGCGACATGATCGTAGCCGGCCGCGATTGGCTGGAACGGTCGGCCTTTGGTTCCGAGATCAGCCGGTATCACGTTGAAGCCGGAATCGCGGCCGTGCACGCGGCTGCGTCGCGCTTCGAAGATACCGATTGGAATGCAATCGTCGCCCTCTACGATACGTTGACGTCGATCGCTCCCTCGCCGGTCATCGCCCTCAACCGCGCGATTGCGGTGGCTCAGCTACGCGGGCCGCAGCTAGGCTTGGAAGCGATCGATGCCATCGACGACCGCGATCGGCTCGAGCGGTATCCCTTTTATCATGCGGCGCGCGGCGAACTCGAACGGCGCCGCGGGAGAGGGGCGGTTGCGCGCGCACACTTCGAAGCAGCGCTTGCGCTCGCCCGCAATCTCAGCGAACGCCGCTTCCTGGAAAAGCGAATTGCGGAGTGCGAACGGTAACGTATTGGCGGTTGTGTGCGATGACGTCCTCGAGAACGCCCTCGGGAGCGGCGTCGGGGCGGCTGAAGTCCAGACGCGCGCTCGCGCCGGCTCCGTAGGCGACTCGGCCATTGCGGCGGGTAACGTCGATCTGCGGCGGGAGTGCCGCGTACGGACGCGCGTCCGCCGTAGGACCGAAGGCCGCATAGAGCGGCACGGCCATCGCGTCGTAGGTCGACAACGGCTGCATACCGAGCATGATTTCAATCGTGCGCAAAACGCCGACCGTTGCGTAATGCTCGGGCCGCACGCCAGCGCGCGCGTAGGGCGAAATCGCGAACAGCGTGGTGCGCTGATCGCTGACGTGGTCGGGGCCGTCCTGGGCGTCGTCTTCGATGACGAACATCGCCGACGATTTCCAAATCTTCGAGTGTGAAAGCGTATCGACCATTTGGCCCAGGGCGTAGTCGTTGGTCGCCACGTACGACGCGGGAGCCAGTTTGCCGGCCTTACTGCCGTACGTGTGATCGTTGGGCAGCCAGATGAATTCTAGTTGCGGAAGAGTACCTGTGGCGACGCGTTTAGCGAAGTCGCGGCGCCATTCTTTTACGCGGTCCAGGTCGCTATAGTCGAGATCCCAGCCGGCGTACAGCGAATCGATGTGGTCTTTCAAGCTCGGAACGTCGGCAATCCAGTGACCCGGCCGGAAGGCTTCGGGGTCGACCAACTCGCCGTAGTCGAGGAACGATACGCCGGCGCGGCGTGCAGCGTCCCAAACGAAGCCATTGGCGGGCACGCGCGTACCGGCGCCGGCGGAGAGATCGTCGACGTCTCGCCGGCCGCCGTAGGCCGGTGGCCAAAAGCGCTCGACGTAGTCGTTGGCAAACGCGGCATCCGCCCACATATGACCCGCATCGCTGACTTCGCCGCTGGTATATGCGTTGTCGAACAGGCCGAAGCGCGCGGCCAATGCGTGTTCGTTCGGCGTGACGCTGCGGCCGAACCACGCCAAGGATTGGTCGCCGTTGCCCGCGCGCACGTCGCCCAGGACCTGGTCATACGAACGGTTTTCCTTCAAGACGAAAAATACGTGCGCGACTGGGCCGCCCGAGCGGACCACCGAGTTTGGCGGTCGTGCGTTCGCCCAACCCTTCGAGCCTTGGGGATTGCCCAGTGGCGTCGTAGCGGCCGGCGGCATCGCCGATGCCCGTAGCGAGCCGAACTCGATCGCTCCAATATAGTCGCGATCGTCGTGGCTGCGCATCCGGTAGTGCGGATTGGGGCGCGCGCCCTCGCCCTTGCCGTCGAGCACGTAGAGCGTATTTCCGATCGGCAGAACGTCGGTGGGGTACCAGCCGGCCTGGACGCGACCCGTTAAGCGATCGTTTCGAAGGATCGCCACCGAGTTGGCGGCGCCCAGGCTAACGAATTCGGTATCGCCGGCGACGGTCACGGCATTTGGGGATACCCCGACCTCGCGAGCTGGCGCCGTATCGTCGCCGACGAAAATATCCGCGCGGCGATGAAGGTCGCGTGCGTCGTAGATGCCGACGCTGTCCGCATCGCTTTGCGCCACGTAAACTTCGTCGTCGTTTACGGCGACTGCGGCCGGATGCAGAGCGGTTGCCGCGTGCTGCGCTGCCAGCGTCCCGGCGTCGACCTTCACGAGTTCGTTGGCCGCTCGCGAGGTGACGAACGCACTCGTGCCGGCTGCATCGAACGCGAGGCCGCTCGGGTGGGCGCCGACCGGAATCGGTCGCGCTTGGCCGAGGTTCGCGAGCGTCCCGATACGCAGCGACCCGTCACCGTCGGTCGCGACCGCGATGACGTCACCGTGGGCCGCGACCAGCACGGGATACGAGCCTTTGGGAAGCGCGACGCGCTCGAGCTTTTGCGATCGAACGTCGACGTCGAGCAGCGCGTCGGCGTCGGCACCGGGGACGAGCACGTGATCGGCGTCCATCCAGAGCGGACGTCCGAAGGCACCCGGCAACGGAATCGACGCGATCTTCGTAAGATCCGGCACGCGATAGAGTCCGAGCGTCGGCGGATTGTAACCGGACTCGACGACCGCGATCGTCGTTCCGTCGGGCGACGCCGCCATTCCCTGCGGCATCGTTCCGGTCTGCACGTATGCTCCCGCCGGCGGGTCGAGAAGCCAGCCGTTCGGCAATGTGACCGGCGATGGTCCGGCAGCAGCCGAGATCGCGAAAGCGCTCGCCGTCAACGCGAGCAGGAAGGAGAAGCGAACGAGTGTACGGCGCACGGAATATCTAGACTTTTACGGCATCGGACCGATTGCCTTGGACGGGCGCACCTTTGGCAGCGCTCCCGAGCGTCATGGCCGCACAGCACCATGCCAGCACACGCGGTGACGGCCAAGCGATCGTGATCGCGATCGAAGTAGCTGAATGATTTGAACCGTTACCCAGAACCGCGCGCCCTTTTACGCGAACCTGATCGAGATACGGCAAGAACGCGTTCGCTCAACTCGTAGAGATTCTCCGTTCGAACTTTCGTTATTGACATGTTACCAAATGGTCACATATAATGCAACCCATGAGCGCGGTTGTTCGGCGTGCCTAACGCCCTTGAATGATGTTTTTAAAGCCCTGGCCGACGCTAGCCGCCGGCATTTGCTCGACTGCCTGTACGAGCGCGACGGACAAACACTCGGCGACTTGGTTGCCGGTCTCGCCATGTCGCGATTTGGCGTAATGAAGCATCTTCGCGTGTTGGAAGAAGCAAATCTCGTCGTAACGCGACGCAAAGGGCGAGAGAAACTGCACTATCTCAATCCGATGCCGATCCAAATGGTCTACGATCGTTGGGTCGGGAAATACCGCCGCGGCTGGACGCGACGGCTCTCACACATCAAGAACATGTTGGAGGAATCGTGAGCGATAACGTGACGCACGTCTACGAAGTCTACATCAGAACGACGCCGGAAAAGCTCTGGGAGGCGATCACCGACACCCGCTTTACTCGGCAATACTTTTTCGGAGCCACCGTCGATTCCGATTGGCGTCCCGGCGCCGCCCTGAACTACGCGTTGCCCGACGGCCGGACGCCGTTCTTCGCAACGATCGAAGCCATCGATCCACCCCGGCGCCTCGTGCACTCGTTTCGGTCGAATCCCGAAATGGACGGGTCCCAGGACCCGCCCTCGCGCGTCACTTACGAGATCGAGCCGTTGGGACCGACGTGTTTGCTGCGTTTGACCCACGAACATTTCGCCGGCGAATCGGTCGTCACCAAAGGAACGCACGAAGGCTGGCAGATCATTTTCAGCGGTCTTAAGACGCTGTTGGAAACCGGCGAGCCACTGAAGATCGACTGGCCCGACGAAATTGTCGCGACCGGGTAAACCCAAAGACGTGCGGATTCGGCCGGTCGAAGCGCGCGACGTGGTCGCATGGGCGGCAATGCGCGCTCGCCTGTGGCCGCAAGCGGATCCGGCCGCCCTCGAGCGTGAGGCGCGCGCCTTTGTCGAGGGCGGTCCTCAGCCGCTGCTCGAGACGGTCTTCGTCGCCGGCGATGAGCGTGAAAATCCCGTCGGTATATTAGAGTTGTCGGTGCGTCCGTTCGCCGATGGCTGCGATTCGCAGCCGGTGCCGCACGTCGAGGGGTGGTTCGTCGAAGCTTCGGCGCGCCGAATCGGAATTGGGCGCGCGCTCGTGCGAGCCGCCGAAGATTGGGCACGCGGGCGCGGCTTTTCCGAACTCGCGTCGGATACCGAAGTCCACAACGAAGATTCGCAACGCGCCCACGAAGGCTGCGGCTTTCAGGAAACCGAGCGCCTGATCAAATTCCGCAAGGCGCTCTAGACGCGCTGGGCGGCGCGCGCCTTCTCGCCGCGCACGCGGTACGCGCCCGGGGCGATCGAAAAGCGCCGCTTGAAGTGCCGGGTGAAGTGGCTTTGATCGACAAACCCGCAACGCTGGGCGATATCTGCCAAGCCAATGCTGCGATCCGCTAAGAGCGCTCGCGCGCGACCGAGCCGCCGTTCCCGAACGTACTCGCCGATGGATTTACGATACGCCTTTTTGAATGCCGTCGCGACATACGTCGCCTCACGGCCGGCGTCACGTGCCAGCGATCGCAGCGACGGTGGCGCAGCCCACTCGTCCTCGAGCCGTTCGCGCACCTGCGTCAGCCATCGCGTTCGCGACTCGTCGGAAGCGTTGTGGCGAAAAAGCAGCGCCGCGACTTCTGCACTGATCGCGTCGATCGCAAGCGACGAGACCAGATCGACGCGATTCATCTCTAAGAAAAGATCGCGGCTGAGATCGGGGAACTCGTCGCGTTGCGCGATAAAGGGCGCCGTTCCCAGGTCGCGCCAGCCGGTATCGGCGCGTGCCGGTGCGACGCTCAAACAGACGACGCGCGCGGTGTAGACATCGCGGTGTTCCTCGAATTGCGGCCGAAAGAGTGCGTCGCCGGCTCCGGCCGAAAGGCTGAGGCCGTCGTAGCGCGTCTCAAACGCGCCGCCGAAGGTCAGCACGATTCGCGCTTGGTCGTGCCGGTGCCGTCCCAGCGCACACGCCGGGGCGCACGCACTACGGGCAAGCCGAACCGCGTCCGTCGAACGTACCAGACGTCCGCGGGCGGGACAGCCGCAGTCATTAGCGATTTTTCCGATCACGGGGAGTAGTATACCTCAGATTCCGCCGGCGGCACTAAGCTCGGCGAGCGTCCGCGTCCGGCGGGCAATTAGCGCGCTCGCGTTTTCGACGAGTCCCGCTTCGTCGTCGAGATCGATACCGAGGAATTTACGCTCCAGGGCGGCCGGCGACTCGTCGAATCCGTTACGGAGCAGCGCGACGTAATTTTTTGCGAAGCCTGGTTGACGGCGCTCGAAATCGTCGAAGTACTTGAGCGCCAACAGCCCGGCATACAAATAGCTGACGTCGTAGAGCGGGTCGGTGAAATAGAGCGAATCGCGAGCCCAGTAGACGCGCGCCGCGGGCTCGGCCGCCAACAACGGATCGTACTGCCGGAAGACGCCGGCCGTAAGCACGTCGAGATCGCCGGCGGTCCGGAGTTTACCCGCTTCCGCATCGGCGTAGATGCGGGCTTCGAGGTCGGTCTCCTCGGCGGATCCGAACACCTGGAACGTCGCATCGTCGAGGAAGCGATTCAAATAGTAAGCCCGCTCGGCGTTGCCGGCGGCCGACTCGTATTCGTGCTCGTAAAAAAGCAGCTCGTTGAAAATTGCGAAGGATTCAAACATGAATTGCGGGCCTTCGTTGTAGGCCGCAATCGGCTGATGTTCATTCATGAACTGTTTATGGACGGCATGACCCGATTCGTGGGCGACGGCGCGGACGTTGTTTACCGAGCCCCGGTATCCGCCGAAGTATACGCCGGATTCCGAACCGGCGAAGCCCACCGAGAAGCCGGTTGTGTCGCATGCTGTGGCTACGCACAACTCGACGCGCCGATTGGCGGGATCGAGCAGGCGCTCGAAGGCCGATGCGTATGCTTCGCCCATCGGCCGCTCCGCGTCGAGAATCTCTTTGCGAGCCTCGTCGAACGGCCGGTCGGGCGGCGTGAACGCGGTGACGGCGTCGCGGTCCCACGCGCGAACCGCTTCGGGGGCGATGCCCAGCCGCTTCGCGGCGATCGTCACCCGAACGCCGGAATACGCGCGGAACGCGCCTGACGATCGCACCGCGGCGAGCGTGCACCGAACCGACGCCGGCGCCAGCGACTGTGCGAAGTACGCCGCCGCCGGCGCTCCGTCGAAGCCTTGCAAGCGCGCGATGCCGTTGCGCAGATTGACGATCGTGAGAAGCTGTACCGCGAACGCATCCTCGTGCCGTTCGAATGGCGACCAGCGCGCCGCGAAGGCATCGCGTCGCGCGTCGCTCGCTGAGGCCGCGGGTGAAGGCCAAGCCAGCGCCGCTCTGCGCAGCGCTTTGTACGACGCGCCGGTCGCCGCCAGCGCCGGTTCGACGGTTTGCGCGATCGCGCGCGACTCGCCGGGCGAAAGGCGATGGGCGGCGCGCGCCAGCGATTGGGAGAGAAGATAACGATAGCGTGCGAGGCGGGGCGTCGCCGCCGCCATAGTCCAAAGCCGTCGCGCACCCAGCGACGCGACCACCGCATCGATTCTGTCGCCGAGCCGTTCCTCCAACGCCGCGAGCGCGTCGTCGGCCCGAGCGTCGGCGGTATCGTCGACGTCCTCCTCGGCGCGAAGATAGACGTAGATATCGTGACGCTGAATCGATGCACGCAACCGGTCGCCGGCATCGAGCCAAGCGGCCAATCCGTTCATCCGCAGCCGGTTGCGTGCGCAGATACGCCTGGGTGCTTGCCGTCAGCCGGCTACGGCTCGATGCTTCGGCGGCGGTGGTCGGAAAGTAACGGCTCAGCTCGATCCGGTAATCTTGGCCCGCTAGGGTTGCGAGCATCGAAAGAGGCAAGAGAAGCGCCACGAGATATCGCATCCGGACGATCGTACCGGCGATCGAGCGGCGCGTCTAGAACGGAATTGTGGGTCGGCAGCGCCGGCGATCGAACGCCCCAAGAATCGACCAGGCGCTGCCGAACCCTGCTCTTCATGGAAACGCGCGTGTTGATGTGCCCGCCCACCTATTACACGGTGCGTGACGTCAAGAACCCGTTCATGCGCCCGGAAACCCCGGTAAACCGCGAGCGCGCGGCGCAACAGTGGGACGCCCTGCGCGCGGCCTTTACGCAATCGGGCGTCGACGTGCAGATCGTCGAACCGGTAGAAGATCTCGAAGACATGGTATTTGCGGCCAATCAGGTTTTCGTCGGAGCCGGCGCCGCGCACGCGCGTTTCATCGTTCCAAGCCGCATGCGTTACGAATCGCGTCAACGCGAGGTGCCCTACTACGTCGAGTGGTTCGGCCGGCACGGATTCGAGTCGCTCGATCTCGGTCTCGACGCTAAAAGTGGCGAATTTCTCGAAGGCCACGGCGACCTCATGTGGCGGCCGGGCTCGAACGTCGTCTTGGCGGGACATGGATTTCGCTCGTCGGAAGGCGGCGTCGGCAGGTTTTCGCAAGCGATGCAACCGGAGGGAATTCAGGTCGTCCCGATCCGGCTCGTCGACGAAACCTTCTATCATCTCGATACGTGCTTGTCGCCGCTCAACGCCGAAGCGGCTCTCTTCTATCCAGGCGCGTTCGCAGGCGGCTCGCTGGACGTACTGCGCGGCGAGTGGAAGCGGCTCTACGAAGTGACCCGCGAGGACGCGCTGCAGTTTGTCTGCAACGGCATGAGCGTCAACCGGCACTTTATCGCCTCGCATCTGTCGCCGGCGCTCGAAAGAGCCCTCGCGATCGAACGGCTCGAGCCGGTGTGCGTCGACGTGTCCGAATTCGAAAAAGCCGGTGGCAGCGTCTTCTGCATGAAGAATGCGTTTTAAGCGTCCAGTATTAGAATCGCAGCGATAGGCAACTCAAGCCGCCGTCCATCTTGCGAAACTCCGAAACGTCGAGCGCCGTCGTCGAATATTCGGCTCGCGCCAAGTCTCGCTGCAGCCGGGAATGACCGTCCGCAATCAGGACGACGTCGTTCACGCGCACGCAGTTCGACCCGTACTCCTCACCGGGCGCTACGCGAACGATGCGATCGGGTGATATGGCGATCGCTGGGAGCAGCGCGGCGATGACGACGAAGCGATCGTCTCCGAGGTATGCGAGGCCGCTCTTGAGGTGCAAGATGCCGGGCAGATTCCGAATGTCGACGAGCACCGGCGTCTTTCCCGCTTCGGCGGCCAACCTCGCGAGTTGTTCGGCGCCCGCGCGATTGGTTCGATGCGATACGCCGACGAAGACGCGATCGCCGGCGTCGCAGACGTCGCCGCCGTCGAGCGTACCCGGGGCGACGATTTCTTTGAAGTCGGCGAAAAATTCCGCGAGCGGCTCGCGGATCGTTTCGCCCAAACGCGCCTCCGCGCCGGGCCGGGCGAGTATGGCGCTCCCGCAGATCAGCACGGCCGTATCTTCGACGAAGTGCGCGTCGGGGTGGGCGGCGTCGGCTTCGAGAACCGTGACGGTTGCACCGGCGGCCCGCAGCGCCTCGCAGTATGCGGCGTGCTGCTCGCACGCTCGCTCGAAGTTCGGCACACCGAGCGATGCGGTCGTAATTCCCTCGCCGAGTTTTTTTGACGGACGCCGAACGATGGCGTTGCGAGTTTGCACTACGTCAAGGCGCCTGGTGGTTTTCGGCCCAACGGTGAGCGACGGCGCTGGCCAAGAGCGCGGGTACGACGCCGGCGAGCGCCAAGATCGCGACCGCACGCCACGCAAACGGATAGCCGTGCACTTCGACCAGCGCGCCGAACAGCGTCGGCGCCGCGAAAGCGGCAAAGAACACCCACGTCAACGCCACGCCGAGCGCACTGCCCGAATGTTCCTCGCCACCGATTTCAGCAAACGCGATCACGCCGACGCCGAACCAGCCCTCGGCCGTGAATCCTAGCGCGGCGGCCAGTAGCGCCACCGCCCAGAACGGAGTGTGCGGCGTCATCCACGAGATGCCGAACACGATGGCTGCGGTAGCGATGCAGGCGACCGCGAGCGGTAGCGCCCGGCTTCCACCAAAGATTGTATCGCTCGACCATCCCCACGACATTCGCCCGGCGATCGCGGCAATTTGCGAGAGCGTGAAAATGCCGACGGCCGGCGCGATCGAGTAGCCGGCTTCGTGCACGACGGTGAGCGTCAGAAAAGCCAGCAGGACCATTTGCACGCTTACCAACGCCATCGACGTGAGGGATATGAGGATCAACCGCGCGTCGCGCGCGATCTGCAGCATCTCCGCCAGCATGCCCGGCAGCGACACGCGTTCGCCTTGAAGTTCGGCCGGTTCCCGATACAGAACCGAGGCGAGCGAACAGGTGAGGGCCGTTACGACTCCGGCGGTTGCGAGGGCCCACTGGTAGTTGAAATGGATGGCTACCGCGGGCAGGATGGCCGAACCGAGCACGCCGGCCAGCGGGACGCCGCATTGGCGCACGCCCATGGCGAATCCGCGGTCTTGTTTCTTGAAGAAAAATACGATGGCGTGGCTGCCGGCGGGCGTGACCGAAGCGTAGCCGATGCCGTAGAGCGCGAGCCACAACAAGACCCAGTAGAAGTTGTGAATCAAGGACGCGCAAACGAGCGCGATACCCATGAACCATCCGCTCCACAACAGTACGGTCTTGTCGCCGAAACGGTCGGTGAGCGCTCCCGCAGCCGCCGTCGCGAACATCGACCCCACGAATTGGACCGAGAGAATGAGGCCGAGCTGCGATTGTGGGAGCGCGAACGCCGACTCCAAAAACGGCGCGATCGTCCCGGTAGAAACGATGAAGAGGGACGCCGCCACCATTGCGCCGGCGAAGAGCGCCAGCACTTCGTAACGCGATTCTGGCATCGGGTTATGCGGCCGGATGCGAAGCATGCGGCTGCTTTCGATTCAATACGCGCAGACCCCGCGTACGTGCGGAGGTTTCGTGCCGAGGCCGCGAAACTCACTCGCAAGTGAACGTCCTTCAGGCGCAATTCCAGCTACCGGCGTTCTTCGATTTAGGTGCGACCTTTTTGTGGGCCGTATCGGGCGCCGGTATGGGCGTGCGCCGAGGTTACGATTACACCGGCATTTTCGTCATGGCGTTCGTCTCCGCCGTCGGGGGCGGTCTTCTCCGCGACGGAATTTTCTTGCAGCAAGTTCCGATTGCGATTCGGGAGCCGCGCTATCTCGTCGTCGTGCTGCTCGGCGCGATCGTCGGAACGATCGCAAGCGTGCTCGCCGGCCGTCGAAAGCCGGCGCGCGGCTATCGGATGCTCCTCGACGTGGTAGATGCCCTCGGTCTGGGCGCGTACGCTTGCGTCGGCGCGCAAATGACGCTGCAGATGCATCTGGGCGTCGCTGCCGCCATTCTCGTCGGTGTCGTCAACGCGGTCGGAGGGGGACTGTTGCGGGACGTTCTCGTCAATAAGGTTTGGATGATGCCCGGCCAACTTCAGGCGATTGCGGCGCTCGCCGGCGTCGTGATATTCGTAACCTTGGTCGAGGCGACGGCGATCGGCCCGACCGGCGCGGCCTGGAGCGCGATCGCCGCAACGTTCGTCATTCGACTGCTCGCAATTCGATACGATTGGCGTACGCGCGCGCTGCTTCCGGACGACGAACTCAATCGGATCGCCGATCGTTGACGCCCCTGCAGCGTTATCTCATCATTTTTGCGATGACGGCCCCGTCGGCCGTCGTCGTGTGGGCGATCTTTCACGGCGTCTTTACGACGTTGAGCCGGACCGAAGTCGCGATGGGCTACGTCGATCCCCTGACGCAGATGGGTATATATCTCGGCTACGTTGCCATGATCGGCGGCACGCTGATCTTCGCCGTAATCGCGGCATGGTCGGCGGTGCAAGCGGCCGGTATCTGGCTGCGCGGGCGGCGGAGCGGAAGGGACTAGACGCCGGCGTGAGGGCTTTGCTGGTCGTCAACCGGCGTGCGCGTCGCGCTCGCGCAATCGGCACGCTGGCGGCGAGCGAACTCGCCGCGCGAGGCGTCGAGGTGGTACCGTTTGCTCCGCGCACCCGGTCGACCCCAACGCCGGCATGCGATTGCATCGTCGCGGTTGGCGGAGACGGCACGCTCGTGGGGCTCGTTGCCCGAGCGATTCGCGCGGGTGTGCCGATCGGAGTGGTGCCCGGCGGTACGTTTAACGAGCTTGCGCGAACGCTATCGATACCGCTAGATGTCGTCGAAGCGTGCGACGTCATCGCGGCCGGGCACACGCGCGCGATCGACGTCGGCGTCGTCAACGGCGTTCACTACATCAACGAAGCGAGCATCGGCGTTTCGAGTCGCGCCGCCCGCATGCAAACGGGAGAAATCAAGCGCCGCTACGGGTTCCTGGGGGTGGCCGCAACCGCGCTGCAAGCCTTGTGGTACGCGCGTCCGATGTTTGCCGAGGTTACGTACGACGGCAGCGTCGTGACGTTTAAAACGATTCAACTCACTATCGCCAACAGCCATCGGTTCGGCGGCGTGTTCGAAGTGGCGGATGCCGCCATCGACGACGGCTGGCTCGACCTGTATTCGGTGGAGATCGAAACGTTTTGGCAAGCGTTTCGCGTCGCGCGCGCGATCCTGCGAGGAAAGCGCGAATCGGTACCCGGCTTGCGCTCGCTTCGCGCCGCTCGGTTTACGGTGCGCCAGCACCACCGCCATCATATTACCGCCGACGGCGAGCCGGCCGGCCGGACGCCGGCGGCGTTCGAGCTGTTGCCGAAGGCCCTGCGCGTGCTCGTGCCGGAATAGGCGTCATGCGCTATCGCACGCTCGGACATTCCGGCCTCCAGCTCTCGGTCATCGGTTTGGGTTCGTGGTTGACGTTCGGCAGCAGCGTCGAACGCGACGTCACGCGTGCCTGCGTCCTGCGTGCGTGGGAACGCGGCGTGAACTTCTTCGACACGGCAAACGTGTACGCGCGCGGCGGCGCCGAGGAAACGCTCGGCCCGATTCTCAAGGAACTCGACCGCGACGCGCTGGTACTGGCCACCAAGGTGTATTTTCCGACCGGAGAGGCGGTGACCAGGCGCGGCCTTTCGCGTAAGCACATCCGGGATCAAGTGGAGCGATCGATGGCGCGCCTTCAGGTCGATTACATCGATCTCTATCAGTGTCACCGGTACGACACGACGACGCCGCTCGAAGAAACCTGTGCGATGATGAACGACCTCGTGCGCGCGGGAAAAATCTTGTACTGGGGTGTTTCGGAATGGAATGCCGATCAGATCGCCGCCGCCGCAACGCTGTGCGCGGCGCGCGGCTGGACGGCGCCGGTGAGCAATCAGCCGCAATACAACGCGCTCTGGCGCCGCGTCGAGGAGCGGGTGCTGCCCGCCTGCCGTCGCTACGGTCTCGGCAACGTCGTGTGGTCGCCGTTGGCGATGGGGATCCTGACCGGCAAATACACCAACGCGCATCGCCCACCGGCCGGAACGCGCGCGGCCGGTGAGTCGAAAGACATGATGGAGGATTACTTCAACCAGGCCGTGCTCGACGCGGTGCAGCGGCTCGTTCCGCTCGCGCAACAGGCGAAGTGCTCGCTGTCGCAGCTTGCGCTCGCGTGGTGTTTGCGCGACGATTCGATTACCAGCGCGATCGTCGGCGCCACCAAAGTCGAACATCTCGACGACAACCTCGCCGCCGCCGATCTCGACGTCGAACCGTCGATTTTCGAGGAAATGAACGCGATTCTCAAGCCGGTCGCCCCGCACGAACCGTATCTCGCCTAAGTGCGATCGCTGCGCTACGTGCCTTCGTCGGCCCCGGCGTGGAAAACGAACTTAACGATCAGCCGGTTCAACGTGGTATTGGCGGCCGGCGATCCGAAGTTGACATAGAGCTCGTTTCCGCTGCGAAAGCGGTCGTGAAAGGCGATTGCGAAGTTCGAGCCGGGTTGCGTTGCGAATCCGCCCAGTCCGTTGATCGATCGGTAGCCGATCGTAATCGAACTCTCCGCGCTGAGATTGTAGCCCACCGAAATGCGCCGGAGCCACTGCGAGTCGAGGGGTTGCGCGCCGGTCAGCGGGCGTTCGTACGTACCGTCGTACTCGAGACCGAGGGTCATGCGACGCCCGATCGGACGGCTGGTCGTCACCGTAAACAGATGGATGTAGTTGGTTCCGAAAGGACCCCACGAGTAGTTGACGTCGACGGGCGTCGGCGTGCCGTCGCGGTAGCCCACCGGAATCGAACTAAGATTGAACGGTTGGGTGGTTCCACCGAGATAGCAGGGATAGCCGGTGAACGACGACTGCGAAACGATCGGGCCGCTGCAGTCGGGACCGGCCGGAACGTCGTAGCTGCGCAGCTGGCCGATCGCCGCGCCCACGCCGTCGAGCGAGAACCCGTTTTTGAACGTCGCGTTGAGAAAGACTTGCGTATCGGCTTGATGTACGGCACCGGATTGGTCGACGAAGCGGTCGCCGCCTATGAAGAGGCCATAGTTCTTGACGCCGGCCGTCGAGCCGACGAAGTTGACGAAACCTTGCAATCCCCGGATATCCGAGTTTACGGTGAATCCGTCGATCGGATTATAGTTGGGGGAGACGTCGAAGTAACCGGCGTTGATTTCGAAATTGGGCTTATGCACGTCGACGAAGACGTCGGTGAGATCGGCATGGCCTTGCGGCACCCAGCTGCCGTTCTCGAACGAGTGGTCGACGAACCATACCAAGCCGCTGCGAAGATTGCGGCCTTCCATTCCCGCCTCGATGGTCGTGTCGTCTCCGGCGATGCTGTGATGGGCCAGCACGCCGTCGCTCCAGTAGAGAAACGTTCCGTCCTGCAGTGCGTGCTCGTAGCCGTAAGCTTGATCGTCGAACGTGTTGCCCGTGGTTTGGTCGAAGCCGCGAAACGAGAGAACTCCGAGGCTCTGATCGCCGAAGGTGCCTTCCACTTTCGCTCCGCGGTCGAACGGCCCGATTTGCGGCGAATAGAAAACGTAGTCGGGGACCGTCGATATCGCCGACGTTGGGGACCGCGGACCCGAGTTGGCGTTGATGAAATTGGCACCTTGAGCGAAGAACGGCCGGTACTCCACGAGCTGTCGCGCAAACTCTTGCGGAGCAATGGTCTGCTGATCGATTTCCACGTTTGAAAAATCCGGCGCGATCGTTCCGACGAAACTCATGGTCGGCGTCAACGGATAGCTGAGATCGATTCCCAGCGGCCGCACCTTCATCGGCAAGAACTGCCCGTTGGCTTGTTGGAAAAGATTGCGGTCTTCTCCGATGCTCGCAAGCCCGAAGATGTCGGCCCGTCCCCGAGGGCGCCCTCGTCCCGACGAGTTCGTCGTAATGCCGCTGGCCGACGCCCACCAGCGGGTGTCGGCAAACGTCGGCCAGGTGCCGGCCGCAGCGTCTTGCATGAGGCCGTCGTAGGACCACACATAGTGCTCGGCGTTGCCGGCCAGTGCGCGGACGAACTGGACGCGCCACGTCTGGAACGCGCCGCTGCGGATCTTCAGCACGTCGAGCGGAACGATCATAACCGCGTTCCAGCCGTCGGGAACGTTGACGGCCGCAGCCTGCCAGCGCGGGCGGTAGCGCGTATTTTCGGCGGCCTGCTGGTACCGGACGCCGTGGGGTGTGGTTTCGAAGTAGTAGGCCTGCGAGCCGGCGCCGCTGGTGTCGACGCCGATGCCGACGAAATCGTCCACCCCGAAGCCGACGTCGTTGGTCGTTTGCGTCGCGACGATGGTGCCGGGGGGTTGCCTCGCCTTGAAAGCCACGTAGAGAAAGCGGTCGTCGTACAATAAGTAAGCGGTCGTCTGGTTAGTGGCTGGGCTGCGGGTGGTCACGTTTTCCCATGGTCCGTTGCTAGGTACTTGGCCGGCGCCCCAGCCCGGATCGCTCAGGCCGGGATCGAGCGATAAGGGATGCGCGGCTCGCGCGACCGGAAACGAAAACTTCTGGGTCACTGCGGCGTATAGGGGAATAGGGGAGAACGATATCCCCACGATGAGCCCTAGGACGAGGCCGGTCGCCTTGCGCACGCCTACAGCGTTACCCGGCGAGCGGGGAAGCGTCCTCAGAAAGCCATCAAAGATTTTTGCACGAGGAGCCGCGTCGTGAGCGTATACGAATTCGGACCCCTTCATCTCGATGCCGAGCGTCTGTTATTGCTCGATCGCGGCGTACCCGTTGCGCTCGGGCCGAAGGTGGTCGAAACCCTGTTGGCGTTGATCGAGCATCCGGGCGAAGTCCTTACAAAGAGTGCGCTGCTGGATCGCATATGGCCCGAGGGCTACGTCGACGAAGCGAACCTCGCGCAAAACGTGTACGTCTTGCGCAAGACGCTGCGTGCACGCTGGGACGTCGACGCCATCGAAACAATTCCGCGCCGCGGCTATCGCTTTACCGAAGACGTGCGCAGACGCGACGGGGCGGCGCTGGCGGAGCCGTCGATCGCGCCGATGCGAACGACGCCGCGCCGCCGGAATTTCTGGCAAGCCGCCGTCGTTGCCGTTCTCGCGCTGGTCTTAAGCGGCGGCCTGGGACTCAAGCTGCTGTCGGCGCGAGCCGAGGCGGACCGGACGCTGTCGGTCGAAGGAGCGCGGCTCTATCAGATCGGCCGCTACTATTGGAATTTGCGCACCCCGGACGGCATGGCGAAGAGCTTGGCATACTTCGCGCGGGTCGTCGACACCGATCCGCTCGACGCTCGCGGCTACGGGGCGCTCGCGGGCGCCAACGCCATCATGGGCGACTATCAGTACGGACCGCTGCGGCCGCGCGTCTACTTCGCTCGCGCGCGCGCCTACGCACGCAAAGCGCTCGCGATCGATCCGAAGTACGGCGAGGCCTACGCCGTCTTAGGAATGTTGTCGACCGAAAACAACTCCATGTCGGACAAACAGATGGCCGGCGCACTCGGCGATTTGCAGCATGCGATCGCGTTGGATCCGGCCAGCGGTCCCGCGCACGAGTGGTACGGCATCGCGCTGTTCGAGCGCGGACGCTTCGACGAAGCGTATTCGCAGTTGCGGGAGGCGGCCGAACTCGACCCGCTATCGGTCGCGACGACCGCGTGGCTGGGGAATGCCGCCCGGCTCGAACGGCGATACGACGACGCGATTGCCTACGCGCGTGAAACGCTCGACCTGTCGCCCAAACGCGTGGAAGTCTACGAAACGCTCGGCCTCGCCTACGAAGCGCGCGGCGACCTCAGTCGCGCTACCCAGGCGTACGATCGTTTAGCCATCGCGAACGTTCAATACCGTGCCGAAGCGGCCGCGCTGCTGGCGGAGGTCTACGCCAAATCCAATCGCATGCCCGAAGCGCGCGCGCAACTGGCGTACGCCCGCGCGCATGCTAAGGACGTCGATCCCGGCGATCTCGCCATCGCGTTGGCAGCAGTCGGGCAGCGAGGGCTGGCGCTCACGTGGCTGCGGCGCGTCGACGGCAAACCGTACCTGCGTGCCGAGATCGCGAGCGATCCCCGCTTCGATGCGTTTCGGCGCGATCCGCAGGTCGCTCAAACGCAGAAACCCGCATAAGCTGCCGGCCTTCTGGGAATCGCTGAGCGAACGGCCGCAACTGGCTCGGACGCTCGCGCGCCACATCGAGGCGCTCGAGGAAGGCTCGATACCGCGCCGCACGCACGAGCTGTGCGCGTTGATGGTCGCCTGGCTCAACGCGTGCGAGAACTGCACGCAGACGCACTCGGAGATCGCGCTGCGGCTCGGGGTCGATCGTGCGACCCTCGACGAGCTGGGCGACTTTGCGCGCAGCGATCGCTTCGCACCCGGCGAGCGCGCGGTGCTCGCGGCCGCAGTGGCGCTAACGCGCGAGCCGCGGGCGTTGCCGCAAGCGGTGCGCGCCGAGCTCGAGCGCCATTACGATTCCGGCGAAATCGTGGAAATCGTGGCGACGATCGGGTTGTACAACTACCTAACGCGCGCGAACAATGCGTTGCGCGCCCCGACGACGGTAACGTAACCCGGCGCTGGCGTTACCGCGTGCCGGTCGCACGCGCCACGACGCGCTCGACCTTTACCAGCCGCGTGCGCGTCCAGCGGTCGTGCAAGAGGATCTTTCGCCAGACGAAACTCAACGGCACGATCATCCACCAGAGCAACAAAACCAGCACGTAGCGGCCGATCGAGCGCCAAATTCCCGGCCGGCGAAAATCGGTGGTAACGACCCTCAGCCCGGCAATCATCATGCCGAAGCTCTGTCCGCCTAACGCGATCAAGAGCGTCATGTACACCGAGAACCATACCGTCTTGCCGGTGCTGTTATTCGGGTTAAACACTTTCGATGTAATAACGAGGCTACCAATTCGAAGATGGGGTTGGCCGGTGTTCTCGTCGATGGTGAGCGGCCCAACTTGTTCGTCGGTATCCTGCGGAGAAGGCGCCGCGGTAGAATGGCTGCTTGTGCGCGACGGGCTCGCCGTCGCTGCGGGCTTCGATTTCTCTACGCGGATCGCGCCCGCGCTACTTGTCGCGGCGCTCCCCGCAAACGAGTTGATGATCGCCAACACGACGACGACGTCGATGGCAAACGAAGCGAACCGGCGCCACCACCCGGCGCAGTCGCGTACGTCCACGGTGGTCGATCCGGGCGCCGCGAGTGCGGGCGGCTCCTCGTCGCGTTCTCGCAGGAACCATTCTTCCGCGCCGGTGTAAGCGTTCGAGGCGATGAACCCGCGCAACGCCGCGATGCGCGTGGTCGCATACGGCTCGCTTCCCAGCCACGTCCCCCAGCGGGAAATCGTATCCGCTTCGATCTCGGCGTGTTGCTCGGCGAACGCCTGATAGTCGACTTTTCGGCCGAACTCGTGAAACTCGGCGACGCCGATCGCGCGGATGGCCGCGTCGAGCGTTCCGCAGCAGAGCAGCCCGATTCGATCGCAGGTCATCGTGCAGCGTCGTAGCCAACCGCCGAAGATCAGCGCGATCAGCGGATTCTCCTTGCCGTTGACGCTGAGTAGCGAAAGAAAGCGCGTGTGTCCGGCCGCGATATGACCCAACTCGCGACCGATCATGAACGCCAGCTCGTCGTCGCGAAACACCTCGATCCAATGGCTGCTGAGCACCAGCGCGTACGGCTCGCCGAATCCGAGTGCGGCCACCGGCACGAAGTTGTCCTCGCGGACGAATACCAGAGGCATCGGGATTTCCAAAGCCGCGCAGGCACGCTTCACGATGGCAAACACGCGCGGATATTGCGTGTCGTGAACGCGCACACTGGATCCGAGCAGACGTCCGCGCGCCAGCGTCACGTAGACCATCGCGATGACGATGAACAGTGCGACTTGCGACGCGCCGATGGATTCGTGCAGCACGTATCCAATCAGGAGCGCCGCCGGCAACGCGCAAATCGCCGTCAGCCAAAAGGCGATGCGCTCCGACCGGTCCCGGAGCGAGCCCGGACCCTCGAAGAGCGAGTACTCCACCGCAGTCTGCTGCTGCATGTTCGCCTGCGGGTTCGGTTTAGAAGGCGCTCCGGCCTAGCCTTCGCGCCCCCCACGCCTCGCGTGGGGCCCCAACCATGGCGCGCGCACGATCTCGGTCCGCTCCAACGCCTAGCCTGGCTGCCAAAAACTTCGCGCGGGCTGTTGACATCCTTCGGGGAAAGACCTATTATACTAGCGTACTAGTACAACAGTAGGTTGGTACTGGGCACCGAAAGGACTGGAGAAGCATGACGCACATCGCAAACAACCCGACCGAGAACGAAACCGCCCGCGAGCTTCGCACGACCATCCGCCTACCCGACCAGAGCGCGAGCCGCCTGTTCCAAGGCTGGGGCCCGAAGTTTTAAAGGTACAGAACTAAAGACATGCCGGCCGTGTTAACGGTCGACGCGCGCAGCGGCGTGCCGATCTACCTGCAAATCATAGAGCAAGTCAAGCGATCTGTCGCCTTGGGGATCTTGCAAGCAGGCGAACAGCTCCCGACCGTCAAGCAACTCGCGCTCGACCTCACGATCAATCCGAATACCGTCGCGCGGGCCTACCGCGATCTCGAACGCGACAGCGTTATCGAGACCGCTCCAGGCCGAGGGTCGTTCGTCCGCGCCGAGGGCGCGCTTGACTCCGCGAGATCCGCGGCCTCCGACGTGGCCCGCGACGCCCTCGCCCTCGCGTTGCGCGAAGCGAAGTCGGTCGGGCTTTCTCGAAGCGACGTTGCCGAGTTGATCGACACAGCACTTGACCGGTGGTTTCCGGAGGAACGATGAGCACGATCCAAATTTCGAATCTACGCAAGACGTACGGCGCGTTCGCAGCCGTCGACGACTTCTCGTTGCACATACCCGCGGGTGCGGTCTTCGGCTTGCTGGGACCAAACGGTGCCGGCAAAACGACCGTGTTCAAGTGTATGCTCGGCTTAGCGCACATGGCCGGCGGCGAGATTCTGTACGACGGAAAGCCGCTCGTTCCACAGACGTTCGAGCATATCGCCTACGTCCCCGAGCGCAGCGCGCTCTACGAGTGGATGACGGTGGCCGAGCACGTCGAGATGAACCGGCGCGCGTATTCAAAGTTCGATTCCAAGCGCGCCTTCGAGCTGCTCGGTCATTTTAGCATCGAACCGCGGAAACGCTGCCGCGCGCTCTCGAAGGGCATGCGTACGGCCGTCATGGTGGCCTTAGCGTTCGCCCGCAATGCCGACGTGATGATTCTCGACGAACCGACCAGCGGGCTCGATCCGGTAAATCAACGCCAGGTCTTGAGCCTCATCATCAACGAGGCGGCGCGTGGAAACTCCGTGATCTTCTCGTCGCACCAGATCGGTCAAGTCGAACGCGCGGCCGAGTCGATCGCCGTAATGGATCGCGGGCGCCTCGTTTTGGAAGGCACCGTCGACGATTTGAAAGCCGACCGCAAAATCGTCGAGGGCATTTTCCCGGACGCTTCCTACTCGCTCAACGGCATTGCCGCCGATCCGCACGTCGCGCGCGTCGATCGCAGCGAGCGAATCGCCCGGCTCTTGGTGCTGGCCGACGCTGGCGAAATCGCGCAGCGCCTCACCGACGCCGGCGCCACCGGCGTTCGCGTCCTCGATCTCAATCTCGAAGACATCTTCCTCTACGCAGTTTCGCCGGCTGACGCCACCGCCGACGTCGTCGCGAAGGCGGGCTCGTCATGACCTACGTGGAGTGGCTGCGCGTGCGCGGCGTCCTAAAGTGGACGGCGGTGGTGCTGGTCGTATTGGTGGCGCTGTTGATCGTGCTGCGCATCTCGCTGCTGGCCGTGGGGCCGCACGACGCGTTATCGTTCGTTCACGGCGTGGAAGTAGACCAGAACTCGCGCGTCACGCACGCAACGCTTCCCGATGGAACGACGCGTACGGTGATCGACAACGCCAAACAAGGCGTGCACGTCGTCGTCGACGATCGCGGCTACCGTGGCAAGCACATCGAAATTTTCGAATCGGCGGCACACGCCGCTCGCCATATGCACGAATCGGTCTCGATGGGCGACATCCACGTCGAAACGATTCCCGGCCGCGACGTTACGGTCACGACGATCGACACGAGCCAACCCGAGGACCTGGCGTACTACTTCGCGATCGCGTCTTTCGTCGGGTTGATCGTCGGAACGATTCTCGGCGCGCCGTTCGCCCGTGAGAACGACGGACACTTGGAGATCGCGCTGACAAAGCCGGTACGCCGCGAACGGCTCGCGCTCGGGATCATCGGCGCCGACCTGGCCGGCATCGGTGCGGCGTGGATTATGACGATCGTCTTCTTGATCGTAGCGCATACCGTCTTCGAGGCGCCGCACTTCGCCATTGGTCCCAACGACGAGATCCTGATCGCACTGGGACTGGCCGGTAACCTCGCCTGGTACGCAATGCTGTGCGCGGCGACGGCTTCGATGCAGCGCGCCTACGGTGCGGTTCTCGGTTTCGCGTGGCCGGTAGCGGCGGTTATCGCCATACTCGGCAAGGTCAATCTCAGCAACTCGCAGCTGGGGCAGGTCATCCACGCGATCGTCACTCCGCTTGCCTGGATCAACCCCTTTACGTACCTTCATTTCGGACCTGCGTTCACCGTCGATGGGAAGCCCGCCGGATCGATGGCGGTCTCACCGGGTCTCGAACTTCCGATTCTCTTGATTCTCGCGCTCGTTTACGGCGCGCTCGCCGTTCTTCAATGGCGTCGCGTGGAGGCCTAAGAACATGGAAATACTCGGAACCAACTTCACACTGTCCCTCGGAGCGTGGCGTCTGCGTTTCGTCCTCGCCCTCGAAGACGCCGACGCCCAGCCGATGCCGAAAGTGCCGCCGCCGCATCGCGTGCGTGTCGTGCCGGAAGACGAATTCGTCCGTTGATGGCCTACGTCGAGTGGCTGCGAGTTCGCGGTGCCCTAAAGTGGATCGGGATCGTGCTCGCCGCATTTTTCGTCCTCACCGCCATCTGCCGCGTGTGGGCGTTCGGATTCGGGGGCGATGCGCTGACGCATATTGCCCGCATGGAAGCCGATCCGAGCTCGCGCGTAACGGTGTCGACCGGCCCCGACGGCGTGCACCGGACCGTCGTCGAGGATCCTCGCGATCGAGTTCATATCGTCATCGACGAGTACGGATGGGGCCGCAAGCACATCGAAATCCTCGATCGCTCGTCGCACGACCATTCGAAAGAAACCGTCGTCGCCGGCAGCGTCCGAGTCCGGACCCTGCCATCGGGCGGCGGCTCGCTGGTCGTCATCGACACGACTGGGATCCCGTTTGCGACGTTTGCGATCGTTGGAATCATCGTCGCCCTGGTTTTTGCTACCGTCATGGGGTCGCCGTTCGCACGCGAGAACGACGGTCATCTGGATATCGCGATGACGAAACCCGTCGGACGGACGGTGCTCGGGCTAGTCACCGTCGCGATGGATGCCGGCGGCATCGTGGCCGCCTTTGCCCTCGGCGTTGCGTTCGCGTTTCTATGCACCGCGTTGTTCGAAGTTCCGCGGGTTACGTTCGATACGAGTGACTTCTTCACGGTGCTGCTCGGCATCGCCGCACCACTGTCTTGGTACGCCCTGCTGAATGCGGCGACCGCGTCGATGAAGCGCGGCTACGGGACCGTCGTCGGTTTCGCGTGGCCGGTGGCGTTGTTGATCTTCGGTCTCAGCCGCATCCAGCCCAACGGCAATGCGATGCTGCTGATCGTGAGTAGCGTCTCTAAGTGGCTCGCCGTACTCGATCCGGTGTCTTACATGCACGTATCGGAAGGAGGAAACGCCGCTGGAGCCGCCTTCGCCGCGCCGATTCAAATCAACGTTCTCGTGCTGGCGCTGCTCGCGGTCCTATACGGTGCGCTGGCCGTTTTCCAGTGGCGGCGCATCGAAAGCTAACAGGAAAGCCTAGAGCACGAAGCCGGTGCGGATGGCCGGGCGCGCGAACTTGAAGCCGTCCTTGCCGATGGTGTAGATGTAGATATTCGGTATTAAGGGATCGCCGAAAACGTTGAAGCTGTACTGGCCGACCAAGGTCGTGAACGTCGGGCTGCGCTGCATCGACGCGAGCAAGGAATATCGAGTGAACGCGTTGCTGCGCTGTGAAGCGGCAATTAGGACTTGAGCGGCGGCATACCCGTACGCGGAGAAAGCGGTTATAGCACCGACCTCGTGCTGAAAATCCGTTAACAGCTGGATGGCGCTCGGGATTCGCTCGAGGGGCGGCAGCGATGAGGCGACGTACGCGCCGTCGAGCGCTTTTGCATGTTGGGCGATTGTCTCGCCGTTGTAGAAGCCGTCGCTCGCGCCGAAATCGCCGGTGTAACCGGCCAGCCGCAACGCGTCGGCCAGCGACCCGAGCGCTGCCGTCGTCCCGCAGAGAAAAACGTACCCTGGACTGCGGTCGAGCACCGTTCGCGCTGCGGCTCCGGGATCGATGCCGGTCGTTGGAAAGAGCAGCACGTCGGCCGGGTGGTGATCCGACTTGGCTTGCTGCACGAAACCGCGCGCCACGTCGTAGCCGTAGTCGCCGTCGAGAGCGACGGCGATGGCCGTTGCGCCGCGTTTCTCCGGCAGCACCGAGGACGCGAAAAGCCGGCCGGCCGTGCTGTCCTTCGCGGGCAGCCGGAAGATATTGTGATAGCCGCGATTGGTGACGGCGTCCGCGGTGACGGTCGGAACGACGACGGCGAAGTTGACGTTGGCGTAACGGGAAAGCGAAGCCAGCGTCATCGCGGCAGTCATGTTGCCGACGATGCCGATCACACTCGGATCCGCCGACGCGACGTTGGCGTTGGTTGCCGCGAGCGCGGCATCGTTGCGATCGTCGTAGGCTCGCATGCCCCAAACGTGCGAGATCGGCGCCGTAAAACGATTGGTCTCGTCGACCGCGGCTTGGACGCCGCGAACGACTTCGAGACCGTACTTCTGCAACGGTCCCGACAGCGTGACGTTGACGCCGACCGTCAGCTGCTGCAGGAACTGCTGATTCAGAATTTGGGCGCGCGCCGGGGCGGCGAGCGCGACGCCGGCGGCCGCCGCCGTCGCCAGAAACGTTCGCCGCCTCACGACGAGCCAACAGTCGAGGCGGCAGTGAAACTCGCGACCGTGCTTCCCAAGAAGACCAGCGAGAACGCCATGTTCGAGACGAACACCCGCTCGTTCAAAACGAAAGCGTTTTCGGCGATCCGAAGCAGGCGTTCTTCATAGAGCACCAATATCGCCGCCGCGAGCACGCCCGCGTAGTAAATCGAGCCGGCGTGAGCCGCTAGTCCGGCGGCTGCCAGCAGTCCGAGCATCAGCACGTGCAATGCGATCGGCAGCACGTGCCCGCTCGCTTCGCCAAAGCGCGCGGGTAACGATCGAATGCCTTGCGTGCGGTCGACCGAGAAATCCATGAGCGCGTAGACGATGTCGAATCCCGTTACCCAGACCGTAACGGCGAGAAACAGGAAAACGGCCGGCCACCCAACCGTTCCGGTAATACCGATATACGCTCCCAACGGTGCCAGCGCGTCGACCGCACCGAGCACGAAGTGGGTCAGCCACGTAAAGCGCTTACATAGCGGGTAGAGTAAGACGCCGGCGCCCGCAATCGGCAGCAGTTTTACGCACAGCGGGTTGAGCATCCACGCGGCCCATAACAGAACCAACAGCCCGGCTGCAATTGCCAACAGCATCGACGCCGGCGAAAGCGCTCCGCTGGCGACCGCACGCCGAGCGGTGCGCGGGTTACGCGCGTCGATATCGCGGTCTAGATAACGATTGGCGGCCATGGCCGCGGTGCGCGCACCGAGGACGGCGAGCGTAATCCAAAGTAGTGCCGGCCACGACGGCAAACCGCGCGCCCCGAAGACGGCGCCGGTGTAGGCAAACGGCAACGCAAACAGCGTGTGCTCGATCCGAATTTCTTTGAGGAAAAGCGCGACCTTCATCGTTCCGGCCGATCCGTTCCGGGCGTCGGCGTTGCCAAAAGCCGCGCGTAAGCGGCCGGCCCTTGTCCCGACCAGTCATCGGGTTGCAATGCGTCCGCGACGGCGTCGAGACCGTACTCGCGCCAACGTTTGCTTACTTTTGCCCGCACGTCCGCGTTCATGATCATGTCCGGAGGCCATTCGCGCGTATACCCCTCGGCGGCGGTTTTACGGGTGGCGTCGATGCCGATCTTCACACCGTAGGCAACGGAGTACGAGCCGTGATCGAGATCGTCGACTGGGCCAGGCATCATGACGACGTCGCGGTCGGGTGCGAGATTATTGAGAACGAACCAGGCGACGCTGCGGCAGTCTTGCACGTCGACGTCGGCATCGACGACCACCAGCACGCGCGTCAGCATCATCATGTGACCCAAACCCCAGAGTGCGTTCATGACTTTTTTTGCGTGACCGGGATAAGATTTTCGAATCGACACGATGGCGAGGTTATGAAATCCGCCTTCGACCGGAAGATTCATGTCGACCACTTCCGGAAGAACGAGTTGCAGCAACGGCAAGAAGAGGCGTTCGGTCGCCTTTCCGAGCCATGCATCTTCCATCGGCGGTTTTCCAACGACGGTGGCGGCGTAGATCGGGTCGCGGCGATGCGTTACGCACGTAACGTGAAACGTCGGATAACGATCGGCCAGACTATACACGCCGGTATGATCGCCAAACGGTCCCTCTACCCGGAGGTCGGTGTTGTCGACGTAGCCTTCCAGGACGAACTCCGCTTCGGCCGGCACGAGGAGATCGACGGTCCGCGCTTTGACCAGATCGACCGGACGTCCGCGCAGCAAGCCCGCAAAGGCGTATTCGTCGAGCAGCGGCGGTAACGGTGCGGTAGCGGCATAGGTCATGACGGGCTCGGTTCCAATCGCCACCGCCACCGGAATCGTATCGCCCCACGCGTCGGCGTGGGCGCGTCCTTGTTTGTGGCGTTGCCAGTGCATCCCGGTCTCGCGCGCATTATACACTTGCATGCGGTACATTCCGACGTTGGGACGCCCGGTGCCGGGATGTTTGGTGATGACGAGCGGAAGCGTGATGAACGGCCCCCCGTCGAGCGGCCACGTCGTCAACACCGGAAGCTTGGTGAGGTCGGGTTCGCGCATGACGACGTCGTGGACGGCTGCGTTGCCGACGATTCGCGGCGCGGCGTTGGCCAGCGGCGCAAGGCGGAGGAGCGCGCCGAACTTGTCTGCCAGCGACGATCCGGGTGGGCTGAGATTGACCAGTTTGCGCACGCGCGCCGCGGCTTCGCCGAGGTCGGCGGCTTCGAGCGCCATCGCCATGCGGCGGTGCGTTCCGAATTGATTGGTGAGCACCGGAAATTTTGAGCCGTCGACGCGGGTGAACAATAAGGCGGGTCCGCCCGCTTTCACGACCCGATCGGTAATCTCGGCGATCTCGAGGTAAGGGTCGACTCGCGCCGCGATCGTGTGAAGCTCGCCGGCTTTGCGCAGCGCATCGACGAACGCGCGCAGGGACGAAAACGGCATGACGGGCTCTCTTAGAGGAAGCCGCCAGCGCCCCTGTTCGGCGGTGAGTTCCTGAGTATTAGATGTGTCCGCAGGTACTACGAGCCGGCGTGTTCGGGGATGGATGCGACGAAACGCGCACCGCCTTGGCTGGTCGGTGCGATGGTTACCGTGCCGGCGTGTGCTTTCGCAATCCAGCGAACGATCGCCAGGCCCAAACCGGTACCGCCCAAATCGTCGGATCCGCGATAAAACCGCTGGAATACGCGCTCGCGCTCCTGCGGCGGGATTCCGTCGCCGTCGTCTTCTACGACGATCTCGCAGGTGCGGCCGTTACGCTGCGAAGCGATGCGCACGCTCGAACGCGCATGGCGCACGGCGTTTTCGGCAAGATTGCGAACCAGCTCGCGCAGCCGCCGTTCGTCGCCATCGACGATCGCGCTGACCGGCGAACTTTCAACGCGCACGCCGCGTGCGGCGGCAACGCCGGCAACGTCCCGCGCGCACCGTGCGACGATGGCCGCCAGGTCAACGGGCTCGCACTGCAGCACGCTTTGGCCGGGATCGCGTGCGAGCGTCAAGAGGTCCGTTACAATCGCCGAGGTATCGAGAGCGCTCGCGGCGATCGTTTCGAAGGCTTCGCGGCTTTCGGGCGATGCGGTCGCTCGCGAGGCTTGAGCGATTGCGGCAATTGCCGCCAGCGGCGAGCGCAACTCGTGGGCGACGTCGGCGGCAAAAATGCGCTCGCGCTCGCGAGCGGCGAAAATCGGCGCCAGCGTGGCGCGCGCCAAGACGTACGAAGCCGCACCGACGGCCACGACCAACGGAACGTCGAGCAGAAGAATCGTAAAGACCACGCGCCGCATGGCCGACGTCATCGCGGCCGTGCCTTCGGGCGTACCGAGCGCGGGCTGAAGCAGCGACGCGTATTCGCGTGACATGAACGTATACGCCCCGATGTCCAGGGCGATGAGAACGCAGATGAAAATGAGGAGATAGAGTACCGACGTTCGCGCAATCAATTTCGCAAACGATACCCTACGCCCCAAACGGTTTCGATGACGCCCTCGCCGCCCAGTTTTTTGAGCTTACGGCGAAGCTGGCTGACGTACACGTCGACGATATTGCTGGAACCGTCGAAATCGTAATCCCAAATGCGCTCGAGAACTTGCGCGCGCGAGAGAGCGATGCCCGCGTTACGAGCCAGTAGTTCGAGCAAGCGGAATTCGGTCGCCCCGAGGTCGAGCGGTTTGTGATCGTATCTGGCGCAACGCCCGCCGACGTCCACGTGAAGCCGCCCGACGTCGATGACCGTTACCAGCGGCCGCTCGGCCCGGCGCAAGATCGCCCGGAGTCGTGCGATGAGTTCGTTTTCCACAAACGGCTTGACGAGATAGTCGTCGGCGCCACAATCCAAGCCGGCGACCCGGTCCTCCACGGCATCGCGTGCCGTCAGCATGAGGATGGGCGTGCGCACGCCTTCGGCGCGCGCGTTGCGCGCGACGGCAAAGCCGTCCATTCCCGGTAGCCCGACGTCGACGATGGCCGCATCGTACGCCTGCCCGAGCAGGTGATCGAGCCCGGTACGCCCGTCGGTGACGATGTTGGCGGCGAATTTCTGCGCCTCGAGCATCGAGCGGACGGCTCTGGCAATGGGCAGATTGTCCTCGACCACCAAGATTCGCATAGTGCTCCTTTAGCGCCTGACGTCAGTATTTCCACGGGCCCGGGAAAGCTACTGTCACCGCGCCTCCAAGGTTTGGATGCTGGCCGGGCGCCCCGATCGGGGCGACCTCCTGCAGTAAGAAGCGGAACGGCGCGACCATCACGGCGCCGTAGTAGGTAAAGTCGCGGGTGACGATCGGATTGGCGAAAGCGTCATAGCGTACCGCGAGATAAGCGTGTGGGACCGGATAGATTTTCAAGCGAGCGTATCCGCCGCTGGAGGTTTGTCTGGTTCCAAAACCGTCGGCATTGCTGTCGTTGCCCCACCACTGCTCGGCTTGAAGATCGACCGGGCCGAGAGTAGCGTGTCCGAGCAATCCGTAGCGCGAGTAGGCGTCGTTGAAAGCGGTACTGCCGGTCGGCAAGATGTGGCGCACGCCTTCAAGCGCCTCGCCGCCTCCGTCTAACTCGATGCTCCCCTTCGAAAAGATGCCTTGATCGAGCCATACGCCGACTTCGGGAGTCGAAACGTACGTCGTCAGGCCGGTGTTGACCGGCTTGCCGCCATAGGGCGCGCCCTGGAAGTCACCCACGGCGAAGGTAACGTTGGCGACCAGATTCCCGATCGTGCGCTGGTCCCATACGCCCCACCGTGGCGACGATAGCGGCAAGTCGTTGAGGCCGACGTGGGCGCCGTAGTATCCATACTGCTGAAGGTCGTCCAGGCGTTCGCCCGGCGATTGCGCGAGCGGCAGCTCGAACAAGCCGACCCGGTATTCCGACTTCGTGTGTGCGTTGTAGTCGGTGAGAAATCCTAAGTAGAGCGCGCTCGGGCCGCCGCCCGCACCGAGACTATAATGCATGTACAACGAGATGTTTCCGACGTCGGCGTTCCCGAGCAGAATGCCGCCCGGCGTCCATCGGCGCGTGCCGGCAGCCGGATCTTGCGAGTACGACATCTGATAGCGGATGGCGAACATCGTCGTCCCGTGCCGCTCGATCGGCAAACGATAGCCGTGCATGCGAAAATAGTTGCCGAAGCCGTTGAGTTCGGGAAGAACGCTGTGACACGCGCCGCAGTGCAAGCGGTACCGCTGCGCGAAGATCGGAATCGCTTGGGCCGGCGCCGTATTCAGCGCGGCAAAGAGTATCGCTGCGGCGAGCGCGGCGACGAGATTATTTCGCAACGATAGCTCCTCGCATTGGCGCGCCATAGTGGAAGAAGCAGCCGTAAAGGTAGGTGCCGGGCTTGTCGGCCGTCACCACTTGCGATCCGGACCCAGCTTGCATCGCGCCGCTCGTCCAGCCGCCCGACAGCGTCGATCCGGCCTGATTCAGGGCTTTTCCGGTAAACGGGTACTGGGAGGGAAACTTTGTCTCGTTCATGCTCTGTGCCGGGGTGATCGACGTAGACGTATGGGCGAAACCATCGCTGTTCATAAAGGTCACGGTGTCGCCGACCTTCACATTGGTGACCGGCGGTTTCATTCCACCGCTCTGACCGTACGGCGTTTGCACCGGCTGATTTAACGTGAGGTTGACGTCGACGACATGGTTCACTCCGCCGCCCCCGCCTCCCGAACCGCCCGAGCTATCGATGCCGTTGGGCGTGCATGCCGCGACCAGCAAAGCCATCGCGATGAATGAAACCCGTACGGAGGGGGTCACCAGCCCGCCTCCGGTTTCATCGCGCGAGCTTCGTCGAGGATATCTTCGCTGAGGTTGGTTGAAGCGAGCATGGTTTTTTCGAGCTTTCCGGTGGAACCGAAGACGTAGACGAACGTCGAGTGGGCTTCGCGATAACCGCTCTTGCCGAGGCGCGCGATGACGCCGTACGCGCTCAGGATCGCGTCGACGTCATCGCGACGTCCGCTGGCGAGCAGCCAATACTTGGGATCGGCGCCGAAGCGCTTTGCCAGCGAAGCCATGAGGCTGGGCGGGTCGTGCTCCGGATCGAGCGTGACGGTTAGGAGCCGCGTAGAGAGACCCTTGCGAGCGATCTCCGCCGCCGCGTTTGAGAACTGCGCGTTGACCAACGGACAGGCGTCGGTGCAGTGCGCCGAGATAAACGTGACGATCAGCGGGCGACCGCGCAGCGACTGCAGCGTAAACGTGCGTCCGGTTTGATCGATCAGGTGAGGAGCCCCCGGCACTGCAATCGCCGGAGCGGATTGCAGTGCGGCGGCGATCAGGAGGACGGACGCCGAGGCGATAGCGAGTCGCACGATCAGCGGTCGAACGTCGGTCCGGGAGTCGCATGGGCAATCACGCGGATGACGTCTTGCATGCCTTCGTGATAGTGGAACGCGCAACCGATCAGATAGTCGCCCTTATTCGAGAGCTTGACGCTGATCGATTTGCCTGGAGCGATGGACCCGCTGGCATAGCCTTTGCCGAGGATTCCGTTTCCTTGCGCCTGCGTCGACAGGGTCGGGTTGGGTGGGAAGTTGGCGGGCGGTCCCGTCACTTTCTTGACCACGTCGAGCGTGTGGTGATACGTCTTCGACAAATTCGTGAGCGTCACGGTCGTGTTGGGCGGAAACGCGAGCACTTGCGCCGTGGTTGACTGAGTGAATCCACCTACGAGGCCCCAGCTCGGATCGGTTTTCGTGTGGACGCCTTCGCTGGGAAGTTCCTCGCCGATGGTGTTCGCTGGAAGCGTAAAGTGCAGGACTGCCGCCGGACCGAGCGATTGAACGAATGTCGTCGTGCCCGCGCCGGCGCTCGTGGGTACGCTGCCGCCGCCGCCGCACGCCGCCAGCGCGCAGACGATCGCTATCAACGTAACGCCACCGTATTTTTTCATGGATAATCTCTCCTCAAGCAGTTCGGGTGGGTGATGGTGCGACCGTAACAAGCGCAAATGAAGAAAGTATAAAGGGCGCGCTCGAAGCGTTTCAGTAACCGTAACCGGTCGGACTCGCGCCGGTTTTGGGGGACGATGTCGCGTTCGGCGGCGGCGTGGCTTCCTGTCCCGGCTTCGCACCTTTTGCGACGACGAACACGTCGCGCATGCCTTCGCTGTAGTGGAAAGCGCAGCCGATCAAGTACGTTCCGGGCTTCGAAAGCGTAAGCGTCACCGATTTCCTGGCTGCAAAATCCCGCTGCGGAATCCGGTTCCGAGGATGCCGTGACCGGACGGAGATAGTGGCAGACTCGGATTAGTGGGGACCTTCGCGGGCGGTCCTTTGATCGCTTCGACGACGTTGAGCGTGTGCGGGGTATTCTTGGAGAGATTCCGCAACGTGATCTTCGTTTCGGGTGGGAAGCCCAGGGTTTGCGAGAAACTCGTTTGCGTAAATCCGCCAATGGTGGCGTTCCAGTAGGGCGAGTTATACGATCCGCGTCCCTCGTCGGGCTTTTCCTCGCCAACCGTGTTTTTGGGAAGCGTCGCGGTTATCGCCACATCCGGCCCCAGTGCCGGTAGCGTGACGGTCGAGCCGGCCGGGACGGCGTTGCCGCCGCGCACCGCGCATGCGACGAGGATTGCCGCGGCAGCGACGACCGAAAATGCCAGCCGTTTCTTGAGCATGGTTCCTCCTCGTTCTGTTGCTCAAGACTAGGGCGCCGAGATGAATAATGTTTAAATCGCGATCGAGTCGCGCATCGCCGCCGCAAGATTCTGCAAAGCGGGATCCGCGCTGTTGCGCGAGGCTTGCGCGAAGGCGTCGCGTGCCTCGGCGCGCCGGCCCTCCTTCAGTAAGACGGCGCCGAGCGCGACCTGCGCGCGGGCGTACGTCGGTGCTAACGTGAGAGCGGTGCGAAGTTCGCGCTCGGCGGCATCGTAACGCGAGAGCCGCTCCTCTGCCAAAGCCAAGTCGTAGTGCGCCACCGCATAGGCCGGGTTGGAATGAAGCAACTTGCCGAAATCGTCGCGCGCGGTTCGAGCATCGCCGGCCTGCAGCGCGACGATTCCTCGAGAATACAAGGCCCGAGCCGAATCCGGGTCGAGTGCGACGTATCGGTCGGCGGTGACGCGTGCTTCCCGCAAGTCGCCGCGAGCCAGATCGACCGAGACGAGGTTTGCCATGGCAGCCAAGAACGCCGGATCGAGGGCCAGTGCAGCCCGCAAGCACCGCGCCGCGTCGTCGTTGCGCCCGAGATTGGCGTAGGCGATCGCCAAGTCGTACTGCGCGGTCGACCCCTTCGGCTCGGGCGGCTTGAGGGCGATGATCCGCGCGAACTCGGCAGCGGCGTCCTGGTATTTACGACCGGCCAGAGCGTCGAGCCCGATCCGGAAGCGCTCTTCGATTTCGCGGCCGTTGGCCAAATCGCGCAACGCCGGAACCGACGTCGTTCGGGGTGCCGGCGTGCGCATCGGATAGGTTTGCGACGGGGCGGCCGCCGTCGCCAACGCCGCAAAGAGAACGCCAAGAAGGGCGACCCGCATAACCCTACGGGGTTTCTGGGCCGGCCGGCAGTTCCGCGGCGCGCCATTGCTGGGCGCTCGCAGCGTGCTCTGGCTTACAGTCCCAGCCCTTTCGCCCGGCCGACGTAATCGGGGCGAGCAGGGGCGCGGGGTCGGACGCAATCAGCTGGCCGGCGAGCAAGTCCTCCAGCGAAGCGGCATTGGCCAGCGCCGCCGCCCCGCAGCACAGCGAGCCGGCCAGGAGCCCGGCAGCGAAGAGCCGCGAGAAAAGGGCGCTTGACATCAGCTTCAATTATAGCCGAATGTCTAAGGAATCCGTGAATCGCACCGGCATTTTCGCAACGGCGTTGCTCGTATGCTTCCTCCTCGTTGCGCCGGCTGGGGCACAGGTTACTTTAGTCGTGGGCTCGGTCAGGGACCAACGCGGAGGCGCCGTCGACGGCGCAACCGTGGTGGCCACCGGCCGCGGCGGCGGGCGATCGACCGCCAAGACCGACGCTTCCGGGACGTTCGCGATTCCCGCCGGAGATGCCGTTTCGGTTACGATCACATGTCGCTTCTGCGAGTCGCGCACGTTTACGGTAGTAGCGGACCAACCACTGATCGCGATCGTCCGGCGATTCGATGCGCTGTTCGACGATGCACCCTCCGAACGCGATCTGGCGAACCTGCCGTACGCTCACGTCGAGTCGGCCATGGCGCTTCGGCCGTTCTCGCTGCTGCGCCAAACGACGAGCGTATTGCCCGGTTCGCAACTCAGCGATCGTGGGTTGGCTCCGGCAAACGCGTTGCTCGTCGATGGAGGCGTTCCGAACTACGACGTCGTGCTGGGAACGACGCCGTACGATACCATTCCCGCGAAATACGAACAGTCGGGCACCATGACGACCGCGGCGGACGCGTTTCTGTACGGAGATCAAGCCGGATCCGGCATCGTTTCGCTGCAGCCGTTCGGCGGCGACAACGGCGACGTAGCGCTGAGCGGGAGCGATCAAACCATGCGGCTACAGGCTGGCTCGGACTGGGCGCGCATTGCCGCCGGTACGTACAGCAATTCGTCCGAGTCGCGCCAGCGCGCGGATGCGGCTGTCGCGTTCCCGCTGTCGACGGCGCAAACGCTATCGTTGAGCGGAGGCACGTCGCAAGACCGGGAGTACGGCGACCCCGAATCGATGCTGAACGGAGATTTCACGTTCGCAAACGTTTCCTTCGACAACGCACAGCCTACGATCGACACTCACGTTTCGTTCTTCGCCGATCGTGGCGGGTATATGGCGAGTGAAGGCGGCGTACCGGTTACCGATATTTGGTCGGATGCTAATTTTACCGCAGGCGTGCGCACGCGTGGAACGGTTGCGGCGTTCGCAGACCTGTCGAACCGGCTGTCCACCGGAATTTACGACGCCTCGGCATATCAGTCGCCGCGCATCGGCGGAACGCTCACGCAAAATCGGGTGGATGCCGGCCTCGACGTTAACGAAAGTGCCGTCGACGTGACTGCCGGGGTGGGATTTTTCGGCGTTGACTATACCGGCGGATCCGACGGAACGTCGGTTCCGGCAAACGCTCACCTGGCGACGCCGTCGTTGCTCGTTCGGCTATTTCCGAACTCGAAGTGGAGCGCCGATCTCGATGCGAGCGGTTCGTTTACGCTGCCGACGCTCTGGCAGCAATATGCGTTCGATGCGGGCTACCACACGTTTGTCTACGATCGTAACTCGCTCTATTCCGCAACGCTCTCGTATACCGACGATGCGCGGGTGCGAGTCTCGGTCGAAGCGGCATCGCAGCACGTCAGCGGCTTTACCAACGGGCTCATCACATCGGACGGCGTGGCCGTGTCGTGGCAGATCGCGCCGGCGATCTCGTTACGCGCGTGGACGATGCACGTCGGAGATTCGACGACGCCGGCGTACGCCAGCCCGTACTCTGCTCCGGGCCTGCCGTCGGACGTGAACGCCATCTGGCTGACGTACGAAAACGGTGCGGCCGTCCGCATCGACGCGATTTACCGTCGCGACCTTCTCGATCGCGACCCGTTCTATCACGTCGATGCGGACGTCTCGGGGCCTATCACCGATCGCTTGCGCTGGTACGCCGGCGTCGAGGATCGGCAGCACACCAACTATCTCGACGTCGGCCTACGGTTCGCCGGCAGCCCCTAATCGCGCTCGCTACTCGTCGCGTCGTCCTTGGGGACGGCGCCGCCGCCGCATCGGCGGCGCGCCCGGAGCGCCGGCAAGATCGCGCGGCACGGGTGCTTCGCGCGATTCGGGTGCTTCGCGTGGTTCTCGTGTTTCGCGCGGCGCGCGGCGGCCTTGGTCGCCGCTACCGTTGCTCGAACCGAGCAGGGCCTTACGCGAGAGGTTGAGGCGCCCTTGGCTATCGACTTCCATCACCTTGACGGAGATCTCGTCACCGACGTTCACGACGTCCTCGACGCGTTCGACTCTCTGCGGTGCGAGCTGGCTGATGTGCACGAGGCCTTCCTTGCCGGGAAGAATCTGCACGAACGCGCCGATCGGAATGACGCGCGTCACCGTGCCGACGTACGTTTCGCCAACGACGATCTCTTTGGTGAGATTGACGACGATCTGGCGCGCCTTGTCGCCCGATTCGCCGTCGAGCGAGGTAATGAAGACCGATCCGTCGTCTTCGATGTCGATCTTCGTGACGCCGGTGTCGGCGATGATCTTGTTGATGACCTTGCCGCCTGGGCCGATGACGTCTTTGATCTTGGCCGGATCGATCTTGATGACGATCATTCGCGGAGCGTACTTCGAAAGTTCCGTACGCGGAGCGGCGATCGTTTCGACGAGCTTGTCGATGATGAAGTAGCGCGATTTCTTGGCCGCTTCCATCGCTTCACGCATGATTTTGAGCGTGATGCCTTGGACCTTGATGTCCATTTGAATGGCGGTGATGCCCTTCTTGGTGCCGGCGACTTTGAAGTCCATCTCGCCGAGCGCGTCTTCGAGGCCCTGAATGTCGGTCAAGACGGCATACTTATCGCCTTTGAGAATCAGGCCCATGGCGACGCCGGCAACGTGTTCCTTGATCGGTACGCCCGCGTCCATCAACGCGAGCGTCGAGCCGCATACCGAGGCCATCGACGACGAACCGTTGGATTCGAGCACCTCGCTCATCACGCGGATGGTGTACGGAAACTCTTCTTTCGGAGGAAGCACCGGCAACAGGGCGCGTTCGGCTAGCGCGCCGTGACCGATTTCGCGTCGGCCCGGTCCGCGCATCGGGCGCGTTTCGCCGACCGAAAACGGCGGAAAGTCGTAAAAGTGCATGTAGCGCTTGTCGTCGAGCGCGACGATGCCGTCGAGCCGTTGCGCGTCGCTCGACGAGCCGAGCGTGGCGGCGGTGAAGACCTGAGTTTGACCGCGCGTGAATACGCCCGATCCGTGAACGCGGGGCACGTAATGCACCTTGCTCCAGATCGGCCGGATTTCGTCGGCCTTGCGGCCGTCGGGACGAATTTTCTCGTCGACGACCATCGTGCGCAGCTCGTCTTCTTCCATCGCTTTGACGATCTTGCCGAACTCTTTCGACGCCGCGGAATCTTCCAATAACGCCTTGATATCGGCGTCCTTCTTGCCGCACCGCGCGAGCGCTTCGTCAACGTTGAACTGCGCGAACGCTTCTTCGCGCTGGCCCTTCTCGACGATCCTCATCGCTTTGGCGACGTCCTTGCCGAAGTTCTTGCGCACCC
Source organism: Candidatus Tumulicola scandinaviensis (assembly GCA_003140835.1). Classification (GTDB taxonomy): domain Bacteria; phylum Vulcanimicrobiota; class Vulcanimicrobiia; order Vulcanimicrobiales; family Vulcanimicrobiaceae; genus Tumulicola; species Tumulicola scandinaviensis. The sequence continues at coordinate 9,147 of PLLA01000043.1, read as the reverse complement.
ATTTATCGAGGTCGGAGTTGACGCCGAGAACGGGATATGCGCGCTTTTTCTTGCCGGCTTTTTTGACCAGTTGATCGATGGCTTTGACGATCCGTTTGATCTCGCCGTGCGCGAACTCGACTGCGCCGAGGAAATCTTCCTCACTGATCTCGTTTCCGCCGCCTTCGACCATCATCACGGCGTCGGACGTGCCGGCGACGATGATGTCGATGCCGCCGGTCTCGTACTGCGGGAGCGTGGGGTTGGCGATGAACGTGCCGTCTTCGTCGCGGCCGACGCGTACCGCTGCGACCGTTTTGTCGAACGGAATGTCGCTCAGGGCAAGCGCGGCGCCGGCAGCGCAGACGCCGAGCACGTCGGCATCGAGCTCCGGATCGATCGAGAGCACGGTCGCGACGATCTGCACGTCGTTTCGGAACCCATCGGGAAAGAGCGGTCGAATCGGACGATCGATTTGTCGCGAACTGAGCACGGCGTGCTCGGTCGGGCGTCCCTCGCGCTTGATGAAACCGCCGGGAATTTTGCCGGCGGCAAACATTTTCTCTTCGAAATCGCAGGTGAGCGGGAACCAGTCGATGCCTTCGCGGGGTTTGGCGGAGGCGGTGGCGGCGCAGAGCACGACGTTTTGATCGCCATAACGAACAAGCGCGGAGCCATTGGCTTGCTTCGCGAGTTCGCCGGTTTCGATGACCATCGTGCGCCCGCCGACCTCTAAGGTCACGGAATCGGGCACGTTGTCTCCTAATTTTTGTTGTATTACTTTAAGTTTAACCGAGCGCGATTCGGGTCGGGCCGCGCTCCGACCTCCCCAAAGAGCTTGAAAGGCTAGTAGATTAAGCAAGCTCATATACGGTGCCGGAAACGCGAATCCCGACTCGTCCGAGGTTCGCAGCGCGGCGTGCTGGTATAACGGCCCTTATGCAAACGCTAACACCGGCGCGCCGCAAAGAGCTGGAACTGAAGGCCAACGACGTGCGGCAGGGCATCATTCGCTCCCTCGTCGCCGCCGGCTCCGGACATTCGGCCGGCCCCTTGGACATGTCGGACGTATTCGCGGCCCTGTACGGGTACCTGATGCGGCACGACCCCGAACGTCCGGAGTGGCCCGACCGCGATCGCTTATTGCTCTCGTGCGGGCACATCGCGCCCGTGCGATATTCGGCGATGGCCAACTTCGGATATTTTCCGGTTGAAGAGCTACTGACGCTGCGAAAGTTCGGTTCGCGCTTGCAGGGCCACCCGGAACGCGTATCGCTTCCATCGGTGGAGACGACGTCCGGACCGCTCGGCGAAGGCTTAGCGCAGGGCGTCGGAATGGCGCTCGGTGCCAAGATGGACGACAAGGACTTTCGCGTGTGGGTCGTTACGTCGGACGCCGAGCACCAGTGCGGGCTGCATTGGGAAGCGGTGATGACGGCCGCCAAGTTCAAGCTCGACAACCTGACCTGCATTATCGATCGCAACTTCATTCAAATCGACGGCAGCACCGAAGACATAATGCCGCTCGAGCCGCTGGGCGAAAAATACCGAGCGTTTAACTGGGAGGTCTTCGAGTGCGACGGCAACGACGTTGCCGATTTCGTCGCTGCGGCACAACGCGCCCAAGAGGTGACCGGTAAGCCGCAGGTGATCGTCGCAAATACGGTTCCGGGCAAGGGCGTTTCGTACATGGAAGGCGACTACACGTGGCACGGCAAGCCGCCGAACGCGCAGCAGGCCGAAGAAGCGCTCCGCGAGTTGAGCGCGCAACGCGAAAGGATACTTGCCGATGCATAGCGGCACGAACGTTCTCGACGGCGCGGCAGCCGCGATGCACCTGGCAGACTATCGCGCCGCCGACATCAAGCAGGTTCCGACCCGCAACGGGTTCGGCGAGGGCTTAATCGAAGCGGGCAACCGCAATCGCGACGTGATCGGCATCTGCGCGGACTTATCGGAATCGACGCGGTTCGAAGGATTCAAGAAAGCGCATCCCTCGCAGTATGTCGAAATCGGCGTTGCGGAGCAGTTGCTGGTGGCGATGGCCGGCGGTCTCGCATCGGTCGGCAAGATCCCGTGGATCGCGAGCTACGCGATGTTCAATCCGGGAAGATCCTGGGAGCAAGTTCGCACGATCATGGCGCTCAACGAAACCAACGTGAAGATCGCCGGTGCACACGCCGGCGTCTCCGTCGGGCCCGACGGCGCCACCCACCAAGCCATCGAAGACATCGCAATCATGCGGGTGATACCGCACATGACCGTCGTGGTGCCGTGCGACTCGGAACAAACGAAGAAGGCGACCATCGCGCTTTCCGAGCGTTGGGGGCCTACTTACTTACGCTTCGGCCGCGAGAAGTCGGCGGTTTTTACCACGGGAAAAACGCCGTTTGAAGTCGGCGTCGCGCAGACGCTGCGCAAGGGCGGTGATGTCGCCATCGTCGCGTGCGGAATTCTCGTCTATAACGCCTTGATCGCTGCCGATCAACTGGCGCGCGAGGACGGAATCGAATGCCGCGTCGTCAACAACCACACGATCAAACCGATGGATCAGCCGGCCATCGTCGATGCGGCGCGCGCGTGCGGAGCGGTTGTGACCGTCGAAGAGCATCAGAAGCACGCGGGCATGGGCTCGCGCGTTGCCGAGATCCTCGCCCAGACGTTTCCGGTCCCCATCGAGTTCATCGGCGTTGAAGACCGGTTCGGTCAATCCGGCGATCCGGTAGAACTCATCGAATACTACGGCATGGGAGTGGGTGCGATCAAAGACGCAGCGCGCCGCGCCCACAAACGCAAGAACGCGTCGAAGGATTAGCGACGCAAGCCGAGGTCGGAAATCAACGAGCGATAGCGCTCGACGCCTTTGGCCTGCAGGTAGTTGAGCAAACGGCGGCGCTGGCCGACTTGCAACAACAGGCCGCGGCGGCTGTGATGGTCTTTCTTGTGGATCTTCAGATGCTCGGTGAGCATGTTGATCGAGGCAGTCAGGATGGCGACTTGCACTTCGGCCGACCCGGTGTCGTTCGATCCGCGGCCGTACTTGGCGGCGATTTCCGCCTTCTGTTCTTTGGTGAGGGGCAAAGCATGAACTCCTTGAGCAGGATGGTCTCGCGCGAGTACAGGCCCAAAACCCTCGGGTCCGTCCCGGCGACGGGGCTACCATAGCAGAGCGCAAGGGGGTGAAGCAAGGCCTTTGGCGCAAATCGCTGCCCGCATGAAGCCGCTCCTGGTCCCGGTCATCTACGGCTCCGTCCGCACCGCGCGCCAGGGCATCAAGGCCGCACGCTTCGTTCTGCACGAGCTGCAGCGACGCGGTATCGACGCGACCCTGATCGATCCCCTCGAGAAGCAGTTTCCGCTGCTCGACCGGATGTATAAAGAGTTTCCCAAAGGCACTGCACCCGCCGTGATGGAGGAACTCGCGGATCTTTTCCGCCGTGCGGACGGTTTCGCGATCGTTTCGGGCGAGTATAACAACGGCATTCCGCCGGCACTTAAGAACCTGCTCGACCATTTTCTCGAAGAATACTTTTGGCGGCCGGCCGCCATCGCGTGCTACTCCGGGGGGCGCTGGGGCGGCGTGCGCGCAGCCATGCAGCTTCGCATGACGCTCGCCGAGATGGGCATGGTAACGATTCCGTCGCTGCTGCCGACCGCGAACGTCGGCGAGGTGTTTACCGACGACGGTACGCCGACCGATCCGAAGATGCAGCAGTATTCCGCGGAGTTCTTCAACGAATTCATTTGGTACATGGAAGCGCTGCGCGAGCGCCGCCAGTCCGGTGTGCCGTACTGAGCCGGCGGAAAGGGTAGCGAACGAACGTGGACTTTGGGATTCGCGGCCGACTTGCGCTGGTTACCGGCGCGAGTGCGGGCATCGGCGAAGCCGTCGCTTTAGCGCTCGCGCGGGAAGGCGTGCGCTTAGCGGTTGCGGCGCGCCGGTCCGACCGGCTCGAAGCGCTGGCAAAACGCGCGCTGGAACTCGGCGCGGCCGACGCTCGCGGTTTCGAGTTCGACCAGAAAAGCAGCGCGACGATCGAAACGATGCTCGACGACGTACACGCGGCTTTTGGAAGCGTCGACATCTTGGTGCTCAACGGCGGTGGCCCGAAGGCCGGGAGGTTCACCGACACCGCAATCGAGGATTGGGACGCGGGTTATCGTGGAGTTTTGCGCAGCATGTTGTCGATGGTCGAGCGCGTCGTCCCGGCCATGCGAGCCAACGGCTGGGGACGGATCGTCGCTCTAACGTCGACTTCCGTAAAGCAACCGATCGATACGCTCATCCTTTCGAACGCTTTTCGAACCGCGCTCGTCTCCGCTCTCCGTACGCTTGCCAACGAGGTGGCTTCCGAGGGCATTACCGTCAACTGCATCGCGACCGGCCGGGTCGAGACGGATCGGCTGCGCGCGCTGTACGGCGGCAGCGACGAGGCGATGCACGGTGCGGCGGCGGCCGACGTGCCGGCCGGGCGCGTGGCGACGCCCGAAGAGTTCGCGCCGTTGGCCGCTTTCTTGTGCAGCCAACCGGCGAGTTACGTGACCGGGCAAACGATTTCGATCGACGGCGGGCTTACGCGAGGTCTTTTCGGTTGACCGGCGCCGGAGAAACGCAAACCACCTTCGTCCGCGTCGCGCATCGCCGCGACGTTTTCAAAGGCCCAGCGACGATCGTGCGCGCCGGCCGCTACGAGGTGGCGATCTTCGACGTCGGCGGCGAGCTGCGCGCGTACGAAAACTGTTGTCCGCATCAAGGCGGTCCCATCGGGGAAGGGGTCGTCGAAGGCGAGACGGTCACGTGTCCTTGGCATGCATGGTCGTTCGATTTGCGCGACGGCAAGATGACGCTCGGGGATTTCGCCGCTTTGCGACGTTTCGAGGTGCGCGTTGAGGGCGACGCGATCTGCGTATCGACCGAACCGGTGAACCAATCGTGAGCGAGCGGCCCGCTTGGGATGGCCGCGAGGGAACGGCGGGGGGCGCGGCCTTCGGAAGCGCTCTGTCGGCCGTCGCTGCGGAGCGCGATTCGTCGCACGAGGATTTGGCACAAGCCGCCGGACTGTCGCCTCACGAATTCGACGAAATCCTAGCCGGTACGCGACGCGTCGGAGTCAGTGCCCTCGCACGGTTTGCGACGGCGTTACGCTTGCGGCCGATGGAGTTTCTTCAGCGGACGCAAATCCTGTCGCTGGAGGCGTACGCCTTCGGTCTCGATCCGCTCTACTTTCTTCCCGAAGGCCCGGTGCGCTACGACGCGCGCATCTACATGCGCGAGATCAACCCGCGCCATGCAGTACCCGAGGCGGACATGACGCGCCGGAATCCAACGCTCAAGGCCCTGGCCGAGGACGGCTTGCTCGACCAGCTCGGCAAGACGGAAATCGAAATGGCGTACCTGCTTCGGGCCGCCGTCGAGCAGACCGGCGGGAGCCTCTAAGCCTCGGGGTAGGGGTCTCGTGTGGGGAACCGCGAACGAGGGGTTCCGATGCAAGGAGTGGATGGAAAACGAATCGCCGCGCTGATCGGCGACGGTTTCGAAGAGATCGATTTGATGGAACCTCGCCGGGCTCTCGAGGAAGCCGGCGCCGTGGTGACGATCGTCGGAATCGACGAACGTGCCCGGCAGCGCATTCGCGGGAAGCGCGGCCTCGACGACGGCCAGAATTCGCGCGCCGAAGAGCTGGTGGCGGATTGCACCGCCGAAGATTTTGACGCACTGCTGATTCCGGGGGGCACGTCGCCGGATCGAATTCGCAGCGATCGCGACGTCCATCGGCTCTGCCGCGAGTTTGACGCCGCCAAGAAACCGATGTTTTCGATCGGTCACGGCGCGCACGTCCTCATTTCGTCGCAGTTGGCGCGGGGACGGCAGATCACCGGAGCCCACTCGATTGCCGACGACATTCGGAATGCCGGCGGTCTATATCGCGATCAGGCGACCGTAACCGACTCGAATTGGGTGTCGACCCGCGGCGGCGAAGATATGCCGCAATTCAATCGCGCCATGCTGGAGAAGTTGGCGGCCGCCGCCCCACCCCAACCAGTTTAACTACTCCGTTGTCATCCTGAGCGGAGCGAGCGTTAGCGAGCGCAGTCGAAGGGCGGCGCCCCTAGATTAGACTGGGTCGTAGCGAGCGAGGGCTTCACCATACTGGCGTAGTGCCAGAAACGATGCGAGCACCGAGAATCCCAGTTCTCCTGGAATCGAGCCGGCGTAAAACGCGAGAATGAATGCGATTGCGCCGGCACCGCACGCCATGGCGACGTAAAGTAGTCTCGCCGTACCGGTCCGGAGCGTTGCGGAGAGAGCCGTCAGCGTGCTTGGAATAACGGCTGCGAGTGCGATCGAGAACGTTACCGGAATCTCGCGCAGACCGGCGATTCCGGCGGCACCAACGTAGACGACCGTCGCCAGCGCTGCGACCACGCACGGCACGAGTGCCTTTGCGCGCGCCAGTTGTCGTCCAAAGAGCGGCGCGCCTTGCTCGCTCAAATCGAGATGCGGGAAACGGCCGGGGCCTTGCACCAGTGCGACGACGATGCCCAGCAGCGAGCAAAAAAACACCGGCCCAGCCAAGCCGTGCGGTGCCACGAGGCCGACCACGGCGGCAGCCGCGCAGACGTAGACCAGCGTGCGGCGCTCGGCGCGCAGGCGCGCCTCGACGATGGCGAGCGTGGCGCTGCGATTCAGGCGCGGGCCTCCTGCGGCTTGCTTTGCGAGAATCGATCCGCGGCCGCAGCGCTGACGTGCGTCGAAAAAATCGCGCGCGGTCCGGCCGCGGCCATGATCTGCGCAACGTAGGCGGCCTGCGGACGATCGAGTACCAGAATCTTTGGGCCGCCCACGAGCGCGGCCGCCAGCGAAAACGCGAACGCTTCGTGCATTCCGTCGAGCCGTTCCAACAAGAGTTTCGCATGAGCGACGGCGCGCATCGGCTCGACGTTCCACAGTGCCGCACGATAGGCGATGTATCGTTCGAACTCCGCGTCTTCCAACGGCAGGGGCGCGTGCGGAACGAAGGCCGCGATACGTTTGCAGTGCGCGGACTGGACCCGCGGATCGTATTGATCGAGCAGGACCGAGCCGCTACTCGCCTTGACGATACCGGCGGCAAGCAGCGCCACGATGCTGGCTTCGCGGGGGGACGCGAACGCTCGCGCGGTATGCTCTCCGGCGGCCACCTCAAGCGTCACCGGCCCCACTTTTGAGCCGGCGGAGCCGAAGGATGCCTCGCGCATGCGTAATAGGAAGGTCAAGACGCTCTCCTTTAACGCCCCTTGAAAAGGATGCCTACCGATCCCGATGCTCTCTAACGCCGAAGTTGCCGCCAAGTTGCTCGAAACGCGAACGCTCATGGAAATGGCCGGCGAGTCATTCTACAAGTACATGGCCTACGAAAAAGCCGCTGCATCGATCGAGAACGCGCCGCCCTTGGGCGACTTGATCGCCGCAGGCGAGCACTTGAAGCTTCCGGGCGTTGGAAAGTCGATCGGGTCCGCCGTTGAGCAACTCGTCAAAACCGGCACGTCGGAGCACCTCGACCAGCTCCACGAGCGCTTTCCGGCATCGATTCTCGAGGTACTGGCCGTAAGCGGAATCGGAACCAAAACCGCCGGCATGCTCTTCACCGACTACGGCATCGCGTCGCTCGCCGATCTGGAGACGGCCATTACCGCCGGTACGCTCGCCGGCGTTCCGCGCCTCGGTGCCAAGACGATCGACAACTGGAAGCGCGGCATCCTTGCGTTCAAAGGCCGGCTGCGCCGCACCCCGCTGGCCGAAGCGCTGGTCGTCGCGTACGAGGCGATGAGCTTTTTGCGCGAAGGGCCACCGGTCGATCGCCTGCTGCCCGCCGGCAGCCTGCGCCGTCAGGAAGTGACCGTCGGCGACGTCGACCTCGTCTGCACGTCGCCGCACGCCGCCGCCGTGATCGCGCATTTCACCGGCTGGAATCGAGCCGAAGCCGTTCTGGCCGAAGGACCCACGAAAGCCAGCATCTGGCTCCCGGGCGGACTGCAGATCGACTTACGCGTTCTTCCCGATCACCTGTACGGCAATTTGCTCCAACATTTCACCGGGTCGCGCGAGCACAACATCAAGCTGCGCGAGCTTGCAGTACGCAACGGGCTGCGCGTGAGCGAAAACGGCATTTTGAACCTCGAAACCGGCGACGCTACGGTGTGTTTCGAAGAAGCGGGCGTTTACGCAGCGTTGGGCATGCAGTACGTTCCGCCCGAACTGCGCAGCGGTTTGGACGAAATCGAATTGGCACTGGCGGGCGCCGTCCCTCTGCTGATCGAGCCGGCCGATCTTCGCGGAGACTTTCACATGCACACGACCTGGAGCGACGGTGACGACTCGCTCGAGGCCATGATTGCGGCTGCCGCCGCTCGCGGATACGAATATCACGCCGTCAGCGACCATTCGCAGGGCCGCGGCCGGCGATTCGGCATGAGCCCGGAACGCGTTCGCGAACAGCGCCGCGCGATCGAAGCGCTCGGCGGGCGCCACGGGATTCGCACGCTGTGCGCAAGCGAAGTCGACATCCTTCCCGACGGATCGATGGATTACGACGATGCCGTATTGGCCGAGCTGGACGTCGTCATCGGCTCGGTTCATACGGCGATGCACCAATCCCGCGAGGAAATGACCGCGCGCCTGGTGCGCGCGTGCGAGAACCCCTACGTGACGATCGTCGGTCATCCGACCGGACGGCGATTCGACGGCGGAGCCGGATACGAGTTCGACTACGACGTGGTGTTTGCGGCCGCGGCGCGCACTGGAACCGCACTTGAAATCGACGGCCAAGCGATGCGCTTGGATCTCCCGGCGCCGCTGATTCGCAAGGCCAAGACGTTCGGCGTCACGTTTACTGCCGACAGCGACGCGCACCGAACGCGCGACTTGGCACACGCCGAACTCGCCATCGGTCAGGCGCGGCGAGCGGGTTTGACGAAAGATGACGTCTTGAACGCAAGGCCGTTCGAAGCGATGGAGGCGTTCGTACGCGCAAAGCGCGGGAGGGCAACGTGATCGAAACGATTCGAACGATCGCTCCGGATGGCGCCGTAACGGGTGCCCGCTGCGCGGGCGATGCCGGCCCGGCGCTCGTCTTCGTGCACGGCGTCGGTTCGACGGCGGCGATTTGGGACGCTCAGCTGGAGGCG
>PLLA01000119.1 GCA_003140835.1 Candidatus Tumulicola scandinaviensis | reverse complement strand
CGCCGGTATCTGGCGCTGCCGCGGTCTCAAGCTGGATCTCCAGTAACCCATGGTTGGCGGCCGCCCTCGCCGCGGCGCGCTCCGATCTCACGCGGCGGGGCGACGAAGTATACGCCGACGATACCATGGCGTGGGTGCTGGCTTCCGCTGGGCGTTGGAACGAGGCGCGTCGGTACGCGGTGCGTGCGACCCGGCTCGGAACGCAGGATCCGGAACTCCAATACCATGCCGGAATCATCGCTTGGCACACGAATCATCGCGTGGAGGCGCGCGCGCGCTTGCGAGCCGCCCTCACCGCCGACCCGAACTTTCATCCCACGTACGCCGACGAGGCTCGCAAACTCTTGGAAGACGCTTCGCCATGACCTGCGGCGCCATCGGCCATTTATTTAAGGCTCGCGGTCTCAAGGAAAAAGTCTACGCGATCTACGCCTTCTTGATCGCGTTGAACGTCGCCGCCTGGGCACTCGCGTTCGTCGCATTCGCCCAGCGACCGCTTCTATTGGGAACGGCTCTGCTCGCGTATACGTTCGGGCTGCGGCACGCCGTCGACGCCGATCACATATCGGCCATCGACAACGTCACCCGTAAGCTGATGCAAGACCGGCGGCAGCCGGTAACCGTCGGCTTTTTTTTCTCCTTGGGCCATTCGAGCGTCGTGGTAGCACTCTCGATCGCGATTGCCGTCGCCTCGACGGTCGTCAAGGGCGCGCTACCGGCGATGCAAAGCGTTGGCGGCCTGATCGGGACGTCGATCTCCGCCGCCTTTCTGCTGTTGATCGCCGCCATCAACGTCGTGGTACTCGCCGACATCATTCGTACGTTCCGTGCGGTGCGGCGGGGGGAGCCCTACTGCGAGCGCAGCGTCGACCAAATGCTCGATCGGCGAGGGTTGGTCGGCCGCTTCTTCCGCCCGCTGCTCAAGCTCGTCGACCGGAGCTGGAAAATGTATCCGATTGGAGTGCTCTTCGGTCTTGGCTTCGACACGGCAACCGAAGTGGGGCTGCTCGGGATTGCCGCGGTCGAGGCGAGCAAAGGTCTGCCGGTCTACGACATACTCATATTTCCCCTGCTCTTCACCGCGGGTATGTCGCTCCTCGATACCACCGACGGCGTGCTCATGCTGGCCGCTTATGGCTGGGCCTTGGTTAAGCCGATTCGCAAACTCTACTACAATCTCTCCGTAACGCTCGTGTCTGTGCTCGTGGCCGTGGTTATCGGTGCCATCGAAGCGGCCGGCGTCCTCGCCTCGCAATTGCGTCTTTACGGTGGACTATGGAGTGTCGTCGATTCGCTCGGCAGACAACTTGGAACTCTCGGGTTCGCGATCGCCGGCGTTTTCGTTGCCGCCTGGGGGATATCGGTCGCAGTCTATCGCCTCAAACGCTACGACGAATTCGAAGTTTCAACCGACCCACCACCCTTGTCATCCTGAGCAGAACTGGTTTGTCGTCCTGAGCGTAGCGAGCGCAGCGAGCGCAGTCGAAGGACGACAATTGCAGCCTAGTGCGTGTGTGTGAAATTGCCGATCGTGGTTAAGCGCCGGATGGTGGCGATTGCGTGACGCATGCCGAGCGGGTTTCGCGAGCGCCCGACCGCGTCGAAGTACCAGCCGGGATCGATGTTGAGGGTGCGCGTCTGCACCATTGCGATCGGGACCTCGCGCAAGAACGCCTCGGTGGCGGTGAGTTCTTCTTCGTCGTCGGTGACGCCGGGATGGGTAAGGAGATTGAGGCTGGTGCGCAGCCCGCGCCGAACTGCCAGCCGAATCGATTCTAAGACGTCGTCGAGCGCGTACCCCAGGGGACGGTAGTACGCCGCGTACGTCGCCGGCCGGAACGAATTCAGACTAATCCGCACCGCCTGCAGCCCGGCGTCGATGCAGCGGTCCAGCGCGCGCGTTATGCTGCCGTTAGTATTGAGATTGATCGTGCCGTTAACTCGAGCCGCGCGAATCTTCTCGATGGCGGCGGCAATAACCGGCGAGCGCAGGAGCGGCTCGCCTTCACATCCTTGGCCGAACGAGACGATGCCGTCTTCCACGCGCTGAAGGTGGTGAATTCCGATGCGTGCGAGCTCGTCGGCCGTCGATTCGTACGCGATGCGCGTCTGCGGCGACGGCAGCGTCGCCGGGGGTTCGAGTTGCGAAATGCACCCGATGCACCGGGCGTTACATTTGGGCGACACCGGGAGCGCGGCTTCGCCTCGTTCGAGAAAGACGTTCTGCGCGGTAAAGCAGCCATATTCGGCCGAGCACAACGCGACTTGCCGGAGGACCCGACTGTCCGAGTCCACGGCGAGCCGTGCAGCGATCGTGCTCTCGAGTTCCCCTGGGCCAAACGAGCGCGGTTGCCAATCTTCGCTTTCGTCAGTTTTGGCCGCGGCCACGTGCAGCCGGTCTCCGACGACGCACGCAAACGTATATCCGAACAACGGCAGGTCCGGCGCTCCGCGATCTTTGACGAACGCGGGAACCAGCAAACGCGTGTAGCCGGCCGGCAGAATCGTCCCGAGCGCGTAACGATTGCCGGCTGGCCCAATGGTCGACAACGGACGCCGTCCGGGGAGGATCATCGAAACGGTTCCGTCGGGAGCCGGAATCAGTTCGTCGAGCGTGGATTCCCGTACGATGCCGCCGTCGGCAAGCGGCGTCACCGACTCGTCGTAGTAGATGCGCGCTTTCGCGTCGCAATATGCCAGACCGGTCATAGTGGTTTTCGGAAAGAAAATTGAGCTTTGACCTTGCTGTACCCGTGCCGCTCGTAGAACGTATGCGCCCGGTCGCGAATGACGTTCGATCGCACGCGTAGCGTGTCGCAGTGCTGGGATCGCGCCCACGCTTCCACCGCGTCCAGGAGCCGCGCGCCGATGCCGGCACCGCGCGTCGTTGCGTCCACCACGAAGCCTTCGATCTCGGCGTAGCGGCCGCCGATGAAATCGTCGCGAATGCAGACGCCCGCCCAAGCGACCACGCCGGCCTCATTTTCTGCCACGAAAACTTCTCGCTCGCAGCCGCGGCCAGCAAGCCGTTGGGCGATTTGATCTGCGGGGACGTCGTACCCGAGTTGCAGCATCAATTCGCGGACGCGCTCGGCGTCGGTCGCACCCGCGGGGCGCAGCGTCAAATGCATACTTCCGTGTCGAAGACGCGAACGGCCGGGCCGGTCAGGGCCGCGGCGCCCGTGCCGTCCCATTCGACGACGAGTTGGCCGCCGGGAACCAGCGTTCGCACCGGCGACCTAACGCGCCCGCTTTGGATGGCGGCAATTGCCGCGGCAATCGCTCCGGTGCCGCACGCCATCGTAAGGCCGACGCCGCGTTCCCAGTGCCGCATTTGCAGACCATCGCTTCCAACGAGCGCCGCTACGTGCACGTTGGTGCCGCCCGGGAACGACGAATGCGCCTGTAAACTCGGAGCCAGCACTTCCAAATCGATGGCCGCTACGTCTTCTCGAAAAATGACGACGTGCGGGTTCCCCAGGTCTACGAAGAACGCATCGTCGAGAAACTCCAGCGCGCGCGCGCGACTTCCCCGTATCGGAACGATCGCGCGAACCAAATACTCGGGATGCCGCGCGACAACTTCGGTGCGAATCTCACCGGCTGCCGTCTCAAACGTCGTGCGATCTCCCTCGCCGGATTCGTCGAGCCACCGCGCCGCGCAACGAATGCCGTTTCCGCACATCTCCGCTTCGGTGCCGTCGGCATTGATCGTGCGCATGACGATGCCGGAGCGGCTCGACGCCTCGATCGCGATCAAACCATCGGCTCCGATTCCGGCCCGTCGATCGCAGACCCAACGCGCAAACGAATCGATCGCGTCGACGTTGGCCGCTCGACGATCCAAAATCACGAAGTCGTTTCGCGCCCCGTGCATCTTCGTCAAGGCGACCTTCGAACTCATGCGCCTTCGGTGACTTCCTCTGGCGCTGTCAAGCCCACCGGCAAACCGGGCGAAATCGTCGAAATCGCGTGCTTATAAACGAGATGCGTTTTGCGCTCGTACTCCAGCAACACGGTGAACGGGTCGAATCCCTTCACGACGCCGCGCAGTTGAAAGCCGTTCACCAAATAGACGGTGACCGCCGTGCCCTGACGTTTGCATTCGGCGAGGAACGAATCTTGAAGGCTTCCTGGCATGATGGATGCGGTCAGCTTCTAAGACCAGCTAAGCTTTTCCCGTGCCGCGCTCGCTACCGCGTCCGGCGCGAGCCACTGCGCCTCGCGTTCGCCGCGAAACCATGCTCGCTGCCGGCGGGCATACCGTTTCGTCGCGCGCTCCAACGATGCGCGCAGCTCCGACGGTGTGCTCCACCCGTGCAGAAACGCAAGCGCTTGCGGATAGCCCACCGCATTCGCCGCCACCGCGTCTTCGCCGATGCGTTCGGCTTCTTCCAGCAAGCCGGCGTCCAACATTCGTTCGCAGCGTCGCGCGATGCGTGCGTCGAGTTCGACGAGCGGGACGTCGAGAACGGCCAGCAGCCATCCGAACCCTTCGGTCGCGAGCGTGCGCAACGATCCCGCTCGAGCGTGAATATGCGGAGCGAGCGCGATTTCTAGGGCGCGTGCGACCCGATACGTGTCGGACGTTTGCAGTACGGCCGCGCGCTCCGGGCTGCGCAGCGTAAGCCATTCGTGCAGAAACTCGGGGGGATGCAGCCGCACTTCTTGCGCCAGGCGCGCGCGCGTCGCCTCATCGTACTGCGAGGCCAACGCAACCCCGCCGACGAGCGCGCGGAGGTAAAAGCCCGTGCCCCCCGCCACGATGGCCCGCTTTCCCCGACGATGAATGGATTCGATCGCCGAAAGGGCATCGGCGACGTAGCGCGCCGCTGAATAGCGTTCGTGCGGATCGGCAAAAGCCACGCAGTGATGCGGAATCGCCGCGAGTTGTTCGAGCGACGGCATCGCGGTACCGATCGGCATGCCGCGATAGATCTGCCGCGAGTCTGCGCCGACAATTTCCGCGTCGAACTGTCGCGCGAGCTCGATCGCCAGTTCCGTTTTTCCGCTCGCCGTCGGTCCGGCTACGATCAGAACCGAAGTTTCAGACACGCTTGAACATGCGCGCGATGTCGTCCGGATCAAGGCGCACCATGGTCGGACGGCCGTGCGGACAGTGCATCGGATTAACGCAACGCTGAAGCCGATCGACCAGCGTGGTCATTTCGTCGGGCTCGAGGCGCTCGCCGGCGACGGTTACCGAGTGACAGGCGAGCGATGCCCAAATCCGCTCGCGGACGTCGCGCCGTTTCGGATCCGCGGTCAAATCGTCGACGAAACCGGCGACGTCGAAGGGTCGGGCGCGATATCCCGCAGGCGCGCTGGTGATGCGGTAGGTCCCCTCACCAAAGGGCTCGATGTCGAGCCCGCCTTCGCTCAACGCCTCGAGACTGCGATCCAGCGCCGCACTCTGCTCGCCGTCGAGTTCGACCAGATGGGGCACGAGCAACGGTTGGCTCGGCGCAGCCGTACGCGCCGCCTCGAGAATGTTTTCGAACGCGATCCGTTCGTGGGCCGCGTGCTGGTCGACGAGTAATAACGCCTCGCCGTCGCTGGCCACGATAAAAGTGCGGTGGATCTGACCGAGTACGCGCAGACGCCGGCCCGGTACCGCATCCGAATCGGACTCCCCGTTTTCGAAGAGCGACTGCACGTGCGCGAGGCTCGCGTCGATCGTATCCGGGGCCGGCGAGATGCCGGCCTGGTGAAATCCGCCGGTATTCTCGCGAAACCGGGCGGTCGCGTGCGCCTGAAGCGTCGCGCTCATCGAACGCCGCACGGCGTCGAAGACCTGGCTTCCAAAGCGCAAGCGCACGTCGCTTTTCGTGGGGTGAACGTTGGGATCGACGTGTTCCGGCGGTAAGTCTAAGAATATCGCGCCGTACGGATGCCGCCCCGTCATCGTGAACGTAGCGTAACCGGCCGTCCACGCACCGGCCATGAGCGAGCTTCGCAGCAGACGGCCATTCACGAACAGGAGCTGCATCCGGCGATCGGGGCGATCGGCTCCCGGAGCGCTTATGAAGCCTCGCACGCTGCCGTCGATCGTGCTGGCAGCCGCGTCGTCCAGCGAAAGCAGCGTTTTCGCGGCTTCTCGCCCGAAAACCATCGCCAAACGCTCGCGCGGATCGGCGCTGTCGGGCATCACCCAAACGTCTTTGCCGTCGTGCCGGAGCGTGAAGGCAATGCGCGGATACGCCAGCGCAAAACTCGCCAGCCACGAGGAGATCCGGTTGAACTCGGCGTTGGTCGAACGCAGGTATTCGCGACGCACCGGCACGTTTGCGAAGAGGCTTTCGACGCGGACGCGCGTTCCGATCGGAGCGGCCGCCGGTTCTACCGCGCCAATGGTCTCGCCGTGAGCCTTCACACGCGATCCGATCGCGGCATCCAGCCGGCGCGAAACTACGTCCAAATGCGCGACCGCCGCGATCGACGCCAAGCCTTCGCCGCGAAAGCCCAAGGTCGCGATCGAATCGAGATCGGCAGCGATCGCGAGCTTGCTGGTCGCGTGACGCCGTACGGCCAGCGTCAGGTCTTCGGGCGCGATGCCGGTGCCGTCGTCGACGACCTCGATCGACGCGACGCCCGCCGACTCGACCGAAACGGTGATGCGTCGCGCGCCTGCGTCGACCGCGTTTTCTACCAGCTCTTTGACGACCGACGCCGGTCGTTCGATCGTTTCGCCGGCAGCGATCTGTCCGATCGTGACCGGGTCGAGGACGTGTACGGCCATACTCGAGCGCCTTGCCTACGGACCCAGGAACGACAGCTGACGTTCGGCCGGCGGCTGACTCGACACGTTCTTGCGCAGCGGCACGCGCGCTTCGACGTCGGTTTGCCCCGAAAGGGCGTCGGCGATTTCTTGCGCGCGTTCGATCACCAACGGCGGCAAACCGGCCATGCGCGCTACCTCGATCCCGAACGAACGCGACGAGCTGCCCGGCTGTACCCGATGCGAGAAAACGGGCGCTCCACCCCGCGCCGTGTTCTCGACCGCCGTGATGTGATAGTTGGCAACCAGGTTCCAATGCTCGGCCAAGGCGCAGAGCTCGTGAAAATGCGTTGCGAACAGGACCATCGGCGCGTGCCGCTCGAGACCCAGGAGAAACTCGCAAATCGCTTGTGCGATCGCAAGGCCGTCCAGCGTTCCGGTGCCGCGCCCGACTTCGTCGATCAGGAGCATCGAACGGCGCGTGCTGCGACGCAAGATGTTGGCGGCTTCAGCCATCTCCAAGTAGAATGTTGACTGCCCCGACGCCAGATCGTCGCCGGCGCCGATGCGCGTGAAAATTCTATCCACCACGCCCAGCCTCATCGACGTCGCCGGCACGAACGATCCGATTTGCGCCACGATCGTCAGCAACCCGGCTTGACGGAGGTAGGTGGACTTCCCGCCCATGTTTGGTCCGGTCAGCAGAATGAACCGGTGGTCCTTCTCGTGCAGCGCGAGATCGTTGGGGACGAAGCTGCCCGGCTGCATCGCGTCGATGACCGGGTGCCGCCCTCCTTCGATGGTGACGATGCTTTCGTCGACGAACACCGGACGAACGTAGCCACGTTCGGCGGCGCACTGCGCCAGCGAAGCGAACACGTCGAGCTCCGCGATGGCGTCGGCAGCAACCAGCAGGTCTTCGGTCCGCACTGCGACGCGATCGAGCAATGCATCGAAAAGTTTGCGCTCGAGGCGTTCCTGCCGCGCTTGCGCGGTCGAAATCGCCAATTCCAGTTCCTTGAGCTCGGGAGTGACGTATCGCTCGCCGCTGGTGAGCGTCTGCTTGCGCACGTAGTCCGGCGGCACGCTTCCGGCGTGACTCTTGCTGATTTCGATCGCGTAACCAAAAGCGCTCGCATATTTCACCTTGAGGGTTTTAATGCCGGTGCGTTCCCGTTCGCGTTCTTCAAGTTCGGAAAGTTTCGACCGCGCGTCGGTGCGCAGCGCGACGCAACCGGCAAGCTCCGCGTCCGCGTCCGCGCGAATGGCGCCGCCGTCGCCGATGAGCGCCGGTGGGTCGTCGGCAAGCGTTTGTTGCAAGTCGTCGTGCAGATCCGAGAAATCCGCGATGCGATCCAGCAGCGGCGCGATGGCCGGCGGCGCAACCTGTCGCAACGGCCGCAAACCGTCGAGCGTGCGCCGGAGCGACGCAAGATCGCGCGGAATCGCCCGCCGAAAGCGCACCTTCTGCGCGATGCGCTCGATGTCGAAGCATCCTTTCAGTAACTCACGCACGGCTTCGCGCCGCGCGTGTTCTCCGAGCAGCACGCCGACGGCATCTTGCCGGCGAACCAATGCATCTCGATCGACCAACGGAGCAAGAATCCATCGGGCCAGCATGCGCGAGCCCATCGACGTCGCGCAGCGATCGAGCGTTGCCAGCAACGTAGCACGCGGATTTTGCCCTTGGGGACGCACGAGCTCGAGATGTTTTCGGGTGGCCGGATCGAGCGCCAAGAACGCTTGTCGCCGGTACAGTTCCGGGCTCCGCAACCCGTCGACGGCGTCGTCCGATCGCATCGGATTGGCAACGCCGGCCCGTTTCACGAACCCACCAAGGGCATCCAGCGCGCGATGGACCGCGAGCGATTCGTCGTGTGAGAAGCCGTCGAGCGGGCCGCGCGTCCGGGTTTCGACGATGCCCAGCGCCGGCGAGGCCAGGCGTGCGCCGAGCGATTCGACGGCCGCCGCCATCATCGCGCGCAAATCCGCCGAAACGTCGGCGACGATTTCGGCCGGTCCGACACGACCCAGTTCCGCGAGCAGCTCGTCGTAGGCGCTTTCGCCCGAAAGCGCGGTGGCGGCACAGAAACCCGTCGACACGTCGGCGTACGCCAGCGCCAGCGTCCCCTCGATCGCAGCAATCGCCGCCAAGTAGTTATTCTGCTTGCCGTCGAGCAGATGGTCCTCGATCAGGGTCCCTGGGGTCACCAGCCGCACGACTTCCCGCCGCACTAGTTTGTTAGGTTGCGGAATCTCGAGCTGTTCGGCCAAAGCGACAATGAACCGTTGCGCGACCAAACGCGTGAGATATTGAGCGAGCGCATGATGCGGTACGCCGGCCATGGCAACGCGCCGGCCGCTGCCGGCTTCCTTGCTGGTCAACGCGATCTGCAGCGCGCGCGCGATCGTTTCCGCGTCTTCGCCGTACGCTTCGTAGAAATCGCCGACGCGCGACAGCAGAATCGCTTCGGGATGTTTACTCTTCATCCCGAAGTACTGCTCGAGCATCGGTGAATACTTGGCAGCGCTACCGCTCACGTAATCTAGCTTCCGAGTGCGCTGCCAATTGCCTTGATGTAGGTGCCTTTCGGGTAACCCGTGCCGTTCATCGGAGCCTGCGGATTGTCGAGGTCGAGATCCCAAATCATGATTCCACGAAAGCCGTTAGCGGCCACCCACGATGCGTAACCGGCGCAGTCTTGCGGCTTGAGAAATGCCCGGTCGTCGGCTTCGCCGATCATGAGGCCCATCACGACTTTGTCTTTTGGAAACGTCTTACCGCCACCAACCGGCACGTTTGCAAATTCCCGAACGATGTCTACGTAGCAATCGTCTTGAGAACCGGGTGCGTACGTGCAGTTGGGGTTGGTCGACGGCTTCCAACCAAACTGATCGTAGTCCATCACGTTGACGTAGTCGATCGCGCCTCCCGCTTGCCTTAAGATCAGGCGGTCTTCACCCGAATAGTTGGGCAGATCGACGTGGGGATCCGCACCGGCCGAGTCGGCATCGAAGCTGATGATCGCTTTGGGAAAGCCCGCGCGGGTCGCCTTTAGGACGTCGATGAGCTGCTGCCGCCCATTCGTGCGCGTTTGGATCACTTCGTCGTCGAAATCGAAGCCGTCGTAAATGCCCGGATGACTTTTGAGGTATGCCTTGAGGTTCGCGACGAATGCCGACGGATTGGTGATGTTGAAGTTCGACGTCGCGCCGCCGAAAGACAGAAGCACTTTGCCCCCGCGCGCGTGAACGCGGCGGGCACCGGGACCTAACGGATAGGTATTCTGCGGATCGGAAATTTGATTTCCGTCGGCGATGCTGAAAGCCACGTCGACGGTCGTCACCTGCGGCGGCGCCGCGCCCAGCTTATAAAAAGCGTCGAGTTTATCGGTGTCCGACCACGACTCCCAAAAGCCGATGAACTCGCGACCTGGCGACGCGGCCGGGCGCGGCGCCACCGCGTTCGATGCGGGCGACGGCGTGAGCGGCACGGATTTCATCGAACCGCCCGTGCACGCCGCCAGCGCAGCGACGAGCGCTGCCGCCGGAAGTCCTCGCACGATCCTCTTCATCGTTAGAGTAGGCTTACGAGCGGGCGGCGCACGTCGACCCCCGGGTCGGAAAATGCGGCCGCACGCCGAACGATGGTGCCCGTACAGCCCCAAACGTACGCTCTCTCGATTGCGACGTCGAGCCACGGTTCGCGTGCGTACAGACGCTCCTCGTAGTCGTCGGGCATCGCGCCGATCACCGTGACGTTGTCTAACGCCCTCGCCGCCAATTTGCCGGCGTCCTTCTTCGACGGTCCGGCAACGAGCGCTCGCACGACCGTGCCGATCTTCGCGTCGTGATATGCGCGCGTCACCGCGTTTTGCGCGTCGACGAGCCGCGCGAAGCGCGCCGTCGCGACCTCGTGCGACACCTGCTCCCAATGGGCTGCAGGCGTTCCGCGGCGAATCGAATAGACGAACGTAAAAGCATTCGTAAAAACTCCGGACCGCACGTACTCGAGGGTCCGTTCGAAATCCTCGTCGGTCTCGCCCGGAAACCCAACGATGATGTCGGTCGTGATGGCCCAGTGCGGCAAGTAACGCCGCACGAGCTGCACTTTCTCCTCGAACTGCGCGGCGGTATATTTCCGGTTCATACGGCGCAGAACCGGATCGCTCGCCGACTGCATCGGTAGGTGCATGCGCGGATTGAGCGAGGCCACGCCGGCGAGATCGGCGATGACTTTTTGCGTGAAGTCTTTGGGATGGGGAGAGATGAACGTCAGCCGTTCGAGCCCAGCCGTTCGCGCGACCGCGCGGCACAAATCGCCGAAGTCGGCGCCGGTCGCGGGATCGTTCCAAGCGTTCACCGTCTGTCCGACGAGCATCACTTCCCGCGCACCCGAAGCGATCTTCGCGTCGACGTCGCCGAGAATCGCGTCGAGAGGCCGGTGATCGAAGCGCCCGCGCACGTGCGGCACGATGCAGAACGTGCAGTAGTACGAGCAACCGCGCTGAACGTTTACGAACGCGCGCAAGTGCGAAAAAGCGTCGACGACCGCGTCGGCCGTACCGCCGAGGTGCGCGAGCAGCGCGCGGTCGTCGGCGAAATCCACGCTTTCGGAAAAGCCCGGCTCCCAGGCGGCGAGTTGGTCGCCGAGTTGAGCCAGCTCCTTGGTACCGAAAATGGCGTCCACATGCGGGGCGAGAGAACGCATTCGATCGCGGTCCTGTTCGGCCAGACATCCCATGACGACCAGCCGCACCGCCGGATCGGCATCTTTGAGCAGTTTGAGATGATTCATGCGGCCGTACGCTCGGCGCTCCGCGTTATCGCGCACCGTGCAGGTGTTGAGCACGACGACGTTGGCCTCTTCCGGTTTGGCGGCAATGAGATACCCGGCCGAGGCCGCCCGATCCGCGATATACTGCGAATCGGCTTCATTCATCTGGCATCCGAAGGTTTCGATGTAGAGGCTGGCCATGGAGGGAACCTCGCATATTCGAGCCGGAGGCCATCTCTCCCGGGGCCGATGGGTGCTGCCTGCACTCAGTGAGAACTAGGCAGCGTGCACACGCGAGATGAACCGGACGTCGACGCGAAAATGCTTCGCCCGGCAACCGTCGCCGTCGTCGGCCGGCCAAATGTCGGAAAGAGCGCCCTCTTCAACCGTTTGATCGGGCAGCGACTCGCGATCGTAGAGGACACCCCTGGCGTGACCCGCGATCGGCTGTATGCGCTCTGCGATTGGCGCGGCCGCGTTTTCAGCATCGTCGACACTGCCGGCATCGACCCCGACGCCACGTCGGCGGATGCGTCGGGCTTCGCAGACGTCACCCGGCGGCAAGCCGAAGCGGCCGCCGCCGAAGCGGACGTGGTGGTTTTCGTCGTCGACGCGCAAACCGGGTTGCATCCGCTCGATGAAGACGTCGGCGATATCCTCCGGCGCAAACGCCGCCCGATGGTCCTCGTCGCCAGCAAGGCCGAATCGCCCGCCGCATCGTCGTCGGTCCACGCAGAGTTCGCAAAGCTCGGCTTCGGGGGTCCGATTGCCGTTTC
This sequence comes from Candidatus Tumulicola scandinaviensis, assembly GCA_003140835.1. Taxonomy (GTDB): domain Bacteria; phylum Vulcanimicrobiota; class Vulcanimicrobiia; order Vulcanimicrobiales; family Vulcanimicrobiaceae; genus Tumulicola; species Tumulicola scandinaviensis. The sequence goes on along the minus strand of PLLA01000119.1, from coordinate 251,401 downwards.
GGCGCTGCACGGTGAAGGCACGGGCGACCTGCTGGATCGGATCGTCGAACTGCTCCCGCCGCAAGCTCCCGATGCCGGACTCGAAGGCGAGCTCGCTCTCGCCATCATTGGGCGGCCGAACGTCGGCAAGAGCTCGCTGCTCAACGCCCTACTCGGCGAAGAACGCACCCTGGTGTCGGAAATTCCGGGTACCACGCGCGATGCGGTCGACACGGTATTGGTTCGGCACGGCCGCACGTTGCGCTTGATCGATACGGCGGGCGTGCATAAGAAGCCCGAAGCGCACGGCGCGATCGCGTATTACGCCGCGCTCCGCTCCCTTAAAGCTATAGCTCGATGCGACATCGCGTTGCTCGTCTTCGACGCCATGATCGGCGTGACGGCCCAGGACCGGCGCTTGGCGGGCCTCGCCATCGAAGAGCGTAAAGGCCTGATTCTGGTGGGGAATAAGTGGGATCTGGTTCGCGAGCAAGGAGAGTTCAGCCAAGGCGAACTCACGCGCGTCATCGGCGACCTCATACCGTTCGCGCGCTTCGCCCCGGTGACGTTTCTGTCGGCCAAGACGCATCGCCGGCTAGGAAGTTTGATGCCGGTCGTCAATCACGTGAGCGAAAATCTCGACCGGCGGGTTCCGACCCCGCAGTTGAACGCGGTGATTCGCGACGCCGTGCTTGCGCATCCGGCGCCGGCGATCGGCGGAAAACTCTTCAAGGTCTATTACGCCACCCAACCCGCGACGCATCCGCCGGTCTTCGTGTTTTCGTGCAACGATCCCGACCTGCTCCAGTCGCACTACCGCCGTTTTTTAGAGAACGTGATCCGCCAGCATTTCGATTTCGAAGGCGTACCGCTGACGCTCGAATTTCGTCCACACCGCGAACGCGCGAGCGCGGAATGATCGGCACGCTCGCGGGGCCCGCGATGGTAGCCGTCGCTTTCCTGATTGGCTCGATTCCGTTCGGCTACCTCATCGGCCGCATTTTCTACCGCACGGATATCCGCGCCGCAGGTTCCGGCAATATCGGCGCGATGAATGCGCTGCGCACCTTGGGAAAGGGCGGCGGTGCTGCGGTGCTCGTCCTCGACGCACTCAAGGGCTTTGCTCCCGTTCTCGTTGCAGCGGCCTTTTTTCACGGCTCGCAGACGTTCCAAGCGATGGTGGCGACGGCAGCCGTTTTGGGACACTGCTTCTCTCCCTGGCTGAGCTGGCGCGGCGGCAAGGGCGTCGCAACCTCGTTTGGCGCGATCTTGGGGTTGAGCTGGCCGGCCGGCCTGGTCGCAGTCGGCGGATGGATTCTCGGTGCACTCCTGACGCGATATTCGTCGGTCGGATCGATGCTCGGCAGCGTGCTCGCGCCGGTCGCGCTATGGTATTTCACCGGCTCGAGCGCTTTCACGGCGTACGGCGTCTTCGCCGCGTTCCTCGTCATCTATACGCACCGTGAAAACCTTGTGCGCCTGCGAGCGGGGACCGAAGGCCCCATCCGCCCGTTCAAACGTTCGGGGGCCGGCGGGAAATCGACGCTTCCTTAGATAGGGCTTGCCATAACGCGGCCCGTATCTCGCGGTGGTCATGATCTCGTCGAACGACCTCCGTAACGGCGTCACCATCGTCGTGGACGGCCAACTGTGGACCGTCATCGAATTCCTGCACGTCAAACCCGGCAAGGGGTCGGCGTTCGTGCGCACCCGCATGAAGAACGTGCGAACCGGCACGACCCTCGAACGCACATTTCGCGCAGGCGAAAAGCTCGAGCGAGCGACCGTCGATAACCGGCAAATGCAGATGCTCTACAACGACGCCGACGGCTATCATTTCATGGATCAGGAGACGTTTGAAAACGTCACCATTGGGCGCGACCTGATCGGCGATCCCGCCGACTTTCTCAGAGACGGCATGGTGGTGGACGTGCAGTTTCACGAAGGCATTCCCATCGGCGTGGACTTGCCGGCGCACGTCGAGTTGAAGATCGTCGAGACCGATCCGGGATTTCGAGGAGACACCGCGACCAACACCACCAAGCCGGCTAAGCTCGAAACCGGGGCGACCGTCCAAGTGCCGCTGTTCGTCGAAAGCGGCAACGTCATCCGCATCGACACGCGCGATCGCCGCTATATCGGGCGCTCGAGTTAGGCACTAGCGTGCCGGCGCGGCTTCGAGCGCTGCTCGTCACCCTGCTCTTGGGCGGTGCCGCCGGCGCCGTCGGCGCTCTCCTCATCGTACTTCCACCCGCGACGTTTCCCGTTGCCAATCGCATCGCCGATCTGGCCGCACACTTTAGCGCCCTCGACGCTGCCGGCCAGCTGGGATTGGGACACCCCACCTACGACGGCACCGCGAATCCGAATTTAGCGATCGTCGCCATCGACGACGCCACCTACCGCAAGATGGGATTCCCGCTGCCTCGGAGCGTGTACGCTACTATCCTGGACAAGCTCAAGGCTGCCGGCGCAAAAACCGTCGCGTTCGATATCGATTTCTTGGAACCGAGCAAGGATCCGTCGCAAGATGCCGCCTTTGCGGGCGCGCTGCGACGGATGCCCACGGTCCTTGCATTTCCGCTGAACACCACGACCGGCGGACGAATCGGCGAAGAACGGCCGCTCCCGCTTTTACAAGACGTTGCCAAGGGCATTGGATTTGACGCGTTCGATACGCCGGGCGGATATTTCATCGGTCAGCCAGTGGAAATCGACACGTCGGCGCAAGGGGTCCATCGCAACGAGCGGCTCCTATCGCTCGCCGCCGCTTCGGTTGCAACGTTCCAGGGACGTCCGGTTGCAACCGCCGCGATACCGAAAGACGCCGACGGCCGGGTACTCCTGTTGCCGCCGAAAGTGGCCGCCCACCAAGACCTCGCGACCGGTACGCAAGTGTTCACGCAGGCATTTGCCGGCCGCGGCGTCATCTCGCTGTCCGACGTCATGGCGAGCACGCCGTCGGACCTCCGGCCGTTCGCCGGCGGCGCCTTAGTGTTCGTCGGCGCGACCGCACAAGATCTCGGCGATTTCGTGACCACTCCGGGGCGCGGACGCGTGCCGGGCCTGTTCGTGAACGCGCGCTTGAGCGATCAACTTCTGCGCGGATACTTTTTACAACCGGCGCCCCTGTGGCTCGATCTCGCGCTCGTGATCTCGCTGCCGTTGCTTTTGGCGCTCGGATTTTTGTTGGTGCGCACGGGTGCGGCGATCGCACTAGCGCTGGTGGCTGCGGCGGCGTACGCGTACCTCAACCTCTGGCTCTTCGTCGCGCGCCTGTATTGGCTGGATCTCGTGCACGTTGGTTTATCGATGCTTTTGGGCGCAGCCTTCGTCGCCGCCTACCGCCTCGTCAGCGAAGCTTCCCAGCGCCGAATGGTTACCAACCTATTCGGCATGCACGTCAGTCCGGCGGTCGTCGCCGACATTCTCAATCAAGACGATCCTCGCGGGACGCTCGCCTTGCACGGCAAACGCGTGAAGGCAACGATCTTCTACAGCGACATTCGCGGGTTCACCGCTATGAGCGAATCGATGACCCCCGAAGACATTTACGATCAGCTCAACGAGTACTTCGAAGAAATGTGCAAGATCGTCTTCGCACACGGTGGATACGTCGATAAATTCATTGGCGATTGCGTCATGGCCGTGTTCTCGGCACCCTACCAAACGCCCGACGACGCGCGGAATGCGGTAAGGTCGGCGATCGAGCAGCAAGAAAAAATCCTCGAACTGAGCGAGCGCTGGAGAGCCGCTGGGAAGAAAGAGTTCACCGTCGGAATGGGGATTAACACCGGCGAAGTCGTGATGGGTAATCTTGGCGCAACCTCGCGAATGAACTACACGGTCATTGGTGACAACGTCAACGTCGCCGCACGTCTCTACAACGTCGCCAAGGGTGGCGAGATCATCATCAGCGAGACGACCTATGCCGAGTGCAAGGCTATCGTCGAGGTCGAGCCGCTTGACGCGGTGACCGTAAAAGGCAAGAACCGGCCCATCGCCGTTTATAACGTCAAAGCTCTCAAGACGGACGCCGCCGGAACTCCCGTACGGCTTCTGCCCGCCTAAACCGGCGTGAACTCCGCGCCGGCACTCTTTGCGCTCGCGCTATTCGCCAGCGCGTTCGGGTCGATGGTCGGGCTTGGCGGTGGCTTCATTCTCGTCCCCGCGTTGCGCCTTTTCTCGGGGCTCGCGCCGGCCGAAGCGGCCGGCACATCGCTGCTGCTGATCGTCGCAAGCGGCGCCAGCAGCACGTTTGCGTACCTGATGCAGCGGCGAGTACATTTGAAGGTTGGCTTGTTGATCGCCGCAGGGGGGTTGCCGGGCGGAATCATCGGAGCCATCCTATCCCTGCACATCACCCCGCGCCTTTTCGACTGGATTCTTGGACTGTTGCTGTTCGCGGTTGCCATCGACATGGCGTGGAACGCCGAAAAGCGACTCCGCGGGCGGCCGCAACACGAGCACGTGCATGCGATCAAGGGAATGTCGTACCGGGCCGCACTGTTTTTAGGATTCCTGATTGGGATTTTCTCCAGCCTGTTCGGAATCGGCGGCGGCGTGATTCTCGTACCGACCCTGCTTTACTTCTCCGAGCTGCCGATTCACGCCGTCAGCGCCACGTCGCAATTCGGCATCTTATTGACGTCCCCGGTGGGGCTCGCCGTGCACGCGCTACAGCGGGACATTGACGTGAACGACATCGTGCCGCTGGTGGCCGGTGGACTGCTGGGAGGACCGATCGGTGCGCGGTTCTCTCTGAAAATGAAATCGCCGCATCTGCTGCTGGTGGTCGCGTTCGCGCTGGTGGCCGTCGCCGGGTCGCTCGTCTGGCGCCACCTATGAGCCGGGCGGCGAGCCCGAAAGCGCCGGGAATTTTTGCGTCGAGCGCGTTCCGGCAATACTTTGTCGGACAGTCGCTCAGCTTGCTCGGCGACGGCCTGCGCACGCTCGCGGTTCCGTTGCTGGCGTACCATCTGACCCATTCGGCGCTGTCGACCGGCGCGGCGTTCATCTGCGAGATCGTGCCGTTCTCGCTTTTTTCGCTGGTCGGCGGCTCTCTGGCCGATCGGCTCGACCGCCGGAAGCTGATGATCGGCTGCGACGCAATCCGGTTTGCCGTAATGGCCTTTTTCGCCGTCGCTTACTGGCAACACGTGTTGACCCTTCCGATGATTTACGGCGGCTTGATCGTCATCTCGATTTGCGCGGCCGCCTTCTTAGGCGGCCAATCGTCCAGCATCCCGTATTTGCTGGGGCGCGAGCGCTCCACCGAAGCGATTGCCGTCTTGATTGCGTCGGAAAATGCGTCGAGTCTCGTCACCCCCGTGATCGGCGGTGCGGTCTTTACCATCTTCGGACCGTTGCCCGCCCTGATCGTCAACGCGTTGACGTATCTCGCCTCGCAACTATCGCTTGCACGCATACCGTCGCTCGGACCCGACGCCGTGCAGGGCGTTCCCACGCCGCGCCACTTGGCCGCGGACGTCGCGCTCGGTTTTCGCCAGCTGTGGGGCGACGTTGGCATGCGCGCTCAAGCTCTCGCCGGTTTCGCGTTTAACGTCTTTGGCTTCGGGTGCTACGCGATTCTCATTCCCTTTTTGAAGAAAGGTTTCGGCGCTAGCGATCAAGTCGTGGGGATCTTTTTCGGCATTTCGGCAGCGGGCGCGGTTGCGGGCGCGTGGCTTGCGTCGCGCTGGGCTACGCGGTGGCCGTTCGGACGCGCGCTGACGGTTGCGTACTTGCTCGATGCTGTCGCCTTCCTGCCGGTCGTTCTGGTCCGGAACGTTTGGCTGGTCGCACTGTTCTGGACTCTCTCGAATACGATCGCAAACTTTGAAATCGCCCAAATCATCGGTTTCCGGTTGCGAGTGACGCCGGAGCACATGATCGGACGGGTCATGGGCGCGGTTCGGCTTTTCGTTCTTTCGGGCATGGCGCCCGGCGTTCTGATCTTGGGGTGGGTTGCCGATACCCGCAGCCCGCTCGCTGCCATGTGGATCGCATGCATCGGCTACATCGTCATCGCGCTAGCGGCCGTGATGACGCCGGCGATCCGCGACGAGCAGCGTTAGCGTGAATGCGAAAGCGCTGGCAGTCGCGATCGCGGTCGTCTGCTGCCCGCGCGCGGCGGTTTCGCGCCCGCTGGCCGTTCGCATGCTGCCGCTACCGCCGCATGCGACGATCGACCCGTTGGGATTGCGTTCGATGATGAGCGTCTCCAGCGACGGAACGATCGCTGCGACCGTCACGGTCGGCGGCTTTCATAGTCGCGCAGGTCTGTGGGATCGCGGCGGACGTTTCACTCTCGCCACCGTTTCCGGATCGATTGCGGGATTCGACCAGAGCGGTGCACTGCTGGTCAACGCCGACCGGCCGCGCCGCCTCGACGGCACGCACGCCCAGCCGATCGACCTAAGCTCGTGCGAAAGCTTCCCGCATGCATCGATCGGTCCCGCGGTTGCGGGCGTCTTGAGTAACGGCGCGCTCATCGCGACGATGCGTTCGCCGGCAATGGTAAATCTCGACGATATCAGCGGCCAGAACGCCCCGGTCGTCCTCCATCTGCGCAGCCGCCAATGCTTGAATATGGGCAACGGCATCGCGCTTGGAACGGCCGGACTCTATACTGCCGGATACACCGCGTACATCGCCAACGTTCCGGCGCCATCCAACGTCGTGTCGAGCAGCGAGCGTTTCGTCGCCATGCGTTGGAACGAACGCTCGCGCGAGCCGCTCGGTCCCGGCGTCGCGCTCGCTATTAACGCTTCCGGCTCCGCCACCGGTTCCGACGTGCTGCCGGGTGCCGCCTACGGGGTTGCCCCGCACGCGCGATTTTGGCGCGGCGATGGGTCGGTCGTCGAGCTGGCGCCGAACGACACCCTCAGCGTCGGCTACGCCATCGACGATCGCAAGCGCGTCGCCGGAACGCTCGAAGATGCACATCAGCGCCACTACGCATTCTTGTGGGACGGCAGCACGCTTCGCCGCCTCGACGACGCAGTGAACGCACCGGGTTGGCGCTTCGAATGCGCCTACGCATTTGCGCCCAACGGTGGAGTCGTCGGCATCGGCACGTACCGCGGAACCGCCGAAGCTTTCGAAATCGACGGGCTGTAGCAGTCGAAGGACGGCATCACGACACACTGTCGCGCAGGCGGTGCGACGTACCGCGCTGAGGGGCTGTGGACGCGGAGCGGAGGCCGGATGCCGAGAGCGACGCGCCATGCAGTAGCGTTTTCGGACGGACCCGAAAACGCAAACGACCCGACGTTGGCAGGTCGCCGTTCGCGTCGCCAACTGTGGTGGCTATTTCGGTGAGGTCATGTCCTTGGGAACGACGATTCTGTCGTATTCTTCTTCGGTGACGTGGCCCAAGCTCAGTGCCGCTTCCTTCAGCGTGCTCTTGCGATGATGGGCGTGCTTTGCAATCTGGGCGGCCTTGTCGTACCCGATGTGGGGCGATAGCGCGGTGACGACCATCAGGGATTGGTCGAGATAGCTCTTAATCTGTTCTTCGTTGGCTTCGAGCCCTTCGACGGCGTGCTCGCGAAACATGGTGCACGCGTCGCGCAGCAGCGTCGTCGAGTGCAGGAAGTTGTAGATCATGACCGGATTGAAAACGTTGAGTTCGAAGTTGCCCTGGGATGCGCCGAACGAGATCGCGAGATCGTTGCCGTAGACCTGCACGCACGCCATCGTCATCGCTTCCGATTGCGTCGGGTTTACTTTGCCGGGCATGATGGAGCTGCCCGGTTCGTTTTCAGGCAGGGTGAGTTCGCCGATGCCGGCTCGCGGACCCGAGGCTAGCCATCGAATGTCGTTGGCGATTTTCATGAGAGCCGCCGCCAGCATTTTTAGCGAGCCCGAAGCGAAGACGAAGTCGTCGTGTGAGGCCAGCGCCGCAAACTTGTTAGGATGCGAGCGAAACGGCAGCCCGGTGAGTTCGGCGATCTTCGCCGCCGTGCGTTCTCCGAACTCGGGATGCGCGTTGAGGCCAGTGCCTACCGCCGTGCCGCCGATCGCCAAATCGTAGAGATGATTCAAGGCTTCCTTGCAAGCGACCATGGCGCGGTCGAGCTGCGAGACGTAGCCGGAAAACTCCTGACCGAGCGTTAGCGGCGTCGCGTCCTGCAAGTGCGTACGTCCGACCTTGACGATGTGCGACCATTGCTTGGCCTTGACGTCCAGCGCGTTACGCAACGCCTCCACCGCCGGCAGCATGCCGACCATCGCTTCGGCTGCCGCCACGTGCATCGCGGTCGGGAACGTGTCGTTGGATGACTGCGACATGTTGACGTGATCGTTGGGGTGAACCGGCTTCTTCGAGCCCATCTCACCACCCGCAATCTCGATCGCACGATTCGAAATGACTTCGTTGACGTTCATGTTCGTCTGCGTCCCCGAGCCCGTCTGCCAGACCCTCAGCGGAAAATGCTCGTCGAGCTTGCCCGCGATAATCTCGTCGGCAGCCTTGACGATCAGCTCGGCCTTTTCGGCATCGAGTTTTCCGAGCTCGCGGTTGACCAGAGCCGCGGCCTTCTTGAGGGTCGCCATCGCTTTAACGACCTGCCTCGGCATGACGTCGCGCGGCCACGCACCGTCACCGATGTCGAAGTGCACGAGCGAGCGCGCCGACTGGGCACCGTAATACTTGTTTGAGGGTACGTCGATCGTCCCCATCGAGTCGCTCTCGACGCGCACGCCAGGCGAGTTCGGGGAAATGCGTGTAGTTGTCGTCATGGCCCGTCTATCTTCGCCCGAAGCGAAGATTCTCTGCCTCGACCTAGGTCGTACCGTGGGGCCGAGGGTTCCGGGCCGTGGCGGCGCATCCCATCCCCATGATGACCGTTCGCAAGGCGACGCTCGACGATCTCGACGCGATTGCGCCGCTCTTTGACGCCTACCGGGAGTTCTTCACCAAAGCGCCCGACCTCGACGTCTCGCGGCGCTTTCTCGGCGAACGGCTTGAGCGCGGCGAATCGACCGTTTTAGCCGCATTCCAAGGTGCGGCCGCGATCGGATTTCTGCAGCTGTACCCGCTGTTTTCCTCGTGGTATGCCAAACGCCAGTGGTTCCTCAGCGACCTTTACGTCGACGCTGCCGTTCGCGAGCGGGGCGTCGGCAAGCGTTTGGTCGGCGCCGCGATCGACTTTGCCAACGAAACGGCCTCGCGCGCCATCCTGGTCGAGCTGCCTTTCTCCGAGCCCCACCTCACCCGGTTCTACACGCATCTCGGCTTCGACAAAGACGCGGTATTCGAACTCTACCGCTTCGTCGTAAAATAGACCGTCTTCTACCGCCCTTTGACTGCCGCGTGCAATCCCTCCACGGTGTCGCCCGCGACCCGCGTTTCGACGATTTCGTAGATGATAAGCGGGTAGCGAGGATCGAAGCGCCGCTTGTTGCAACGCGGGCAGCTCGCCGGCTTCGCCGGTTTGCGCTTACGAAGCGCCTCGAAAGCGCACCGCTCGCAGCGCAGGATGTAGCGGCGGTTCGATTCGCGCAGCGGGCGAACGTTGCCCAGTTCGTGGTAGATCGAGGTAAGGCCGCACTCCCGAAGCTTCTTCTTGAAGCGCGCGCCATGGCCCATATCGCGAAATCGCGCGAAACACCACGCATGAATCATCTCGTGCAGGAGTGTTTCCTCGAGCGCTTCGGGATAGGCGCGAAAGTGTTTCGGGGACAATTCGATCGTCATCGGACGTTCGGAGTAGTTGATGCGACCGGCCGAGTTCGAAAAGCGCTCGTTGTAGCGAATGCGACAATCGGGAACCTCGCCGTTGAAAAACTCGTAGTTCAACCGCGCGAAGATGAGCTGCAGATCGGGTTCGGTGGGGAGGGTCGTCATAGGCGAAAAGGCGGGTCAGGCAAGGGGCGTCTTCGTCGCGCGTCCAACCGACTCTTTCGTGCTCTCGCAGCCTCCACGCGGCTTGCCGCCGCGCATTGCGATACCGATTTATGCCGTCGTTGCAATCCTCTTTTTGGCAATCATGGCGTACCTGCTTGCCGAAGGCTTTGGCGTAACCGGGTCGGTCTTCGGCAAGGCGGCCAAGCCCGGCGACGCGGCGGGGCGCATGCAAGCGCAACAGCAGGGATCGCAGGCGAACGTCGAAGGCGGCCCGCCGGCGGCGGTCGTCGAGCAACTCCGAAGCCTGCGCGAACGCATCGCAGCCCATCCCAGCGACGATGTCGCCATCACGCAACTCGGCGACATGTACTTGGCTGCCAACCGGTTTGCCGACGCGATTCCGCTCTATCGCCGGGCGCTGCGCGTCAATCCGCACAACGTCGCCGCCGCCGCCGGCCTCTCCGAAGCGCGCGACGCCTTGCGCCAAACCACGAGTCCGTAACGACCGGCGTGAGACTCTATCTTTCGTGCGACATGGAAGGCACGGCCGGCGTTTGTTCCTGGCAGCAATGCGATCCGAGCGACCCGCACGAGTATCCGATTTACCGGCGATACATGACGCAAGAAGTGCGAGCCGCCATCGAGGGAGCCCGCGCTGCCGGGATCCGCGACGTGCTCGTCAACGATTCGCATTGGGACATGCGAAATCTCCTTTGGGACGAGTTGCCTGCCGACGACGATCTTCGGGTCACGAGCGGGACGCGTAAGCCCTGGTCCATGGGGCAAGGTCTCGAGGCCGGCTTTGACGTCGCATTCCTGACCGGATACCACGCAAAAGCCGGCGACGCGGCCACCCTTTCGCACACGTTCAGCCCCGAAACCCTGTATAACGTAACCGTAAACGGCACGCCGTGCAGCGAGGCGCTCTTGGTGGCCGCCCTCGCCGGCAGCTACGGCATTCCCGTCATGTTAGTCACCGGCGATCGAACGACCGTCGACGAAACGACGCGGGCGATGCCGTGGTGCGTCGGCGTGGCGGTCAAAGATGCGATCGGCTACTCCGCCGTCAATTCGTTAACGCCCCGCGCCGCGCAGGAGGCGATTCGCGCGGCGGCGGCCGAGGCGATCGGGCGCGTTGGAAATGCGCGGCCGTTTGCGTTCGAATCTCCATTCGAAATGGTCGTCGAGACGGTCAACGTTGAAAATGCCGATTTTATCGAGCTGATGCCGGGTTTCGAACGCACCGGCGCGCGAGCGGTACGTTTCACCAGCCCCACCTATCCCGGTTTGCTTCGAGCCTTTATCGCCGCCACCCGGATGGGCGCGGCGGCCAACGCAAGGTGACGATGCGATGAAGTTGTACGTTTCCTGCGATATGGAAGGCGTCGCCGGCGTTTGCGCCTGGGAACAAGTCGACGCCCGTACGCCGCATCCGGAGTATGCGATCTACCGTCGCTACTACACCCGGGAAGTCAACGCCGCGATCGACGGCGCGCGGGCGGGAGGGGCCGGCGACGTCGTCGTCAACGATTCGCACGGTCCGATGCGCAATCTGCTGTTCGAGGACCTGCCCGACGACGTCCGCGTCATCTTCGGAAACCGCAAGCCGTTTTCGATGGTTCAGGACGCGGATTCGTCTTTCGACGGCGCGTTTTTCGTCGGATATCACGGCGGCGCGGGAGAGGCCGACGCGGTGCTTTGCCACACGTACACCCCATCGGTCGTCTACGATGTGCGCGTCAACGGCGTTCGTTGCAGCGAAGCGGTCCTCAACGCCGCGTTTATCGGACATTTCGGCATCCCGCTGTTGCTGATCACCGGTGACCGCACGACCGTCGACGGCGTGCGCGCGCTAATGCCGTGGGTCCGAGGCGTCGTCGTCAAGGAGTCGATTGGAAACTTCGCAGCTACGTCGATGTCGCCCGCAGCCGCCCAGCAAGCGATCCGCGAAGGGGCGCGAGCGGCCGTCGCCGCCGCGTCTGATGCGCACGTCTACCGATTCGATCCCCCGATCGCACTCGAGGTCGACNNGGTCGACCTCGTGAAGACCGAGCAAGCCGACCTCGTCGAAACGATCCCCGGATTCGAGCGCACCGGGGCGCGCAGCGTTCGCTTCGCGCACGGTGACTTCCCCACGGTCTTCAAGGCTTTCGTCGCGACGTGGCGCCTTGGAGGTCAAGCGTGAAATATGTCATCGCGCTGTTAACGGCGCTGGCCTGTGCCGCGGCAACCCCCCGCGCGCCGGCAACCGCCGTGCCGCTCGGATTCGTGTATCTGTCCGACGTGGCGCCGACCATCGTACAAGACATCCGCTATACCGGATCGCACAATCTGGTCGGCCGCCCGCTCCCCGGCTACCTCGCGCCGGCGTGCATCCTCTCCAAGCCGGCGGCCTTCGCGCTGGCAAAGGCGCAGCAAGAGCTGCTCCCAGCGGGATTATCCCTGCGCGTGTACGACTGCTATCGTCCCGAACGCGCCGTTAAAGCGCTCCTTGCCTGGAGCCGGAACGCGTCCGACCAGCGCATGAAAACCGAGTACTATCCGCGCGTCGACAAAACGCGTCTGTTCGCCCTCGGCTATCTTTCGGAACAATCGCCGCACGCGCGTGGAAGCAGCGTCGACCTCACCGTGGAACGCCTCACCGCCGCGACACCCACGCCGTGGATCGCCGGCGAACACTCCTGTATCGCACCGTTCATCGCACGATACCACGATGGCTCGATCGATATGGGGACCAGCTACGACTGCATGGATCCGCTGTCGCGGGCCGACGCGCACGCCGGAGCAGTCGCCGGCATGCATCGCGCGATGGTGCGCGATCTCATGCAGAGATATGGTTTTAAACCGGCAGGCGACCTGTGGTGGAGCTTCGTGTTGGTAGCAGAACCGTTTCCGAAAACCGCTTTCGACTTTCCGATTACGGCGAAGTAGCGGCCGCGGCCGCTTGTGGCGCACCGAGCGCGAGCGCGATGGCGACGACGTCTTCGGCATCGAGCGATAGACTGCGCATCGCCTCTTCGTAGAGCTCGATGGCTTCTTCGCTCTTACTCGAGGCGGCGCGCTCCTCACGAAGACGTTTGATCTCGTCGGTCACGCGATGCGCCAGCTCGTTCGTCGGCTCGATGCCGGCGCGCTGGAGCCGCGCGCGCTGATTGCGCAACGTATCCTCCACCAACGCGACTCCCGAGTGCTTTCCGAATATGAAGCTGGTCTCGGCGCCGACGAGGTCGGCAGGGACGGCTTCGTACATGCGGTGATCGATAAGGATCGCGTGCGTGTGTATGCCCGACTCGTGGGCGAAGACTTTGGAACCGACGATCGGCTCGTGCTGCTGCATCGGTATGCCGCTCATGCGCTCCATGAAGCGCGCGAGCTCGCGTAGTTTGTGGTACTTGAAGCCGGGGATTTCGAGGCCGTAAAGCACGCGCAAGGCCACGACGTACTCGTGCAGTTTCACGTTGCCGGCGCGTTCTCCGTATCCGTTGGCGGTCACCGAGACGACTTTGAAGCCACAGGCCGTTGCGGTGATCGCGTTGATCGTTCCCAACCCGTAGTCGTTGTGCAAATGCGCGACGATAGGCAGCCCTTCGGGCAACGCTTCCACGATGCGCGTGCAGTACCAGCGCGTCGCTTCCGGCGTCAACGTGCCGACCGTGTCGGGCCACGCCGGGCGTAGTCCGCCGGCCTCTAGGCCGGCCTTGAAGTAGTGAATGAAGTAGTCGACGTCACCGCGGCTGCCGTCTTCCGCGCCGAACTCGACGCGTTCGACGCCGCGCTCGCGGGCGTGACGAATGGCGTCGCATTGCAGCCGGATGTTTGCGTCGCGAAAGAAATCGAGCGGAAGATCGAGCCAATCGCGCTCGTCGCGCCCTTCGAACCGAAGCAACGTCTTGCCGATTTTATACTTGAGGTGTAAGTCGCTGCCGCTGGTGAAGATGAAAAACGTCACCTCGTTCGGACCTATGCCGGCTTCGCGCAGGGTGTTTATGGTCACGTCGATGTCGTTGCGATTGCTGCGGCACATCACGACGATCTCGACGTCGCCCAGTTCGCCGCGCCGCTTGGCAGCCATAACCAGCTGGAGGGTGCGGCGATCGCCTTCCGAGGCGGCCGGAAAGCCGACGCTCATCACGTGCACGCCGATCGCGGCCAGCGCCCGCGCGATTTCGAGCTTCTGCGAGGGCGTGTAACACACGCCCGGCATCTGCTCGCCGTCCCGCAACGTCTCGTCGTAAATGCGGATCTGCGAAGGATCCGGAAAGCTCACGGCGCGCGTGAACTCCTTAGGATCGCGGATCAGGCGCTCGATAGGTTCGCGCAGTTCCATGCTTAGAACGCTTCTACGGCGCTGCCGCCGGGTCATGGCTAACGCCGTGCGCCGCGTTCACGCGTAATTCGGCGATATCGCGGGGAAATAATAGTTCCAGCGTCCAGTCGAAGGCCACGCGCAGCTGCCGGTCGAGGCCGGGCAGGCGCGCTAAATAGTACGTCCGCCACAAAAACCAGGCAAAAAACCCGGTAAGGACGCGATTGCCGGGCAGTTCGGCCACCGCTCGGCGGCCGCCCAACGCAGCCATCATGCCGAGCGTGCGATAGCGAAACGGCTCGGTCGGCCGGCCGCGCAGGACGCGGACGAGGTTATCGGCCAGGTGGGGGCCTTCACGGATGGCGTGCTGCGCCGTCATCGGAAACGTGCCCCCTTCCCCGTCGGGAATCGAGGCGCAGTCGCCCAGCGCCCAAACGCTGGGCACGTCCTCAACGCGCATATCGGGGCCGGTAACCACAGCCCCGCGCTTGGTTTTCGGCACGCCGATCCGGGCGATCGTGGGCGACGGCGCGACGCCGGCACTCCAAATCATGGTCGCGCAGTCGATCCGCCGTCCGCTTTGCAAATTGAGGCCGCCCGCGTCGGCACCCGTCACGCCGTCGCCGGTAAGCACTTCGATGCCCCGCCGCTGCAGAATGCGGCGCGCGTACTCGCCCATCTTGGGCGGGAGACCGGAGAGCAACGCCGGGCCGCCTTCGACGAGGATCATCTTCAGGTCTTCGAGGCGGATCCGGCGATAGAAATGAAGGACGCTGCGGAAGAGCTCGAAGATCTCACCGGCCGTTTCGACTCCGGTGAAACCGCCGCCGACGACTACTAACGTGAGCAGTTGCCGGCGTCGCACGGGATCGTCTAGCGTATCGCCGAGTTCCAGCAGCCAAATCAAGTGGTTGCGCAGCGCGTCGGCATCTTCGAGCGTCTTCAGCGTCCACGCATTTTCGACAACTCCCGGAAGTCCAAACGTCGACGTGGAAGAGCCGAGCGCGAGTACCAAGTGATCGTACGCAAGGGTTCGGGTCAAGCCGGTCAAGACGTGCCGGTACGTGACCGTTTTACGCTCGATGTCGATCGCGCCGACTTCGGAAAGGATGAAGGTGGTTCGGTGCAACTGCGCGCGAATCGGGGTAACGACGTGGCGCACTTCGAGTTCGCCTGAAGTGACCTCCGGGAGCATGGGCGTAAAGAGCGTATAGTTCTCGCGCGAAAGCAGTACGATTTCGGCTTCATCCGCGCGCAAACGCCGCTCCAGCCTTCGTGCAACGGCCGTGCCGGCGAATCCGCCGCCGACGATCGCTATAACAGGCATTGGCTTCGTGCGCGGTTGAAGAGAACGCGGTGGATCACCTTCCGCCGCCGCCTTCCGACGACCCCGCGCCGAAACCGGCAAGCCGTTCTCTTAGCGGCACCATCGGTACCGCGGGTGCCGCAATCCTCGCTTTTCTCCTCAAGTTCAAGCTCGCACTGCTCGTTGGTTTAAAGCTGCTTGCACCCAGCTGGACGTTCCTACTCTCGCTCTGGATTTACGTCGCCCTGTTCGGTTGGCGCCTGGCCGTCGTCGTGATGCTGTTACTGCTGGCGCACGAACTCGGCCACTATTTCGCCTTTCGAGCGTACGGTCTGCCGGTGCGGCTGCCGTCGTTTATCCCGTTGCTCGGTGCTTTTACCGCCGGTGCGGCGCCCGAGAACTTGGAACACGATGCGAACATCGCGCTGGCCGGACCGCTGACCGGCATGGGACTCGCGGCCGCCTGCGTTGCCATCGGCATGATCGCTCACGATCGGTTTTGGTACGCCTGCGCCGACTTGTCGGCGTTTCTGAATCTTTTCAACATGATTCCGATGCCGCCGTTCGACGGTGGCCGCATCATCGGTGCGCTCTGGCCGCCGCTGTGGATCGGCGGGTTTCTTGCGTTCGTCGTCTTTGCCGTCTATTTCCACATCCCGATTCTCTTCGTTGCGATCATCGGGCTTTTGGGAGTTCCCGCGATGCTTGCGGCATGGAGAGGTCAGGTCGATCCGCGCGCGGCCGCCTTGACGTTTTCGGCGCGGCTGCGCATCAGCGGCTGGTACCTCGCGACGCTCCTGGGTTTGTTGCTGGTGCTCGGACGCGCCCACGCCGCACTCGCGCCGGGCTCGTCAGGCGCGCCGAACTGGTGACGCGATGGCTTACCCTGCTCGCGTTCGCCCTGATCGCTGTAGCGGTGTTCGCGGTTCGCCCGGCTCAAACTCCCGGACCATTTTTACGCGACTTCGAAGCATATTGGAGTGCCGGGTCGGCCTGGAACGCCGGCGGCGATCCGTACGATCGCGCGATATGGAGTATCGAGCGGAGCGTCCCAAACGTCGACTCGTCGCACGACGAGATGTTGCCGTTCGTCGGCCCACCCGCGACGCTGATCTTTTGGAGCCTCTTGGCTCGACTTCCATACGTCCTTGCAGCTCGATTGTGGGTCGCGCTCTTAGCCGTTGCGGCACTCGCGCTCGCCGCCATCGCCGTTCGCGCCGCGAACTCCCGATTCTGGTCGTCCGCGTTTCCTGCGGCCATCGCACTGGCAGTGGCCTTCGGCCCCGTCACCAGCGCCCTCGCACTCGGACAAGTGGCGCTCATCGCCAGTCTTGCAGCGGTCGCCGTCGCCATGCCGCTGAGCGTGCCTTGGCGCGCGGCAGCCGCATTCGTCGCGTTGTTTCAACCCAACGCCGCCTTCGGACTCGTCTCTCAACTGGGACGCAATCGGGCGACGATTGCCATGATTCTCGGAATGGCGGCAACGTACGCGGCCGGCGTGGCATTTTTAGGGTGGCAGTGGCCGGTCCTGTACCTGCGGCGTTTGCTGCCTCACGACAATGCCGAGCATCTCAGCGCGATTCAGTTCACGCCGGGTGCGATCGCGCACGGCGCCGGAATGGCGGCGCCGGCGGCGACGGCCGTTGCGATCGCGACCGCAATCGTCGCAGTCGCGGCGATCGTCGCGATGTGGCGGCGCATTGCCGACCCGATCGCCCGGTTCGCTGCGATCGCGCCGCTTGCACCGTTCGCATCGAGCTTCTTTCACGAACACGATTTGGTGGTAGCGTACCTCGCCGCCGGCTGGTGCGCGGTGCGGACGCGCGGAAACGTCCGCGCCGTCGCCCTTGCCGCCACGCTGCTGGTCGCGATTGACTGGCTCGGACTCGCGCAGCGGCCGACTGGAATTCTGCAGAGCGCACTTTTGGCGACCGCCGCCGTTTGCGCGTTCGGGGCATTGGGCGAAGAAGGCGGTTGGCCCCAAATCGCGACGGCATCCAGCGTCCTCGCGATCGTCTTCGTGCTTGCCGCCTGGCTAAGTTCCGGACACCCCGTGCCGGTCTGGCCCGATGCTCTTGGAGCATTTCGCGCTGCGGCGGATGCGCCGATCGCCGCCGTGTGGCGCGACGAACAGGCGCGTACCGGGCTTCTCGGCGTCAATCCGGTGTGGGCGTTCTTGCGCGCCCTATCCCTTAGCGGCTGCGCGCTGCTCAGCCTGTCGGTCTACCTCCAGCGATACGACGTGAAACGAGTGCAGTAGGTCGTCGGAGCCTAACTGCCTCGGTTCACTTGCTCCGGCGAATATCGAAGGAGCGCCTCAGATATCCACGTCCATGAAGTTGTCGAACGGCGTGATGTTGTTTGGGTGGAAATTCTTGAGGTCCTTGTTATAGGCGATCAGATCTTCACGCAGCGAGGTAACGACCGACGGCACGTCTTTCACAAACTCTTGCTGGACGACGAGGACGTCCTTGTTGCGCTGGGCCTGATCGAAGTGCGCGTAGAGTGCGTCCATCGCCGCTTGTGCGCGTTGGTTGCACCAGCGCACGTCGTTCTGGCCCTTCGGTGGGAAGCCGTTGCAACCGTACTCGGACGAATAGTCGCCGATCGCGTCGTTCAACCATGCGAAGAACACGATGTCCCACTTCCCGCCATAGATAATACCGCCGCTTTGCTCGGGTGCGAACATCTGCGGAGCTTGGTATCGCCGGACGTTCAACGAAACGCCGATTTGCCGGTACCAATCGCGGATCAGTTCGATCTGTTCGTCGACGTCGGCGGTTCCCGCCGACGTGGCGAGATCGAGGGCGAGCGTCACGCCGTTCTTGGCGCGCACGCCGTCGGGGCCTTTCACCCAACCGTTCTTGTCGAGCAGTGCGTTGGCGGCGGCGATATCGAAATTGGTCGGGGGGATCGACGTGACGGCATATGGTGCCGCTAGCGGGGTCGTAACGTCGGACAGCGTGCCGACGTTATGGCCGATTTTCGCGATAAGCTCCGGCCGGTTCAATGCCAGGCGAAGAGCTTGCCGGACGACCGGATCCTTCAACGCCGGCCGCTGCAAGTTAAAGTCCATGTGGTTGAAATAATAGCTCGGGCGGCGGCTGATGGTGTAGCCGGTCACCCCCGCAACGCGCTGCAAGTAGTTGCCGGGGAACAAATACCACATGTCCAGCTCGTGCGCTTCCAACTGGGACAGCACCGTGTTCCGGTCGGGAACGATCTTATAGACGATCTTCTTTAGCTTCGGAACACCGCGGAAGTACAGCGGATTGGCGACCATGACGACCTGCGTTGCGCGATCCCATCGCTCGTACTTAAACGGCCCGATTCCGACGGGAAGCGAATTGTATGGAACGTCGTTGATGTTCGGATATTTTGCGAGCAGGTGTTTTGGAAGGATGCACGGGTTTGCCCCGGCACTCGAAAAGAACGTTTCCACGAACGGCGAGTACGGTTTGCGCATGTGGTAGACGACGGTATATTTGTCCGGTTCGTCGATCTTCACGATCTGATCCCAGCCCGTACGCCCGACTTCGTTATTCGCCAGATTGTTGACGACGTTCGTGCTGAAGACGACGTCGTCGGCGTCGAACGGAACGCCGTCCGACCACTTGACGGCCTTTCGCAGGTGGAACGTGAGCGTCAGTCCGTCCTTGCTCACGCCGCCGTTTGCTTGCGTCGGCACCGCCGTTGCCAGCTCCGGATACGGGTTGTTGTGCTCGTCCCACTTGATCAGCCACGCCATCGTCAGCGACGATAACAAGCCGATGGTAGCGAACTGCCCGAGGTGCGGATTGAGCGTGTTGACGTCGCCGCCGTCGGAGAACGTCAGCACGTGTGGAACCGTCCACGAGTTGTAGCGTCCCCCTCCGGTTGCCTCTCCCGATTGCGACTTCGAACAGCCGGCGACGACGATCGCCGCCGCGCAGGCGACCGCAACCGCACGCAAACTCAACTTGCTCATTCAAGGCACCTCCAGTAAGCTAAAAAATCTAAATACCGGCGACGATCGTCCGAGCGCCGCCGGCACATCGACGGTTGATTTATTCCGGATCGAGAAGACGATGGACGACGTGTGACCTGCACACGAGTCCTGAGTCGACGATGAGCCGGGATAAATCAACCTAGATGTCCGAGGTCATCATGTTGTCGAAGGCCGTCCACGCGCCCGGATCGTAACCGGTGAGGTTCGGGCTGTGCGTGTACCCGTTCTTGAGAACGTCGAGCACGATGGTCGGGACGTTGGCGTCGATGATCTTGACCTCTTGATCGAGGAGCCGCCGATGCTCCTCTTGGTTGTAGGTAACTTTGAAGCGCTCGAGCAGCGCATCCAACTGCCCGTTGCAGAAGTGCGCGACGTTTTGCCCGTTAGGCGGAATTTGGTTGCATTGCCAAATGTTGGATATCTCGCCAACGGGATCGGCTTGCCACGAGAACATCGTCATGTCCCACTTGCCGCCGTAGATTATGCCGTTCTGCTGGTAGGGAGCGAAGAACACCGCCGGCGCGAACTTTCGCGTTTGGATATCGATCCCCACGGCGCGCAAGTTCTGGCGAATGAACTCAACCGTGTCGTCCGCCGTCGACACGCCCGTATAGTATGGAAACTCCAGCGATAGTCGCTGTCCATTTTTCACCCGAATGCCGTCCGGGCCGGCCTTCCAGCCGGCCGCGTCGAGGAGTTGCCTGGCTCTCGCCGCGTCGTAGGGTACCAGCGGTATGTCTTTGGGGGCAATTGGGTTAACGGGCGGTATAACGCTCTCTTGCACGATGGCGTTACCCTGAGCGACTTTTTGCGCGAGCCCGGGACGGTCGATGGCGTAACGGATCGCTTGGCGCACGCGCAAGTCGCTCACCAGCGGCCGGGTCACGTTGAAATCGAGGTGCCCGTAGAACGGGCTTGGTTTGATTTCGGTTTGAACGTTCGTGAGCGCCAGCACTCGCGTAAGATACGACGATGGGACTTCGGGCCACAGCTTGACCTCACCGGTTTGCATTAACGTGAGCAAGGTATCGCGCGAAGGAATGAGTTTGAACGAAATGTGCTGGATCTTGGGCTCGCCGCGGAAGTAATAGGGATTGGCTTCGAGCTCGACGCTGTCGCCCCGGCGCCAAGCGACGATGCGAAACGGCCCGATGCCGACCGGTTTGGCGTTATACGCGACCTGATTGATGTTCGGATAGCTTTGCAGAAGGTGCTTGGGCAGAACGTCGGGGTTGGCACCGGCGCTTCCGAAGAACGTCGGTTCGTAGGCCGCATATGGCGTCCGCAAGTGATAAACAACGGTGTATTTGTCGGGCTCGTCCATCTTCTGGATCAAGTTCCAGCCGTCGCGGCCGACCTCGTTATTCGCCGGGTTTAAAACGACTTTCGTCGAGAACACCACGTCGTCGGCGTCAAAGGGCGCTCCGTCGGACCAGCGTACGCCGTGGCGTAGATGCCAGGTAATGGTCTTCCCATCTGCGCTGATACCGCCGTTGGCCTGCGTCGGCACTTCGGTAACGAGTTCGGCGTATGGCCGGTTATCCGAGCCCCATTTCACCAGATACGCTTGCGACAGCTGCGAAATATATCCCAGCGTCGTTTCCGTGAAAAGGTGCGGGTTGAGGCTCGTAACGTCGCCCGAACCGTCGGCGACCGTCAACGAGTGCGTCTTCGCCGCGGTGCCGCCGGCACCGCCCTTGGTACAGGCCGACAACACCACGGCGGCGACGACGAACGCGAATACGCGTTG
This sequence comes from Candidatus Tumulicola scandinaviensis, assembly GCA_003140835.1. Lineage (GTDB taxonomy): Bacteria > Vulcanimicrobiota > Vulcanimicrobiia > Vulcanimicrobiales > Vulcanimicrobiaceae > Tumulicola > Tumulicola scandinaviensis. The sequence goes on along the minus strand of PLLA01000119.1, from coordinate 230,219 downwards.
AGCGGCGCGAGCGCTCCGAGTCATTCTAAGCTCCTTCGGCTAGCGACACCCGAGGTCAGATCGAGTAATTCCACGGATCCCAAAAAGCCGATATCACCGGCGAAGGATCGAATCCCTTGAGATCGCTGTTGTAGACGTACGGCACGCGCGTAAACGAAATGATGATCGTCGGAACGTCGAGCGCCAATTGTTGCTGGACGATGATGTAGTCGCGTTTGCGGCGCGCTTGATCGACGGTCTTGAGCGCGTCCGCCATGGCGGCGGTGGCTTTGGGATTGTTCCACATCATCGCGTTCTGTCCGTGCGGCGCCAGATTGTCGCCCGAATAGATCGCGTTGTCGTCGGGATCGGCCGCGCCAATCCAACTGAATCCGGCGGCATCGTAGTGACCGCCCTGCAGAATGCCGTTGGTCGAGTTGTCGAAAAATTGGCTGGTTGGATAGTTCTTGATGTCGGCTTGCACGCCGACGTCGCGCCACTCGCGCTGAAGGAGCGTCTGCTGGGCCTTTCCAAGGTTCGACTCGGTTTGCGTGCTTAACGTAAACTCAAGGCGTTGTCCATTCTTTATGCGGACGCCGTCGGGACCGACTTTCCAGCCGTCGGCGTCCAGGAGCGCCTTGGCTTTCTCCGGATTGAAGGGATAGTGCACGATGTCGTTGGTGTACGCCCACGACAGCTTCGGGCTTTGATCGGTCTCCGCGACGATGGCCGAACCATGTGAGATCTTGTCGATGATCTCCTGACGGTTGGTCGCGTAGGCCAAAGCCCTACGGACGTTGACGTCGCTCACGATCGGGTGCGCTAGGTTGAAGTCGATGTGCGACCACTGATAAGAGTCGACGCGAATCGCGACCAAACCGTTCTTCGGATCGGCGGCCATGGCGACGTATTCGGGCCACTTGAGCCCGGTTCCCAGAGCCAGCATGTCCAGCTCGTGGGATTGCAGCTCCGCCTCTTCGGTGTTCTCGTCGGAGACGATCCGATAGATGACCGTTTTGAGTTTCGGTTTGCCTAGGTAGAAGTCGGGATTCGCTTCCAGACGGACTTCCTGTCCCCGCTGCCACGAAACGACCTTGAACGGACCGCTTCCGACGGGGAGCGAGTTGTAGGCGGCGCTATTGAACGATCCTTTATCGTCATTGTACTGCGCCAGCAAATGCTCGGGCAAAATCGGCGAGTTGCCGTTTACGCTCCACAGCTGCTGTAAGAACGGAGCGTAAAGACGTTTCATGTGAATGACGGCGACGTACGGGTTACTGCAGTCGATGCTGCCGATGTCTTTATAGCCATCGGTCGTGATCACGTTGTTCTTGGAATTCATGACGACTTGCCAGGTGAACTTGAGATCCCGGCACGTCAGCGCCACGCCATCCTGCCACTTGATGTTGTGCCGCAGCTTGTATTTCAACAGCAAGCCGTCCTTGCTGACGTCGCCGTTGGCCAGCGTCGGAACTTCGATCAGAGCATCTGGGAAGGGTTGCGCTTTGCTGTCGTAGCGAATCGTCCAAGAGTAGACGAACATGGCCAGGTCGAGCGTCGGCGAAGCGGAATTTAATGCAGGATTGAGATTCTTGGGATCGGCCGCTTCCGAAAAACGGAAGACGCCGGGCTGCGTCCAGGGATGTCGGCCGCCGGCGCCGCCGTTTTCGTTTCCGGCCTTACTGCAGCCGGTGAGAACCATCGCCATGCCGAACGCAGCCAGCAGGCCGGCCGCCAAGTGCTTACTCAGGACGAAGCTCCTTCCTCGCCTGATTCGGCGAGCATCGTTTCGGGATCGACGCCGCGGCTGCGGCAGAACTCACGATAGGCGTCCGGTGCGATCTCCGAGGGTTTGATCTCGCTACGGCCGCCCCAAAAAACGTTCGTATAGCCAAACTCGATCCTGGCCTCGCGCAGGTGCTCGTCGATTGCCGCTTTGTGCGCGAGCATCGCCGGCTTTTCGGTACCGTGTGCGACCGCCATGATGTTGACGTCGTGAAACTCCGGTCCGCCTTCGCGCCAGTATGCGTGCGTGATCACGTAATGACGGGCAACTTCGCAGCCGGCATCCATCTCGCGGCCCGGAGGTACCGCCCAGTGAAACAGCGCGTTATAGCGCGTGACGCGCTCGTCGTTCGCGGTTGCTTTGACGTGCTCGAGGAATGTCGAGAAGCGGCCGATGACGCCGCGCTCGTTGAGCTGTGTCGCGACGCGGATAAACGTGGCGGCGTCGACGCCGGCCTCAGCGGCGCGCGCGCGCCACAGATCGCGAATCAGTTCGTCGGGCGTGAACTCTCGCTTGAGCGACACCAGCACGCGCCATTCCAACGCCGACAGTTCGACGAACTCAGTATGTTGCGGCTCTCCCCGTTCGGGAGCGCGCGCTCCGGGCTCGAGCCCGCGGCGCCGCACGTGGCCGACCCCAAGGGTAAACAGCAACTTCGCCGGCATCAATCGGAAACGTTCGGCGCCGACTTCGCGGCGCAACAGCTCGGCGTGCTTGCGCAGGGAGAATCCTTGCGGCACTTTCAGCGTAGTCCACAGGCGGTACGTGCTGCCCGGCGATGCAGCGTCGGTGGAGCGAACCACGACGTGGCCCGAGAACGGGTCCTGGCGAAACATGAAATCGAACGCCGCGTCGAGCCGATCTTCGCTCAGTTGCCACGCGACCAACGCTCCCCGCGCCAAGTTCGTAGACATGACCGTCTGCCGGACGCGCCGGATCGTACCGGCGCCCAGCATCGCAACGACGCGCTCGAGAACGAGGTCCGCGTCAACGCCCGAGCGTGCCGCGATCTCACCGAAGGGGTCGGGCTGAAATCCGGTGAGACGATCTTCGGATACCGCCAAAATGGCCGAATTAACTGGGTCGGAGACCGCCGCCGGCACGGCGGAAGCGCTAGAAGCCATCAAGCGCTAGAGTTTAGCCTCTCAGTTGGCACGCCCTGTAATCGTCGGTGTCCGGTAGGCCGGCGGGACTCCCACCGGCCCGCTCGGCTTCGTCTAACTTACAGCTGTAAGTCGCTCGTGCCGGTGGCGTAGAGATAGTTTTGCTGAGCGTTTTGGACGCCGTAGAGCGCGTGGATCTGATCGGATTGGGCCGTCGACAGGTTCGCCTCGGCAGTGACGACGTTGATGATCGTCGTCGCGCCGACTTTGTATTGCGCTTGGGTCGCATCCAGCGACACCTTGGCCGCCGTCAGTTCGGAATTCGTCTGAACCAGCAGCGCTCGGGCGGAAATCAAGTTGGCTAGCGCGGAGCGAACGTCGGACTCGACTTGGAGCCGGCTTTGGTTGAGCCCCGCCACGGCCTGATCGAGGGTCGCCGCAGCTACCGCGACGTTGTAGTTCGTCTGACCTTGATCGTAGATGGGGATCGCCAAGTTCAGTCCGATGGTCTTGCTGTTTAAATAGTTATTCGTGAACAACCCAAAGTTCCGGCTGACTTCGTCGGTGATACCGGCGGTCAATATTGGAAAGCGCGCAAGTTTCGCGTAGCGCAAGCCTTCCTTGTCGGATTCGACCGTGTACTGTGCGGCGATGTAGTCGGGGCGCAGGAGGAGCGCGCGGCTGAGGGATGCGGCGTACGCCGGATTGGGAGTCGGGGCCTGCGTTTGCAGCGGCTTGGGTTGCACCGCGACGTCGGCGTCGAGACCCAACGTCGTCGCGAACGTCGCTTGGGCGCCGATCGCTTGGCCTTGAGCGGTGACCAGGTTGCCGCGAGCTTGCGCGGTTTGGAATTGCGCGCCGGCGAGATCCGACCGCGCGGCCGCGCCGTTTCGGATCTGCGCGACAACGGACTGCTCGTTGACCTCGAACTCTTTAACGAGTTGGGCATCGGCAACGACGGTGGCGTTGTCTTGCAGCACCGCGTAGTAAGCGGTGGCGACGTTGAGCGCGAGCGTCTGAAGGTTTCGCAGCAGGGTGCTGCGGCCCGAATAATCGGCCGACTTAGCCGAATGGATCGCGGCGATGACGCGCCCGCCGTCGTAGATGAGTTGCTGGATCGTAATCGACGCCGTCTCGGATGCCGTCGTGCTGGTGTTTGCGATTCCCGAACCTGGCGTTGCGCTCGGGATGGCGGTACTGAGTTGAAGGGTGCCGTTTTGGTAGGCTTTGCCGATCGTCGCGTTGCCGCTGACTCCCGGATAGAGCGCCTGCTTCTCGGCAGAGTATTTCGCGTGAATCGCCGCCCACTGGGCATTCTCCGAGGCGAAAACCGGCGACAGGGCGACCGCGATCTTCGTCGCCTGCTGGAGCGAAACGCTGGTCGGCACGCCGGCTTTTTGCTTGAGGCGCGCGACGTCGGGCGCCGGAGTGCCGTAGGCCGGATAGGGAAGCGGCGTGCCACCCGACGTCGGCATCGGCTGCGGTGTCGGCATGATGATCTGCGCGCCCGGAGTTCCTTGTGCGAATCCTGCCGTCGGCGTGAGAAGGCTCAACCCCATCGCCGCGATGAGGAAGCGGCCGAATATCGATCGCATCAGTGTGACGCGCTTCCGCCGGCGCTGGGGCTCGGCCCGGGCGTGCCGTTCACGGCAACCACGCTGCCGTCTTTGAGCGCGTCAGGTCGGGTCGTGACGACCTGGGTGCCGGGTTGTACCTTCGGGCTGATCACTTGAGCGAGCGTGTCGGTTTCGACGCCGACCTTCACCGGCACGGCCTCGGCCTTGTCGCCGTTGACGACGTACACGATCGAGCCGTTTTCGGTCTGCGCGACCGCGCCGCGCGGGACGACGATCGCGTTGTTCGCCATCTGTTTAGGCAAGGTCGCGCTGATCAACATGCCGCCCCGCAGAATGTCTCCGGGATTGACCATTTGCAATCGAGCGAGGTACGAAAGCGTTCCCGAAGTCGGGACCGCGTTGACGGTCTGGATTCGCCCGTCGAACTCGCGGTTCGCCAGCGAAGAGGTGCGGAACTTGATCAGCGTACCCGGTCGTACGTAGGCGAGGTCCTCGTCGGGAACGTTGATATTGATCCACACGATGTCGATCCGCGAGATCGTCAAGACCGGCTGCTGCGGACTAGCGTAGGCTCCCGGATCGAGCAAACGATTGGAGATGACGCCGTCAAACGGTGCGTACATTTCCGTCTGCGATAGTTGCGTGGCCAGCACGTGCGCTTGCGCCGACGCCGCCTGCGCTCCCGCCAGTTGAGCCTTGACGTTTTCGGCACTGACGACGTTGTTACGCAGCGCTACTACGGAGTTTGCGTACGTCGACTCCGCTTGAACGTACGACGCTTGCGATTGCTGGAGCGCCGTCTGCGAAACGTAGCCTTGGTTGAAAAGCTGCTTGTTTTGTTCGTACACGAGCTTCGCGTTGTCGAGCGCGGCTTTCGCCGTTTGGACGGCCGCGTTGTTCGACTGAACTTGAACCGGCAAACCGACCACGGCACCTTGGGCCGAAGCGGACTGCTGGGAAGCTTGAGCCTGCGCCTGCGACAGCTGCGCCGACAGCGTCGACGGATCGATCTGCGCGAGCAGTTGGCCTTTCGGCGCCACGTCGCCGATGTTCACGTTCACCTTGATAACGGTTCCGCTCTGCTGAAACGCGAGCGTCGATTGCTCCTTCGGCGCAATCTGTCCATCGAGCGTCAGATAGGTCGCGATGTTCTGACGCGTGGCAGACCCCACGTCCACGCTCAGTGGCGGAGGCCCTTTGGGCGCACCGCCTCCCCCGCAGGCGTCGAGCGCGAGCGACGCCGTGAGTACGGCGATCGCCAGCCGTTGATACTGCATGTTTCTCCTATTTCAGTCGAGCGCTACACCGAGATATACGCCGTCGGCTGGCATTTGATTCATAGCGTAGCGTTCGAAACCTTGGCCTCCCCTTGGAAGCCTCTCGTTTCTGCCGACCCTCACACAACCCAGGAATGAGGTCGTCGTCTGCAGGGCGTACTTTGTCCGGGCATGAGCGCGAAACTCGACATCGGCCGCTCGTACAGCCTCCAGAATCGCGTAGAAGAATGGATGACTGCCGAAAAAGCCGGGAACAGGGGCGTCGATGTCCTCTCCACTTCGGTATTGGTCCAGCTAGTCGAGAGCGCCGCCATCCACTGTATAGATCCGGTTTTGGGCAGCGACCAGATTACCCTCGGGACGCACATCGACCTGGAGCACCACAAGCCGGTGCCGGTTGGTTTCATCGTGCGAACCGAAGTCGAGGTCGTCATGATCGACGGGCCCCGCGTCAGTTTTGCCGTCCAGGTCTTCGACGAACGCGAGGCCGTCGCCGAGGGGACCCACGAGCGCTACATCATCGACCGGTCCAAGTTTCTCGCAAAGCTTGAAGAAAAGCTGACATAACGGTAGGGTAGGGGGGACCGTACCCTACTCCCGCCTCCCCCGGCTCGCGCTGCAGGGGGGGCAAACGGTTGTTCCCGAAAAGAGGAGGCAGGACTGCCCCCGGCCAGGGGCCTTTGGAAGCATGCCGGGGCACAGCTAAGGTCTCATTAACTAGCTAGCTAGGAGGACACATTGAAGCGACTGAGCACCGGAGCTCTGGCCCTGCTGATGGCAGCCGGCCTAGGGCTCAACGCGGTCGCGGCCCAAACCCAAGCGTCGCATGGCAACATTGGAACCAACGCGATCGCGCAGGATCAGGGCCCGGCCATGGCTGCTCCGCCGGCGAATTTCGGATCCCCGCCGTCGGGTCAGATCCCGATTCTCTACAATGACCACCACGTCTACACCAAGCCCGATGTTCTGAAGCAGGCTCGCGTTCTCGCCGCGCTCGTTCGCGGCGGCACGCTCCTGATTCCGCTCCGCTCGATGTTCGAGCAAATGGGCGCAACCGTGTCGTACGATGCGGGGAGTAAGACCGTGACGGTCGGTAAAGCCGGCGCCGAGGTCAAAGTGACCGTCGGTAAGCCGGAAGTTATCATCAACGGCGAATCGCGTCCGCTGGACGTTCCGCCGATCATCTATCAAGGCAACGTGCTCGTGCCGGTCCGCGTAATTTCGGAAGGCATGGGAGCGTACGTACTGTGGGTGGCCGACCGCCATCTCGTGGTCGTGCGCTACATTCCCGCGACGCCGCCACCGCCGCCGGCAACGGCCCCACCGCCGCCGCCGCCGACGCCGACCCCAACGCCGATGGCAACCCCGTATCACGACCTCTACGTCGCTGGTGATTACATCATCTCGCCGAAGGTCTATAACGAGTTCAGCCCCGGCACTACGGCATGCAACACCTGTAACGGCTTCTCGTACCGTCTCCACGGTGCGGTGGAGTTCGATCTGTTCAACCTGCCGTGGATGGTCGAAGGCGACTATCGTCAATATAACTACGCGCATCCGGGCGGCAACGTCACGGCGATCGGCGGACAGTTCCAAACGTTCGTTCCGCAGTTCAACATGCGTGACTACGATCTAGACGCGCGCGTCGGCCTGCGTGTACTGCAGCCGCGCATCTACATCGGCGTCGGCTATCTCTGGCGTTCGAACAATGCCGGATATCCGTCGATCAACAACGTCGGGTTCGGTCTCGAGAAACTGCCCGACCTCAACCACCCGTTCTCGTTCTACGGGAGCGCGTACTACTATCCGTCGGTGAAGGGAACGTGCGGCACGAATAACTGCCCGACCGGTCCGTTTACCTTGTCGTACGACATTCTGAAATACGACGTCGGCGTAGTGTACTCGTTCCAGGGGATCCCGCTCTTCATCGAAGGCGGCTTCCTGGGCGACAAGGGATGGGCGCAAGCCAGCGCACCGTCACCGTTCGCCGAGAGCGGTCCGTACGTCGGTCTCGGCCTGAAGTTCTAGCTTCAGCTTAGTCCGCAAGATGAAAGACCCCCGGTCGACCGACCGGGGGTCTTCACTTTCCAAACGGCTTGCTTTTTACGGCCGGCGTGAAGGTACCGGCGACGAGATCGGGGCCGGCGCCGAAGAATGGCCCTTTGTTGCCGGTGACGGTGAGCTCGACGGCGTTTCAAGCGGCGAAGGCTGCACGCACGGCGGAGTGATGACGTCGATGGCTGGCTGGCCGGGGGCAGGCGTCGGCGACGCGGTGGCGCTGGGACTCTTCTCCGGCATCACACCCTTGGGTAACGGCGTCGGGCATAGCTGCGGCAACGCAAACCAATGTTCGGTGAATCCGCTCGCCACCGAGGCCTTGACGTTCTTTCCAAAATAGGTCTTTGGATATTTGGTGATGAGGATTTGTACGTAGTGCCATGCGAGTTCTTGCCCGGGCTGCGTATAGACCTTACGGAAAACTTGAACGCCGAGGAAATACGATCGTGCCAGCTCCGGGTCGCTTGGGTATTTTGCCGCCCAGCGCTGCAGCGCTTCATCGGCGAACATCAGCTTTGCGATGACCTTCGGGTCGGTGGTGTACGCACCGGCGCTGATCGAGCCGTCCTTAAACGTATTGTCGATGCCGAGGTAGCTGATCTTCATTCGGCCGAAATACTCGTCGCCCGGCGCCGATGAATTATACTCCTGGCATTGAAAATGCGCCCACTTGCTCTTCGTGTCGCCGCAAGGGTCTTTCTTCGACGGCGTCGCCGTGGCGGCGGGTGCTGAGGTCGCTGAGGTCGCCGCAGCAGTGGGGACGAGGAGCGCGGCTCCCAGCGTCAGGGCCATCAGCGACACAAATAGCGTACGTCTCACGTGCGATAATTCTCCTCTAGAGTGACTAACGCGCATGAGCGATACAGGTTTCCCACCGCGTGCGCAACCGCCTTCCCGCCGCACAGGGGCGCTTGCGTTGCCGCCACGAAGCTGACACGTTCATGGCTCGCTCGATTCGCGTTGCTGCCGTGCAGCTGCGCGCGCACGACCCGCACGACTTTCAACGATCGCTTGGCACGATCGTCGATGCCGCGACTCGCGCGGCAAAAAACGCCGATCTCGTCGTGCTTCCCGAAGGAACCTTTCCGGGCTACGTGCTGGCCGGCGCTCGATTCGATGAGGCGGCAATCGACGGCGCGCTCGATCGGCTGCGCGACCTGGCGCGCGCGACCGGGACGGTCATCGTAACGGGTGCGGTGACGCAATCGGACGGATCACTGCGCAATTCCGCAATCGTAATCGATACGAACGGTTCGACCGCCGGTTGCGTCGACAAGGTGTTCCTCTGGCATTTCGATCGGTTGTGGTTCGAGCCGGGAGATCGAATCGCACCCGTCGACACCGCAATCGGCAAGCTCGGCATCATGATTTGTGCCGACGGCCGCATCCCGACCATCGCGCGCGCCCTGGTCGATCGGGGAGCGGAAATGCTGGTTATGCCGACCGCGTGGGTGACGACCGGACGAAATCCGCGCGCACTCGAAAACGTACAGGCCGACTTGCTCGCGCGCGTTCGCGCGCGCGAAAACGGCGTTCCCTTCGTCGCCGCGAACAAGTGCGGTACGGAGCTGGGAATGGTCGCATATTGCGGCAAAAGCCAAATCGTCGGTGCCGGCGGCGAGACACTTTCCATCGCTTGCGAAGGCGACCCGCAAACGCTCGAAGCCGTACTTACTCTGGATTCGGCACGCCCGTATCGCGCTGCCACGTTGGCCGCGCCCGCTCGGCGCGCCGCCGCCCGCGGGCTGCCGTTGCGTCTCGCAATTTCGGCCGATTCGCTGCCATCCGACGTCGACGCACGGTTAACATTGCTCGACGATGCGTACGCGCTCGCACCGTTCGACGACGTGCGATTAGCGCTCCTCGACCGCGCGATACCAACCGCCAACGTCGGCGACGCCGAGATGTCGGACCCCGCCGGTCTGGTCGGCTATCGGCGGGCGGGCTACGCGTTGGCCGTATGGACGGCCGGCGAGCGATCCGCCTGGACCGAGCCGATCGCCCGCGCTCGCGCGCTCGAACTGCGCATGTACGTGATCGTTTTCGACAACGCCGTGCGCCGTGCGTTTGCGGTGGATCCCGATGGTAACGTTATTGCCGGAACGTTCGAAGGTTATCGGCTTGCGAGCTTCTCTCTCGATCCACGCAGGACGATGGAGACGGCCGTCGCACCGGGAACCGATATCGCCGACGGTCTCCAACGCGTCGACGCGATCGTCGATCGAAAGGACTGAGGAATCGCGGGTGTCGGAAAACGTGCAGAAAACCTTGACGGAGGCCGAAGAGGTACGCGGTGCCGCGACGCGCGGCGATCGTATCACGTCGGTCGTTATCGCGGTCGTCGCCGTCTTAGCAGCCCTCGGTACGCTGTTCGCGCATCACCGCTCGATCGAGGCGCTGACCACGAAAAACCAAGCGATTCTCTCCCAAGCGCGCGCTTCCGACGCCTACGGTAAGTACGAAGCCAAGCAAGTCCGCTATCAAGTGGCCCAAACCCTCATCGCCTCGGACATTTCGCGGACGCAGGCAGGCCGTCAAGCACTGGTGGAGCTGGCGAATCGCGAGCGGGATACGTCGCCCGCCGTGCTCGCCAAAGCGCAGACGCTCGAGGCGTCTTCCGAAGCGGACGACGTCCAGTCGGAAAAGGTGCTCCGCTCCTACGAAACGCTCCAACTTGCCACGACGTTCTTCGAAATCGCCATCGTGCTCGTTTCGATTTCGACGCTGGTGCGAACGCGCGCGTTCCTTACCGTCGGCTGCACGGTCAGCGTCGTTGGCGTCGTCTTTCTCATTATCGGATACTTCCAAGGTTGAGCTCTCGCACGCTCGCGCTCGCGCTCGCTGGGTTGGCGATGCCGGCGCTCTGCGCGGGCATCGACCGCACGCCGCCGGGATACCGCGCGGTCGGAAACATCGCTGCGACGCGTTGGCCGTATTTTGCCGGCAGCATCATTCCGGTGCGCGTCGACGGATTTCCAGTGCCCTATCGCGTCGCGCTCGCCGGCGCCGGCAGCTTGAGCGACGGTGGACGGTACCTCGTGCCCGAAAACGTTACGCCGGGAACCGCCACCCTGATTGCGGGCAACGCCATGGGCCTAGCGGTCCGCAGCGTTCGCCTCGGAAATCCGCCGTCGGCCGCGCGCGCCTTCCTGGCAGTGGCGAGTTACGATGACGGGATCGTATTCCACGACGCGCGCGACTTCTCGGTGCTCGGCGTTCTATCAACCGGCGGAGCACCGAGCGATGCGACCATCGACCGGACGGGACGCTTAGCCGCGACCGATACGCAAGGCTCCGCGGTCACCGTAGCGTCGCTAGCGCCATGGTCGGTTTCACACGTCGACGGCGTCCCGCTGGGCGACGAAGTTGCCATCGACGACGCCACGCGGGCGATCTTCGTGACGAACCGGGACGTCAACGGCAACGGAGCACTGACGCGCATCGCTCCTGGCGGCCAAATCAGTCACGTCGTTACCGGCCAAACCGCTGAGGGGTTAGCCATCGACTCGCGCCGCCACATCGTTTACGTGGCCAACGTCAACGACGGCACGGTCGCGGCGGTCGACGCCCGTTCGATGCGCGTCGTCCGCCGCTTTTCGGCGATCGCACGCATTTTTTCGCTGGCACTCTCACCCGACGGTTTGCGCCTATACGGAATATCGAACCAGAGCGCCGGATCGCCTTTTGCTGCGCCGGGGGGCGCCGTCGCCATCGATCTCGCGCGTGCCGTACCGCGCGTGGTCGCTCGAAGCGGCGATCTGACGTTTCCACTCGGAGTGGCGCTCGACGCGGCAAGCGGAACCCTGTTCGTAACGGACGAGTCGCTGGACGTCGTCGACGTGCTCGACGCGCGAACGTTGAAACCAAAGCGTCCGGCGCTGCCGACGTGCCGAACGCCGTGGAAACCCGCGCTCGCACCGGACGGCCGGCGGCTCTACGTACCGTGCGCCCGCGACGACGCGGTCGACGTTTTCGATACGGCGAGCTTGCACCGCGTCGCCGGCGCGCCGTTTAGAACGGGCACGTATCCGCTCGCGGTAGCGGTTTGGCCGGCTCGCGGATCGGGCGCCCGATGAGATTGCTCGCAGTCGCCGTTGCAGCCCTCGTGCTTGCGCCGCTGACGGCGATGGCGGCCGAACTGCCGCCGCAGCTATCGCCCGGCGATCCATTTCCAAAAATCGTCCAACAAGCGCCGACGATCGAAACGATCGCTCCCGGCATCAGCTTTGGAGAGTACGCGATGCGCACCGCCATCGGCCCGTTGATCGTCCGCGTGGTCGCCGTCGAACCGCGGCGCAGCGACGTGAAAGTCGAAGAGGTCCTCGCTCACGATGCGTTGGCGTCGCGGGGCGAGACGGTTGGTTCGATGGCCAAACGCACCGGTGCGGTCGCCGGCATTAACGGCGACTATTTCGACATCGGCAACACCTACCGGCCCACCAATATCGTCGTGCGCGGCGGCGTGATGTTGCAGATGCCGCGAAACCGTTATGCCCTCGCGATCGCTCGCGACGGTATGCCGCAGATCGCCGAGTTCAGCTTCATGGGTCAGATCCAAATCGGCGATCGAACGCTTTCGCTCGACGCGGTGGATCAGTCGCCGCCGGACGGCGGCACCTCGTTGCTGACGCCGGCATACGGAACCGTTCCACCGCTCGAGAACGTCACGCTCGTCGCAATCCAACCGCTCGGCGGAACGCCTCCGCTGACCCGCTATCGTGTCACCAGCGTTGCCGATAACTTGTCGTCGCAGCCGGCGGGATACTACGTCGCCATCGGTCCCAGTGCCTACAGCCTGCTGAACCTGCCGGCGACCGGCGACGTCGTGACGGCAAGCGGCGACCTATCACCGATCGGTCTCGACGCGATCGCCACTGCCATCGGCGGCGGCCCGCTGATCCTGCACGCCGGACAATGGAACGACGATCCCAACGGCCCGAATGGGGGCGAGTACGATAAGCGCATTCCCTGCACGGGAGCCGCGATCGCATCCGATGGCCGCCTCTTTCTCATCGAAGTCGACGGGCGCCAACCGTCCGTCAGCGTGGGACTGACGCGGCGCGAATTTGCCGCCTTGATGCGCGCGCTCGGCGCGAGCGAAGGTTTGGCATTCGATGGCGGCGGATCGTCGACCATAGCGGTTCGCCGGCTCGGCGATGCGTCGTCGGAAGTTGTTAACAGCCCATCGGACCGCCTCGAGCGAGCGGTCGGCAACGGGCTCTTCGTCTATAGTACTGCGCCGGTCGGACCCGCCGTGCGATTGGTCGCGCAGCCCGGCGTCATTCGCGCCGTCAGCGGTGCCGTCGTCCCGTTTCGCACGGCTGCCGTCGACGCAGCCAATCACGTGGCCGCCGCCGGCGCCGTTTCGGCCACCGTCGAGCCCGGTTCCCTCGGCGAGTTTCGCGCTAATTCGTTTTATGCTCGTGCTCCCGGATCGGGTCGTATTTTGATGCGGAGCGGTCCGCTCAAAGGAGCGATTCAGGTCGAAGTGCAGTCGGCGCCGGCCGGCGTCGCCATCGAGCCGCCCAAAGCCAACGTCGACAATGGCGGGACCCTGCAACTCTCGGCCCACGCAGTCGATGCACGCGGATACACGCTCGCACTTCCGGCCATCCTGCCGTGGCAAGCCAAGGGTGGATCGATCGACGGGCGGGGACAATTTCGCGCAGGATCGCACGACGCCGAGATCGCGGTCCGCGTCGGCAGCGTCTCCGCGAGCACGCGCGTCACCGTTGGATCGCACGAAGTTGCGCTTCCGTTTGCGGACCGTGCGCGCTTCTCGACCGTGCCCCGCGGCGGCAGCGGCAGTCTGAGCCGCGATTCGCAGTGCCGCAGCTGCGTGCAGCTGACGTATTCGTTCGGAAGCAACGAGCGCGCGGCATACGCGATGGCCGATCTGCCACTGCCCGCCGATTCGATCGGCTTGTCGTTCGACGTGCTCGACGACGGAAGCGCGTCGCGCCTGCGATACGCGTTACGCAACGCCATCAATGAAGACGTACTGGCCGACGCCACCCTGCTGGATCAACCGGGTTGGCGCCATGTCATCGTGCGATTTTCCGCCGAGGGCTCCCAAGCCGAACGATTGCTCGCTATTTACGTACTTCCCCCGAAGGGAATGCAACTGTCGAGCGGGCAGATCGTCCTGAGAAACGTCCGAGCCGTGGTTGCGGGGAACTAGGAACGACATCAGCGTGGAATTTGAAAGTCTTGCGGGGCGCGCCCTCGATACGTCTCGATCGCGCGGCGCGAGTTATGCTGACGTTCGTTTCGAGTCGGTACGGACCGAGCGGATCGAGGTACGGAACGGCATCGTAGCGACGCTCGCCGATGCGAGCAGCACGGGCTTCGGCATTCGTGCTTTGGTCGACGGGGCATGGGGATTCGCCGCTAGCGCGGATACGAGCGACGCCGGCGTCGATGCGACCGCGGCTCGAGCGGTTGAGATCGCGCGGGCGAGCGCGGCCATCGGCCGGCAGCGCATCGGCGCCGCTCCCGCCCAACCGTACGTCGACACCTTCCACACGCCGTTGCAACGCGACCCAGCGGACGTTCCACTGAGCGAGCGGTTCGCGCTCCTGCTCGATGCCGAACGGCTACTGCACGGTGCGCCGGAGATCGCGGTCGGACGCGCGTGGCTCGACCTGTGGCGGGCCGACAAATACTTTTTCAGCACGATCGGCTCGCGCATCGCCCAGCGTATCTGCCAGTCGGGTGCGGGTCTGCAGGCGATGGCGATTGGAAACGACGACGTTCAGGTGCGGACGTACCCCGGCGACGTCGGGCTTTATCAGTCGGGCGGTTGGGAAATCGTCGAGCAGGCGCGCTTGCTGGAGGGCGCGCCGCGCATCGCAAGCGAGGCCGCCCAATTGTTGCGCGCCCCACAGTGCCCGAGCGGAACGCTGGACGTCATTCTCGGCGGCTCGCAAATGTCGCTGCAGATTCACGAATCGTGCGGACATCCGGCCGAGCTCGATCGGGTGATGGGGTGGGAGGCCAACTTTTCCGGCACCAGCTTTCTCGAAACCAGTCAGCTCGGAAAACTACAATACGGATCGGATCTCGTCACGATCGTCGTCGATAACGGGCTCGACCGGGGCATGGCAACCTGCGGCTACGACGACGAAGGCACGAAATCGGTTCGATCCGACATCGTTCGCAACGGCGTGCTGGCTGGGTACGAAATGAGCAACGATACCGCGCGTGGGATCGGCCTCGAAAGCAACGCATGCGTTCGTGCGCAGGGTTGGGAGTGGATGCCGATGATCCGGATGTGCAACCTCAACCTGCTCCCCGGCACCGTTCCGTTCGAAAACCTCTTCGACGACGTCAGAGACGGCGTCTACATGGAAAGCAATCGTTCGTGGTCGATCGACGATCGGCGCTTGAATTTTCAGTTTGGTTGCGAGATGGGCTGGGAGATAAAAAACGGCAAGCGCGGAAAACTGCTCAAGAACCCGACCTACGCCGGAATGACGCCGGTGTTTTGGAACGCGTGCGATGCGATCGCCGACGAGCGGTCGTGGTTTGCCTGGGGAACGCCGAACTGCGGAAAAGGCGAACCGATGCAGACCGGACGCACGACGCAGGCCGCCGCACCCGCACGGTTTCGCGGCGTCAGCGTTGGAGTGGGCTATAGTGAGTGATGCCCGCCGCGCCGTTCGCGAAGAAATCGCCACCCGGCTCTTGGAGTTGTCGGCCGCCGATCAAACCGAGGTTTTGATTTCGACCAGCGACGCCGCGCTGACGCGTTTCACGCATGAAATGTCTAATCAGAACGTCGCCACCGACGACATCGGCATTTCGGTGCGCGCGATTATCGCCGGCCGGACGGGAGTTGCGCAAACCAATCGCTTCGACGAGCCATCGATGCGCGACGTCGTGGCGCGGGCCGCCCGCATGGCGTCGCTCGCACCTGAAGATCCGCTCCAGGGCGATCTGCCCACGGGCGGCGCGACCCAAGCGCCGGCTAACGCGTTCGATGCGGCAACAGCGAAAGCCGGCGCGGATCTGCGCGCGCGCATGTGCGATTCGATCTTCCGCTCGGCCGAAGAGGCCGGTTATTGGTCGGCGGGGTTCGCCGCGACCTCCACCGGCGGGGTGACGGTCGCAAACGCTTCCGGCGCGCTCGCATCGTTCGACGGAACCGATGCCGCCGTCAACGTCAAAATGACCGCCTCGGATTCGACCGGCTTCGCGGAGGCTTATTCCACCGCCGTGGGCGCAATCGACGCCGCGGCCGCCGGCAGCGTCGCCGTCGGCAAGGCACGCGCGAGCGCGGCTCCAGACGCCGTCGAGCCGGGCGAGTGGACCGTGATTTTGGATCCGGCGGCGTTTGGCGAGCTGTTCGTCTATCTCACCGATCACTTCTCCGCTCAGTCTTTCGAAGAGGGCTCGTCGTTCTGCAGCGACGGGCTCGATCGATCGTATTTTTCCGACAACGTTACCGTCGTCGACGACTTTGCCCATCCGCTCGCGCCGGGAATGCCGTTCGACTACGAGGGCCAGCCAACGCTTCGCTTGCCGCTGATCGAAAACGGCGTCGCGCGCAACGTCGTTACCGACAGCTACTACGCGAACAAGCTCCAGCGTCCCAACACCGGGCACGCGCTGCCCGCTCCCAATGCCTACGGACCGCAGCCAAGCAACGTGGTCGTCGCGGGCGGCGACAAGAGCGCCCAGCAGCTCGTCGCCGAAACCCCGCGAGGTCTGCTCGTTTCGCGGCTGTGGTACGTTCGCACCGTCGACCGCAAGCGCGCGATCGTGACCGGAATGACGCGCGACGGCACCTTCCTTATTGAAGACGGCGTGGTCGCACGCGGCGTCCGGAATATGCGTTTCAACGTCGGCATTCTCGACTTGCTCCAGCATTGCGAGTTTTCCGACACGCAAGTCCGCACCGGTAGCTACCACTACTCGCTGGTCGTTCCAACCGTCAAGATCTCCGGCTTCGCCTTTACTTCCGTCACCGAATTCTAGTCGATGTGGCGAGGTATAGGTTGCTCGCGGGGGGCGCTCGCGTTTTCGGTCCATCCGAAAACGCTGCTGCCTGGCTCGTCGCTCCCGGCATCCTGCCTCCGCTCCTCGTCCAGAGCCCCCTTAGAGCAACCTACACCTCGCCACATCAATTCTTACGCTAAGCCGTAATGCGTTTGAGCGCGTCGGCGCAGGCATGCAAGAACTCGCGGGTGCGCGGGCCGACGTTCGCCATTTGGAACGCCGCGTGTACGAGGCCGTCGAAGCAGCGGTACTCTGCCGGCACGCCCTCTTCGCCTAGACGCCGTGCGTAGGAGGCGCCGTCATCGCGGACCGGATCGTATTGCGCCGTAAAGATCGTGGCGGGCGGCATGCCGCGAAGGGTCAGCGCTTGCAGCGGCGCGGCGTACGGATTGGCTTTGTCGAGTTCGTCGCGCAGGTACAGCGACCAGTCGCGCACGACCGAGGCACGCGAGAGCAGATAGCCATCGCCGAACTCGGCGTACGACGGCGCTTGCAGATACGGGTCGAGTACCGGATACATCAGCAGTTGGTACATCGGCAAGCTCTCGCCGCGGTCACGCGCGAGCAGCGTTGCGGCTACCGCGAGATTTCCGCCGGAGCTGTCGCCGCCAACGACGACGCGGGTGGAATCGGCGGAAATCGATTCGGCGTTCGCGAGCACCCATGCAAGCACGGCGTGCGCGTCGAGCACGGCGGCCGGGAACGGCGCTTCCGGAGCAAGCCGGTACTGCGCTGCCAGCACGATGCATCCGGAGGCATTGGCGAGTTCGCGACAGGGAACGTCGACGTTTTGCACCGAGCCGAACACCCAACCTCCGCCGTGAAAAAACACCAGCAGCGGAAGCGGTTTGTCGATCGCCGGATAGTAGACGCGAGCCACGATCGTCCCGGCAGGACCCGGAACGGCGACGTGACGCACGCCGGCAACCAGCGGGGCAGCGCCCATCCAGGACGCCATCAACGCCGCGGAAGCGCGCATGTCGGCGACGTCGAGCAATTCGATACGCGGAGTCGCCGGGTCTTCGATCTCTGCGAGAAGGCGTGCGACGTCAGGATCCAGCGGCATTCCGATCGGCTCCTTTGGCAATGAGGCCCCCAAAAACCAGGAGCGCTCCGGCGACGGCGGCGGCCAGCGACGGAACGGCCACGACGTCCACCGCAGGATAAGAAAACACCACCGCGCGCAGCAGCAGCCCGCCCACGCCGACGTTTGCGCCAGTTCTCACGGCGGCAATCGCATTGCGCAGCGGCCGGTCGTTCTCGTCGTCGACCGCGAACAGCACGGCCGGACCCGAGCCGCCTTGGATTGCGCGCATCATGTCGGCCTCTTGCGCGGAAAAGAGCACCGCCTTGACGAGCCGGTGCGCGGCCGGAACCGCAAACGAATCGAACGGGACGTTCAGCCCCGCAATCGTTTGTCGCTGTTGCATCAGCAGTACCGGCGAAAGAAACGACGACCCCGACGGCTGCGTAACCGTCAGCCCGCCCCCGCGAGCGTCGCGTGCGTCGACGTACGCGACCTCGCGCGGTATCGCGCGAAGAACGAAGCTTCCCGTGTTTCGACCGCGCTCGCCGATTGCCAACGACCGTCGATTCGTTCGTTCGAGGACGACGTCGCCGCTCGAAGACGAGCCCGCAACCTCAGCATCGGCTGGTGGAAACACCAGCGAACCTCCGAGGTCGTCCACGCGCACCCGCTGTCCCGGTGCTCCGACGATCGTCCGGTTTTCGGGCGCGAGCAAACCGCTGGCAGCGCCCGCGAGTCCCGCAATCGCCGCACCCAACGCGATCGCGACGACGCCGGCGCGCGCACGCTGCGACGACGATCGTGTTAGCTGCGATCTCGCGAGTACCGCGACGACGACCACCAATGCGATGAGTCCGACGTTGAACCATCCGGCGTGATACGCGTCCCGTCCCGGCACGGCGATCTCCACGGCAACGGCCGCGACGACGGCCGCAGCAACCGCGGCGAAAATCGTCATCGTGCGGAAACCGCTCCGGCAATCGCCGCTTGCATCTGTTCGAACGTCAACGCCCCGTCGAATCCACGCACGATCACACCGTTTCGTCCGACGACGACCGTCGTCGGAAGCCCGAGCGCGGTGAATGCCCGCCCGTATTGCTGACGGTCGTCGAGCCAGATCGGAAAGCGAATCTGCAGCGATCGTGCGAACGCGCGAGCCCGTTGCGCCGATTCACCTTGATTCACGCCCAGGACGACGACGCCGCGGGCGCCGTAGGCATCGGCGAGTTTTTGCAGCTCCGGCATTTCCGCGCGACACGGCGGGCACCAGGTTCCCCATAAATTCAAGACGACGACTTTGCCGCCGTACCGGGCGATCGATACCGGTGCGCCGCTCGCGTCGTGGAGCGGGAAAACCGGCGCCGGTTCGCCCGCAAGACCCGCCGGGCCGGCGGGGCGCGTCGACGCCGGAACGAAAAACGGCGCGACGATTGCAATGACCGCAACGGCGCCGGCCAACGCAACGACGAGCCATACGATTCTCATCGGCGGCTACCAGTCGCCCATCCGGTCTTCGTCAACGAAGCCCTCTAAGACGATGGTTCCACTCGCAAGGACGGCGGCGTGAATTGGGATGCCGCGAAACGAAACTTCGCGGTGCCGGGCCGCATCGTCGAGCCGTTCAAAAAGCCGGCAATAGCGATCGAGTACCTCCGGACTACAGCGCGCGATTTCGGGCGCAACGTTGTACGTCTGGACGAAGCTGTCGAATGCGCGCTCGAACTCGTCGGGCGCAAAACGGCTGTCGAGTTGAATCTCGCGTCGAACGCGTTCCAGGGGGTAAGCCTCCTTCGGCAGACGAATCGGCGACGGCGTGCCGGCTCAAATTCTCGACGGGAAAGCGCTCGCCGCGGACCTTCGCGCCGAACTCCTCGCTCGTACGAGTGCGCTACGCGGTGCTGGGATTCATCCCAAGCTCGTGATCGTTTTTGTCGGCGAGAACGAATCGAGCAGAGCCTACGTGAGAAATCTCGCGAAGACCGGCGAGCGTGCCGGCGTCGAGGTAACGGTAGACCGCCTCCCCGAGGACGCGTCGATCGCCGACGTCCGCGCGCGGCTCGAACGTTTACATCGGGATGCCGCGGTTCACGGGGTGATGCTTCAACAGCCGCTTCCCGCCCACTTGCCGATCCGGCAAATCGCCGACGCGATACCGTCTCATAAAGACGTCGACGGTTCGCACCCGATGAATCAAGGACATCTCGCCTTCGGGAGCGGCACCGACTTCGTGCCGGCCACGCCGGCGGCCGTGATGTTGTTGCTCGAACGCAGCCCGCATTGGCCCCTGCGGGGGCGGCGCGCCGCCATGGTCGGACGCTCCATCGTCGTCGGTGCGCCGGTCGCTCTGCTGATGCTCGCGCAAGACGCGACGGTTACGGTCTTGCACAAGGAATCGGGCGCGTTGCGGCCGTTTCTGCAGGACGCCGACGTGGTCGTGGTGGCAGCCGGCGTTCCGGGGCTCGTCGGCGGCGACGACTTAAAGCCGGGTGCTACCGTCATCGACGTCGGTACCACGATCGTCGACGGCGTGCTTCGCGGCGACGTCGAATTCGAAAGCGCGGTCCGGGTAGCCGGCGCAATCACCCCCGTTCCGGGCGGCGTCGGCCCGGTGACCAATATCGCGTTGCTTCGCAACGTGGTCAAGAGCGCGGAACGCATGAACGCGGTCGACCTTTAGTCTTTGCTGAAAGGTCCGCGCACCGGTCGTAGAACCCCCGAATCGATGGAACCCACGTTGCGGTATCTCGAAACGGCCCATCCGGAGCCGCATCCGCTGTTGCTCGCACTCGAACGGCACGGCCGCAACGACGACGTTCCAATCGTCTCTCGCGAAACCGGACGCTTACTCTCGACGATCGTTCACGCGATGCAGGCCAGTCGCATTCTCGAAGTCGGAACCGGGTACGGTTACTCGACGCTTTGGATGGCATTCGCGCAGCCGCGCATGGGCAAGATTTGGACGATCGAGCCGGATACACGCCGCACCGACGTGGCGCTGTCGTATTTTCGGCAAGCCGGGGAAGACGATTACATCGAAATCTTCAATACGCCGGCGCTGGAACTGCTAGAGAACTTTCCCCATCGTAACCTCGACATCGTCTTTATCGATGCGAACACGAACGAATATCGCGCCTATCTCGATCTCGTCGTTCCTATGCTGAAGCTTTCCGGGCTCGTGATCGTCGACGACTGCCTTTGGGGAGGCCGGCTCGCCTCGGATCCGGCCGGCGACGATCCGGCGATTCGCGCGATGCGCTCGTTCAACGACTACTTTCTCGCGTACCCCGAGCTGGATGCGACCATCGTCCCGCTTGGCAGCGGTACCGGCATCGGCGCTCGCCGCCGATGACGTCGACGAGCGAATTCAAGCACGCGATGCGCCACGTCCCCACCGGCGTCACCATCGTCACGAGCTTGAAAGACGGCGAACCGCGAGGTCTGACGTTGAGCTCTTTTGCGAGTGCTTCGATCGATCCGCCCGCGCTGTTGATCTGCGTCAATCGCGAAGCCCGCAGCTATCTCTACATTTCGAGCTCGCACATCTTCTGCGTGAACGTTTTGGCCGGCGAACAGCGGCATTTGGCCGAACGCTTTGCAGGAAAGGTGCGCGAAAAACAGTTCGACGGGATCGCCTACGAGGTCGACGCTACCGGCGCGCCAGTGCTCTCCGAGTCGATCGCGCACTTCGACTGCGAGGTCGCCGCCGAACATCACGTCGGCTCCCACTCGATCTTTATCGGTCACGTTGTCTCGTGTCGAGCGCGCAGCGGGTCGCCACTCGGCTATTTCAACGGTGGCTACCACGACTTCGGCATTCACGTCGACTGAAAGACCTGCGTGATACTCGAAACGTTTGCAGTGGGCTCGCTTGCCTGTAACTGCACCATCGTCGGCGACGAAGCCAGCGGCGACGCGATCGTGATCGACGGCGGTGACGGCGTCGATGAGGTAGCTCGCCGTCTTGCAGAGCTCGGCTTACGCGCGGTTCTGCTGGCGCACACCCACGCTCACATCGATCACATCGCGGATCTGGGACGCCTACGCGAGCTAACCGGCGGAAAAGGCTTGCTGCATCCGGCCGACCTCCCGCTCTACCACGAACTGGCGATGCAGGCGCGCTGGATCGGTTTGGCCCGCGTACCGGCGGTGGTGGCGCTCGACGGCGATCTCGCCGACGGCGACGTTCTGCAAGCCGGAAGCGTGCGGCTCGACGTTTTACATACGCCGGGCCACACGCCGGGAAGCGTTTGTTTCGCCGTGAGCGCCGGCGACGACGCACCCGCAGCCTTGCTTACGGGCGACACGCTGTTCGCGGGATCGATCGGACGCTGGGACCTCGGAGGAACGTCGATGGAGGATATCGTCGCGTCGATCCACTCCAAACTGCTGGACCATCGCGACGTCACCCCGGTGATTCCCGGCCACGGACCGTTCACGACGATCGGAATCGAGCGGCGCTCGAATCCGTACCTCGTTCGGACGTGAACCGAAGCGGCGCGCCGGTCGAACGACGGCTCTTCGCCGGCATCGCGCTCGACGAGCGGGCGCGGGCGGCCTGCGCGGACGTGGCGCGGCGCCTCGCGGCAACCGGATTTGCGGCCCGCTACGAAGATCCGGCCAAATTCCACCTAACGATCGCGTTTTTAGGCAACGTCCCCGCCGCCCGCTGCGACGACGTGGTCGCAGCCGTACGCGAAGCAGCGGCGCAGCAATCTTCCATTGTCGTTAGCCTCGATAAACTAAACGCCTTTCCGAACGAGCGCAGACCGCGCGTCGTCTACGCCGGTGCACGCGAACAAGGTGCCGCCTTTCGGCGCCTTGCCGCCGCCGTCCGCGAAGCGCTCGGCCGGCGCGGTTTCCATTTCGCCGGCGATGCCGTGGCGCACGTTACCCTCGCGCGCGTTAAAGCGGCGCGGCGTTCGTTGCCGCGGCTCGAAGTCGCGCCGATTCGAGTGGGCTGCGACGATCTCTCGCTCTTCGAGTCGATCTTCGATAAAGAGAAAAACACCTCGCGATATGAGGTGTTTTCTCGAGAAACGCTCGGGAGGATCAGCGAAGCCTGATCAGCAGCTTTCCATCGTCGGTGCCGCCGTTGACCGGCGCTGCGACCGGCGCACCTTCGTCCGCGTTTTCGCGCCGGCCCGGCAGTTCGGGCGCCGCCATCGTACCGTAGTCGGGAATCTTACCCTCGACGACCTTTGCGCGATAATCGTCGATGGCGACGTGCAGCGCCTCGAGCGCGCGCTCGGGGTAATCCTTCTTCTTTTCAGGATAGCCGCCGAGTTGCACCTCGACGTCGGCCGCCGAGATGGCCGCTGCGGCGTCGATCGTCTTCCCTTTGGCGAGGTCGACGACCAGACTGCAGGTGGCCGTCCCGAAACCACAGCCGGTCGTGAAGTAGGAAATGTCCTCGATGACCGCTCCCGGCCCGACCTTGAGGAAGAAGTTGTACATATCGCCGCAGGAGTCGCTGAAATATTCGCCGCTGGCCGTCGGGTCTTCCATCGTGCGAAAGCCCGTTCGGTCCTCGACCAATCGCTGGAATTTTGGGAAGTCCATCGCTCTCTCTTACGTTACCGACGTGCTAGAAGGTTGCAGTTTCATCTCGAAGCGGCATTCTTTTCCGCCGCGCGCCAACGATTCCGTCTGCTCGTGCTCGCCGCCGATGGTCTCTTCGATCACGTGGTGGATGACTTGGCAGACTTCCGGGTGGTCCTTCGCGACGGTCGTGTAGGGACAGTTGTGCTCGTGCAGCGCGAAGCCGCCGTCGATCAAGCTGTAGTCGGCGACGACGCCGCTTTCGCGCAGCATCTCAGTGAGCTGCGCCACCTTCTTCTCGGGCGTCTCGGCCGTGATGCGCTGCCGCGCCCGGTCGATGGCGCGCTTCGAAAGCCCGTCGAAGATCCGGTCGACGGCCGGCGTGCCGAACTGTTCGCGGACTTCGCGCAGGACCGCCGTCAGCATCTTATCGTGGGCTTGGGGAAAGAGTTTGTCCGCTTCACTGGTCAGCGAGAACTCGAGGGTCGGCTTGGTGGGCCCGCGCCGAACCGGATTCTCCGCCACCAGGCCATCGCGTTCGAGAACGACGAACTGCTGTCGAACGGCGTTGGGTGATAGCCCGAAAACGGCCGCCAGGTCGGCCGCGGACGCCGAACCTCGCCGTCGCAGCTCGGTGACGATCTTCCCGCGGGTGGAAGCAAAAAAGCGGTCTGCGTGCATGTCCGTAGCGATATCCTAGCACGAACGAACGGAGATAGTAAAGTTTCTCCTTGACTTTCTACGAGAGCCTCGGCTACGATACAGGCGGGTCCGCAGGCGCCTGCGGTCCCGAGCCATCTCTAGGGAGGGAACCGTGTCCGAACCGGGTCTGCGCATCGTCGATTTACATTGCCGGGTAGCTGGTAAGGAAATTCTTAAAGGGATCGATCTCGCCGTCGAACCGGGGAAAGTACACGCCCTCATGGGCCCCAACGGAAGCGGAAAGTCGACCCTGGCCTTTTCGCTGACCGGACATCCACAGTACGAGATCACGCAAGGCAGCGCTCGTCTCGACGGCGAGGACCTGCTGGCGCTGGCACCCGACAAGCGGGCGCGCGCCGGCCTCTTCCTATCGTTTCAGTATCCGGCCGCCATCCCCGGCATCAAAGTCGCCAACTTTCTTCATGCCGCGCGCCAAGCGGTGCGACCGGGCGACCTAGCGCCGGCAAAATTTCGCGCGCTCCTGATGGAGAAGATGGACGTCCTCGGAATGGACCCTTCCTTTATGGGCCGCTATCTCAACGACGGATTCTCCGGCGGCGAGAAAAAGCGGCTGGAGATGCTGCAGCTTGCAGTGCTCGCGCCCAAGTACGCGGTCCTCGACGAAACCGATTCGGGCCTCGACGTCGACGCGCTCAAGGACGTTTGCGACTCGCTCACGGCGTTGCGCGCCGGCGACGAGGGCCGTGGTGCCGGCTTTCTCATCATCACGCACTACCCTCGTATTCTGCAATACATCACGCCCGACGTCGTGCACGTCATGATCGACGGACGTATCGTCATGACCGGCGGTCACGACCTCGCCGACCGGATCGAGCGTGAGGGTTACGACACGATTCGCGAGGAGATCGCAGCGATTGCTTAAGACCCCGGACTCGGTCGCCGGCGAAGAACTTCGCGAGCGGCTTTCGGCGTTCGACGACGATGCCTTCACGGGGGAACGGCGATCGCTAGCGCTCGAGCGCTTTTTCACGACGCCGAGCGGCCGGCAGCGCCCCGGGCCTTACTGGAAGATCGACATCGAAACGCTGTCGCCGTCGCCGCCATCGATCGCGAAGGCTTCCGGCAGCGTCCTCATCGACAATTCGAACGCCCGGCTCATCGCCTGCGACCTCGCGACGGCGGCGCGCGAACACCCTGCGCTTCTGGGCCGAGCGTTAGGCGCGACGCGCGTACAAGCGACCAAGTTCGGCGCGCTCGCGACCGCGTTTCAAAACGCGGGCGTTTTCGTCTACGTGCCGGCCGACGCGGCAACCGACGAGCCCGTCGTCATTACGTATAACGCCCCGGACGGAGCCAGCCTTTTCCCCTATACGATCGTGTTGGCCGAGCGCGGCGCGCGGGCAACCGTCGTCGAGCGCCTCGAGGGGGGCGCCGAGGCATTCGTCTGCGGCGCTACCGAAATCGTGACCGGCGAAGGAGCCGAGATCACCTACGCCGGCTGTCAACAACTCGCGGCAAGCGCACGCGTCGTGCAAACGCGCGCCGCGCTGCCGGGGCGAGATGCATCCGTCGCGTGGGCGTGCGCGGAGTTGGGAGCCGGATTGACGATAACCGATCTCTCGGTCGCCATCGAACGGCCGGGCGCCGAGGCACGCATCACCGCGCTCTTCTTCCCCAAGGGATCGCAGCACGTCGACGTCGTCAGCACCGTCGACCACGTGGTGGGCGAATCGACCTCGCAGACGATCGTCAAGTCGGCGGCCGTCGACGACGGTCAGGCTCGCTATCTCGGCAACATTCGAATCGCTCCGCGCGCCCAAGGGAGCGATGCCAGCCTGCGCGACGATGCCTTACTGCTGTCGGCAAGAGCGCACATCGACTCGGTGCCCGCCTTGGAAATCGGGGCGAACGACGTCAAAGCCTTTCACGGGGCGACCGTCGGTGCACTCGATGCCGATCAGATCTTCTACATGGAAACCCGCGGGATCGAGCGCAACGCTGCCGAACGAATGATCGCTCTCGGCTTCTTCGAGCCGGCGATCGCGCATTTTCCGACCGACGCGCTGCGCGCCGTCATACGGACCGCGCTCGCCGCTAAGTTTTCGTGACGCAAACGCTGCGAACGCCGGCCCTCGATCCGAAACTGGCCCGCATCATTGCGGACTTTCCGATTCTGGCGCGCCCTACTTCTCGGGGGAAGCGGCTGGTCTATCTCGACTCGGCTGCCACGTCCCAAAAACCTCGCGCCGTCATCCAAGCACTCGTCGATTACTACGAGCAGTACAACGCAAACATCCATCGCGGCGTGTACGAAATTGCCGAACGAGCCACCGCTGAGTTCGAGGCGGCGCGCGGCAAGCTCGCGCGGTTCATCAACGCCGACATGCACGAAATCATTTGGGTACGCAACGCAACCGAAGCCATCAACCTCGTCGCCTACACCTGGGGCTCGACGAATCTTCGGGCCGGCGACGCCATATTGCTCACGGAACTCGAGCATCATTCGGATCTGGTCCCATGGCAGGCGTTGGCGCAGCGAACTGGCGCGCAGTTGCGCTTCATTCCGGCCGACGAGCGCGGCGTGCTGGTCCTCGACGACCTCGACGCGTTGCTCGACGGCTGTAAACTCGTGGCCATCGGTCACGTCAGCAACACGCTCGGGACGATCGCACCGCTCGACGCCGTGATTCCTCGCGCGCACGCGGCCGGCGCCGTCGTTGTGGTCGACGGGGCTCAAGGAGCACCGCATTTGCGCGTCGACGTGAAAGCGCTCGACGCCGACTTCTACGCGTTTAGCGGGCACAAAATGCTCGGGCCGACGGGAATCGGCGTGCTCTACGGCAAGCGCGCGCTACTTCAGGCGATGCCGCCATTCGACTACGGCGGCGACATGATCCATCGCGTCGAGTATCGCGATGCTACCTTCGCCGAACCGCCTTGGAAGTTCGAGGCCGGCACCAGCAATATCGCCGACGCCATCGCGTTCGGCGTCGCCACCGATTATCTCGAGAACGTCGGG
The DNA here is from genome assembly GCA_003140835.1 of Candidatus Tumulicola scandinaviensis. Classification (GTDB taxonomy): domain Bacteria; phylum Vulcanimicrobiota; class Vulcanimicrobiia; order Vulcanimicrobiales; family Vulcanimicrobiaceae; genus Tumulicola; species Tumulicola scandinaviensis. The sequence continues at coordinate 203,192 of PLLA01000119.1, read as the reverse complement.
ATGGATTGGATTCGCGAGCACGAGCGCGCGCTGACCGCCTACGCGTTCGAGCGCTTGAGCGAGTTCGAGCCGCGCGGCTTGGCGATCTACGGCCCGCGCGATCCGGCGGCGACCTCCGGCGTGATTTCGTTCAACTTTGCCGACGTTCACCCGCACGACCTCGCCTCGATTCTCGATACCGAAGGCGTCTGCATTCGAGCCGGCCATCACTGTACGATGCCCTTGATGAACAAGATGGGCTGGTCTGCAACCGCCCGCGCATCGTTCTATTTGTATAACTCGGAAGCCGACGTCGACGCCCTCGCCGCCGGCCTTGAAAAGGCAAGCAAAGTCTTTAAGGTATAAACCCAGCGTGAACTCGACGAAGTCCCGATGCACGATAGCTCTCGCCGACCGGTTCGTTTGGGGCGCCCCTGGGGAAAGCGTCAAAGCCGAAACGTTTAAGCGCCCCATGGTTTGGGGGCCCCGCGCATGGGGGGCGCGGAGGCTGGGCCAGAGCGCCTTTTAAAATGGACGACTTTTATCGCGATTATATTCTCGATCACTATCGGAATCCGCGCAATTTCGGGCATCTGGAGAAGCCGGACGTAGAGGCGGAAGATCTCAATCCGCTGTGCGGCGACACCATTCGCATGGAGCTCAACGTCGAGGGAGGCGTCGTGCGCGACGTCAAGTTTTTCGGAAAAGGCTGCGCGATCAGTCAAGCCTCGGCATCGATGCTCACCGAGACGATTAAGGGCATGAAACTCGAAGACGTCGCCAAGCTCTCGAAGGACGCGGTTTTGGAAAACGTCGGAATCGGCATCAGTCCGACGCGAATGAAATGCGCCATGCTCGGGTTGAGAGTGCTCAAGAGCGCCGCGATCGGGCGGCTCGCGTCCTGGCCCGACGAGGAATGACGCCGCCGGCGATTCTCGACGCCATCGCACGGCTCATCGGCGCGATCTCGATTGCATTTGCCGGAATGACCGTCGTCAAAGCGCGGCGCAGCCTGCGGCCCTGGTGGATGTGGATCGTGCGTGCGGCGATTGCTTTGCCCCTATTTGTGGTCGCGTTATGGCTGGTGGTCGTCACCGTTCCCTACCCGAGCGACCCCGGGATGCCCACGCTATCGATCGTCGCCAGCGCGGTGTTCGTCACCGGCCTTGCAATCGAGGAGTTGATCGGAGCCGACGTCCGGCGGTTTTTGGGAATCTAAGAGCACCCAAACAGGTGGGCGCGGCCGGGCAGAAAACTTCGTGCTCGTGCAGCACCGTCAGATCGCCCCGGAGGAATGGAATGCCCTAGCGGCCGAGCCCGAGTTTCGCGAACTCGTCGCAGCCCGGCGCCGGTTCGTCATTCCGGCGACGCTCTTCTTTATTGTCTACTATCTGGCGCTCCCGGTATCGGTGGGCTTCGCGCCGCAGTTCATGAGTCGAGCGGTGCTCGGTCCGCTCACGCTGGCGTACTGCTTCGCCCTGTCGCAATTTCCCATGGCCTGGATTCTGATGGCGGCTTATCTCTGGCGCGCTCGCCGCTTCGATCTCGACGCCGCCCGCATTCGCCACCGCGAAACGCACGAGATCAAGGGATGAACGCCCAACCGTCGCTGATCATGTTCGGGGTCTTCGTGGGCATTACGCTCGTGGTGACGTATTGGGCGTCGGGGCAAAGTACCACGAGCCGGGGATTCTACACCGCGCACCGGCGCATCGGCGGCTTGCAAAATGGTTGGGCCATCGCCGGCGACTACATGTCGGCGGCATCGTTTCTTGGCATTACCGGACTCGTTGCCTTCTACGGTTTCGACGGCTTCATGTATTCGGTCGGGTGGCTGGTCGCGTATCTCGCGGTGCTGTTCTTGGTCGCGGAACAATTGCGGAACACCGGCAAGTATACGATGGCCGATCTTATTTCGTTCCGCTTGCGCGGACGAGGCGTACGCGCAATCGCCGCGGTTTCGACCCTCGCGATCACCCTCTTTTATATGATCGCGCAAATGGTCGGCAGCGGCCTGGTCGTGAACCTGCTGCTTCCGCAGTTCCCCGACTACGTAGCCATCGGCGCCGTCGGCGTCTTGATGCTCGTCTACGTATTGTTCGGAGGGATGCTCGCGACGACGTGGGTGCAGATCATCAAAGCGGCCCTGTTGCTAGCTACGGCATTCCTGCTCACGCTGCTGGTTCTCGCTCACTACAACTTCTCGCTTGGCGCGTTCTTGAATGCGGCAACCAAGGTTCCGGTTTTAGGCAACGCGACAAACCTCTTGCAACCGGGCTTGCTCTATCACGGTCCGTTAGGCGCCTGGAACCTCATCTCGCTCGGCCTCGCCCTGGTGCTTGGCACCGCCGGTCTGCCGCACATTCTCATGCGCTTCTTTACGGTTCCGTCGGCGAAAGCGGCTCGCATCTCGGTTGCCTGGGCGATGGTGTTGGTCGGCGCGTTCTATCTGACCACGTCGTTCATGGGCCTGGGCGCAGCTACGATCGTCGGACAAGAACACATCGGCAAACGGATGTATGCCGGCCAGGCGATACAATACATCGCGCACCATCCCGAAGAGCAGCAGAAGCTCGACAACCAACTCGCCCACGACGGGTACATCGTTCCGGTCGCCAACAACAACCTCGCCGCTCCGCTGCTGGCGGGAAACCTCGGCGGGCCACTACTCACGGCATTCGTCGCGGCCGTGGCCTTTGCAACCATTCTCGCGGTCGTGGCGGGTTTAACGATCACCGCGTCGTCGACGTTCGCACACGACATTTGGTTTAATTTGATTCGGAACGGCAAAGGTGACGAAACCGAACAGCTCTTCGTCGCGCGCGCGACCGCCATCATCGTCGGCGCGCTTTCGATCGCGCTGTCGGTCGTATTGCGGGGCTTCAACGTTGCCTTTCTCGTGGGGTTGGCATTTGCCGTTGCCGCCAGTGCCAACGTTCCGGTTATCCTGCTGTCGCTGTGGTGGCGCCGATTCTCGCGCGGCGGTGCTATCGCCGGCATGGTTTCGGGTTTGGTTTCGTCGCTCGCGCTCATTGCTATTAGCCCGGTCGCGATGGGCTCCCACGCAATTTTTCCGCTCGACAATCCCGGCTTGATTTCCATTCCAATCGGGCTACTGGGCGCGATCGTCGGAACGCTGGTCGCTCCCGATCGCTCGTCAGAGCAAATGTTCGATCAGTTGCAGGTTCGCGCTACCACCGGCCTCGGAGCCGAAGTCTGATCTTATTGAGTCTTTATAGAATAGTGGTCGATGATCTGCAATCCGCCCGGGCCGGGCTGCAGCACGAACGTAATGACGTATTCGCCGCTTGACGCTTGAACGTCGGCGGTTACTCGGTACTGGCTGCCGGCGGCGCTCGGCCGAACCGAAACGACGCGGGCGTTCGAGTCCATGAACGCTTCGCCGGGAAGACCGCTCGCTAAATACGAGGTCGCGGTTGCGCGATCGCCGCGCGCCAACGCGCCGAGATACGAGCGAACGATCCCGGCGGCGTGATCCGGACCGGCGGCAACGTAGTTTGGAACCGGTGTCGTCGCCGACGCGCGGGCCGGCGTCGCCGTAACGACGGCGGCGACTGCACGCGCCGTCGCAACCGGCGAAACCGTTGGTTTCGGCTTTATTGAGGGCGACGCAGACGGCGCAACTGACGCTTTTGGCGAAGCCGCGGCGCTCGCCGTCACCGACGGCAACGGCGTTGGCGATGCCGGTTTCTTGAGCGACGGCACGGCCCGGCTGGGCGGCGATGGTGACGCGTGCGGCGGCGTCACGACCGCAGACGGCGTCGGCGACGCACCAGCTACTGTGGTTGACCCGTTCGACGGCGCTTTCGGCGAGTTCGCCGAGCCTCCAAAAAAGTGCGCCAGTAGACCACCGAGCAACAGCCCGGCAAAAACGACGATCACGATCAGCGGAAGCAACGGCAGGCCTCCGCCCCCTCCCGAATCGTCGTCGGAGCGCCGACGACGCGGAGCGCCGCTCACGTGACGGGTGACAACCGCTCGGCGATAGCGCCGTACAGCATCGCCGGAAGCGATCCGACGAGATCGGGGCGTTGCTCGACGAAGAGAGTGGTCGCCTCCTTCAAAAGGCCGGGATTGGTGCGCGCGTATTCGAGGAGAGCATTGACGGCAGCGCCGTCACGCTGCGCGATTCCTTCTAGCGTCGTTCCCGCGCCTTCAACCGCGTCTTCGGAAGACTCGCCACGTTCGCGAAACGCGTCGAACATGGCTTCGACGAAGGCGCCGAACGCGTCGGCCGGCATGGCGGACAGGTCGCGCTCGTAGACGGTGGCGAGGTCGGTCTCGTCCATTTTGGCGACGAGCTTCTCGACGGTACCCACCAGCACGTCGGCCGGCACATTCCCGAATTGGGACACGCCTCTACGGTTATCCCCGCCGGCAGGCAGCTCCTCGAAGCAGCAGAAAATGTCGTGTGTGATTCGCGTGCGGGTACCGGTCGAACTCCACGCCGTCGCCGCCGACGGCTCGGGCGCCTTCGCGCTCGCAACGCCGCTGCGCGTACGGGAGCTGCTCGCGCTGGCCGTGCGCGAAGCGATCGGAACGCGCGCTCCTGCGGACAAGTTTCTCCGCAGCATGCATCGCACGCTCTCGGGGCTCGCCCAAGGCGACTTCACCGTCGATATCGATGGCCGGAGCTTCGCCGATGCCGACGCCGTCGTGGTATGTGGCGGCACTGCCGCCGTGCGATTCTACGTCAGGCGGCGCCGGCACGCCGGCACACTTCGCTAAAGGGAAGTCCTGGGGATACCGACGGCAACCCAACGGTAGCCGGGCGGCACTCTTGCAGCGGGTGATAGTGTAAGAGAAACGGCCCAAATCGAAACGGAGCGCACGATTTCACTTCCCCGAATAACGATAGCCGGCTATCTGATCGCCGCGCTGTTCATCACGGTGCGTCCCGCGTTCGCGGACCAACAGTACGACGTCAGCGGTGAAGATGTGTATCGCGTCGGATCGGCGGGCGTCGTTTCCCGCGTAGCCTATGCCGGGAAGCAGCGTCTTACCGTCGAGCATCAGGGCGATCGCACTCGTTACGACGCGCAGGCTCGCTACGCGCGCAACGCCGCCGACGGTAATACCCACGTCAACGCTCGCTTCGTGCAGGAGCTGCTCCCCAACGGAACGTTCGAGGATCGAATCGACGAGGATCCGGATTTCTTGACCGTCCTCAACCAACCGTTTGCCGTTCAACTCGACGTCGTCACGATACGCGATTTGCGCAATCTTCACGGACCCGTCCCGTTTAGTGCGACGTCGCCGCTCGGCGGGCAGGCGGTCCTGCGCGGATTTCTGCGACCGGGGACGAGCGGCAAAATCGGTGGGCGCCCCGCCGTCGCCGTCAGGTTTGAAGCCGACGGCCCTATGAGCGCACCGATGCCGGCCCGCGCCAACGCGACCATGTCGGGGCACATGCGCATGGACGGTATCGCCTACTACTCGCTCGACGACGCCATGCTGGTCTCACTCGACGCGACGCTGACCATCGTCGCGCAACTTCACGACGGCTCCGAAACGTTACCGCTGCGAATCGTCTACCGCCGCTCCATACGCGCTTCGGCCACGCGCGGCACGCCGGTTCCAGCGAACGCCCACGCGCTTAAAACGCCCCAACCAACTCCACTTGCAACGGATGGCGGAAGGGCGTCTCTCCCAACTCGGTAAGCGCCGTAAACGCGAGATGATTCTGGTGGCAGTCGATGAGCATCTCGATTGCGCGTTTAACGCAGCCCGTTTCTTCGACGTACTTGCCGAGCTTTTTGCGAAAATACGCTAACGGATCGCGCAGGACTTTCGCATAGTACGGATCGTCGGTCAAGCCTTCGGGAGTAACGCCCTCCTTAGGAACGAGCCAAACGAACCAAGGGTCTTCGTTTTGACGGTATCCGATGAGCACTAGCGGTATCGCGCGGGTCGAGTCGAGGTTCGGAAGAAAACTGCACATCGTATACGCGTCGAACGAGATCTCCGTCGGTTCGATGGTAAGTCCCATAGATGGCTCGCCTCTCTTTCAGCCTAGAAACCTGCGCGTCTCCCGGCCGCCGCTTGTGCGACTCAACGAATTAAAAAACCGCTTCGTCGTTGCAGGCGGAAGCGGTTCTGAGTTCGTTCGAGACGGCCGGCCGGAGACAGCGTCATGGGACCACCTTTGGAGGTGGAACGGCATCTTCCTTGAGGTTGCTCGGGCAGGTTCTCAGGAGTTTTCGAGGCGCATGTGAAACCAGGCGGCAGGCGGCGGTGGTCCGAGCACCTGTATGAGTGCGCTTGCGGCACCGCTCCTGCGGGGAGTACACGTGCCTTCAGCGGTTCCGACGGGGAAGTCCGCGGCCGCTCGGCTGCCGGCTCCGTCCGTTCCGAGCATCGAGCGATTCGAGCGGATCGTCGACGACTATCAGCGTCGCCTCTACGGTTTCGCCTTGCGCATGACCGGCAACCGCGAGGATGCCGAGGAGATCGTGCAAGATGCGTTCGTGCGCGCGTATCGCGCGCTCGGGAAGATGTCACCGGAGCAGCGCTCGGAGTTGCGGTTGCAACCCTGGCTGTATACGATCACCCTGAACGTCACCAGGAACCGGCTCCGGAGTAAGCGGCCTTCCAACGTGGCCCTCGACGCCCTCGCCGATCCCGACGCCCTGCTACGCGAATCCAACGAGGGTCCACCCCAGCCCGAAACAATCGTCGAGCGAAACACCGAGGTGGCCTTGGTCGAACGAGCGCTCATGCAGTTGCCGATGCATCTACGCGCCGCCGCCACGTTGCGGTTTATCGAAGGCCGCAGCCATCCGGAAATTGCCGAGATCCTGCATCAGCCCATCGGCACCGTGAAATCGCACGTGCATCGAGCGGTCCGCATTTTGCGGCGCATTCTCGGCCCTCAAATTGGACGATTCACCCCCGAAGGAGCACCCTTGCATGCGCTGTCGTGACGTCGAGGCTATGTGGGACGAGATCCGCGGCGACTGTCAGAAGTCGCTCAGAGAAACCGTTCACACGCATCTGCTGGCATGTCCGCCCTGCCAAGAGCTCTACGAAGAATTCGAGGGCGTCGCCTATTGCCTCTCGTGCCTGCCGCAGCCGCAGCCGTCGTGCGATCTTACCAAGAAAGTCGTCGAACACATCGCCACCCTCAAGCTGAAGAACCGCACGCCGATTTTGCTCTGCGCCGCCGACACTCCGATCGGGCGAGTGCACGTCGGATTCAAGGAAAACCGCATCGCGTACATCGGGATCGATACTGGCGATTCGCTCGAAGCCGTTCGCGAGCGCGTGGAACGGCGCTTGCGGCGCCCGGTCGTCGCCGGCGACGCCCCCGCCTGGTTACGCGAGACGCTCGATCGCTTCTTTCATACCTGGAAGGTGGAAGACGCCATGGTCGACATCAGCGACTTAACACCGTTCGAGCAAGCAGCGCTGCGCGCGACGGCGCAAATCCCACCCGGCGAAGTGCGGTCGTATTCGTGGATCGCGATGCAAATCGGCCGCCCGCGTGCGGCCCGCGCCGTCGGACGCGTCATGGCGCGTAATCCGCTGCCACTGCTTTTTCCGTGCCACCGCGTTGTGGATTCCTCCGGTGCTTTGCACGACTACTACTACGGTGTCGACATGAAGGCTCGGCTTCTCGAAATGGAAGGCTATCGGGCGAATAAAATCGACGCTTCCCTGTAAGGAACGTCTTTCGGTCATTTACGAACGCTTCGGAGGGGAATGGTCGGTCGGCGCCAACCTTAGCGAAGGTGGCACCGTACGTCTTTGACGACCCTAGCGCGATACGAAGGAATACGTGACCCTGAGCGACCCGCGTATTGCCGCCATCCCCGACGTCAACGGCCACGCTAAAGGGGAACACCGGCCTTTCGCCGAGGAACGCCCGATCGCGTATTCGGCGCGGATGCTTTTCCTATGGTTCTACCACGCATGCCGGCGCAACTCGCCCCGCTTCTTAATGGTGGCCGACCACGTCAACTATCTCACCTTCGAAGATCCAGGTGCCGTCAACACCGTCCGCCGCGCGCTCAAGTTGGCGCATGCCGGCGATCTCCACGGGGCTGCCGAGACGGCTGGGGTCGACGTTCCGCATGCGTTCTTCGTTTCGGAAGCGCTGCGTCGCGGTATGCGCTTTTCAATTGGCGCGGAGGTCGATAACGATCCGCGTGCCAGGCCAGACGCGCAAAACATCGTCGACGCCATGCGCCCCGACGGGATCATCCGGTCGGTGAACTTCGTCAACATCGACCATCCCGAGAAGGGCGCCGATTGGGCGTGGGCCTTCGGCGCGGACGAGTTCGCGCAACTCCACGACGTCGTCGAACCCGACACCTTGTGGGAGCTGTACGTCACCAAGTTGCTGGAAGACCTCGAAAAGCTGCCCGCGCACATCGTCGGTCAGTTCTATTCACCCGCCCGGTTCGGCCGGTGGCCCACGCAGAAACGCCTCGAGGAGCACGAGGATCGCCTGTTGACCGTTTGTCATTCGCGCGGCTTAGCCGTCGAGGTCAACACGCGCTTCCTGTATCGCGACAACCCGGTCGATCTCAAGAAGAAATATCTCGAAGCCAACGCCCGGCTGGTTCGCAAGGCCAAAGCGCTCGGCGTTGGTATCGCGATCGGTTCCGGCGCTCACAGCCCGAAAGATCAGGGAAGCGCTTTCGACGTCGTGCTGAAAATGCTCGACGACGCCAAGATCAACGAAATCGTGTTTCCGGTCGGCGGCCGCTTGGCGCGCGTCGCGTTGCGAGCGACGCGCGAGCATCTCGAAGCCCACGCCAAGACGCGCGAAACGTTCGTGCCCGGAAGCAGCATCACCGGATATGGGCGCGCCGAACTCGGTCTCCCCGAGCAAGCCGAAATATCCGCTTCCGCGCGGCGCGAAAATGCCCGCGCCGCGCGTGAGGCGGCGTCGAAACGCTCGAGCGGCCCTTCGCGGTCGGGCAAACGTGCCGAGACCGCGCCTAAGGGCACCTCGCGGCGTACGGCCGAATCGTCCTCTTCTTCGGGCAAGGCCAAAGCCGCGCGAGCCGCAACGCCGCCGCCGGACAAAAAGAAGCCACCCGTGAAACCGTTAGCCGCTGCCAAGAAAGCGTCGCCGCCCCTCAAGGCAGCCACTAAGGCGTCAAAGTTACGCTCGAAGGCTTCCAGTGTGCCTGCGCAGGTGAAAAGCCCGAAAGGCGCGCGACCGGCGCGTAAGCCCGCGAAGCCCGCTCGCGCGGTAGCGACCCCCGCAAGCAAAAAGAAAACGCCGCGCACCAAAGCGGCGCCGAAGAAACCCGCGCCCGCAAAGCGAGCCGCAACGAAAACCGCATCGAAAGTGGCGGCAAAACTGAAGAAGGCGGCGCCCAAAGCGTCCGCAAAAAAGGCCGCCCGTAAAGTGTCGAAAGCACCGAGCAAGGGTTCGGCGACCAAGAAAAAAACAACGTCTCGGCGCCGCTAGGCGCCCAAAGGTTCCTAAAAGGAGAGTGGGATGGCGGATATCGCTCGCCTACGCAATATTGCTTTCGTAGGTCCCCATCACGCAGGTAAGACGACCCTCGTGGAGGCCGTTTTGGCGCACACTGGGGCAATCGGACGCCGGGGTTCGATTGCGGAAGGCTCGACGGTCACCGATCACGAGCCCGAAGACGTCGCGCACGTTCAGTCGACCACCGTCGGGTTCGCCCACGCTACCGCGGATGACGTCGACATCACCATCGTCGACTGCCCTGGATTCGTGGACTTTTTCGGCGAGACCAAAGCGGCGCTGTGCGGCGTCGACGCCGCGGTGGTGGTGGTGGAAGCCGATCCAGGCCGCGTCGTTCAAACCCAAGCCGTCGTCGATTATCTCGAAGCGGGGCGCATGCCGCATCTCTTCGTCATCAATAAAATGGACCGCCCTGGAGCCGACTTCGCCGGCACGCTGGCGGCGCTCCAGAGCGCCTACGGCCGGCACGTAGTGGCCGAGCAGTTGCCGATCGGCGCCGCCGAGCAGTTTCAGGGCTACGTCGACCTGGCCGAGATGAACGCGCGGCGATTTGACGGCGACGCCGAAACCGAAGACGCTATTCCGGAAGACGTCCACGAGCAAGCTCGGGATGCGCACGGCGAGTTATTGGAAGCCATGGCGGATTTCGACGACCATCTCATGGAGGAGCTGCTCGAGGGCGTAGAGCCGACGCTCGAAGAAGTCGAACGCGATCTCCGCACGGAATGCGCGCACGATCAAATAGTCCCCGTCCTGGTCGCATCGGGCGCCTCCGGTGCCGGCGTCGCCGCTCTGGTCCGAGCCATGAAAAAGTGGTTCCCTTCGCCTGCCGACGCCCCCAAGGTCGACGCCGAAGGCCGTGAAATCGCGGCCGATCCGTCCGGTCCGGTGATCGCGCAAGTGGTAAAGACGACGATTCATCCGCAGAGCGGAAAGCTCTCGATCGCCCGCATCTTATCGGGAACGCTCAAATCCGACGCGACCCTTACCGACGTCACGCGCGACGGTGAAAAGGTGCGCCTCGGCGGCTTATACCGGCTTCAAGGCAAGAAACAGGAAGCGATCCCGGAAGCCGGCGCAGGCTCGCTGGTCGCGCTCGCGCGGTTGGAAGCGGTTGCCACCGGCGACACGCTCACGTCCAACGGCCACAAAGTCTTGCTGGCCCGGGTTCCGGTTGCCGAGCCCGTCTTTGCGGTTGCGGTCAAGCCGAAGGAGCGCATCGACGAAGCCAAGATTTCTCAGATGCTCGCCCGTATCGTCGATGAGGATCCGGCGTTGCGGCTGCAGCGCGCCGAAATCACCCACGAACTTCTGCTCCTCGGCAGCGGCGAGCAACACGTTTCGATCGCGGTCGAGCGGCTCTCGCGCAAGTACAAGGTCGACGTCGACACGGCCCCGCCGTCGATTCCGTACCTCGAGACGATCACTGGTTCGGCCGAGATTCATTCGCGCTACAAGCATCAAACCGGCGGTCACGGTCAGTTCGGCGACGTGTGGCTGCGTTTCGAACCGCGCGAGCGTGGCGCGGGAGTCACGTTCCAGGATAAGATCGTCGGTGGCGTCGTGCCGCGGCAGTTCATTCCCGCAGTTGAGAAAGGCGTGCGCGAAGCGCTCGCCCACGGTCCCGGCGGTCATCCCATTACGGACCTGCACGTCACCTTGTTCGACGGTCAGTATCACGACGTCGACTCGAGCGAGCAATCGTTCAAAACCGCGGCCGGTATGGGCGTTCGCGACGCGCTACCAAAATGTAATCCCGTCGTGCTCGAGCCGATCGTTGCGGTGAAAGTCGAAGTTCCGACCACCTACACGTCGGCCGTCATCCAGCAGTTGACTGGAAAACGCGGCCAAATCCTCGGCATGAACCCGACCGATCGCCCGGGCGTCGACGTCGTAGAAGCGTACGTGCCGCAAGTCGAGCTCGCGCGCTACATCACCGAGTTGCGCACGGCCACCCAAGGCCTCGGCACGTATTCGTGGCGCCACGAACGCTACGATCCGGTCCCCGGTAATCGCGCTGCCCCCAAAGCCGCAGTTTAGGACTCGATGCACGACGTGCAGCTGATTCGACGAATAGTCGCCATCGCGACCGTGGCAGCGATGGCCGCGGCTGCCGGAGGATGCAGTAAGGTTTCAACGCAAGCGACCGGCGGCCGTCACTCGTGGACCCAGCCTGGCGTGCTGCGCGTCGCCGTGCAAAGCGACGTCAAGAATCTGAACCCGTTGCTGAACTCGAACACGACCGACGGATTTATCGCCTTTCTGATGTTCGAACCGTTGCTCTCGGCGGACGATAAGGGCAACCCGGTTCCGATGCTGGCAACCACCATTCCGTCGACGGAGAACGGGGGCATCTCGGCCGACGGTCTGACGGTGACCTACCGTTTGCGCACGGACGCCAAGTGGAGCGACGGCGTACCGGTGACCTCGACCGACGTCAAGTGGTCGTGGCAAGCGATCATGAACCCGAACAACAACATCGTTTCCCGGCACGGCTACGATTTTATTCGAGCGATCGATACGCCCAACGCTGCGACGGTCGTCGTCCATTTGAAGTCGAAGTTTGCCCCGTTCGTCAATACCTTCTTCGCCATGAGCGACCAGCCGTTTCCGGTCGCTCCCGCACACGTGCTATCGAAATATCCCGACATCAATCAGATCCCGTTCAACACCGTACCCAGCGTGAGCGACGGACCTTTCCGCTTCGTGCAATGGTCGCGCGGCGATCGCGTTACCCTCACCCGTAACGACGGTTTTTTCATGGGGAAACCGGGGCTTTCACGAATCGACATCAAGGTGATTCCCGACGAGAACACTTCGGTGAACCTTTTTAAGACGCACGCGATCGACTACATGTTCCAGGCATCTTCAAACACGTATCCGGCGCTGCAGTCCGCGAGCGACGTCAAGCTGGTTTTCGTCAACGTCAACGGCTACGAATCGGTGCAGTTGAACGTCGCACGCCCGCTCTTAACGGATCGGGTCGTTCGCGAAGCGATCGCCTACTCAATCGACAAACCGCAGTTGACCTCGACCTTGACGCATGGCCTCATGAAGACCGCCACCGAGGACATTCCCGATTGGATGTGGGCGTTTAACCCCACCGTCAAATCCTATCCCCACGACCCGGTCAAGGCGCGGGAACTCTTGCGTGGCGCGGGTTGGGCGCCGGGCCCCGACGGCATCATGCGCAAGAATGGGCAGCCGCTCGACCTGCTGCTGGTTTCGAATAACTCCAACGCTACCCGCCGCGAGGCCAGCCTTCAGCTGCAAGCGATGCTCAAGCAAGCCGGCATCGGAACCGAAATCAAATACTACACCGGCGCCGAGCTCTTCGCGCCGGCCGGAATGGGTGGGATCTTGCAGCTCGGAAAATTCGATCTCTCGCTGGCCGGCTGGTATGCGGGCATCGATCCCGACAATAGCTCGCAGTACATGTGTCAAAACGTTCCACCCGGCGGTTACAACTATTCGCGCTATTGTACGCCCGAGATGCAAACTGCCCAGAACGCCGCCCTCACCCATTACGATCGCCCGTCGCGAACGTCGGCCTACTTCAAAATTCAAGAGCTGATGGCGCGCGACAATCCCCAAATCTTCTTTTGGTGGACGCGTCAGATGGAGCCGTTGAGCGTCGACTTCAAGGGGTTCGACCCCAATCCGGTCACCGAATCCTGGAATGCGTGGCAGTGGAGCATTTAGGCCGCCCCGAGCGGGCCTCCGGTCCGATGCCGGAGCTGGTTTGGCTGCGAAAGATCATCGTCGAGCGCGCGCTTACGCGAGGCGATTACGTTCTTTCCGGCGGCGTGCGAAGCGACTACTACATCGACAAGTTCTCTTTATTTGCCGACCCGCACGTGTTACGGCGAATCGCGCGGCTGTTCACGACGATCATCGCAGATCTCAACCCGGACATTATCGGCGGCACGGAGCTGGGCGGCGTGGTCATTGCGACGGCGGTGTCGCAGCTCTCGGGCATTCCGATGATTGCCGTACGCAAACAGCCGAAGGGATATGGGGCATTCGCCGATGAGTACGTCGAAGGCCCGTACTCACCCGGGCAGCACGTGCTCCTACTCGAAGACGTCGTCACAAGCGGACGCCAAATGATGGCGGCGGTGGCGCGCTTGCAAAAGTTGGGATTGCGCGCCACGCCGTACGCCGTCATCAGCCGGGGTTTCGCGCCTATTCCAGCGCTCATTCAGTTCTCGCTCCCGCGGTCGGAACCCAAAACCGAGAATTGAATACCGGGCTCCGGACCGCCGCCTTCGCCGTCGTCTTGACGGCCTCGATACTTTCGGTGCCACGCGCCGCCGCGTCGCTGCAGGGGGCGCCCGTTGCCGAACGTGTCACCGTGGGCAGGCGTCATATTTATCTCGCTTGTGCCGGCACCGCACACTCCAAGCGCCCCACCGTCATTCTCGTGTCGGGGTATCACGACTCTTCCGACCCGTGGACCGGCGCGGGAAATCTAGCGCTTCTTCCGCAAGCGGTCGGACCGGTGGTATTCGCCGGATTGTCGCGCACCGGTCGCGTATGTGCTTACGATCGCCCTGGAACGCTGCGCTACGAAACCGGCTTCCCATTGACCCAACGCAGCACTCCGGTTGCGCAACCGCGTACCGTTCGCGACCTAGCGGGAGAACTTCACGCGTTGCTGGCGGCGGCGCACGTCCCGGCGCCATACGTCCTGGTAGGCCACTCGCTCGGGGGCCTGATCGCCCTCTTGTACGCGCGGACGTATCCGAGCGGCGTCCGCGGAATCGTGTTTGTTGACGCGTTTAGCCCCGCGCTGCCGGCGAAGCTCGGCGACCTTTGGCCGCTCTATCGCGCGGTTCTCAACCCGCCGGCTGCTCGGCAACCCATTGCCGCGCTCAAGGAAGCCGCCTCCGAGACGGTCGATATCGAAACCAGCCTGCTCCAAGTTCGCAGTGCGCCACCGCTGCGGAAAATGCCGCTGATCGTGCTTACCAAGACTGAGCCCTTTCGCATACCGCCGGATTCGCTGCCGCCGGGCATCACTGCGCCGGAGATCGATCGCGCATACGCCGAGGCGCAAAACGATCTGGTAAATCTCGCACCGTCCACGCCGCACGTGTTTGCCACCGGCAGCGAACACTACATCCAGCTCTCCCAGCCGGATCTCGTCATCGAAGCCGTGCAACTCATCATCCGACGTGCTTTCTCATCCTGAGCGGAGCTCGATTTGTCATCTTGAACGGAGGCGCGAAGCGCGGTAGTCGAAGAACGATTTGCCACGTGAGGTCCTAGGCTCTCACGGCGCGAGCGCGCACACACAAACGCAGAACCGTACTATCGCGTCATGCGGGAGCGCATCAGCGATTCGTTCAAAACGATCGATCGGACAGCCGGCCCCCTTTGGCCGGGGAGCGCCCCTGTGTGCGTAGAATATTGTCGCTATGCTTGCGTCCCTCATGCTTGCTGCGGCGTTGCCGGCAGCGCCATCGCCGCTCGCCGGACTGCACTATCTCGTCGGTACGTGGAACTGCACGTACCGCGCGGGAGCGGCACGCTTGGCCTACGACGCCACGTTCGCTTACGAACGCGACGGCCATACGTTGCGGCAGGTCGCTACCTGGGCGGGCGGCGGCGACCAAGAGTTACTCGGATACGACGCGCGACGTAGCCGCTGGACGGCGGTCGTTTTCGAGGACCAAGGAACCGTCACGATCCTGCGCGCGACCGGCACGGATCCAAACCACATCGCCTACCGCAGCATCTATCCCGACGCAAGCATCGCCGAAACGTTCGACCGCATCTCGGGGACGGAATATACGTTGCACGCAACGGTGCGTTCGGGTGGTAAAACCATCACCTCCGTCGATACCTGCTTGCGCGGCGCGCAATAGGCGCGGCGCAGCCTGCTTTAAGGCGTTCGTAGGCTGCCCGCTCGCGGAGAGCCTTTCAGTGCTCCGACGGCGCGCCCTTCGGGCGCTCCGCTCAGGATGACAAAGCGTCCGTCACAGCGTGAACTCGGCGCCGTCGTCGATTGCCGACACCGGTCCGGAGAACGTCGCCCGCGCCGCATCGACCAGTGCTTGCGCGTCGTCGGCCGCATAGTAGTGCGTGAGTGCCAGTTGCCCGACGCCCGCGCGCCGGGCCATCTCTCCGGCTTCGGCAGCTGACGAATGACCGCGCGGTTCGTCCTCGGTACCGAACCCGAGCGTCGCCTCGCAAACGAAGAGCGCGCAGTCTCGCGCGTGCTCGACGACGGAGTCGCACGGGGCCGTATCGCCCGAATACGTCACGCTTGCCGCGCCGCATTCGGCTCGGATCGAGTACGACTCGACGTAGTGCAGTGCCGGCCTAAACGTGAGGCGCAGGTCGTTCACCTGCAGCGTGGCTGCCGGGTCGTATTCGCCGACGACGAAGACGGCATCCAAGAAGTCTTTCTGCCCTTCGCCCGTAAACGCGCGGCACAGACGGCGCAACGTCTGCGCGCCGCCGGGCGGCAGCCACAGCGGCATTCGGGCGTCGCGCGACAGCGGCCCGTAGGTGAGGCCGTATCGCAGCGGTATCACGTCGAGAAAGTGATCCGCGTGCATGTGCGAAACGACGATCGCGTCCAGCGCCGGATACTCGATCGCGAGTTGAAGATTCCCAACTGCGCCGCTGCCGATATCGAGCAGCACGGAGGCCTCGCGCGTGCGCACTAAGTACGAACTGCACGCACGGCCCGGGCGTTGGACCGAGGGACTCGACCCGATCGCGCGCACGCGCAGGCCGCCCGGCGTCGTCACGACAGGGCGGCAAGCACTTCGTCCGCATGCTCGTCTACGTTGACCTTAGGCCATACCTTGACGATTTTTCCTTTGACGTCGATCAAGAACGTCGAGCGGGCGATGCCCATCCGCTTCTTGCCGTACATGGTCTTTTCGACGATCACGCCAAACGCATCGCAGAGTTTCGATTCGGTGTCGGCGAGCAAGGTAAACGGTATCGAAAACTTCTTTTTGAACTTCTGATGCGATTCGGGCGTATCGCGACTCACGCCTACGATGCGCGCATCTTTCTTCTGGAATTGCTTGTAGAGGTCGCGAAACTGCGACGCCTCGCTGGTGCACCCCGGCGTATCGTCCTTGGGGTAGAAATACAGGATCAACGGACCGCCGAGATAGTCGCCCGTCGCCACCGAGTTCCCCTCGTCGTCGAGCAGTCGAACGTCCGGTAATCGATCGCCTTCGCTGAGCACGTGGTCTCCTTTTTGGGATTCAGCTGATGAACTGGTCGAGCGGCACCATAAAAAGCAGACGGTCGCCGCTGCGGACTTCGCCTTCGAAGTTGCGTATCCGAATCGCCTCTCCCTTGCCGGTTTCGCCTTCGCGCCAAACGTAGAGCGGGATCCATCGCACTTTATAACCGGGACGCTCCGGCGGCGCGGGAGGCGGAGCGTTTTCCGGCCCTTGGAAGCGCTCGGCAAGTTGAAACGATTGAGCGCGGCCTGTGTCGGCAAAGAGATCGAAGCGGCCGCGAGTGCTTTCGAAGCGAGCCAAACCGGCGATCGTGGCCGCCGTGAGCTCGGTGGTCGAAAACGACGAAATCCCAAAGTGTCGCTTTATCGACCGGCCGAACGTGAGCTCGTCGATGCGCAAAACGACGTGCAGAGGCCGGTCGGCGTTTCCGCGAGCATACGAGCGCGCTCCCAGTGCCGTTTCGAGATTGGCCGTGTCGCTATTGGTCACGCCGACCAAACTCTTCGCGGTCTCCGGCGAGCAATACGCGATCGTCTCGTCGTTGGTAGCATCCCCGGTGAGCAGATCGATCTTCCGGTCGCGCGCCAGCTCGATGAGGAGGCTGTCGGGATTCTTTTCTACCACCACGACTTGTTCGCCCAGCTGGCGTAAGTAGTCGACGACGAGGCTTCCGACGTTGCCGGCGCCGCATACGATGATGTGCCCGCTGCGACGGATCCGGCGCAGACCTTGCGTTCTTCGGATCGCGACGGCGTAGAATCCGGTCGTTACCGTGGCGGTAAAGATGGCGACCAGCACGATCCCGACGAGCGTCGCCAGGACGGCGCCGGCCATTTCCACCACTTGCCAGGACGTCAGGATTCTCGCATTGCCGCAGTCGGCGCACAAGGCCGTGTCCGGAGCGCCGGCCATGGTCGTCATGACGAAGTACATCGCTCCGGCGACGTTCCAATGGGTAACGACGACGAAGAACGCCACGAACAGGACGTATACCAGTATGCCGATGGCCGCCGCCATCCGCAGCACGGGCTCGGTGCGCCGAACCCCGGCGATTGTGTCTTTCCATTGCCCTTTGATTGCTTCCCAGCGACTGATGCGCCCGACCGCGTCGCGAAGCCCCGCTTCGCGCAACGAAGTCAGGGGGCCGAAAGCAACGATCCGATCGTTCTCGGCCATTGGCCGCCGGAGTAACTCCTCATCGCGACATTCTTCATCGCCCTGACAGAGATACGGCGCGCGCTCGTTGACTAACACGATGCCGAGAAGCCGCTGACGTTCGGCCTCGGCTACGGTCATGCCGGCGATTCCGAAATACGACGCACTCCGCTCGGAGAAAGCGTACAGCGTCGAATCCTCATCCACGGCCGCGTCGGAGTCGGGCAGGGACGACCGTCTGGTTGCAAAGCGCGCCGCCGCCGACTCCAGCGTCGGAAACCGCAAGGCGTAGAAGCACGACGGATCGACGGCGGACGCGGCATAGGTGGCGGCGGCATGGGCCGCCGGCGAGATGGCCGTGCAGTTGTAGCGCAACCCCTCTTGAATTTTATGGCCGAGAACCGGATTGAACTGGCGCAGCGTGATGCGACAGTGTTCGTTGATGTCGCGCGCGAGCAGTGACACGCGTAGGTTCAGCCGATCGTCCTGCGAAACGGCGACCAGGCAATAGCTCTGTGTGTCGCCGGTTTCCGGCGACGACAGGCCCGCCCGGCGCAAGGCGGCCGGGTCGATCGGGTCCTCCTCCAGGAATCTGAACGTCTTGCCAAACTCGTGGTTGAGCAAACTCGCCTCATGATGAAGCAGACGCGACGCCCGATCGTTGTCGTCGTGCTTCCACACCAGAACGACGGCATGTCCGGCGGTTTTGAGAATCTCTTTGCAGATCTCAAACGCGAGGTAATCTCCACCGACGACAATAATCAGTGTCTCGGACGCCATAGATGGACCCTCATTCGCCACCCGACCGGGCCACCATCCGCCCGCCGCATCCGCTGACTCGACAACTGATCGACGACCTTAGCAATCGGCCGGGAAG
Organism: Candidatus Tumulicola scandinaviensis; assembly: GCA_003140835.1. Classification (GTDB taxonomy): domain Bacteria; phylum Vulcanimicrobiota; class Vulcanimicrobiia; order Vulcanimicrobiales; family Vulcanimicrobiaceae; genus Tumulicola; species Tumulicola scandinaviensis. The sequence continues at coordinate 184,495 of PLLA01000119.1, read as the reverse complement.
CCGCGTTCTGGATTTTTGCACCGGAAGCGGACGCAACGCTGCCGCGCTCCGGGCGGCCGGCCACGACGTCGTCGCGGTCGCCGATGCCTCCGCCGGCAGCAGCGATCCGCTGCCGCCGGCGCTCGGCCGATTTGCAGCCGCTATTTGCACGCACGGTCTGCTGCACGGGACCGTCGCCTCGATCGCCGCTTCACTCGACTCGATCGCCGATCGCCTCGACGATGCCGGCGCGCTCTACGCGACGTTCGGCTCGGTTCGTGACGCGCGTTTCGGAAAGGGGCGGCGCTTTGGTCCGGCAACGTTCGCGCCGTTCGACGGGGACGAACGAGGCGTGGCGCACACGTACTTTACGCGCGCCGCACTGGAGTTGCTGCTGGAACCGCACTTCGTCGTCGAACGCATCGAGGAATCCGGCGTCGATGCGATCGCGGGCGCCTGGGCGCACCGGCAACGGCCCCTAGCGGGAGCCGTTCATTGGTTCGTCGTCGCGCGCCGCATTTCGATGAGATCTTCCATCGGGCTCGACGCGCTGGCGTAAAGGCGTTTAGACATGCGCCGCGCGAGAAACGCCTTGCGTCCCGCGACGACGGCGTGCTTCATCGCCTCGGCCATGAGCGCCGGATCGCCGGCCGCGGCGATGCCCGTGTTCATCAACAATCCGTCGACGCCGATCTCCATCGCGATCGCCGCATCCGATGCCGTGCCGACGCCTGCGTCGACGATTACCGGGACCTTCGCTCGCTCCTTGATGATGGCGATCGAATACGGGTTGCAGACGCCGAGGCCGCTGCCGATAGGCGCCGCTAGCGGCATCACCGCCGCACAACCGATTTCTTCGAGCTGTTTGCACGCGACCGGATCGTCGCCCACGTACGGAAGCACCGTGAATCCGTCGTTCACGAGTTCTTCAGCCGCTTTGAGCGTCTCGCGACTGTCCGGATGAAGCGTTTGCGCGTCGCCTATGACCTCGAGCTTGATCAGATCGGTCTCGAGTAGCTCGCGTGCAAGTTGCGCCGTAAGCACCGCGTCGCGGGCCGTATAACACCCGGCAGTGTTCGGCAGAACAAGAAGGCGCGTTCGATCGACGTAGTCGAGCAACGTTTTCCCGCTTGGGTCGTCCAGGTTGATACGGCGGATTGCGACCGTCACCATTTCGGCACCGCTGGCGGCATGGGCCGCGCGCATAACCTCCATCGAAGGATACTTTCCGGTCCCGACGATCAAGCGGGAGGTCAGCTCGTATTTTCCGATTTTGAACGAGTCGCTCACGTTAGCCACCGGCAACGGCCTTAATGATTTCGATGCAGTCGCCTTCACCGATGGAATCGGAGTCGTACTGGGCGCGCCGCACCACGCGTTGGTTAAGGGCGACGGCGACGCTGTTTCGCGGAGTTCCCAGCGTTTCCAGCAATCGGCCGACCGTTATCCCGTCGGGCAAGTCGCGCAACTCTCCGTTGATCGTGGCTTTCATACGGCTTTATTCTTTCCGCGGAGAGGCGTTTCCATTTCCGCGGCGGCGCGCGCGAGCGAGAAGGCTGCCAGGTCGCCCGCGATCCGGCCGCCCACGCACTCCGCGATGAGGCGCGCAGTAACTGGGGCGAGCAGAATGCCGTTGCGATAATGACCGGCGGCGACGAACAGTCCGTCCAGGGGTGCCGGGCCGATAAACGGACGCCCGTCGCTGGTGGCAGGCCGTAGCCCCGCCCAGGTTTCGCTCACCGTGAACCCGGCTAGCGACGGCGCTGCCGTCAGCGCTGCGTCGAGCAGCGCCGCGATTCCAGCGGCGGTGATCCGCAGGTCGAATCCGGCTTGCTCGTCGGTCGCACCGACGAGCAAGCGCCCGTCATCGCGGGGCACGAGATAGCCGTTCGTCACCCAGGTCGCGTGTCGCACGAAGCCAACGGGCGTTTCCAGCGCGAGCATCTGGCCTTTGCGCGGTACGACTGGTGGGCGGCTCGACGCGGGAACGCCAGGAACGGCGGCTGCCCAGGCGCCGGCGGCATTCACCACGGCGCCGGTGGGCGCGTAACCCATGTCGGTGCGCACGCCGAGCACGCGTCGAGCGTCGCAGTCGACCGCCAGCGAGCTCGGGCGTGCGATGGCGACGCCCCGCTCGCGGCACGCCGCCACCAAGGCACGCCCGAGACGGCGGTTGTCGATATATCCTTCCGCAGCGACGAACATCGCACCGGATACGTGGGCGCCGAGCCACGGCTCGGCCGCCAGCGTTTCCGTTCGATCGAGCATTTGGCACTCGACCCCGCGTTGGCGAATGGCGGCCGCTCGCTGCTGCAACCGCGCGAGCTGCGTTTCACCGAACGCGGCGTGCACGATGCCGTCGAGATGCAGCCGCGGATCGACGCCGCCGGCGGCGCGCACGCGTTCGACGAACCGCGGGTACTCGCCGAGCGAGGCGGCACACAGCGCCATCAACGCTTCGTCGTTCGCGGTTTCCGTATAGGGTGCGAGCATGCCGGCACCCGCCCACGATGCAGCTCCGGCGGGCTCGCCGCGATCGTACACGCGAACCGACGCACCGCGCTCGGCGAGCTCGAACGCAATGGCCAAGCCGATCATTCCGGCACCGACGATCGCAACGTCGGCGCTTTCAGACATGTTTCGCCGATTCGCTCGCGATCGCGGCCAGGCGTCGTCCTTGCCGCTCTTCACCGAAACTGCAGATAAACGGCACGTAAGTTTCGATCACACTGCGGGCGGCCTCGTCGACTCGCTCCGGCCGCCGGACGTTCCGTGCGAACTGCTCGATCGTACGGCGCTCCTTTTCGACCGCCGCCATGAACGACACGTACTCTCTCCCGAGGACGTCGACCACGTCGGACATCTCCGCGCGCGTGCGCAGCGAGGCGTTTCCCGGCCGCCACGCGCGCGGATCGGCCTCCGGATTGCCGATCGCTCCATGAACGTAGCTGCAGTGCGACAGCAGGCGCGCGGCGAGATCGGCGTGGACGCGCGTGCGCAGATCGCCGCGACCCAAGCGTCGCGCGCGGTTGTCGCGCGAAACCGCGAGGTAATGATTGACGACGCCGGCCGCAATCAGCCCAACGACGGGTATGACGACCGCCAGCACCGCCCAGTGCGCGCCGCTCCACTGCGCCGCATTGTGAAACCATTGCACCAATAGCGGGTCGTCCGGGTGCCGGCGACCGAAAATTCCCGCGATCAGCGGCGTCGAGGAAATTCGGATCACATCCCCGTGTAAACGGGGCCTTCACCGCCCTGCGGCGGCACCCAAGTAATGATTTGATAGGGGTCGATGATGTCGCACGTCTTGCAGTGGACGCAGTTCGTAAAGTTGATTTGCAGCCGTCCTTCGATCGAACCGTCGACCTTTTCGAACATCGGTTCGTAGACGGCCGCCGGACAGAAATACTGGCAAGGATTGCCGTACTCCACGGTACAGCGGTCGCGGCAGACGTCGGTGTCGGCGACCTTGAGGTGGCTTGGCTGATCTTCCTCATGCATCGTGCCGCTATTGAAGACGTCGGTCAGTTTATCGAACGTCAGCACGTTGTCGATCGGCGCACGCGGCGTTTCCGCAGGCCGGTAACCGGCCTTGACCATGACCTCGTAGCCCGGCTCGGCCGGAAGTTTGTCGACGAACCCGAAGCCGCGGCCGCCGGTAATCGTGGAGAGGCCGGCATTGATCATGCCCGGCCATAAGCCGTTCTTGAAACCTTGGTGGAAGTTGCGCGACGACCGCAGCTCGGCGAACGCCCACGACGCTTTGAAGCGCTCTTCGAACGCCGCTAACACCGGCTTGTCGTACCGCTCCGCCTGCAACGCGTCCCAGATCGTCTCGGCCGCCATCATGCCGGATTTCATCGCAAGGTGAATGCCTTTGAGGCGCATGCCGTTCAAGAATCCGCCGGAATCGCCGATCAGCAAGAGTCCGTCGGCGTACAAGCGCGGCATCGCGAAGAGGCCGCCTTCGGGAATAGCCTTTGCGCCGTAGCGAATCATCTTGCCGCCTTCGAGCATTTTGGCGATGACCGGATGTTCTTTCATGCGCTGCAGCTCGTTGTGCGGATCGGTCGTCGGATTCTTATAATCGAGTCCGGTGACGTGTCCGATGTCGAGAACGTTACCCGACATACCGTAGACGAACCCCCCGCCGAACGTTTCGGGCGGCAGCGGGTAGCCTAAGGTGTGAACGACGGCGCCCGCTTTGAAACGGTCGTCGGGAAGCTGCCACAACTCTTTGATGCCGGCCGCATACACTTGCGGCTCGCGCCCGTCTTCGAGTTTCAAGCGCGCGACGGCCTGCTTGGCCAGCGTACCGCGCGGGCCTTCGCCCAGCACGACGACTTTGGCGAGAATGTCTGCGCCGGGCTCGTAGTTCGATTTCTTGTTTCCGGCGTGGTCGACGCCTTTATCGCCGGTTCGTACGCCGATGACGCAATCTCCGTCCCACAGTAGCTCTTGTCCGGGAAACGCGGGGAAGACTTGTGCGCCGGCCTCCTCCGCCTTCTCGCCCAGCCACTTGCTGATCTTCTGCAGCGAGGCGACGTACTTGCCGTGATTGTTCAAAGGCGGCGGCGTGAGGGGCGCTTTGATCTTGCCGCCTTTGGTGAGGAACCAAAGTTCGTCGCTGGTAACCGGCGACTCCACCGGGGCGCTGGAACGCCAGTCCGGAAGTAATTCGTCGAGCGCGCGTGGGTCCATCACGGCGCCCGAGAGGCCGTGGTTGCCGATCTCGCCGCCCTTTTCAATGACCAGAATTTCGAGCGGCCGCCCGGCGGCTTTCGCCAGGAGCGCGAGGCGCAACGCGCCCGCCAAACTCGCCGGGCCGGCGCCGACGAACAGGACGTCGACGTCCAGCTGGTCGCGTTCAGACATAATCGGCCAGGTGCATAGGAGGCATCGTCATTCGAACATCGTTTCGCGAGCCACTTTGCCCTCACCCTGAGAAATCGACGCAATCGCCGCGCGCACCGCGAGACGGTGCATAGAGAGTCGCAGGTCCCACGAAGCGCGACTCGGCGTTTCGAACGTCAGGGCACGCCGCGCCGCGTTGCGCGCGATCGCCAACGAATACGAAAGACTCCCGAGCAACGCCGCTTCGGCTCGGTGATCGGCCGTAATTCGGCCGCGCTCGCGCGTGCAGCTGGTATCGTCCATCGGTCCCGCCGTTTCGAACGTGGCCTGCAACGGATCGACCGGCAGCCCGGCCGCGTCGAGCGCCGCCACGACCCGGCGCCCGTCGTCTCCGCCGCCGTATTCGTAGCAGTAGAAACCGGTGGCGTCGGCATCTTCGTGCAAGTCGATCGAGAGCTCGAATTTCCGGTCGCGATTTGCGGTCAGAATCGCCTTGGCTTCCGGAGACTGTCCGCCGCGGCCGAACGTACGATTCAGATCGAGCCCGTCGGCGCTTTCGCGCGTGCGCGCGTCGAACCCAGTGGGGTTCGTGCACGGCCATAGGCGGTAGGAGAATGCGGGATCGAGCCCGCCCGATTCCACCAACTCCAGCAACGCCCATGGACCGGCCGGTTCGTCACCGTGAACGCCCGCGGCAATAGCAATCGACGGCAGCGTGTGGTCGCCGCGTTCCGCGCAGATTAGCGTCCGCGGCGCTCCCACGCACGCGACTTCGCGAACGCTCCATCCGTCGCCGCGCAGCCGTTTCCAGCGCCGCTCAAGTTCGGGGTAGGTCCCATTCATCAGCGTCACGCATCGTTCGACCCATGAACGTCCAAATTGGCGTCATGGGGTCCGCTGGCGGAAGCATTACCGACGCGGAATTGGCGCTCGCCCGACGGCTGGGCCGGCGCATTGCCGAGCGCGGCTGTACGATCGTGACGGGCGCCTGCCCCGGCCTGCCGCATGCGGCGGTGCTCGGAGCCGCGGCGGCCGGCGGCGACAGCCTCGGCATCTCGCCCGCGCTCTCGCGGGAAGAACACGTCAACGTATACGGATCGCCGCTCCAGCCGTACACCGCCATGGTTTTCACGGGCTCGGGCTTGATGGGGCGCGAAACGCACAACATTCATAGTTCCGATTTCGTAATCTTCGTCGGCGGCCGCAGCGGTACGCTCGGCGAGTTCTGCATTGCGTACGATGAAGGCAAGCTCATCGGCGTGTTGACGCACTCCGGCGGCATCAGCGACGAGTTCGTGCCGATCGCGCACATGGTAAAAAAGGATACGGGATCGATCTTGATTACCGACGACAGTCCGGAAGCACTGGTCGATCGCTGCTTCGACGTTTACGTCAAAGACGCGATCCCCAGTTCTCTGGCGTTCAACCGTCACGGCGGCTTCGACGTACGGCGCCCTGCCGTCACCCAAGAAACGCGGTCGTTTTAATGGCCTCGACTGCGCAGCTCACGTTCGTCGGCGCGGCCGGGACCGTCACCGGTAGCAAGCACCTCCTTTCAATCGGCGGACGGCACATTTTCATCGATTGCGGCCTGTTCCAAGGCGTCGTCGACGTGCGCGCCCTCAACGACATCCCGCTGCCGGTGCCGGCCGGCGAGATCGACGCGGTCGTCATTACGCACGGGCATCTCGATCACATTGGCTACCTTCCGAAGCTCGTCCGCGACGGCTTCCGGGGTCCGGTGTTCTGCACGCCTCCGACGCAAGGATTGATGCAGATCGTGTTGGACGACGCCGCACATCTGCAACGAGAGCTTCACGCTCGCGGATTCAACCACGAGCGTCCGCACGCGCCGCCGCCATACTACGACGAATCCGACGTCGTCTCGGCGATGGGTCTGGTACGACCGGTTCCTCTCAACGCGCCGTTCGATACGGCGGGCGTGGCCACCGCAACGTATCATAACGCCGGACACATCATCGGTTCGGCGTTCGTCGCCCTCGAATTCGAAGGCAAGCGAGTCGTCTTTTCGGGCGACCTGGGACGGTACGGGCGCCCGCTTCTGTACGATCCCGACCCGATCGGCGCCGCCGAAATCATCGTGAGCGAGTCGACGTATGGCGACCGCATCCATCCTCCAGATCCCTCGGAAGAACTGCGGGCGACGCTCGCCACGGCGATGGTCCTCGGCGGTCCGATCGTCATCCCCGCGTTTGCCGTGGAGCGTTCCCAAGACATCCTTCTGGCGATCGCGCAAATCCAAGCGCGCGACGAACGTATCGCGAGCCTTCCGATTCACCTCGACAGCCCGATGGCGGCCAAGGTAGACGCGCTCTTCGAAGCATTTCCGGACGCGCACAAGCCGATTCCGCGCGACCGGGCCGGTGCGCCGTTCGGCGTGCAAAACTTTTCGCTGGAAGTGACCACCGAGGAGTCGAAAGCGCTCAACGCACTCGCCGGCCCCGCGGTCGTCGTCTCGGCTTCGGGCATGGCCTCGGGCGGCCGAATCTTGCATCATCTGCATAACCATCTCGCCGACCCCAACGCCACCATCGTTTTTCCGGGATATCAAAGCGTCGGCACGCTGGGATTCTTACTTACTCACGGAGCCCACAGCGTGCGCATTTTCGGCGACACGCTTCCGGTGCTCGCTACGATCGTTCACCTCTCCGGCTTCTCAGCGCACGCCGACCAAAACGATTTGAAGCGCTGGTTTGCAACGTGCCGGTCGAAACCCCATCTCTATGCCGTTCACGGCGAGGTCGAGTCGGCTACCGCGGTGGCAACGCTTGCCGGCGCCGCGTTCGGATGGCCGGCCGAAGTCGCGCGCCGCGGCATGACGGTCGACCTGTAGGAATGCAACGCAGCTTCGCCAGCGACAACACCGCTCCGGTCGCACCGGAAATTCTCGACGCGATCGTCGCCGCGAACTCCGGCGACGCCGTCGGTTACGGCGGCGACGAGTGGACTGCCCGAGCGCTCGCGCGCTTTCGGGAGCACTTCGGCGATGACGTCGACGTGCATTTCGCGTTCACCGGCACCGGCGCCAACGTCGCCGCGCTGAGCTCGCTGCTGCGTCCGTGGGAGGCGGTGTTGTGCCCGGCAACCGCCCATCTGCAGACCGACGAATGCGGTGCCTTCGAGCGCTTTAGCGGCTCGAAAGTCTTGCCGGTTGCCACCGGCGGCGGCAAGCTGCGCCCGGCGGACGTCGAGCCTTACCTCCTCCCCGGACACGCGGTCCATTTCCCGCAACCGCGCGTGATCTCGATCACGCAGGCAACCGAGTTCGGGGACGTGTATGAGTTGGACGAGATCGCGGAACTGTGCGCGTTCGCCCATCGGCACGACCTGCTGGTGCACGTCGACGGTGCGCGAATCGCCAACGCGGCGGCCGCGCTGGGCGTTACTCCGCGTACGCTTACGGTGGACGCCGGCGTCGACGTGCTCACGTTCGGCGGCACCAAGAACGGCCTTCTGCTCGGCGAGGCGATCTGCTTCTTTCGGCCGGCGCAGCACGCCGGTGCGGCGCCGTTCGTGGTGAAGCAGGCCATGCAACTCGCTTCGAAAATGCGCTATCTCGGCGCGCAGTTCGAAGCGCTGCTGGCCGGCGACCGCTGGTTGCGCTACGCCGCACACGCCAACGCGATGACGTCGCGGCTGGCGGAGCGCCTGCGCGCGATCGATGGGGTCCGGATCACGCGTCCGATTCGCTGCAACGCGATCTTCGCAACTCTCGACGCACGCGCGTTGGAGCGCTTGCAGCGAGAATTTTTCTTCTATCTCTTCGGCGAAGGGCTTTTGGAAGCGCGCTGGATGACGCACTGGGCGACGACGCCCGGCGACGTCGACGGCTTCGCCGACGCCATCGCGCGCGCGTGCGCGTCCTAGCCGACTAGCGAATCGCCGCCGGAACGGACACCGGCTTCAGGCCGGCCGACGTGAGTTCGGCGTTCCAGGCGGCGACGTTTCGCGCCCACGCGCCGTAAGCGAGCGCTCGATGCGAGTAACCCGATTCGAGAAGCGCGTAGAGTTCCAACGTGGCCTGCGCCAGCGGCTCGGCGGTCGTCAGGGCGAGCGCATCTTCGCGATACTGGCCCTGCTTTTGGATGGAGTCCTCGAAGTTCTTCGGCGAGGACGTCAGGGAATCGACGACGACGGCAGTGTCGTCGATCATGCCCTGGACTTTGGCGGACGTCGCCGAGCCGGCACCCTTGAGGCCGTTCTTCTCGTCGGTGAGCTGGCTGCGAACGCGGTCGAGTTCGTTGAGCATGACGTCGACGCGACCGAGTAGGTCGTAGTATCGCTTGCGCGCAGCGAACTGTTGGTCGTATTCGTACTGCGTCGTTGACGACGCCGGATCGGCACGTTCCTCGATGGGAAAGCGATACGTTCTCCCGTCGAGATGGAAGGCCAGCGTGTAATGGCCCGGCGGAAGCTGCGGGCCTTCGTCGGGACCGCGAAAGAAAAACGGCGCGCCCTCGTATCGAACCGGACCGTCGACCGTAAAATCGTAGAGAAACTCGTTCTTACCGACGGTGTTGCTCAACCAGTATGAGGACGATTCTTTTCCGGTAAAGACGTCGTGTTCGCCTTGGATATGCCGTACCCGATGGCCGCCGGCATCGTAGACGTCGATCGTCGGCCGGTGCGCGGCTTGCTGCGGAAGCCAGTAGTATACCTTTGCGACCGGACCGCCGCCGGTCAAAAATGTGCCGCCGGGTTGGGGCGCGACGAAATCGTTGTAGTTCCCTTCATCGTCGCGATACTGATTGAGTGCGATCGCCGGACGCGGGCCGACCACCAGATTCGTTGCCGGCTTCCCACAACCGGCGGCTTGCGCGATTCGCATGTCGTCCATCACCCAGACCGCTCGCCCGTGCGTTGCGATTACCAGATCGTCGAATTGGGGCTGGAATCGGATGTCGCGCACTTCGACGACCGGCATGTTGTTGGCAAACGCCTGCCACGACGCACCGCCGTTACACGAGACGTACATGCCGCGATTGGTTCCGGCGTAGACCATCTTCGGGTTGCGGATGTCCGGCCGAACTGCTCGGACGTACTCACCCGGGGGTATTCCGTCGCTCACCCTCTGCCAGTGCGCGCCGAAGTCCCGCGTAACGTAGACGTACGCGCCGCGATCGCCCATGGCGTGGCGATCGGCCGAAACGTACGCGGTCCCGTCCGCCAGCGTCGAGGGAGCGACGCTCTCGACCGCGCTGTCGGCCGGCAGGCCCGGTGGCGTCACGTTGCGCCAGTGCTTGCCGCCGTCCAGCGTCAAATACACCAAACCGTCGTCCGAACCGGTCCAGATCGCACCTCGGTGCAGCGGCGACGTACCGATGTCCAAGAGCGTTCCGTAATTCTCGGCGCCCGATTCGTCCTGCGTGACGGAGTTTTTCGAGATTTGCTGTTTCGACTTGTCGTTGCGGGTAAGGTCCGGGCTGACGACCCGCCAATGGCGGCCGCGATCGCGCGTTTCGAACAGAACGTTCGCTCCGATGAATGCGATCGCCGGATCGTAAGCCGCGAACGCGATCGGCGACTGCCAGTTAAAGCGAAAGCGCGACTTCGCCAGCACGAAGTCTTCTTCGGCCGTGCCGCGGTAGGGACGAACGTTTTCGGTATCGTGGGACACGCGGTCGAACACTTCGATCTCGCCGTTTTCGGCGTCGGCCCAGATCAGCCGCGAATGCAACGGATCGGGAACCGTCCATTCTCCGTCGCCCTCGACGACTTTGAACCAATCGCGATTCGTGATGCCGTCCGAGTTGCCGGTAAACGCTGGCCCGCAGTAGGCGTCGTTGTCTTGCAGCCCGGCGCAGACCAGATACGGCGTCGCGTTCGAAAGGCCGATTCGATACGCTTGCCCGACCGGAATGTTGCGGGAGTTCGTCCAGGTGGCTCCACGATTGGTCGAAATCGCGACGCCGCCGTCGCCTGCCAGCGCCATGCGCTGCCCGTCGGAAGACATCCACAGCTCGTGGAGATCGGGATGGACTCCAAATGCCGACAGATTGAACTTGGCGCCACCGTCGTACGACGTCGCCAGCAGCATGCTCACGCCGTAAACCGTATCCGGATCGGTCGGCGAAACGCCGACGTGCGAAAAATAGAACGGCCGTTGGTTGGCGAGCGTATCCTTGCTGATCGCTTTCCACGTGACGCCGCCGTCGTCGGAGCGCCACAGCACGCCTTCGTGCGACTCCACCAGCGCGTACACTCGCGACGGCAACGATGGTGCGATGGCGATGCCGATACGTCCTATTGGGCCGGCCGGAAAACCGCCGCCGGTTATTTTACTCCAGGTTCGGCCGCCGTCGCTCGAACGAAAGAGTCCGTCGTCGTCGGTGCTCCCGCTGGTAAGCTGCCACGGCCGTCGCAAAACGTGCCACATTCCCGCGAAGATGATGGCCGGGTCGCGTGGATCCATCGCGAGATCGCTTGCACCGGACCGATCGGAGAGGTAGAGCGTCTTGGAAAACGAGACGCCTCCGTCGAACGAAGCGTAGACGCCGCGTGCATCGTCCGGTGCGAAAGGATCTCCAAGAACGCCGACGACGACGTGCTTTGGATTCTTAGGATCGAGCAGAATTCGCGAGATGCCGCCGGCTCCGGTGAAACTCAACTTTTCCCACGACCGGCCGCCGTTGACCGAGTGGAACAGACCGCTTTCCGGGATGACGTCGTTGCGCGGATTCGTTTCGCCCGCTCCAGCCCATACGTTCTGATCGTCGGCTGGATCGACGGCGACGGCGCCGACCGACGCCAGGCCGATGGAGTCGGAAACGTTCTGCCATGACGCGCCGCCGTCGGTCGTCTTCCAAACGCCGCCGCCCGCCGTCCCGGCATAATACAGCAGCGCATGCGCGTTGCTTCCGGCTACCGACGTCGCGCGGCCTTCGGGCAATGCCGGCCCCAATATTCGCCAACGCATCTGCCCGATGGGGCTTTGATCGGCCGACGCCAGCCGCGGTAGCAGAGCCATGGCGCAAGCGGCTACCGTAACCGCGACGCGCCGCCACGCCCGAGGAATGAGGGCTCCTATCCGCCCAGGTCTTGAACGACGTTCCCGTCGATCTTCACGAGGATTTGAGTATCCTTGCTCTGCGACGCCATCCACTTGCCGCTTTCGTTCTTCCACGTATCCTGCGACTTCTCGGTTACGACCAAGTCGTGCTTGCCGTCGGGTGCCTGCAACTCGCCTTCGAGATGGAACGTGTTCGCGATCACGATCGTGGCCGGGTCGGATGCGGTGAACGATTCTATCTTATTGTCGCACGCGGTTGCGTGCAGCATTTTCAGCTGTTGCTTTCCCTGACCGACGACCTCGGCACGGCTGACTTGCGTACCTTTCGGATCGACGCCGACGAACTCGGGTGCGAGCACGCTGAATGCCGCGTCGAGGTTGGTATCGCTCGGATCGAACGCCGCGGTGCACCGCAACGCGTAATCCGCCGTCAACGCCTTCTGCGTGGCATCGTCGACGGTGGCCGCACGCGCAACTCCAACCAACGCCGCTAGGGCGCACGAAAATGCTATCGCAGTCTTGAACCGCATAAAAACGTCATCCTCACTCAAAAAATATGGTCACCAGCGCTTCAGCGCGCGGCGGCCGGCGGCCTTCCCTCGCTCGAGGGCGCCAGGCCTGCCTACGCCGTCCAATCCAGCATGGGCTGCCACTCCGGCTTAGGGAATCGCTGTTTGTTCTTGATTGCCTCGACGTACTTGCGCTTGCCGGCACGATTGCCTTTGCCGAGCATCAAACCGCCGACCAGACGCTCTTGCCAGAAAAACAACGCTCGATACCACTTCTTCTCGCGGTCGACCTTACGAACCATCTCGAGATCGGATCGCAACTCCGGACCCATGCCGAACTGGGTGATCGTCTGACCTTTGAAGAGGAGCGACGAGTATTCGGGAACGTCGTGATACACTTCGCTGCCGCCGATCATATTGAGAGCGACGACTTTCCCGTGCGCGCCGGCATTGTTCCACGTACCCATGCGATAGCGCATTTCCAGGATCGGGTCGAAGAAGTCGGCGACGTCGCCGGCGGCAAAGATCCCTCGGATGTTGGTCTCCAGCCGATCGTCGCACAAAATTCCGTTCCGGCTGGTTTCTATACCCGTGCCGTCGCACAGTTCGGTATTCATCCGCAAACCAAATCCGTACCCGTAGCATTGGGCCTCTATTTCCTGGCCGCCCGTGGTACGAACTTTAGTGATGACGCCGTTGGATCGCACGAACTCGTCAACTTCCTCGCCGTAGTGCATGTAAACGCCGTCGGCGGCGGCCGCCTCGTGCAGCAGCTCTCCGGCGACCTCGTCGATCACCCGATGGAGCGCGCGGGGGCCGCGCATCAGCCAGTGCGTTTCGATTCCTCGCGACGAGAAGGCCTCGGCGAGTTCGTAGGCGATGAACGATCCGCCGATCGCCACCGCCGCCCGGCTGCGATCGATTTGTTCGGAGATCGACCGGGTATCGTCGAGATATTGAAAAGGGTAGAGGTTTTCGGCGCCGTCGGAACCGGGTTTACCGGTCGGATTTGGGCGGCCGCCGGTCGCAACCAGTAGCGCGTCGTACGGATAGCTCTTTCCATCGGCTTCGACGACGCGCTCCTCCGGAATGATGCGATCGACGCGCGTGCGCAAGTGAAGGTCGATGCGATGCTCTTCGTGCCACGCGAGATTGCGAATCATCACCTTCGCCTCAGGAATCTGTTTTCGCAACATCGGCGGCAGCGAGATGCGATTGTACAACGTGTAAGGCTCGTCGCCGAATAGCGCGATTTCGCACGATGGCTCGTGTTTCCGAAGTTGCTCCGCAGCCGTCGTGCCGGCAAAACCGTTTCCGACGATAACGTACCTGCGAACGTCCGAATTCGCCAAATGATCCTCCATTCGATCGCCGTTTACTCGTTCGGGAAGTACCGATTCCGGGGCCATTCGCCGTAGGCGGCGGCCAGCCTACGGCAGAAAATGCCGTGGCGATGGACGTGCGGCTGGTGCGGCTCCTTGCTTCGTTTATATCGGCACGAAGCCATTACGCATTGGCGCGGCTGGAATTCGCGATGCGCCGTTCGGGCGAGCCGGCTCCGCCGGTCATCGATCGTCTCGTCGAACCATCGGAAGCTGCGTTGCTCGAGCAGTGGCCGCATCTCGAACGCCAGCTCGAAGCGGCTGTCGCGTTTGCCGCTGCGCTCGAACGCGCGCGGCGCGCGGGTGGCTCATCTGACGATGCCTATCGATGGCTGCAGCAATCGCTGCGCGAACTGGACCAGTACTCGCGCGCCATCCGTTGGGTCCTAACCGTCACCGAAAACGACGAACCTTAGTTCCCATTGTCATCCTAGACGGAGGCGCGAAGCGCCGCAGTCGAAGGATACCGCGCGCGAACGACGTGCCAACCCGAGGGCTATGGACGCGGAGCGGAGGCCGGATGCCGGGAGCGACGCGCCATGCAGTAGCTTTTTCGGACGGATCCGAAAAAGCGAACGTCCCGAGGGTGGCACGTCGTTCGTGCAACGCGCCCTTCACTGCGCGCCTACGGCGCTCCGCTCAGGATGACAAACTAGCCGTGGAGTCCGATGCCGACCATCATTTCAAAGCCGACCGCTAGGGCGCTTTCGTCGATATCGTAACGCGGACTATGCTGCGGTTCGATGCCTTTTTCCGGTCCGCGCACGCCGACCACAAAGTATGCGCCCGGGCGTTGGTGCTGCATGTAGGCCATGTCTTCAGACCACATCAAAATGTCGTGCGGATCGACGACGTTCGCGTCACCGGCCACCGCGCGCGCAACCTCGCGCACGACGTCGTTCGTCGCCGCGTCGTTGACCGTCGGCGGATATCCCCAGCCGTATTCGAATTCGTAGTGCAGCCGCATCGCCTCGCATACGCCGCCGACGATGCGCTCGATGCGTTCCGGCATCGATCGCCGAACGACGTCGTCGAAGGTCCGCACGGTGCCGTTGAGTTCGGCGCGATCGGGAATGACGTTGAACGTCGTGCCCGCGTGAAGCGATCCGACGGTAACGACGACGGGATCCTTCGGCGCGATCTCGCGGCTGCTCAACGTTTGCAACGCATTGACCAGTTGCGCGGCGCCGACGATCGGGTCGATGGCGGCTTGCGGCATCGCCCCGTGGCCGCCCTTACCGGTCAGCACGATCGTGAAGCGATCCGACGCGGCGAAGAACGGCCCATCGCGGATTCCGACGCGACCGGCTTCGAGCCCACTGTACAGGTGAAGGGCGAAGGTGCGGTCGACGTGAGGACTCTCGAGCGCGCCGTCTTCGATCATAAGCCGGTTGCCGGCCAGACCTTCCTCGCCGGGCTGGAAACAAAAAACGATGGTTCCCGGGACGTCCGCCCGCCGTGTCGCCAGCGCTCGTGCGGCCGATAGCAGAATCGCCATGTGGCCGTCGTGGCCGCACGCGTGCATCGCCCGCTCGCGCGTCGAACGATATTCGACCTCGTTGAGTTCCGACACCGGCAACCCATCCATGTCGGCACGCAGGAGCGTTACCGGCCCGGGCTTCCCGCCGTGAAGGGTGGCCAAAATGCCCGTTTTTCCGACCTCGGTTCGCAATGCGTCGAGCCCGCTTCCGCTCAGCTCGCGCACGATGAAGGCCGCCGTTTCGAACTCCTCCAGCGATAGCTCCGGGTGGGCGTGAAAGTGGCGCCGATAGCGAATTAACTCGTCTCGGGGGACGGCAAGCGGGTGATGCGGCATCGGATTGAGGCTCTACGGCCTGCGAGCGCGGGGTTCCCGTGAGGCACCGGCGGTCCGCACCGCAGGATTTGGGCAAAGGCGGAGGCGAGTAGCATCCTCCTATATGTCCGTTCACAACGATGCGCCGTCGTCCGCCAAGGCAAAAGCCTTCGAGCGGCATGGTCTTTCGGACGCGCAATTGATCGCGATGTTCCGCATCATGCTCGCGCAGCGGGTGCTCGAGAACCGCGGCTTCCAGCTAAACCGCCAAGGCAAAATCCCATTCGCATCCGCCAGCGAAGGGCACGAAGCCGTTCAGGCGGGCGCAGCCATGGCCTTCGAGCGTGGGAAGGACATCCTCGTCCCGTACTATCGCGACCTCGGGCTCGAGCTGGGGATCGGCCTGACCCCGTACGAAGTGCTCTTGTCGCTGTTCGCGCGAGCCGCCGACCACTCAGCCGGGCGTCAGTTTCCGCATCACTACGCCAACCGAACTCTCGGTCTTCACACCATCAGCTCGGTGATCGCCGCGCAGCTGCCGCACGCCGTCGGCGCTGCTTACGCGTTGCAGTACCGCAAAGAGCGCGGACGCGCGGTGCTGGTGACCTTCGGCGACGGCGCGACGAGCGAAGGCGAATGGCACGAATCGATCAACTTTGCCGCCGTACATGCGCTCCCAATCGTTTTCCTGTGCGAGAACAACGAGTGGGCCATCTCGACGCCGCTCTCCAAACAAACCGCGCAGCCGGACCTCTACAAGCGCGCCGAGGGCTACGGCATCCCGGGCGTGATGGTCGACGGTATGGATGCGATCGCCTGTTACGCCGCCGTCAAAGAGGCGATGGACCGCGCGCGATGCGGTGGCGGCCCGACGCTGGTCGAAGCGAAGTGCTACCGGTTCCTCTCCCACACGACCGACGATGACGACCGCACCTATCGCTCGCGCGAAGAAGTCGTCGAGCGCCGGAAAAGCGATCCGGTTCCACGTTTCGAAGCGCTGCTGGCCGAGGGCGGCATTCTGACGGCGGAGGATGCCCAAGCGTTGAAGCGTTCCATCCTCGACGAGGCGAACCAAGCCACCGACCGGGCGGAATCGATGCCGTACCCGCTTCCGCAAGACCTTTACGACAATGTCTACGCCGACGGCTGGCAGCCGTGGCGGTGACCGCGTTCACAACGACCGACAAGGCGAGAGACCGATATGGCTAAGACGCAGACCCAAGCGAGCACCTTCGAGCGCCACGCCCTGACCGACGAGCAGTTGCGGCAGATCCTTCGCAACATGCTGCTGCAGCGTCAGCTCGACAATCGCGGCTTCCAACTGAATCGCCAAGGGAAAGTCCCGTTCGCTCTTGGCAGCGAAGGGCACGAGGCGCTCCAGGCCGGAGCGGCGATGGCTTTCACGCGCGGCAAGGATTTGCTTGCGCCGTACTATCGCGACCTCGGTCTCGCTCTCGGAATCGGCCTCACCCCCTACGAAATTCTCTTGTCGATCTTCGCGCGCGCGGCAGATCACAACGGCGGCCGCCAGTTTCCAAATCACTATTCCTCCAAAGCCGCCGGATTGTTGTCGTTTTCCTCGATACTGGCCGCGCATCTGCCGCACGCCGTCGGCGCCGCTTTCGCGCTGAAATATCGCGGCGAGTCCGGTCGGGCGGTTCTGGCGACCTGCGGCGACGGAACCACCAGCGAAGGCGAATGGCACGAGTCGATGAATTTCGCGGCGATTCACAAGCTGCCGTTCGTGATGCTGGTCGAAAACAACGAGTGGGCGATCTCGACGCCGCTCGACAAGCAAATGGCGCAACCCGAGATTTGGAAGCGCGCCGTCGGATACGGTCTGCCGGGGCGGCGCTTTAACGGTTTCGATCCGATCGATACGTACGCGGCCGTCAAAGAGGCGCTCGACCGCGCGCATTCGGGAGGCGGTCCGTCGCTGATCGAAGGCACCTGTTACCGGTTTCTCGCGCATTCCACCGACGACAACGACATGACGTACCGCACGCGGGACGAAGTGCTCGCCCGCCGCAAGCTCGATCCCGTTCCTCGCTTCGAAGCGGTGCTCGTCGACAACGGCATCATGACCGCTTCCTCCATCGAGACACTTCGCAAGGACGTATTGCGAGAAACCAACGAGGCGACCGATGCGGCCGAAGCCATGCCGTATCCCGAACCGGGCGAGCTATACACCCACGTCTACGAAGGAGCCTGGCAACCGTGGCAGTGAGCAGCAGCGCGACCTCGACCGTCATGAACAACGTCGAGGCCGTTCGCGCAACCCTCTACGAGGCGATGAAGAACGACGACCGCACGGTCATCATCGGCGAAGACGTCGGGCCGCGCGGCAACGTATTCCTCATCACTAAAGACTTCATCAACGAGTTCGGAGCCGAACGCGTGATCGACACGCCGATCGCCGAGGCGTCGATCGTCGGCATTGCGGTCGGCATGGCGATGGAAGGGCTGCGCCCGATCGCCGAAATTCAGTTCGCCGACTTCATTTATCCGGCGTTCAATCAAATCGTCGGCGAAGCCGCCAAGACGCGATACCGGTCGAACGGCGAGTACACCTGCCCGCTGGTCATTCGGACGCCTTACGGCGGCGGAGTACGCGGCGCGCTTTCGCATTCGGTTTCGATCGAGGCGCTCTTCTATCACGTTCCCGGCCTGAAGATCGTCGCACCGGCTTTTCCTGCCGACGTGAAGGGACTGCTCAACGCGGCAATCGACGATCCCGATCCGGTGATGTTTCTCGAGCACAAGAAAACGTATCGCTTGATCAAAGGCGAAGTGCCCGACGGCCACTATACGATACCGATCGGAAAAGCCAACGTCCTCAAGGAAGGATCGCAGCTCACCGTCGTCTCGTACGGCCTTTACGTACACTGGGCGCTGGAAGCCGCCCAGCAGTTGCAAGCCGACAACCTCTCCGTAGAAGTCATCGATTTGCGCTCGATTCGCCCGATGGACCGGACGACGATTCTGAACAGCGTCGAGAAAACGCGCAAGTTGCTGATCGTCCACGAAGACAACAAATTCGGCGGGATCGGCGCCGAGATCAGCGCGATGGTTGCCGAAGAGGCGCTCTTTCATCTCGATGCGCCGATTCGGCGTCTGTGCGCTCCCGACGTTCCGGCCATGGGGTACGCCTTGCCGCTCGAGGAAGAGTACATGTCGTCGCCGGCCAAAATGGCCGCCGCGATGCGCGAAATGGTGAGGTTCTAGAACGTATCATGGCTACCACGATCACGATGCCGCAACTCGGCGAGACCGTCACCGAAGGAACGGTCGCCCAGTGGCTCAAGAAGATTGGCGATTCGGTCGAGAAATACGAGGCGTTCGTCGAAGTCTCTACCGATAAAGTCAACGCCGAGGTTCCATCCCCGGTTACCGGCACGATCCGCGAGATGTTGGTGAAGGAAGGCGAAACGGTTGCAACCGGTACGCCGATCGCCGTCATCGACGAAGTCGGCGCCGCCGCAGGGCCGAGCCCTGCACAAGCGCCAGCGCAATCCGCCGCGCCCGCGGTGACGGCGGCCAATCCACCGCAAGCGCCGTCGACGAATGGAAGCAGCGCGGCCAATCCGCTCGCCGGCGATGCCGAAACCGCTCTGCGCGCAGCCTCACCGGCAGTTCGCCGCTTAGCGCGCGAGCATCGCGTCGACATACGGACCGTCACGGGCAGCGGCGCCAACGGACGCGTCACCGCGCAAGACGTGCTGGCCGCAACGACGGCGGCTCCGCCCGCGGCACCGGCCACCGGCGCACCGCCGGCAACCGTGCCGGCTACCGGCGTCCCGAGTTACGGAAAGCCGATTCCCGGCATGACGATTCCGCTCACGCAAGCGCGGCGCATCATTGCCGAACGCATGGTCGAGAGCAAGCACGCGGCGCCGCACGCGTGGTCCATGGTGCAAATCGACGTGACCAACGTGTGGAAGTGGCGCACGCGCGAGAAGGATCGCTTCGAACGGGAGACCGGCTATAAGCTGACGTTGCTGCCGTTCTTCGTGCGTGCGGCAATCGAATCGCTGGCGGCGTTTCCGCTTATGAATGCCAAGTTTACGACCGAAGGAATCTACGTCAACAAAGACGTGAACGTCGGCATTGCCATCGGCTTGGCCACCAATCTCGTCGTCCCGGTCATTAAGCACGCGGATCGCCTGTCGATTCGCGGCCTGGCCATCGCCGCCGGCGAGTTGATCGACCGCGCGCGCAAGAACAAGCTCGGCGTCGACGATTTGGCGGGCGGTACGTTTACCGTGAACAACAACGGCGCCAATGGCTCGTGGGCATCGGCGCCAATCATCAACGCGGGCCAGGCCGGCATTCTCACCATGGAAACGATCGTCAAACGACCAGTCGTCCGCGACGACGATGCGATCGCCATCCGGCACATGATGAACTCGTGCCTGTCGCTCGACCATCGCGTGGTCGACGGTTACGTTGCCAGCGGGTTCCTGGCCGACTTGAAAAAGCGCCTGGAAGGCATGGGCCCGGAAGGCGCGCTGTAGCGAGAGCACCCCTGACGTTTGCAAATTCGGAAACATTTCTCGTTTGAATCTGCCCACTCGCTGCCGTTCCATCTCGGAAAGTGCGCGCGAATGCACGGGCATTCGTATCGGCTGGAGGTTGCCGTGCGCGGCCCGATTCAGACCGACGGCCCGACACGAGGCATGATCGTCGACTTCGACGACATCGACCGCATCGTACGCAAAGTCGCGGTCGACCTTCTCGATCATCAAAACCTCAACGAATACGTCGACAATCCCACCGCCGAGCGCATCGTCGCGTGGCTCTGGGAACGCCTGGCGCCGGCGCTGAACGGGTTGGACGAGCTGGTGCTTTGGGAAACGCCCAACGCATGCGCCGTGCTGCGCTCGTCGGACTTTCACCTCGCCCCGCCGCTCGAACGCTAGCGCCAATGCTGGCGGTGGCCGAAGTGTTTTATAGCATTCAGGGCGAGGGCACGTGGACGGGCATGCCGGCGGTTTTCGTGCGTCTGGCAGGCTGCAATCTCGCGTGCGATTTTTGCGACACCGACTACTCGACGAAGTCGTACGCCGGCGTCGACGACTTGGTGCGGGCGGTGCGCGCCGCCGGCGGCGACTGTCCGGCAGTGATCCTTACCGGCGGCGAGCCGCTGGCGCAAACCGAGACGCCGGCTCTCATCGACGCGTTGCGGCGCGACGGACGGCGCGTGCACGTCGAATCCAACGGAACCATCTTCACCGCGCTGCCCGACGATGTGTGGCTTTGCGTATCGCCGAAGGAGCGCGTGGACCCGCGCATGGCCGAGCGTGCCAACGAGGCAAAGCTGATCGTCGACGAACGCGTGCCCGAGGAGCAGCTGCCTCAATTCGCCGGCAAGTCCGTCATCTTATTGCAACCTGAAGGGAACAAACCCCGGAACGTTGCCGTGGCACTCGATTACGTCAAAGCCCATCCGCAGCGCTTTCGCCTGTCGCTGCAAACGCACAAGTTCATCGGCGTGCCGTGACGAGCGCGGTGTTGGTGGCGTGTGCCGTCGATCGGGAAGTGAGCTCCTGGGCACGCCGGCCCGGAGTCGAAACCGTCGTCACCGGTGTCGGGCCGGTAGAAGCCGCTTCGGCGGTCGCGCGCGCGCTCGCGCAGCGGAATTACCGCCTCGTCGTTAATGCGGGCATCGCCGGCGCCTTCGACGGTGCGGCCCGGGTGGGTGACGGCATCATCGTCGCCGAGGATGCGTTCGAACTCTCGCTCGAAGACGGACGGCCGATCTCTCTTCCCGGCGGACAAACGGTCGTCAACGCCGCGCGCTCGGATTCGGCGCTGGTCGCACGGCTGGGCGCAAAGGGTTTCGCCTGCCTGCGCGGCGTGACGGTTTCGCGGGTTACATCAACCGAGGAGACGGCCGAACGGCTCGCCGTTGCCGGCGCCCAAGCCGAATCGATGGAAGGTTTTGCGGTATTGCGTGCCTGCGAGCGCGCCGGCGTACGCGCGATCGAACTGCGAGGCATCTCCAATCGCGTCGGGAGTCGCGAGCGCAGCGGATGGAATTTCGACGCCGGACTCGCGGGCCTCGAGTTGGTCGCGCGGGCGCTCTTCGAGATCGTCGACGCTGCCGGAATTCAATCCGCATGAGTTCGACGCTGGCGTACTCACCGTGTCCCAACGACACCTATATCTTTGCCGCGTTGACGAACGGTCTGCTCGACGGGGCGCCGGAAGTGCGCGTCCATCTCGCCGATATCGACGAACTCAACAATGCGGCGGCACGCGGCGAGTTCGAATTTATAAAAGTCAGCTATGGTGCGATCCCGTACCTCGCGGAACATTACCGCATTCTACGCTCGGGCGGCGCGATGGGACGCGGCTGCGGTCCTCTACTGGTGGCGCGGCCGGCCGGCTCGCCATCGCTCTTCGCCGAATTCGCCCATCGAAAAATCGCGATTCCCGGAGAGCGCACGACCGCGTTTGCGTTGTTGCAAATGGCGCTGGGACGACGCCCGAAGACCGTGCAGGTGCGATTCGACCGGATCGTTTCCGAAGTCGCGGAAGGCAGCGTCGACGCCGGTCTGATCATTCACGAATCGCGCTTTACCTATCGCGACGCGGGATTGATTGCGATCGCCGACCTCGGGGAATGGTGGGAGAACATGACGCTTTTGCCGATTCCGCTGGGGGCCATTCTCGTGCGAAACGACGTCGACGACGCGCGCGCACGATCGGTCGGAAGCGCCATTCGAAAGAGTCTTGCATTCGCGCGGGCGAACGAGGCTGCGGTGATGCCGTACGTCCGCGAGCACGCATTCGAGATGAGTGAAGACGTTGTGCGACAGCACATCGACCTCTACGTCAACGAGTTTACCGACGATCTCGGCGACGTCGGCATCGAAGCGGCCCACGCGCTGTTCGCTCGCGCCCGGGACGCCGGCATCGTCGGCCGCATGGCCGAGCCGCGCTTCGTCTAGGAAACGGCCGGGATCGATGCGGCGCAACTCGTTTCTCGCATCGGCAGCGGCCGCCGCTGCCGTCGGCGCCGTGCGGGCCTCCGCCGGGCAACTGCCTCGTGCCGGAATCGAGCTGGGCGACGAGGTGTTCCTGCGTGCGACGTGGCGCGAACTCGGCTCGCGCAGCGTCGGAATCGTCGCTAATCAATCCGGCGTTACGTCGCGGTTAGAGTCCGTCGTCGACGCCGTCCGGCATCAAGGCAACGTACGGCTCAAAGCGATCTTCGCCCCCGAACACGGCTTGCGCGGCGATCGGCCGGCCGGGGCTTCGGTCGGCTCGTACGTCGATCCGCAAACGGGACTTCCGGTATACAGCCTCTACGGTTCGACGCGCCACCCCGGCGCCCAAATGCTCGACGGCATCGACGTTTTGCTCTTCGACATCCAAGACGTCGGCTCGCGCGCGTACACGTACGTCTCGACGATGGCATACGCGATGCAGAGCGCCAAAGCGTTCGGCAAAGAGTTCTGGGTGCTCGACCGGCCCAACCCCGTCGGCGGCGATGCCGTCGAGGGACCGGTGCTCGACCCGGCCTTCGAGTCGTTCATCGGGCTCTATCCCATTGCCATGCGCCATGGCATGACCGTCGGCGAGCTCGCGCGGCTTTTTAACGAACGCTTCGGCATCGGTGCGAAGCTCCGAGTCGTCACCATGAACGGCTGGCGGCGGTCGATGATTTGGCCCGACACCGGGCTGCAGTGGGTGCAAACCTCTCCGAACGTTCCCGATTGGCTTACGACGTTCGTCTATCTGTGCACCGGGTTGATCGACAACGCCGGAATCAATAACGGCACCGGCTACACCAAGCCGTTCTTCCTCGCCGGGATGCTCGGCGTCGACGGCGTCCGCCTCGCGGCGTCTTTAAACGCGCGCAACCTCCCGGGCGTGTGGTTCCGGCCAGCAGCGTGGTCTCCGATCGCGGGCTTTTGGAAAGACCGCGAGCTTGGCGGCGTCGAGCTGGCGGTGTTCGACCCTCGGCGCTTCGCGCCGGTTCGCACCGCCGTCGAGATTTTGGTAGCGATCCGTTCGCTCTATCAGCACGTTCTCGACGTTAAGGCGGAAGCGCTCGATCGTGATTGGGGGACGTCCACGCTTCGCCGCGGGATTCTCGACGGACTCTCCGCCGACGCAATCGTCGAGGGCTGGAGCCAACGCGTTGCCGAATTTCGTGCCCTTCGCTCGAAGTATCTGTTGTACGAGTGATGACGCTGCGACAACGGTTGATCGATGCCCTCGGAAACGACGCGGTAAAAACTGCCGTCGAAGATTTGTCGGTTTACGCCTTCGACGCGTACAGCGAGGGGCGGCTACCGTCCGCCGTCGTCTTGCCGGCGACCACGCGCGACGTCAGCGCGGNNTCGCGGTCTATTCGTTCGACGCCTACACCGATGGCGGACGGCCCGCGGCGGTCGTCCTGCCAAAATCGACGCAAGAAGTCAGCGCCATCGTCAAAATCGCACGCGACTGCGGCGAACCGATCGTCGCGCGCGGCGCTGGAACCGGACTCTGCGGGGGGGCCGTGCCCGTCGAAGGCGGCGTCGTGATTTCGTTTGCGCGGATGAATCGCATCCTCGCGCTCGACGTCCGCAACCGGCGCGCGCACGTCCAACCCGGCGTCATCAATCTCGACGTGTCGAAGCACGCCGCCGAAAGCGACCTGTTTTTCGCACCCGACCCTTCGTCGCAAAAGATTTCGACCATCGGCGGCAACATCGCGACCAATGCCGGTGGTCCGCATTGCTTGTCGTACGGCACGACCGTCAACCACGTTCTCGGGCTCGAAATCGTGGACGAGCACGGCGAAGTCTTCACGACCGACCTCGACGGCCCGGGCTACGACCTGACGGCGGCGATGGTGGGCAGCGAGGGAACGCTCGGCATCGTTACGTCCGCATGGGTCCGCCTGCTGCAGCTTCCCGAAACGGTTCGAGTCTGGCTCGCCGCATTCGGCGACGTGGACTCCGCCTCGGCGGCCGTTTCCGCGATCGTGGCCGCCGGAATCGTTCCAACCGCCCTCGAGATGATGGACGCGGTCATCACGCGCGCCGTCGAAGCGGCCTTCCACGCAGGGTATCCAACCGACGCTGCCGCGGTATTGCTGATCGAGAATGCCGGGTTCGCCGACGACATGGATGCGTGCGAAGCCGCCGTCGAAGCGATCGCCAAGGATCACGGCGCCATCTCGTGGCGCACCGCCGCCGGTGCCGTCGAACGCGACGCGCTGTGGGCCGGCCGGAAAGGCGCCGCCGGCGCAACCGGACGCATCGCGCCCAACTACTACACCCAGGATGTGTGCGTTCCGCGCAGCAAACTGCCGCAAGCCTTGCGCGCGGTCGATGCAGCCACGACCGCGCACGGCATCGTCGTTGGGAACGTTTTCCATGCGGGCGATGGAAATCTTCACCCGCTGCTGATGTACGACAAGCGCAATCTCAAACAAGTCGCGGCCGTCGTCGAAAGCGGCAATGCCATTCTCCAGGCGGCCATCGACCTCGGCGGAACGATCAGCGGCGAGCACGGCATCGGGTTCGAAAAACGCGAGGCGATGACGCAGGTGTACTCCACGGCCGATTTGGCGACCATGGCGCGAGTTCGCGACGTGTTCGATCCCACGCGCGCGCTCAATCCGGAGAAGATATTTCCGCGCGGAACGCGTTGCCCCGAAGTGGCGCCGCCGGCAGATCCCACGGCGCGATCCGCGTGACCGCGCTGGAACGCGCCGCCCCCGAAAGCGTTACCGAGCTGAGCGACCTGGTCGCCGGCTGCGATGCCGTCGAGCGCAAGATCCTGATCGTGGGCGGCAACACGCTCAACGGCATGGGGTTTCCCCCCGAGCGCGCAGACCTCACGATCGAAACCAGGCGCATCGCCGGAACGGCGTCCTACGAGCCGTCGGACTTGACGCTGGCGGTCAAATGCGGCACTGCGATTCAAGCCCTCGCTGCATCGCTTGCGCCCCACGGGCAGTTCGTTCCGTTCGACGCGCCACGCCCGCAGTACGCCACCGTCGGCGGGACGCTTTCCAGCGGCTGGCTTGGCCCACGCCGTCATCTGTACGGACGGCCGCGCGACTACGTTATCGGTACGACCGTCGTATTGGCCGACGGCACGATCGCCCGGGCCGGCGGCATGGTGGTTAAGAACGTAGCGGGCTACGACATGAGCCGTCTGTACGTGGGTTCTTTCGGAACGCTTGGAATTCTAGCGCAGGCGAATCTAAAAACGCTCGTCGCGCCGCAGCATTCGCGCGTCTTTCTCGCACGTCTTCCGGAAGGAACCCGCTCGCGAGCGTTCGCGCACGTCGCTTCGCTAAGAATTCAGCCGGCGGCGGCGTTCTGGATCGACGGATTCGACCTTACGGTCGACGGCGACGACGGCGACGACGGTCGCGTCCTGATTCTTTTGGAAGGCAGCGCCGCGCTGCTGGAACGTGCCACCCGCGACTTGCGGTCGGCACTCGGGGGAGCGGGCGTCCCCGAAACGCGCATCGTCGATGCCGGCGCGCGCGAATCGTTTCAGCGTACCGTCGACGCATACGTCGCAACGCTCGGCGAGCGCTCGGTCACGTACCGGATCTTCGCTTTTCCGGAACGATCCGAAGCGATCGTGAGATCGATCTCCGAACGAGCGCGGCACTTTGGATTGCGCTGTGAAGCGATCGTCGACCTGATGAACGGCGACGTCATCGCGCGCGTGAGCGACGCCGACGCGCTCGCGCTCGGAGCGAAGATCGAAGCATTCGACGACGGCCTGCACGAGATTCAGCCCGGAGCCCAGGTCATCGCAAGCGAGCACCCGCACCGCCAATATCTGCGCGTTTGGGGCCAGGTTCCCGCTTCGATCGAACGCATGCGCGCATTGAAGCTGCGGTTCGATCCCCACCGTACGCTCAACCCCGGACGCTTCGTTGGCGGAATCTAAAGTTGTCACCCTGAGCGGAGCGAGCGATAGCATTGTCATCCCGAGCGGAGCGAGCGATAGCGAGCGCAGCCGAAGGACGCATCCCACCGGACGAGCGCGCACCTGATGCACGACGAGATTGCGTGGGCCGTTCGGCACGTGCTGGCCAGCCCAGCGCGTTTGCGATTCTTGCTCGGAGACGGCGTCGCGATCCCGCTTCCGTTACTGCGCTTTCTGCGCCGGATCGTTCCGCACGCGTCGCTCGAACTCGAAGGCATCGCCGCGCTCGCGCGCTCGATTCCCGATCGTCGACTGCGCGACCAAGCGCTGGGAAGCATCGATACCAAGGCGTACCACGTCGCGGGCGGCTGCATCCTCGCGACGTTCTTGCCCACGGCCGCCGCCCGCCGGTACGTCGAGATCGTTGCGCCGCTGGAATCCATTTACGACTATCTCGATAACCTCTGCGACCGTCACCCCGACGTGCCGGTCGAAGCTTACCCCGTCTTGCATCAGGCGATCGCCGATGCGCTCGACCCACGCGCGACGCCGAGGAACTACTACGCGCTCGGACCCACCGGTGACGATAACGGTTATCTTGCGCGACTGGTGACGCGCACGCAGCGCTCGCTGGGACGGCTCGACGGCTGCGACGCAATGTTAGCGGCATTTTCGGAAGCCGCGACGCTTTACGCCGAAATGCAAACCTATAAGCACTATCCGCCGGACCAGCGCGAATCCGCGTGCCTCGCGTGGTTCGAGCGGCGGCGCGACCCGCGATTTTCCGGGCTTGCCTGGTACGAGTTCGCCTGTGCCGCCGGCTCGCAATTCCAAGTCTACGCGCCGCTGTTCGCGCACCTAGCCGGTCAAGATGCTGCGGTGCCGGCAACCTACGAGGCCTACTTCCCATCGATCGCCGCACTTCACGTCTTGCTCGACTCGTACATCGATCAAGCTGAGGACAGCGAGCACGGCGAGCTGAATTTTGCCTCGCTGTACTCTAGTCGCGAGCGCATGCGGCAACGCGTGGGCGAACTCGCTCGCGAAGCCCAACAGCGATTCGCGGCGTTACCCGATCCCGCGCCTCACCGTTTCGTATTGCGCGTCATGGCACTCTTCTACTTGACGCACCCCAAAGTCTACGCGCAAAGCCTCGAACGCGAAGCGGAGTCATTGCTTCGCGTCATCTAGCCTGATAGGATTCGAGGATGGATACTTTTGTAGAGCGTCGCGCCCGTGCGCTCCAGGCGTTTGCCGGGGGCGTCGCGCTGGTTCCGTCGGCGCGCACGATGTACCGCAACGGCGACTCGTCGTACCCCTTTCGGCAGAACTCCGATTTTCACTACTTGACCGGGTTCGACGAACCCGACTCGCTGCTCGTGTTGGCTCCCGAACGCGAGAACGAGCGCAGCGTTTTCTTCTTGCGCAAACGCGATCGCGCGCAAGAGATTTGGGACGGCAAGCGGCTGGGAATCGAACGTGCCTGCGAGTCGCTCGGCGTCGACGCGGCCTACCCGATCGACGAACTCGCTGCGCGGCTGCCCGACTACCTCGTCGGCGCTGCCAGCCTCCACTATGCGTTCGGCGGCAACGCCGAAACCGATCGTATCGTCCGGGAGGCGCTCGAAACCGCGCGCGTTCGAACTCGCCGGCAGGGCCGCACGCCGCAAACGTTCGTCGAACCATCTCTGGTCCTCGACGAGATGCGCGCGATTAAGAGCGCTGGGGAGGTCGCCATCCTGCGCCGCGGGGCCGCGATAACGCGAGCGGGGCACGTTGCTGCCATGCGCCACACGAAAGCGGGCGCCTACGAATACGAAATTCAAGCCATCCTAGAAAGCGAGTACCGTCGAAGCGGAGCGCAGAGCACGGCCTACGAGTCGATCGTCGCGTCCGGCGATAACGCTACCGTCCTACACTACGTCGCCAATCGCGACCGCTTGGAGTCCGGCGCGCTCTTGCTTATCGACTCGGGATGCGAACTCGATTGTTACGCGACCGACGTCACCCGAACGTGGCCGGTCGACGGACGATTCACCCCCGAGCAGCGCGAACTGTATGCGATCGTGCTTGCGGCCCAAAAGGCCGCCATCGCAAGGGTGGCCCCTGGTATCGCCCGCAACGAATTCCACGACGCGGCAGTGCGCACCACGACCGAGGGCTTGATCGACGTGGGTTTGCTCCACGGCTCGCTCGACGAAAATCTCGAACTGGAGCGCTATCGCGATTATTTCATGCATGGCACCGGCCACTGGCTCGGACTCGACGTCCACGACGCTGGACCCTATCGCGATGCCGGCGATCTGCCGGTGAAGTTTCGGCCGGGAATGATCACGACGGTCGAGCCGGGCATTTACGTGCATCGCGATCTCGACTGCGACGAGCGCTTTAAAGGCATCGGGATTCGCATCGAAGACGACATCTTGGTCACGGGCGACGGAAACGAAAACCTCACGGCCGCTATTCCCAAAAGCATCCAGGACCTCGAGGAAATTGTGGGCGCCGGCGTCCGCATCGCAGCAGCCGCGTTGTGAAAGTTCTAATTCTCGGCGCGTCGGGGTTCGTCGGCCGGCATCTGCGCGCCGCTCTCGAACGGCGCGGGGACATCGTCATCGCCGGGTCGCTGCACGATCCTTCGGCCGCCGCCACCGAGGCCGCCACGTGCGACGCAGTCGTCAACCTTGCGGGCGAACCGCTCGCCCAGCGTTGGAACGATGCCGTCAAACACGCCATCTTCTATAGCCGCACCGAGCTTCCGCGACGGTTTCTCGAAGCGCTCGGGCGCATTGATCGCGCGACCGTCAAGACCTACGTGTCGGCCTCTGCGGTCGGGTACTACGGTACGAGCGAGACCTCGACGTTTACCGAGGAAAATCCGCCGGGGGCGGATTTTCTCGCGCAAGTGTGCGAAGCGTGGGAACTCCAAGCTGCCGCTGCTCGCGACCTCGGCCTGCGCGTCGCCATCGTGCGAAGCGGTTTGGTTCTCGGCCGCGACGGCGGCGCGCTCGCGAAAATGTTGCCGCCCTTTCGATTCGGCGCCGGCGGCGTCATAGGAAATGGAAAGCAGTGGTATTCGTGGGTTCACATCGACGACGTGGTCGCAATCTACGTCAGCGCCATCGACGGCGGCGAAGGCCCGTTCAACGCGACCGCACCCAATCCGGTGACCAACGCAGAGTTTACGCACGGCCTCGGCGCCGTTCTGCACCGGCCCGCGGTATTGCCGGTACCGCAGTTCGTCCTCGAACTCATGCTTGGCGAAGGGGCGTCGGTGTTGACCGGCGGTCAGCGCGCGCTGCCCATGCGCATCACCGAGGAGCGGGGATATACGTTCGCGTTTCCGGCGCTCGCCGGCGCGCTCGAAAACCTACTGGCGTGAGCCGGCGACCGCAAACTCCAGCGCTTCCAAGTATTTCTCGGCGTCCATCGCCGCCCGGCAGCCGCCCGCCGCGGCAGTAACGGCTTGCTTGTAACGCACGTCGTTGACGTCGCCGGCGACGAACACCCCGTCGACGTTCGTCGCGGTTCCATCCGACGACGTAATGTAGGCGGCCTCGTCGAGGTCGAGCTGGCCCTTGAAGATGCCGGTATTGGGGGTGTGGCCGATTGCGACGAACAGCGCGTCGGCATCGAATACGAACGTGCTGTCGTCCATCACGTTGCGGACGCGAAGGCCTTTCATATGCGTATCGCCCAAGACTTCTTCGACGACCGTATGCCACATGAAGTCGATCTTCTCGTGTGCCTGCGCGCGGTCGGCCATAATCTTACTGGAGCGTAACGAACCGCGCCGGTGCATGACCGTGACTCGCCGTCCGAATCGCGTCAAGAAGAGCGCCTCTTCCATGGCCGAGTCGCCGCCGCCGACGACGACGATGTGCTTGTCGCGAAAGAATGCGCCGTCGCACGTCGCGCACGTCGACACTCCGCGACCGCGTAGCCGCGTTTCGCCGGGAATGTCGAGCCATCGAGCGCTGGCGCCGGTGGCGACGATGACCGTCTTGGCCCGATGCTCGGCATCGTCGGTACGAACGACGAGCGGCGACGTCGTAAAGTCGACCGACGTCGCATCGACATTTTCCACCCGAGCCCCAAAACGTTCGGCCTGCTCGCGAAAACGGACCATCAAATCCGGACCCATGATGCCCTCAGGGAATCCGGGATAGTTTTCGACGTCGGTCGTCAGCATGAGCTGACCGCCGTAGAGGCCGCCCGCCAACACCAACGGCGCGAGATTTGCGCGGGCCGCATAGACGGCTGCGGTCAGCCCGGCCGGACCCGATCCGATGACGATCATGCGTTCCATTCCGCCCGTTTCGACCGCGGCCGCGACCGTTCCGGTTGCAAGACATATGCGGCGGTTCCGTGAAGGTCGCGCGCATGGCCGGCAAACCGATACCGTTGGAAGATACGTTTGGCGACATCCTCCGCAAGGCGATGCGCGGCACGCACGCCGGCGCCGCGCACGTAGCATCCGCCGCCGGCATCGATGCATCCGCAATCGCGTCGTGGATAAAAGACGACGGCGTTCCCGACGAAGACCAGGCCCGTGCCGTTGCCCGGGTCCTTCATCTCGATCCCGGCAAGCTCGCCGATGCGGCCCTCGCGCGCTGGCATCCACCGGTGATTGCCCTGCCGGACGTGCGCCACCACCCTCAGCGGCCGCACCCGAGTAACGGCTACGTTTTTTTCATCGAGGGCGGCCGCCGTGCGGCCCTGGTCGACCCTGCCGGCGTCCCGGGAAATTTACTCCGCGTGCTGCGCGACGGAGACTTCGGTCTCGAATACATACTGGTCACGCATAAACACGCCGACCACTGCGATGCAACCGCCGACGTTGCGTCGGCGTTTCCCGCAGCGAAGATCGTCATGCACGAACTCGACGCGCATGCAATCGGGTCGCTTGCGAGCAAAGCGCTGCCAGTGAAAGACGGCGACGACCTTCCCTTCGGCGACGGCGTGCATATCCGCATGCTGCACACCCCGGGGCACACCGACGGTTCGTCCTCGTTCGTCTTCCGCTCGACGGTTTTCACGGGCGATACGCTGTTTGCGGCCAGCGTGGGGGGAGCATTCGGCGACGCCAGCACGTACGGCGACATTCTCAACAGCGTACGCAGCAAGATTTTCTCGCTTCCCGAGGATACCGTCGTCATGCCCGGACACGGGCCGCCGACGACGGTCGCGCTCGAAAAAGCGCATAACCCCTTCTTCAGCGATTGACGGCGCGATCGCGCGCCCGCTAGGGTGGCGCCGGAACGCTGATGGTGACCCCGTCGTCGGTGGTGATGCGCGCGCCGCTGCGCGCGGGGCCGCCGGCGTCTTCGCGAATGAGCTCGAACTGATAGACGGCCTGCCCCGATAACGGGAGGGTGACGTCGACTCGCGCCGGCGCACACACCTTCGGCGTGCAGAACGCCGCCAACCATCCTTTCGCAACGCCGTCGGCTCGTAGCCGAACGGTCGCGTTCGGGGCGCCGGCGACGTGCAGACGATACTTTACCGCCGTGCTCGTCGCCGTCGCAAGGCTTGCGCCGGTCCAGGGCTCGATCGCTAAGCGGGTGGCGTTTCCGGAAACCGCGGCCGCCAGCATCAGGGCAGAAAGCATTACCACGTTCCTCCGCTCACGTTCGCAGTTTGTAACCCACGGCCATCATGCGCAGAACGATTCCCAGCGCTATGACCGACAGCAGCACGATCGCCATAATCGACCAGAACGGCGCGAGATAACTGTCGCCGGTATAACTCCGGCGGAAGGCATCGATCGTATAGAAGATTGGATTGAAAAGCTCGAAGTGCCGCAACGCGGGCGGCAGCATCGACGCCGACGTGAATACGCCGCCGACGAACGTCAGCGGCGTGATGATGAAAGTCGTCAGAATGGCGATGTGATCGAACTTATCGGCGAACAGACCAAAAATCAGCCCAAGCGCTGAAAACAGAATCGAAACCAGGCAGATCACGCCGAAATAGAGCACCCAATTCTGCGGGACGGCGTGAACCAAAACCACGCCGAGCGCGGTGATCAAGCCGGCGATCAGCAGCGACCGGGCGAGGCTGCCCAACACGTAGCCGCCGACGATTTCGACCGCCGACATCGGCGCGATCAGCATCTCCTGGATCGAGTTCATGAAGCGCCCTTGGAACAGCGAACTCGAGCACTCTCCATATGAAGAGTCGATCACCTGCAGCATGATCAGGCCGGGGATGAGGAACTGCGCGTACGTCACTCCCTGAACCGTAGGGATGCGGCTGCCGAGCGCGAGCCCGAAGACGAAGACGTACAGCAGCGTCGTGATGATCGGCGGCCAAATAACCTGGTTGATGACTTTGAGGCTTCTGACCATCTCGCGCTTGGTCAGCGTCAACAGTGCGACGGCGTTCAACTTTTGGTCAGCTCCAGAAAGACTTCTTGCAGCGTCGAACCATCGGCAATCAGCTCGTGCGTCGGTTTTTCGGCGACGATCCGCCCCGCGCGAATGATCGCGATCCGCTTGCAGAGTTCTTGCGCTTCTTCGAGATAGTGCGTCGTTAGAAAGACCGTCAGCCCTTCGGCGTTGAGCGCCTGCAGCCACGCCCACAGCTCGAGCCGCAGCTCGACGTCGACGCCGGCCGTCGGCTCGTCGAGAATCAATACCTGCGGTTCGTGAATCAGCGCACGCGCGAGCGACAGCCGGCGTTTTTGGCCGCCCGACAGCTTGGTGTATTCGAGTTTCGATTTCGACGTAAGGCCGAACCGCTCGAGCAGCATGTCGGCGCGTTCGTCGACGTGGCGCCCGCGCAGTCCAAAGTATCCGGCCGCGTAAATCAATACGTCGCGAATCGAAAGGTAGCGGTCGAAGTTGAACTCTTGCGGCGACACCCCCACCAGGCGGCGGGCCTCCCGCCACTGCGTTTGGTTGTCGTAGCCCAAGATGGAAATCGTTCCGCCGGTTTTCCGAGCCAGTCCGACGATGGCGTTGATAGTGGTGGTTTTCCCCGCGCCGTTCGGTCCCAAGAATCCAAAGAATTCACCGGCTTCGACGCGCAGCGAGATATCGTCGACCGCGGTAAAGTCGTCGTAGCACTTTACGAGGCCGCGAATGTCGATGGCGGCCGCCGCCGGCACGTCGTGCGCGGAGCTCGAAGGCCGGGGGTCTAGGCTGCTCGGCAGATTGGGGGCGACCAGCGCGATGCGCGGATTCGCCTTTTCTACGGGACTTGCGATTTTAGTTGTTTGTACCTGTGGTGGCGCAGCGTGGCGATGAGTTCTTCACTGCCCGGAATCCCGCAATCGGCCAGTTGGGTTGCAACTTTCTTGACGTCGAAGGAAACGCGCCGGTGCTTGACTTGCCAGCCGCCGTCCCGTTCGGTGAGGATCGCGTAGCAAGCTCGCGGGTCCCCGTCTTTCGGCAACCCGGCGGACGCCACGTTTACCAGCAGCTTGCCGCGCCACATCCGCACGTACGGAAGGTGCAGGTGCCCGAAGGCGATCGCCGTGGCCGTTTCGTCGCCGACCAGGCGTTCCAGGGTGGCGTCGTCGGCGTCGGGCCACAGGTGTTCGAAATCGGTTTTTGGATTGGCGTGCACGACCAGCAGCTGATTGTCGTCGTCACCGATGCGTAACGCAAAGGGAAGATCGCGCAGCCAGTTCACCCATTTCTCGCCTAAGTCTCGCCGCGTCCATGCCAGCTGAGCTTCTGCCGTCGAGTCGATCGCTTCGCCGCGGCCGTCGGCTATGTAACGGTCGCTGTTTCCGCGCAGGCACGAAACGCCGAGTTGTTCGAGCCGCTGCAGGACCTTTCGCGGTTTGGGTCCGTCCACGCAAAGATCGCCGGCTGCGACGATCGCATCGGCCCCTCCTTGCGCCTGCAGGTCCGCCAAGCAGGCGTCCAAGCCGACGAGGTTTCCGTGAATATCGGAAAGCACCCCAAGCCGCATAAAGAGTTTGCCGGGCTCAGTCGCGTTTCAACGACAGGACCAGCATCGATGGGGTGATCCCGATCTTGTAGAAATCGTAGAGATCGATCGAGTCGACGGCGATCCCGGCGCGGCGCAAGGCCGTCAGCGCAGTTCGAAATCGTATATCGGCGAGCACGTGGCCGTCGTCGAGGCACAGCAGGCCCGCTGCAAACCCTTCGCCGCGTTCCAGCACGATGGTCTTGAAACGCGCGAACGGTGCCGGATCGACTTTATCCGCTGCCAAAACGATCGTGTCTTTGGAAACCGCACCGGCAACGGCCCGCAGCGCTGGCACGTCGTCCGCGAGCCGCACTTCCGCCACCGCATAGCCGTGAGCGCGCGCAACCTCGGCAAATCCCTTGCGGCCAAGGTCGTTCCCACGCTTTCCGACGCCGACGAAGGCAGTATTCCCGGCGAACATCACGTCGGTTCCGTCGAGCAAGCCCGGAGCCACGATGTGCCCGGCCAGCGGAACGTCGAGTTGCGCGAACTCGGCCTGCGTGCGATCGGCCTCGGCGCGCCGGGACATGGCCGTCGGCCGCATCAGCATGGCGCCATCTTCGAACGCGACCGCGCCGTCGGAGGCGGAAGCCTCGAACGAGTCGTCGCCGTGCGGATCGAAAACGACCGTTTCGACGCCGAAGTATCGCAGCGTCTTGCACAAGACCGCATGCTGTTCGAGCGCTCGCGAGTACACCGCTCCGGGTTCGCCGGAAAGCGGCTTCGCCCGTTCGATGCTCCGGTTTGGCCGTACGAGCATCGCGGCGCGCAACGCGCCGGTAGGCGAACCCACCAACCGCGGCCCGAAGTGGACGCTATCCTTGGTCATGGCACGCTGTTTTCTGAGTTCTGCTCGCGAAGGCCCTTCATAGCCGCGGCACTTCGTTAACGAATCGCCGTATACGGTTCCGGGGACGGAGCGCTCACGAAGAAACTCGCCATGTCGCTCGCAAGCAGATCGCTCAGTCCCAGTGGCGGCAACCCAAAAATCTCCTCTTCAGTCTTCACGACGCTGGGCGCCGAAAGATGCACGTGCCCGACGAAGCCACGGCGCGCGAGCGGCGAAACGAGCAGGCAGAAGCTGCGCATCGCGTTGACGTGATCGGCGCCGCCGTCGATTCCTTCGGGCACGACGAAAATCGCCGTCGAACTCCAGTGCGGCGTGCGCGAAAGGAACTGCACGATCGTTCCGACCGCGCGGTCGGTTTCGGCGACGCCGCCTTGACGCGAATCCGGGAGCCAAACGTAAGAAAAACTCGGCATCTGACCGGCATCGACATACCGCCCCATGTCGCGCACGAACTCTTGGGCACGTGCGGAACCCTCCACGCGCGGATCGCCGGTCGGGTAGCTCGCGTCCACGTTGCCGTCGAGAGCGGCGAGCGCGGGCACGTCGAGGTGGTAGAGTCCGTCGCCGTATCCCGATACCTGCAGCAGGCCGCCGTAGTCGCGAAACGATAGCCCGGCACGATAGAGTGCGTTGAACAGGTAGCCGGGACGGGCGTAATCCTCGGGATCGACGCTCTCACCGCCCATCGGGGCTCGCTCGGAATTCACCGGCGTCGTCAGTTGAGCGAACAACGACGCATCCGCCGCCGTCGAAAACAGTCGGGCCACCGTAACGTCCGCGTCGGATGCGTAAAAATTGTCGGCGGTGGCATATGCTCGCGCCAGCGCGTGCAAGTTCGGCGTCACCTTCTCGGAATAGCGCGTGTAGGCGGCGTTCCCGTTGCCGAGCGCGGCGCCCGCCGAATCCGTGAGATCGCCGAGCGCTTCATCGTACGTCTGCGCTCCAAGAGCGACGTACACGACGTGATCGATCGCAGTGCTGCGTTTGCCCGAGCGCAGCGGAGGAATCACCGCATCGTATTTTGCCGGCGTTGCGATACGGTTGTATCGCAACGCGTCCATCGTGGTCTTCACCAACGAGGTGTGCTTGAGATCGATACGCGTGAACAGCCCCCAGCCATCGACGCCTTTCGCGCTCGTCACGTAGAGGTAACGGCCGTTCGGCGACATCGCGAGGGCGGTTGGATACCAGCCCGTGGGAATCAGACCGTAGCGGTAGTGCGTCGGCAGCCGAGCGTCGAGCACCGCGACCGCATTGAGGCCGGCGAGCGCGACGTAGATACGCTTTTCGTCCTTACCGAGCACGACGGCGCTCGGCTGCGCTCCGTACGGCGCGTTCGGAAAGAGGCGCAAGTCTAGTCCGCGGACGACGCGCGGTTCGCCGGTCAATGAGATGACGGCGAGCCGATCCACGTTGGCAAGCGCGACGTACGCGAACCGGTCGTCGCGGCGGACGGCGATGGCGCCAGGTGCGGCGCCGCCCACGATTTGCGCGCCGTCGGGAGCTGCGTCCATCCGAACCGTCGCCGGATCCAAAGACGCATCCGCCCCGGCGATCGAACTGAGAACCGAGACCGTTGAAGACTTGCCCGGATCGAACGAGGGAGCGCCGAACCGCGCGGCCGTCGACGGCCGTGCGAGCGCCGAATACGCGGACAATCCGCCCGAAGTCACCACGACGCGACTGCCGGCGGCGGCGACGTGGAGCGGGAAGTTTCCAACGTCGACTGTGCGTGCGACGGCGCGTTTGGCAAGATCGATTTCGGCAACCGCGTTGCCCAGATCGTTTGCAACGTATGCCGTCGTACCATCACCCGCCATCGCGATTCCGGCCGGAAACGCGCGCCGTCCGGCGGCCGCCGGAAGTGCGATGCTGCCGGCTTCTGGAGCCAGTTGACCGCTCGCATCCAAATCGAAGACGCGCACCGCGCCGGCGCCGACGTCCGATGCGAGCACGATCGTTCGTGCCGGATCGTTGGGATCGCGAGCCGCGGCAACGCCCATGAAGAACGCCGACGAAGCATCGCGATACACGCTTGCGAGCGTCATCGTTTGAGTATCGACGACCGCCAGCGAATAGCCGGCGACGGGCGCGACTTGCGCGTTGGGAATCGCGAGGCCGCCGGAACGCGCGCTGGCGTTGCTCACGATCGCGAAACGGCCATCGGGCGAGAGCGCAACCGCCAGCGGATTCGTGCCGACGAAGAGGCTCTGGCCGGCCGGCGACGCGATTCGACCGTTTGGAAGGATGGCCGTGGCCGGAGCCACGGAATCCGCTCCTGCCGGGCGGTCGCCGGCAGGCGCGGAGTAGGAGATGAGCGGAACCGGGCGCGGCGCGGCACCCAACGTCAAGACGGCCAGCGCCGCCGCTACGATACTGCTTACGTTCACGGGAACTACAGGCTTACTGACGCAAGCCGCACCTACCCTGCTCAGCGGGCTCTCAGCCAGGGAGCGGCTCGCCGGAAAGACGCAGATACAGGGGCACGGAAAGGGTGGGCGTGACCAACACGCCCCGAATTCTGGCGGTGGCATCGGCCGTGCCGCCATTTCTATTGGATCAAGACGACGTCGCGCGGCGGATAAGCCTCGCGCTTGGGCCGCGCTCGCCCGAAATCGTCCGGCTGCTGCCGATGTTCGGAAACACCGGAATCGGCCGGCGCTACTCGTGCGTGCCGATCGAATGGTACGAACGGACGCACGACTGGCCGGAACGCAATCGGATCTACCTCGACTCGGCGCTCGACTTGCTCGAGAAGGCAACGAGGTCGGCACTCGAACGCGCCGGCCGGCACGCCGAAGAAATCGGTGCGATCGTCGTCGTCTCCACCACCGGCATCGCCACCCCGAGCCTAGACGCGCTGCTGATGGAACGGATGGGGCTGCGCCGGACGGTGAAGCGTCTGCCGATCTTCGGTCTAGGATGCGCGGGCGGCACCATCGGTCTGGCACGCGCGGCAACCGTAGCGGCATCCGAGCCCGGCGAATTGGTGCTCTTTCTGGTCGTCGAGTTATGCGCGCTGTCGTTTCGACGAGACGATTTTACCAAGAGCAACATCGTGGCCACCGCGTTATTCGGCGACGGCGCCGCTGCCGCGCTGCTTTCGTGCGCTCACGACGGACCCGCCGTGGTGGCCGGTGGCGAGTATACCTGGCCGAGCAGTCTTGACGTCATGGGCTGGGACGTCACGGGCGAAGGCCTCAAAGCGATTTTTTCGCGCGACATACCGAATTTAGTGACGACCCATCTCCACGACATCGCGGTCAGCTTCCTTGCCGAGCGCAACCTGACGCTCGACGACGTCGATCGCTTCGTCTGTCATCCGGGCGGCGCCAAAGTCATCGACGCGCTCGAATCCGCCTACCGGCTCGAGCCCGGCACGCTCACCGAATCGCGGGACGTACTGCACGAATACGGGAACATGTCGGCTGCCACGGTGATGTTCGTTCTCGAACGAACCATGACCAATGGCGCTCCACCCTGGAAGCGCGCGCTCGTCAGCGCGCTCGGACCCGGTTTCACCGCCGGGTTTACGCTGCTCGAACGCTAAGGGTTTGCGAACGTGAGCGTCCTGTGGATCGTTTTGATCCTGGTTGCCGCGCAGCGCGTCGTCGAGCTCGCGTACGCGCGACGCAATACCGCGCGCCTGCTGCAACGTGGCGGCGTCGAAGCCGGCGCTTCGCACTACCCGCTTTTCATATTCTTGCATGCAGCGTGGCTGGCGAGCATGGCGGTGCTGATACCGCCGCAGACCGCGCCGATTTGGTGGCTACTGGTAATTTTTGCGGGTTTGCAAGCCGTGCGCGTTTGGATCGTCGTTTCGCTCGGACCGCATTGGACGACGCGTGTCGTGACCGTTCCCGGTGCCCCATTGGTGCGGCGCGGACCCTACCGCTTCGTGCGCCACCCCAACTATCTGGTGGTGTGCGCCGAAATCGCCGCGTTGCCGCTCGCCTTTCACGCGGTCGGCATAGCACTGGCGTTTACAGTGCTCAATGCCGCATTGCTGTCGTGGCGCGTCCGTATCGAGGACCGCGCTCTCGGTCGCTAGAAGAGCCTGATTTCCAGTTGCGGAGGCCTTCGATGTCTTCACGTCCGCTCATCATCCTTACCCTTGCTTGCACGCTTACCGGGTGTTCGCTCACCGGCGGTCAGATGCGCCCATACGCGGCGCTGCCGAATGACTCGTTCGCGCAACCGCAGGTCGTGCAGAAAGGAAAGGGCGCGCAATGGGTTCAGTTCAAACCGCACACCCTCTCGGGTTTGTACAGCGCGATGGCGCTCGGACCCGACGGCAACGTGTGGTTCATCGACGAAAACGCGGCGAGCCTCGTGCGGATTTCCGCGAGCGCTTCCATCAAGGAGTTTCGGTTGTCGGGAACCATTACCGGAAACGCCGTTTCGATGACGGTCGGCGCCGACAAGAATTTCTACATCGGCGATGAGTCATCGAACATCGTGCGCGTCACCGCCAAAGGAAAGGCGCAGGTGTTTCCCACGCCGAGCGGCGACGGCACGTCGATCGACGGTATGGGCCTGGGGCCGACGGCAACGTGTGGTTCGCGGAGTTCAATCACATCGCCAAGATCACGCCGGCCGGCAAGATCACCGAGTTCGCGTACCCTTCGGGTTATTCGACCAATCAATACGGCGGCGTGACCGCCGGCTCCGACGGGAACGTGTGGTTCGCCGAGTCCTCCAACAACGCGATAGGCCGAGTCGTCCCCTCGACGGGAAAGATTACGATGTTTTCGATTCCCGTCGGCTGTACGCCGGCAGCGGTCGTACTCGGAAACGATAAGAACGTGTGGTTCTTCTGCCTCGGAAATGCACCGATGCTCGGTAGCATCACGCCAGCCGGCAAGGTGTCGACATTTGCAATCGGAGGATCATTCGGCTCGAACGAAACCGAGCAGTTTTGCGCTCGCGGTCCCGATGGAGAACCGTGGTGCGCGAGCGGAAACGACTTGACGGTCTTCCGGGTTAACACGTCGTCACACACGATCAAGACGTTTACGCCTCCGCTCGGACCGGGCGTTCGGCCCGATGCCGTCGCGGCGGGTTCCGACGGCAACCTGTGGGTGGATACGGCAGGCGGTGTTGGTGAGATCGACGTGCTCGTCACCAATCCGATGACCGTTACGCCGGTGAAGCTCACGTTTTCGGCGCCCGGAAAGTCGCAGACCGTTTCGGTGAGCGAGCAAGGCGCGACCGGTTGGACGGCTAAGTCCAGCAACCCCGCGGTCGCGTCCGTGAGTAAAGGCAGGTCCAAGTCGTCGTTCAAAGTAACGTCGGTCGGAACGGGCAAGTGCAAGGTTACGATCTCTGACGGCACCGGCAACACTGTCGGAGTCGGCGTAACCGTCACCTAGCTCGCGGCGTCCTTCGACTGCGGCGCTTCGCGCCTCCGCTCAGGATGACAACGCGCCTCCGCGAAGGATGACCAGAGCACGCCTAGTCGAGGAGCTTTGCGAGAGCCCGGCCAAGACGCTCGACGCCTTCGCGCGCTTCTTCGACCGGAACGTGGCCGAACGACAGGCGCAGCGCCGGCGGACCGCTGCGCGTCGGATAGAACGGCTCGGCAGGCATGACCAGCACGCCCTCGCGCGCGCACGCGTCGAACGCCGCTTGGGTCGAAATGCGCGCGGGCAGCGGAAGCCAGACGTTCACTCCGGCGGCGGGGGTGCGGACTTCGGCCCACGGTACTTCGCGCGCGAGCGCTTCGAGGAACGCATCGCGTCGCTCGCGATAGAGCGCGCGCGACGAGCGCAGATGCCGGGCATACGCCGGTCCGTCCATGAAGCGCCATAGTGCGCGCTGCGTCAACGTAGACGTGAAGACGTCGGCCCGTACTTTCGCCACCTCCAGCGCTTCGGCTAAGCCGCCTTTGGCGTAGAGATAGCCTATGCGCAGGGCCGGGAAAATCGATTTTGACAGGCTTTCCATAAGAATCACGCGGCCGTCGGTGTCGTAAGCCGCAAGCGGCGGAGGAGCGACCGAATCGTACGCGAGCGCCCACCCGGTCTGGTCTTCGAGAATGACGACGTCGTAGCGCCGCGCCAGCGCCACCAGTTGTCGCGCGCGGCGCGCCGGCAACACCGCACCGGTTGGGTTTTGGGCGATAGGATTGACGTAGAATAAGCGCGGCCGATACTCGGCGAAGACGCGCTCGACGTCGTCGACGCGAACGCCGTCATCGTCGCCGCGGACTTCGACGTACGTAACCCCGCGCG
Source organism: Candidatus Tumulicola scandinaviensis (assembly GCA_003140835.1). GTDB lineage: Bacteria > Vulcanimicrobiota > Vulcanimicrobiia > Vulcanimicrobiales > Vulcanimicrobiaceae > Tumulicola > Tumulicola scandinaviensis. The sequence goes on along the minus strand of PLLA01000119.1, from coordinate 143,026 downwards.
CGTCGAAAACGCCCAGCGTTCCGGAATACGTCGGGCTTTCGCTCGCCACGACGCTGCGGTCGTCGAGCAGAACGGTAGCGACGATGTCGGCGGCCTGCTGAGCACCGGAACACACGATGACGTCGGCCGCGTTGGCCCGGCAGCTTCGACGCCGTAAGAGCGCCGCCAGCGCGTCGCACAAGTCGCGGTCTCCGGTCGACGAACGATACTGCATGAGTTCCGGCGGATCGTCGAGCAGCGTGCGGTGAAAGGCCCGGCCGAAATCGTGAAGCGGAAACGTCTCGGGGGCCGGATGCCCGGTTGCCAGCGTAATCGCTCCGGGAACGGTGGCGCGCGTCAACAGTTCCATCACGCCTTCCAATCTAGCGGCGCGCGCAAAGCGTCCGACGTCCGGCTCCCACCGTCGCGCGAACGGCAGGCTGCGGTCTTGCGGCGGCGCGACGTAGGTGCCTTTGCCCACTCGCGAGACGACCCGTCCGCGCGCGGCCAGCAATTCGTAGGCCTGCGAAACCGTAACGAGCGCGCAGTCGAGCGTTCCGGCAAGTTCGCGCATCGCCGGCAAACGTTCTCCCGGACGCACGACCTCGTTCTCGATCGCAGCGACGAGCTGGTCGGCAAGCTGAACGTACAGCGGACGCGGATCGGCCGCCTCGAGCCGCAGCGCCGCGCCGGCCAGCTTACTTTTTGTCGAGCCGGTAGCCAATGCCACGAACGCTCGCAATCTCAATCGGCGCTCGAATCTTTGCGAGTTTTTTTCGCAGCGCCGCAATGTGAACGTCGACCACTCGAGTCGGAACGCCGGACGTATCGTTCCAAACCGATTCGAGAATTTGCGCGCGAGTCAACAACCGGCCTTCGGCCTGCCCCAGGAACCACATCAGTCGAAACTCGAGCGCCGTCAGTGTAGTGCGACTGCCGTTGTTCGACAGCGTGTGAAAGTTTCGGTCGAGGTACGACGCGCCGAGATCCATGACGCTGCCGTCGACGGGACGGGCGGCCAATTTCTTACGCCTGCGCAGGAACGATGCGACCCTCGCGACCAGCTCGCCGCCCGAAAAGGGCCGCGTCATGCAGTCGTCCGCTCCCAGTTGCAGGCCTCGTAAGATCTCTTGTTGACGGAAGCGCGCGCTCACCAGCAAGATAAACGCCGCCGTCGATTTCGCCAGCGCGGCGCAGACGTCGAACCCCGAAAGGTCCGACAGAGCGACGTCGAGGATGACGACGTCGGGGACGTAGGTCTTTGCGACGTCAAGACCTTCGGCGCCGCCGTGCGTGCAGCGAACGTCGTACCCCGCGCCTTCCAACGCCTTGCGTTCGAGGCGCGCGACGCTCGCGTCGCTTTCGATCACGAGAACGCGCGCTAGCGCCACGATCTACGACGCATCTCCGAAGGCGGCGATCCTACACGCCGGCAGCAAGGTCCTCTCCCTCGTTTTTGACCAGCGTCCGCCGCGCGACGCCTTCTTCCATCGCCGCGGTCGCCACCGCTTTAGCGACCGCGTCCACCACCCGTACGTCGAAAACGCTCGGAATGATATATTCGGGATTGCGCTCGTCGTCGGTGACGATGGAGGCAATCGCAAACGCCGCCGCCAGCTTCATGCGTTCGGTAATCCGGCGAGCGCGCACGTCCAATGCGCCCCGAAAAATTCCCGGAAACGCCAGCAAATTGTTGACCTGGTTGGGGAAGTCGGAGCGTCCGGTCGCGATCACCGCCGCGACGGGCGCCGCGACGTCGGGCATGATCTCCGGCGTTGGGTTCGCCATTGCGAACACGATCGGGTCGCGCGCCATCCGCGCGATGTGCTCGGGCTGAAGAATGCCCGGCGCGGAAACGCCGATGAACACGTCGACGCCCTCCAAAACGTCGGCCAGCGAGCCGCGCCGGTTTTCCCGGTTGCAGTGCTCGGCCAGCCACCGCCACTGCGGGTTTTCGTACCGGTCTTCGCGATTGAGAGCCCCGCTTCGATCGACCGGTATCACATCGCGCACACCCGCGCCCAACAGCATCTTGATGGTCGCCGTGCCCGCTGCGCCGCTTCCCGAAACCACGATGCGCAGGTCTTCGAGCCGCTTGCCCACGACCTGCGTTGCGTTGATCAGCGCGGCCAAAATGACGACCGCCGTACCGTGCTGGTCGTCGTGCATGACCGGAATGTCGAGGGCTTCGATCAAGCGTTCTTCGACCTCGAAGCAGCGCGGAGCGCTAATGTCTTCCAGGTTGATGCCGCCAAAGACGGGCGCAATCCGCTGCACGGTTTCGACGATCTCGTCGACGTCTTTGGTGTCGAGGCAAATCGGAAACGCGTCGATGCCGGCAAACTGCCGAAACAGCATAACTTTGCCTTCCATTACCGGAAGCGCTCCGAGCGGGCCGATGTCGCCCAAACCCAAGACCGCCGTCCCGTCGGTGACGACCGCCACCATATTCCGTTTGATGGTCAGTTGAAACGCCTTGGCCGGATCGGCGGCGATGGCCATCGAGACGCGCGCCACGCCGGGCGTGTAGACGATCGAGAGATCCTGGCGGCTTTTCAACGGAATTTTTGACTCGATACGAATCTTGCCGCCGATGTGCGCGAGAAACGTGGAGTCCGAGGCGAAGATGATACGCACGCCGTCGATGGCCTCCACGGCGGCTCGCACTTCGTTGGCGACCGCATCCGAAGCGACGTTGATGGTCACGTCGCGCATCATGTGCGTTTTGCTCACCGAGTGCATGTCGACCGCAGCAATCGTTCCACCGGCATCGCCGATCGCATTGGTCAGCACGCCGAAGGCGCCCGGCTCGTTCGGCATTTCGATGCGCATGATGACGGTAAAACTGATCGCCGGAATTGGCATCCTCTGGCCTCCGTTACGCGCCCGCGCGGGGAGCTAGTTTCCGCTAATCGTCATTTCCGCTACCCGGAACGACGGCGAGACGACGCCACCGTCGAACCGTAAATCGCTGGCGACGGCATCGATCCCCGCCAACATATCGACGTACGCACCCGCGATGGTGAATTCGTCGATCGGATAGGCGAGTTCGCCACCCTCGATGAAAAAGCCGCGCGCTCCTCGGCTATAGGTACCCGAAGCGTGCTCGGTTGCAAAGCCGATCGTATCGAGCACCAGGATTCCTCGCGGTGTGGCCGCGATGAGTTCCTCGAGGGACGCCGTGCCGGGTTCGAGGTATAAATTATTGGCTCCGACGCCGCTGCCGTTGGAGTTCCCGGTACTCATAGCCCCGAGCTTGCGCGCGTAGTAGGTATCGTACAAAAACGTTTGCAGGAGCCCTTCTTCGAGCACCACGGTGCGGCGCGTCGCGACGCCTTCTCCGTCGAAGGGCGAACTTCCGAGTTTGCCCTCCAGTCGGCCGTCGTCAACGACGCTGACGCAACCGCTGCCGATCCTCGTTCCCACGCGGTCGATCAGCCACGAGTTGCCGGTCGCAACGTTGGCCGCCGAAATCGCCGCAAAGAGATCGTCCAAAATGCTCGACGCGACGTCCCGCTCGAAGATCACCGGTACCCGCATGGTCGCCGGTTTTTTCGCGCCAAAGAGTTCGACGGCGCGACGTGCCGCGATTTGCGCGACGGCAGCCGAGCCTTCGAGTTCGGCGAAGTGGCGCGCCGCGGTGCCGTAATGGGCGGTCCGTTTCACCGTTCCATCTACGGCGACCGGGCCGGTCGAGCGGCTGGCCCGGGTGGACGCATACGACGCAGCAAAACCGGCCGAGTTCGCGATGGCGGTTACCGACGACGCGTCGGCGTAATGGGATCCGCTGGAGTTGACGATACGTGCGTCGGCCCCGCGAATCAGGCGTTCGAGTGCGAGCGTTTCTTCGATTTTTTCGTCGCCGCCGCGCGATTCGATGTGGCGATCGTAGAGTTCCAACGTTGGAACGTCGGTTGCGAATTCGTCCGGGAGACCCGCCAAGGCGTCGGAGGCGACGTGACCGGCGCGCGCGATGGTCCGTTCGATCGCGCCGCGCAGTCCGTTCGGTGAGAGATCGGACGTCGTCAGCGACGCCTTACGGCCGTCCACGAATACGCGCAGATGCAACGACTTGGCGATCGACTGTTCCAGCTTCGAAACGACGGTCTCGCGTGCCTCGACGTGAAAGCGTTTCGCAATCGAGACGGTCGCTTCGGCGGCGTCGGCTCCCGAGGACGTCGCTTCGACGACGGCCCGATCGGCAATTTCGAGGGCTTGCGTTTCAGTCACGCGGGCCACGTTCGGTATGCGTCCCTCCGACGGTGATCGACGAGATCTTGACGGTCGGCATCCCAACTCCGACGGGCACGTATTGGCCGCCTTTCCCGCACGTGTAGTGACGGCGAGCCAGCCGGCTATCGTTGCCAACGGCGGTTACCTTCGTCATCGCCTCCGGCCCGTTTCCAACGATCGTGGCGTTCTTTACCGGCGCAGTCACCTTGCCGTCTTCGATGAGGTACCCTTCACCGACCATGAACACGAAATCGCCCTTGCTGATCTCGACTTGGCCGCCGGCAAACGATTTCGCATAGATTCCGCGTTTGGTCGAGGTTAAAATCTCTTCGACCGTAGACGTGCCGCCGGGCATATACGTGTTGCACATCCGCGGTTGCGGCAGAAATCGAAACGACTGGCGGCGTCCGCTGCCGGTCGAGCGCACGCCCATCAAACGCGCATTGAGCAAGTCTTGCATGTATCCGTGAAGCACGCCGTTTTCCACCAGCACCTTATGCTGTCCGGTCACGCCTTCGTCGTCCACGTTGAGGCTGCCACGTTCCTCCGGAAGATTGCCATCGTCGTAGATCGTCACCAGCTCGCTGGCGACGCGCTCGCCGACGCGTCCGCTGTACAAGGACGTCCCGCGCCGGTTGAAGTCGCTTTCGAGCCCGTGCCCGACGGCTTCATGCAGCAGGACGCCCCCTCCGCCGGCGCCGACGACCATCGCCATCTCGCCGGCGGGAGCCGGAATCGCCGACACGTTCACGAGTGCGATTCGCGCGGCGTCCGACGCAAGCGATTCCGGCGAGCACGCATCGAAGTAGGCTATCGACGTGCGGCCGCCGTCGCCGGCGTACCCGGAGCCGCGTTCTTTCGTATCGCTGGCGACGACTTGCACGCCGAGGGTGATCATCGGGCGGCGATCGTGCACGAAGCGTCCGTCGCTATTGGCGATCCAAACGTCCTGAAGCTCCTCGGCGAGGTGTGCGTTGACCGCCACCACACGCGAATCGAAGGCGCGGGCGGCGACGTCGGCGCGTTCCAGCAGCGTCACGTATCGCGCCGAGTCGGAGCGACCGTCGCGATCCCCGCCATACCACGACGGAACGCTTTCCAGACAAAGATCGATGCGTCCGGCGTTTCCACTCGCGCCTCCGCGAGCGATGAGCGCCGCCGCATCGGCCGCCTGCATCAACGCTTCCAAGCTCAAGTCGTCGGAATACGCGTACCCTGCCGACTCACCGGCAATCACCCGAATGCCGATGCCGAGGGTGACACCGCAGGTGGCCTCGTGGATGCGTCCGTCCTGAAGTCGAAACGATTGCGTGTTGCGCCGCTCGCAAAACACGTCCGCAAACTCGCCGCCGCGGCGCAACGCGCGGTCGATCAATCGCGCCAGCACGGACTGTTCCACTATCCCGTCAAGCATCGAGCGCTCTCAAAGCGTGGCCAGCCGGTTGACGGCGCGAACGATGGCGGCGTCGGGGTCGCCGGGCGAACCGTTGATCAAGAACGCAAAGACGATGCGGCCGTGGTGCGCGGTGTTCGCGTAGCCGGCCAGCGACGACACGCCGCTAATATGGCCGCTCTTGGCGCGAACGCGCCCCAGCGCCGTGGTGAAATCGTAGTCGCGCAGCGTTCCTTGCCGGCCGCCCTGCGGAAGCAGCATGTAGAGCGACGACTCACCCCCGCGCAGTTGCGCGTCCGACAAAATTCGGGCGAGCGTTATGGCCGCGATCCGGTTTTCACTGGATAAGCCGCTGCCGTCGTCGAGCTGCAAACCCGGATCGGGTATGCCGCGCTCGCTCAGAAAGGTGCGCTCGACCGCCAAACCGCCCGCGTCGTCGGGGGTGGCACCCCCCTCGCTTCCCAGCGTTCGAAGGAGCTGTTCGGCGTAATGGTTGTCGGAAAAGAACAGCATGTGCGTTTCGAGCGCTCGCAGCGTCGCCGAGCGATGATCCCATAGCACGAGCGAATCGAGGGGCGAGCGGGAAACGATCGCCGGCGCTCCAACGGCGATTCCGCGCCGTCGAAACATTTGTTCGATCATGGTGGAGGCGTAGCGCGGCACGTCGTGCACCGGCGTCCAAAACCGCTCCTGAATACCGCCGACCACCTTTTGGGACTCGACGGTGTCGCCGTCGATCGACATCGCGTTGGTCGGCGCGGCATAGTCCTCGGTGGTATCGTCGCGATCCCAATGTGGGTTGAGCTCGGGGCCTTGCAGCGCCGTCGAGTCGACGGCGACGCTTCCGGAAATGCTGCGCAACCCGGCTCGTGCGAGCGCCGCGACGCCCCCGCGCACGTCGCTGCCGCGCAACGAGGGATCGCCGGAACCCGCTAGCCAGAGGTTGCCGTCCAAGGCTCCGCCGGTGATGGCGTTTTGCGACGCGAACACCGTGTGGTAGCGAAAATTCGAGCCGAGGACGTTCAGAGCCGCCGCGGCGACAACCAGTTTTTGAGCGCTCGCCGGCGCGACGGCATGAAACGCGCGATCGTCGTAGATGGGCCGCCCGTCCGCATCGAGGACACTCAGGCTCCAGCGTTGGGCGCCAGCCAAAGCCGGCGCGAATGCGTCCCGCAACGCCTCATGCAAGCGAGCCGCCTCACCCGGCTGCCACGCCGGATTGCCACGCACCGGCTTCGGCGCGCGCTCTGCCTCGACCGCGGCGTTCGCCCGGGCAGGTTCGGAAACGCCGAATGGCCGCAGCCGGTTCCAGCTCCATCCCGCGAAAACCACCGCGGCGCAAAGCAGAACGAATGCGACGATTCTGCGCCTACGACCGCGCCAGCGCCTCGATCTTCTCCTGGAGCTTCCGTTGATCTTCACGTAGTTCATCGATATCGGTGCGCATGCCACGAACCTGCGCCGGAACCTTTGCCGCTTCGCGAACTCGAATGGCGGCCTCGAGCGCATCGCGCCGGGTCCGGCCGTCGAAAGCCGTTTGCGCCAGCCGGTCCAGAGACGGCAGCAAGCGCGCGTCGCCTAACGACTCGGCCGCGCGCAGCGCCGCCAGCTGCACGAGGAAAGACGGGTCGTCGAGCAGTTCTTCCAGCGCCGACACCGCTCGAGTCCGCTGCTCTTCGACGGCCTGTCCGATCCGGGCGATCGCATCGGCCGCCGCGCGCCGAAGGCCCTCGTCGTTCCGGGGTCCGGCGGCATCCAAAGCTAGGGCCAACGCGCGGCTATCGGCCAGCTCGGCGAGCCCGCGTATGGCCCCAGCTTCGACGGTCGAGTTCCACGTGCGCTCCTTGGCGACAGCGGCGAGGACGTCGAACGCGCGCGCGTCGCGGGTCTTCCCTAACGCTTCCAGCGCCGCCGACCGCACGAAATACGATGAATCGTTTTGGGCCACCGGCACGAGCGCCTCGGCGACCGCCGCATGGCGGAAGTTTCCGAGCGCCGCCGCCACTGCCCGGCGAACCTTCGGATGCGCGTGCTCGAGCGCGCCGATCAGCAAGCCGCGCGCCCACGGCGCGCGCGTGGTTCCGATCGTCGCGGCGCTTTCGGCGAGCACCCCCCAGAAGGGCTCGTCGGCAAATGCGTTGCTGAGGGCATCGACGGCCACGTGCGTCCCGTCTTTGGCGAGTTCGCGAGCCGCCCGAATACGCGCGACGACGTCGGGATCGCGTCGCAGAACGGTAGCCGCGAAGTCCGCACCGAGCTTATAGGTGACGTTCGCGAGACTGAACGCACCCGGATCGAATCGCACTAGCTTCGGCTCGGATTCGAGTGGGATCGCGATCGTTTCGCGCTCCCGTGCGATCGCGACGCGAATTCGCCGCTCACCCGCCAGCGGACCGGAACCGGCGTCCCGCGCCACGTTCGCGGGCGGCTGGGCAACGAACCCAACGTTGACGTCAAAACGATACGGCGGACGATTGGCGTCGATCGGCTGCTTCTGATCGGCGGTTAACGTCGCAACCTTTCGCGTCTCGTCCCAGGTGAGGGCAACCTCGAGCTCGGGGTGCCCACCGGAGAACACCCATTGATCGAAGAATGCGCGCAGGTTGCGCCCGGTTGCGTCTTCGATCGCGCGGATGAAATCGATCGTCTCGACGCTTTGCTGCGAGTTGTGCTCGACGTAGTGCCGGATGGAACGCCAGAACCGCGCGTCTCCCAATTCGCCGCGCAGCATGTGCAAGACGGCGGCGCCCTTTTGATACAGGTGCCGATCGAAGATCTCGATGGGATCGCGGTAGGTATTGCACACGATCGGACGGCGGTACCGGTCGGCATCTTCTTCGCGGTAGGCCGAGACGCATTCGAAAATATCGTAGAGGTATTCGTCGTATCCCTGATCCGATTCTCGCCAAATCGCTTCGAAAAAGGTTGCGAAGCCCTCGTTGAGCCACGCGTGCGACCAGTCGCGGCAGGTGATGAGATCGCCGAACCACTGATGCGCCAGCTCGTGCGATACCAGCGGGTCGCTGGAGAAGTCGAGATGCGCCGTTGCATCGTGCAGGGTTCGGTCGGTCTGGGTCGTCGCAGAGGTATTCTCCATGCCTCCGAAGATGAAATCGCCGACCGCAATCTGCGAGTACCGCGCGTACGGATAGGGCGCTCCGGTACGCTCCTCAAACAGCGCGATCATACGCGGGGTGTTGCCGAAGGCTCGTTCGCCGTCGGCTTCGCGTCCGGGCAACACGTAATAAAATACCGGCACGTTTCCGGCACCAGCGACGCCTTGCGCGACCTCGGCAAACGTGCCCGCCACCATGGTCATCAAATAGGTGCTGTGCGGCACGTCCTGGCGGTAGCGAAAAATCGTGCGATCGCCTTCGTCGACTCGCTCGATCAGCGCGCCGTTGGACAGCGCGAAGTGGCCCTTCGGCACGCGAATCGTCGCCGACGTCGGCTGCTTTTCGTGCGGATAGTCCAGGCACGGAAACCAGTAGCGCGCGTTCTCGTCCTGGCTCTGCGTCCAAGCGTGAACCACCTTGGCGGGATGGGCTGGAGTCGGTTTGACGAAAAACAGCCCGTGACGCGGTTTCGAGCAGCGATATCGAACGTCGAACGTTGCGAGTTCGCCGGGACGAATCGGCGTTGAAAACTCGATCTCCAGCTTTTCGTTGCGACGCACGAACCGTTGCGGTGCGCCGCCGCGCTCGACCCCGAGGATGACCAGGTCGACGGCGTCCAGCGCCAGCCGCTCGACGTTCTCGTCCAGCGCGCGTACGGTCGTAGTGCAGGTTCCATCCAGGCGTTCGCCGTCGAGATCGATCGTGAGATCGAGATCGATCTGCTCGACCGATACGACCTTATCGGGTCCGTAATGCGGACTCGAACCGGGAAGAGCAAAACTGCGATGGTCGTTCGTGTCTTCGAGCACCCTCATCGAGCCGGTTCGTTTCGCTCGTCGGCTTGGGTCAACCCCCCAGTGACGTCCAACACGGTTCCGGTGACGAAGTCGCGGTCTCGAGCGACCAAAAACCGCACCGCGTCTGAGACATCCTCGTAACTTCCCGGCCGGCCGCGCGGATTGCCCGCCGTACGTTCAAGCGCTTGAACGCGTGCGAGCGACTTGTCGCGAATATCGCCTGGGGCGACGACGTTGACGGTGATGCCGTGACGTGCTTCTTCGATCGCCAAGCAGCGGGCGAACGCGACCAGGGCACTCTTCGCCGCTTGATAGAACGAGAAACCGCGAAACGGATACGTTTGATTCGAGCCGAGCATCGCGAAGAAGACAATGCGGCCGAATTTCGCCGACCGCATGCCGTCGATGACGGCGCGCGTCGACAGTATCGCGCTACGCACGTTGCCGTCGAAGGTTTCGCGATAGTCGTCGGCCGTGAGTCGCTCGAACCGTTTGACGACGAGCGGGCCGACGCCGTGAATCAGCGTGTCGAACGGTCCGCAATCGCGTACCAGCCTCTCCAACGCGCCCGAAATCGTAGCTTCGTCGTCGAGGAAGTCGATCCGGGCGGCATCGCCCCATGCGCCGGACGCTTCGATGGCTTTCAGCGTTTGCGCCGGCGAGGTGGTGCGATAGGTAATCGCCACCCGTTCGAAGCCGTCGGGCGGCAACGCTGCCGCAACGCCCGCGGCCAAGCCGCCGGCCGCCCCAGTCACCAGCGCACGGCGGTTCATGATGGAAGCCATTTCAGCGTTGGCCGCCGGTTCCCCGGCTGCGTTAATCCGCGGACGGGCCCGCCGCTAGTAGCTTCCCTGGTAGAACGTCCAGGACAGATCGAACGGAATGTCGCCGGCGGTGCGACCGTACACCCGCACGCGATGCGTACCCAGCGCCAACGCGAAGGGAACCGGCGCGGAGTAGAACTGTGCGTTGCTCTGCAGCGCGCCGGTTACGTCGCGTCCATCCACGAGCAACTGGAAGCCGCCAATTCGGACCGGCCGGTTCACTTGAAAGCGAATCTGCGGATAGTGGTTGTAGACGGTGCCGGTCGGCCACTGCGAGGTCAGGAAAACGCCGCCAGGGGGCGCTGAAACCGGCGGGCGCCCGCCTCCACCGTTGATGGTCACGGTGCTGGTCGCATCGTTCCAGTTCACCGTGGCGCCCAGCGACGCAGCGACGAAGCGCAAAGGCACCAGCGTCCGGGAGCCGACGACGAAGGGTGCGACGTCCAGCGTATCCGGCTGGCCGTCAACCGTCGCCTGCGTCGAGCCGATGGTGAGCGAGATCGAACGACCTCGGCCGGTCGCATTGATCTGACCGTTCGCATACACGACGCTCGCCCCGAGGCGCTCGAAGATGCCGCGCAACGGCACGAAAACCCGGCCGGCTTGAACGATTGGCGGCTGATCGAAGCTCATCGTCTGTCCGTTGACGATGACGGTGACCGAATCTGCCGAGGCGGCCGGCGGAGCGACGACCAAAGCAAGCGTGAGCAGCGCCGCTGCAGAATGACGAAATGCGTGCATGGGCAGTTTCCTACCCGTGCTTGCTCGCCCTTAAACGACGGCGCCGCGGACGCTAGGCGTTGGCCGGTGTCCGGGGTTGAGACATTTCGGCTTCGATCGCATGCCTGTCCGCGTTGCGCTCGGAGAATCCGATCCAGGTGTTGTAGATCACCGGGACCAGAAAGAGCGTGAGGATCAGCGAGCTCGCCAGACCGCCGATAATGACGGTTCCCATCGCCTGCCGCCACTCACCGCCTTCGGCGAAGCCTAGCGATAGCGGCAGCATGCCGAAGATCATCGCGCACGTGGTCATCAAAATCGGCCGGAAACGCGTCGCTGCGGCCTGCAGCACGGCGTCGCGCACGCGCATGCCGCGCCGACAAAGCGTATTAGAATAGTCGACCAGCAAGATCCCGTTTTTCGACACCAGTCCGAAGAGCATGACGATCCCGATCATCGAGATGATGTTGAGCGATTGGCCGGCATTGGGCTCGATGCGATGCATGAGCGCGAGCCCGGCGAGCGCGCCGATGATCGCGAGCGGGACGGAAAACATCACGATGAACGGCTCGACGAACGACCCGTAGAGAATCACCATCAGGATGTATACGAGCATGAAAGAGGTCGCGAGAGCGATCATCATGTTGTCCAGCGTCTCGATCATGTACTGCGTGTCGCCTTGAGCGGTCAGCTGAACGCCTTCGGGCAAGAACCCAGGTGCCTTCAGCTTCTTCTCGAGCGGACCGGTGACCGCGCCCAGCGAGTAGCTCGGGAGAACGCCGCCGTAAACGTTGACGACGCGCTGCCGGTTGAGCCGCTGGATCTGCACCGGCGCTTTCGTCCACACGAAGTCCGCGATGTCGGACAACGGCACGATGGTTCCGTCTTGCGCGCGCACGCGCACCGCCCGCAGGTCGTCGACGGTCGAGCGATAGGCGAGCGGAAACTGCACGCGCACATCCACCAGCCCGTTGTCGGTTCGCACTTTGGTGGCCACCGCGCCATCGACCGCGAAGCGCGCCACGGCGGCCGCATCGGCCGGCGCCACGCCGAGCACTTCGGCCTTCTGCGCATCGACGTTCACGTTGAGCCGCGGCGACGCCAGTTCGTTACTCGTTTGCACGTTCACGCTGCCGGGCGTGTCGCGCAGGAACTGGGCTACCTTTTCGGCCGCCGGTCCGATCGCGTCCTCGGGGCCGGATAACGAGTAGAAAATCTCCGCGCCCGAGCCGCCGCCGTTTTCGCCGGCAACCTGGAACTCGGCACCCGGCACCAAATACTTGAGCTGACGGATCTGATCGATGATCTTATACGTATCCTTCGTTCGATCGTCCGTGGTCTGCGCGTTCAACCGCGCGTAGTTATCGCCGATCGCCGTGCCCCAGCCCTCGGGCTTGCGGCCGACCGTTGAGCTGACCGATTTGAGCCCCTCGATTTTCAGGATGCCTTGTTCGAGCTGGCTCACGTATTTTTCGGTCACTAACAGCGGCGTACCCGGAGGGTATGTCACCGTCATCGAGATCGATCCGTCCTGTACGGCCGGGACGAAGTCGAAGCTGATCGGCCCAAGGAGCGAGAATACGACGGCCAAAACCACGGGAGTCGCGAGGGTGACTGCGGTCAGCCGCCGCTGGCGGCCGGTCGCGTAAAGCCATTGGCCGGTCAGCCGTACGACGTTCATGCCCGCGTCGGCGACCCAGTGCCACACTCGCTGCACCTTCGGACCCGACTCCTGCAACCGCGACCACCGCAGGTCGAGCCTCTCCCTGGCAACGCGCCGGCGCAACAGGAGACCCAAGCCGTGCCAAACCAGGGCCAATACCAGGAACGCGACGTTCACCGCGATGGTCGCGGTGCCCGCGCCGGCCGCAAGCGTGAGCGCGTTAATGACCAGCACCGCGCAGACGTATACGACGAACAAACCGTGTTCGAGTGCAAAACCCAGCGCGCGCGTCTTGTACCAGGTAAGAATCCGTTCGTAGTTTTGCACGAAGCCGTTGAGGATTAGCACGGCGACGATCATGACCGGAATGACCAGGTTAAGTTCTTTGGGCAGCGCCAGCACTCGCCAGGGAATGAAGTAGGCGACAACCGCGCCGGCAAGCATGGCGGCCATGATCTTCCACGATCGCAGCGAGTCGAGCCATTTCGGTCGCCCCGGCGAACGCTCCCGGACGCTCCACCTGGCCGCCAGCAGCGGTGTCAGCGTGAACGAGACCAGCAGCGAGAACAGCGTCGCGATTACGATCACCGCGCCGAACTCTTTCAGGTACATACCGACGATGCCGGGCAAAAACGCGATCGGTAGGAAGACCACGACGTCGACCATCGTGATGGCGACGGCCGCGCCGCCAATCTCGCTGCGCCCGTTAATCGCCGCGTCGATTGGATCCTCACCAAGGTCTCGATGCCGCGTGATATTTTCCAGCACAACGATCGAGTCGTCGACCAAGATGCCGATGATCAGCGATAAGCCCATCAGCGACATCGAGTCGAGATGGAACCCGAACATGTTCATCAAGATGAAGGTCGAGAGAATCGACGTCGGAATTGAAATCATGACAACGATCGCGTTGCGCCACAGATGCAGGAAGAGCATCATGACGATCATCGTCAGCAGGATGCCTTCGAAGAGCGACTGCCACACGCCGTTGAGCGATCGCTGCGTGTAGTCGGCCGGCGCGTCGATCTCGTTAAAGGTGAGCTCGGGGAACTGCGCCTCGATCTGCTTGATGTGCTCCCGCGCTACTTTCGTCGACGTGATCTCGTCGGCATTGATGTCGCGGCTCATCTCGACGTAGAGCCGCGGGAGGCCGTTGTAGTGCGAGATCGAGGTCGGCTCGACGTGCGAATCGTACGCTCCGGCGACGTCGCCGATGCGCATCGCTTTGCTCGACATGCCCGGAACGGGGAGCGGAATGTTCAGGAGATCCTGCGCGTTGTTGATTTCGGCGTGGACCGAGACGCTCGTCTCCTGGGTCGGCTCGCGCAAAATTCCGCCCGGAAGGTTGGCGTTGTTGGCCTCCACCGCCGCGAACACCTCACGGAGGGTCGCTCCGCTGCCCAGCAGTTTGGCCGGAATCGGCTCGACGTGAAACTCACGCGCCGATGCGCCGAACACGTCGACGGTTTGAACGTTGGGTATCGCCTTCAGTAAAGGCTGCACGCGATTCGTGACCAGATCGGCCAAGGCCGTCGGGGCCAGCGTCTTCGAACTGATGGCGATATCCAGCAGCGGCTCGGACGCACCGTTCTTAAACACCTGCGGCGGGTCTAGATCGGTCGGCAAGTAGACGCGCGCCGTGTCGACCGCGCTTTGTACGTTGATGGCGGCCATGCTGAGGTCGGTGCCGAGCTTGAACTGGACACCGACCGTGGCCGAACCTTCCTGTGCGGTCGCGGTCAACTGGTCGAGGTTATCGATGTCGGCAAGCTGATCTTCGATCGGCTTGACGATCAGCCGCTCCATCTCTTGCGGCGAAGCGCCGGGATAGTTGGCGAAGACGATGACGATCGGAAACGCGGTCCCGGGCGGATCGTTACTGCGGCCGAGCTTCTCGAACGCGATATATCCGAAAATAGCCAGCGCGATGAAGACCATCGCGGTGATCACCGGACGAGTAATGGCAAAGCGCGTCAACCACACGTCGTAAGCTCCGTCGGCACCATTTGCCTAGCTGTACGCGGAGGGCTGGGGCACTGTTTCAATGCGGGTCTTAATAATCGATGCATCGGTGATGGTGCCGAAACGGGCGCCGGAAGCCCGTGAGCTGACGGTACCAGCGTAGCACGGGGTCCGCGGGCTTCGAATCAAAGATCGAACAAAAAGCCGCCCCCGCTGCGGGGCGATCATGCGCAAGACAGGACTTGAACCTGCACGAGATTGCTCCCGCTAGCCCCTCAAGCTAGTGCGTCTACCAATTCCGCCACTTGCGCAAAGGCCGAGCGTCCGTCTCCAGAGGACACTAGAGTCTAGCCCCTACCGCATATTCGGGTCAAGCGCATCGCGCAGGCCGTCGCCGATGTAGTTGATCGAGAGGACCGTCGCCAAGATGCACAGGCCCGGGAAGACCGCGGCCCACCAGGCCGTTTGAAGGTTGGCCTGGGCATTTGAAAGCATGTTGCCCCAGGAGGCGGTCGGCGGCTGGATTCCCAGCCCGAGAAACGAAAGCGTCGATTCAAGCACGATGACCCCGGCGACGTCCAGCGTCGCCTGGACGACGATCGGGGCGACGGCGTTGGGCAAGAGGTGCCTGAAGATGATTCGTCCGTCGTTGTTCCCTACGGCACGTGCCGCTTCGGCAAATTCGCGCTCGCGGAGGCTCAAAAACGAGGCGCGCACCAGACGAGCGACGCTCATCCAGGAGAGCGCGCCGATGATGAGGACGATCACGCCGAAATTCAGCGCCGCCTTCGACGAGCTGGCGGCCACGATCGCGGTCAACACCAGCAGTAGCGGAAGCAGGGGAATCGATAGGAAGACGTCGGTGACGCGCATGATGGCCCAATCGATCCAGCCGCCGTAGTAGCCGGAGATCGCGCCCAGCGTCGTGCCGATGACGACCTCCATCAGCACGGCAAACAGGCCGACCATCAGCGAGATCCGAGCTCCGAACAGCAGCCGGGAGAGCAAATCGCGCCCGACCTCGTCGGTTCCTAGCGGGTGGCCGCCGCACTGGGAGGCGTCTTGGAAACACGGTGGCAGCGGCGTGCCCTGCCAGTGAACGTTGTCGATGGCGTTGGGATCGAACGGCGCTAGCTGCCCGGCGAAGATGGCGCCGGATACCATCAGGACCAGTACGACCAGACCGGCGATGGCCAGCTTGTGACGACGCAGCCGCGTCCAGAACGTAACCTTGGTGGTCTGAAGGTCTTCCTCAATCGCGGCAGATGGAACCGGAAAAGTGGCGGCCATCGTCCCTACCCCCTAGTCGTACTTCACGCGCGGATCGAGCCACGCGTAGACGACGTCGGCGAGCAAATTCGAAAACACGACCAGGAAAGCCAGCATGATGAGCACGCCCATCAGCAGTGCGATGTCGCTCTGCGTCAAGGCGTTATAAAAGAGCCGGCCGGTCCCGGGCCAGGCGAAGATCGTTTCGGTGATGATGGCGCCGCCCAGCACTCCGGGGAGCGAGAGCGCGAGAATCGTAACCACCGGGATCATCGCGTTCTTGAGCCCGTGCTTAAAAAGAATGGTGCGGAAGCTCAAACCCTTAGCCGCCGCCGTGCGCATGTAGTCCGTGCCCAGAACTTCCAGCAGCGAGGAACGCATGAACCGGCTGTATAGGGCAAGCGACAAGAGCGAGAGCACGATGGTCGGGAGCACCAAATGCGAAAGCCGGTCGCTCAGGTCGAACGTATCGCTGCTCGAGATGCCCGCCGACGGCAGCTGAATCTGATATCCGAACGGTAGCGGAACGCCGTGCACGGCAAACGCGAGCTGCATCATGAGCGCAAACCAGAAGACCGGCATGGATTGGCCGAAGAATGCCAGCGTCGTGATGAAGTAGTCGACCACCGAGTAACGCCAGACGGCCGAAATGATACCCGCGGCCACGCCGATGACGACCGAAAATACGAACGACGTCAGCATCAGCTCGAGGGTCGCCGGAATGCGCTCGACGATGGCCTGGAAGACGGGCTCGGAGTTGCTGGTGGAATACCCCATGTCGCCGGTGAGGATGTGGCCGAGCCATTTTAGATACTGGATCGGAACCGGTTGATCCATGCCGAGGTTGTGCCTGAGCCGCGCGATGTCGGCCGGCGTGATGTGCGGATTCGAGAGGTACGGCGCGAGCGGGCCGCCCGGCATATTGTAAAGGATGGCGTAGAGAATGATCGAGATCAGCAGCAGCAAGGGAATCGACTGCAGCGTCCGGCGTACGACGTAAGTGAACAGCTAGGACATCCTCCTAGAGCCGCGGCTATTGATTGAGCACCCTAGTTAGCAGGCGCGTGCGAAAGGCCTTCCCGCACGCGCAGGCCGAGGATTTCGCGCGCCTGGTCCGGTGTGGCGACCGGGCGCCCCGCTTCGTGAGCGATCCGCGCGACGCGAGCGACCAGCTCTTCGTTGCGCGCCAGCCGGCCCTTGCTGTAGTACACGTTATCCTCGAGGCCGACCCGCACGTGGCCGCCCATCGCGATCGCCGTCATCGCCATCGGCAGCTGCTGGCGGCCGATGCCGGCGACCGACCAGGTGCATCCGGGCGGTAAGTCGTTCACCAGCTCGCAAAGATTCGAAACGGTAGCTTCGAGCCCGCCGGGGACGCCGAGCACAAAGTCGACGTGCTGCGGGAACGTGAGGAGGCCTTCCTTCGCGAGGCGGCGGGCGTTTGCCACATGGCCCTTATCGAAGATTTCCAGTTCCGGACGCACGCCGAACTCGTTCATTTTTTCGAGAATGCCGCGCATGATCGGAAAGCTGTTTTCGAAGATGTCGTCGCCGAAGTTAACGCTTCCGCACGTCAGCGTGGCCATTTCGGGTCGCAACTGCAGCACGCTCGCGCGTTCCTGCGGCGTCATGCCGATCGCGCCGCCGGTTGAAAACTGGACGATCAAGTCGCTGTGCGCGCGAATCGAGTCGTAGGCTTCGCGAAACCGCTCGACAGCGTGCGTGTTGGTGCCGTCGTCGTTGCGGCAATGCACGTGCACGATCGCGCCGCCGGCCTCTCGTACCGCGCGCGCTGTTTCTCCGAGGAGTGCCGGCGTATAAGGTAGGTGCGGCGTCTGGTCGAGCGTCAGTTCGGCCCCGACCGGGGCGCACGTGATAATCAGGGGATCCATTTCAACGCCCTTCGCGCACGCCGCCTCGCGCTACTCTCTGTCGCGTGTCAGGATGACGCGCTGCCGGACGAGGCGAGGTGCCGGCGCGCGGTCTCGACGAGTTCCGCGTCGAGTCCGAGCAGCGATGCCAGCGCGATCGCGTCGCCGTCGGCGACGTCGTCCGGTCCGACTTCGGCAATCGAATAGTCCATCGACGCCGCTAGCGCCGCCAGGGCTTGATGCAGGTCGCCGGTGGCCGGCGGCTGCGGAATTCCGCGCAGTCCCCGAACCACAAAATGGCGCGCGCCGGCCTCGCGAGCGACACTCGCCAAATGCGTGGCCGCTAATCCGCAGGCGGCGCGTTCGCCCAGACGCCGCAACAGCGCGACCAGAAGCGCTTTGCCTTCGAGCGGCGTCGTGGTGCGCGCGAACTCATCCACGAGTACCAGAAGCCGCCCGGGGTTGCGCGCCAACAGGTCCCGCAAGCGCACGACTTCCTGCGCGAACGCGGAAAGTAAGCCGCCGGGCTGATCGTCCTGACTCCCGATGCCTAGCCACGCAATCTCGTCGAACAAGCCCGTCGAGGCGCGCTCCGCCGGAACCGGCAATCCTAACGCGGCACACAATGCGATGAATCCGCAGGTGCGCAAGCAAACGCTTTTTCCGCCCATGTTTGGGCCGGTGATCACCGCAACGTCGTGCAGCGCGACGTCGATCGCTGTGAACGCCCGTCCCTCGCGAGCGAGCTCAACCGCCAGCGGCAAAAAGCGGCCGCCCTCGAACGACAGCGCGGGCTCGGCGACGACGCGCGCGACGGTGCAGCGATGCTGACGCGCGAAACGCGCGGCTGCCACCAGCAGATCGAGTTCGCCGAACGCGATCGCAGCGGCGTCGAGTTGCGCGGCATTGGCGGCCACCAGCCCAGACAACGACGTGCGAACGCGCTCCTCGGCTGCGGCCACGGCGTCGGCGGCGGCATCGCGCCGTTCGAGGGTTGCCAGCGCAACTTCGTCGAGTTCCACCGTGCACAGAAAGTACGTCGGCGCCTCGCGAAGCACGCGAACGCCGGCCGGAAGTTCTCCGTCGACGTCCACCCGCATGACGATGAACTCGTCGCTCGACACGTCGTCGCGCCTCAGCCGGTTCGCGATCCGCGCCAGCGTGCGCCCGCGCGCCGCGTCCAACTCGGCTTGCGCGTTTGCCAGCTCCAACCGCGCCGCCGCCAACGCGCCGTCGAATGCGTCGGCCAAATAGAACTCGTACGTTCCGGTTCGTCCGGGTTCGAGCGCCTCTTGCACGATGCGCGCCCCGGCGCAGAGAACCGGAGCGATGCCGGCCGCGCCGTCAACCAATCCGTCGACGCGCTCGGCAGCATCGCAAAAACGCTGCAACTCGAAGAAGCCGGCGTCGGCGAGCACGTCTCCCATCGATGCGCGTGCGATCGCCCCGGCGGCGTCCGGCGTCGTGCGCAGCGCGTCGCGAATCGCGTCCAGACGAACCGCATCGAAGGCCGTCGCGCAATCGGCGATGCGTTGCGCTCGAGCTTGCGCCGCTTCCTCCGCGCCTGGCGCGAACGGGCGCACGCCGGCAAAAACCCGTAACCCGTACTCGCTCGCCGGTTGAACCGCGTCTCGCAGCCACCCAAACTCTAACGCATGAGCGCCGCCGGCATCGAGCAGAGCGGAAACGTTCACGCCGCCCGCTCTCCCGCGTAGACGTCGAACGTCGGCAAGCCGGCCGCTTCGGCGACCGCTTGGGCAAATGCGCGCGGTTCGAAACTCCGCTCACGCCCGATCGACGCAACCGTCACCGCGACCACGTTCAGCGGGCGCAGGCAGCGAATGCGCAGCCGCACGAAGGCATTCGAAGCCGCTTTCCCCGACAGTGCGATCTGCGTCGGATCGCGTAGGACGATTTGACGCGACTCGCGCGCCGCGATGAGGCGCGCCGCGCGGGTTGCAGTAAATGCACCGTCGATATAAACCGCATCCTCGCGGCCGTCGTATTGCGCGACCGACAGGCGCCGCACCAGGCCTGCGACCGCGTCGGCGGCTTCGCGGACCGTTCCGGCTGCCGACGCGCCGGCAGCGACGACGATCGCACCGGGGATCCCGGCTACGGCCGCCACCCGATCGATCGCCCCATCTACGACGGTCGTCTCGCAGCGTGCGTTCAATTCGTCGACGACTTCGCGGACTCCCGATGCCGTCGGAGGTCCGACCAGCTCGTAGTACGCGCCTTGCGCGACGCGCGCGTATAACAGCGCTCCGGCTGCGGTTCGAAGCGACGACAGTGCCACCAGTTCGACGGCCGGCGACCGCGGCAGCGCTTCGCGTGCAGTCGCAAAAAGCGTTCCGCGGCGCAAGAAGATTCGTGGTTTCGGCGCCGCATCGCCGGCATCGACGGCCTCACCGTCACGCCCGATCGACGCCACGCCGACGCATAGCTCGCGATCGCAGGCGGCCTCGTAGATTGCGCGCATCGTGACCGTCTTGCCGACGTTCTTACCGATCCCAACGACGAACGTCGTTTTCGCCCCAGCGGCCCGTGCGAGATCCAAAATCTCTCGTCCGACGTGCATGACTCCCGCAGTTCGTTAGCCGAGGTGGAAAATCTTTAGGGCGATGAAGGCCAGACCGGTGAGTGTCAGCAGCAATCCGCCGAGAAAGGCGGCATATCGTTCCGCAAAGTTTCCCAGCCGTTCGCCCAGCGCCAGGCCGACCGCGGTCGAGCACACCGAACAAATCGCGATGACGGCCAGCGAAATAGCCAGCGGCACGCCGATGTAGAGAATTGAGAAGCCGATGCCCAACGAGTCGAGGCTGATCGAGAGCGAAGCGACCGTCAGCCCCCATCCCTTCGAAAGATCCAGCTTCGACGCACCCGAGAGCTCGCTACGGCTCTCGCGGATCATATAGATGCCGAGGGCGACCAGCGCGACGAAACCGATGTAGCCTGCGATGTCGCCGAGAAACCTTCCGGCAGCTAAACCTAGGGCGGCCCCGATCACGTTCATTGCGACTTCGGCGCAGGCGAACGCGATGCCGATGCGCCATTTCACGCCGGGAGGTACGCCGCGAATGCCAACGCCGATGCTGACCGCAAAAACGTCGAGCGACAAACTCAGCGCGACGAAGACGACTTTTAGAACGGCAGCCACGAAGTGTCGGTGATGCCGCGTCCACTCCCGAGCCCCCTTTTTCCGGTGGCCGCGCTGCTTCTGCTTGCCGCCGCGGTCGGACCGGTCGCCGCCGTGCTTCTCTCAATGTCGCCACACGACGCCGCGCTCGCCTTTGCCACGACGGGCCGTGACGCGTTGCGCGTCTCGCTCGTCGCATCGCTGGGAGCGACGCTGACGGCAACGCTGTTGGGCGTGCCGGCCGGTTACTATTTTTCGCGCATGCGGCTCAGGACGCGGGCGGCGGCCATTTTCGTGCTCGCGCTTCCGCTCGCGTTTCCTCCGGTCGCGTCGGGGCTGATGCTTCTCTACGTTTTCGGTATCCAGTCACCGGCCGGCGGCTGGTTGGCCGCGCACGGGCTTTCCGTTCCGGACTCGCTGCTCGGCGTGGGAGTCGCCGAGTTCTTCGTATCCGGTTCGTTCGTCGCCATCGCCGCAACCGCGGCATTCGGCGCGCTCGATCCCGTGTACGAAGACGCCGCCCGAACGCTGGGGGCGAGCGAATGGCGCATTTTTACGCGCATCGCGCTGCCGGGCGCGGCCGGAAGCGTCGGAGCGGGTATCGCCTTCGCGTGGCTGCGCGCGATCGGCGAATACGGCGCGACCAGCATCGTTGCATTTCATCCCACCTCGCTGCCGGTCGCCCTGTACGTCGCCCTATCGGCGTCGGGCGTTCGCGAAGCGCTCGCGCTCTGCTACGGATTCGTCGTGTTGGCGGCTGCGGCGCTCGCGGGTGCGTGGATTTTACGGCGCGGCGTCGTACTCTGAGCCGATGGCCATTCTCGAACGCCTATTTGCCCCCGACTCGAGTTTTCAGAAGAACTTTTTCTTTCTGGCCAAGCGGTTCGTTCCGGGCGAGACGATCGAATCGGCCATCGCAACCGTACGAGAGCTTAACGCGCAGGGCATGTCGGCCTCGTTGGACTACCTCGGCGAAGACGTCCTCGAGCGCCCGGCGGCGACCGAAACCGTCGAGACGTACCTGCGAATACTCGATGCGCTGGCCGAGAGCGGCGTCGATTCTAACGTATCGGTGAAGCTGACGGCCATGGGCTTGCTCATCGACGAAGACTTCGCTGTGGAGAATCTTCTTCGCATTCTCGAGCGTGCGCAGCGCAATTCCGACCCGTTCGTTCGAATCGACATGGAAGGCTCGGCCGTTACCCAGGCGACGCTGCGGGTTTTCGAGCGAGCCTTCGCACGGCGGCCGAACGTCGGCATCGTGCTTCAGGCCTACCTGAAGCGCACCGCGGCCGACGTCGAGCGGGCCATCGACCTGGGGGCCCGCGTCCGCCTCTGCAAGGGCGCCTACAGCGAGCCACCCGACATCGCATACGAAAGCATGCCGGAAATTCGGGAACGGTTCATGCTGTCGGCGCGCGAACTCCTGACGCGCGGGCGATACCCGGGGATCGCGACGCACGACCGCCGGCTCATCGCTCGCGTCAAAGAGCTGGTTGCCGCCGAAGAGATCGCTTCGGACCGGTTCGAGTTTCAAATGTTGCACGGCTGCCGGCCGCAAACGCAGCGCGAACTCGTCGAGCAAGGCTATCGCGTGCGGATCTACGTGCCGTTTGGAACGCACTGGGCCGGATACTTCTATCGGCGCGTTCTCGAAAGGCGCGAAAACGCGTGGTTCGCACTGTCCTCAATGTTTACGAAATAACGCCGTGCGCGCGGTCGTGCAGCGTGTATCGAGGGCGAGCGTGCGCGTCGGGGACCGTTTGACCGGCGAGATTACGACCGGCTTGCTCGTGTTTGTGGGCATCGGAGTCGATGACGACTCCACCGACGCCGAATGGCTGGCCGAAAAGCTTTGCGGACTGCGCATCTTTCGCGACGACGCGGGGTTGATGAACCGATCCGTTTCGGAAGCCGGGGGCAGCATCTTGCTGGTATCGCAGTTTACGTTACACGGCGACGCGCGCACGGGGCGGCGCCCGTCGTTCGTTCGCGCCGCCAAAGAACCGCAAGCGCGCCCACTGTTCGAGCGAGTCGGCGCCGCCGTAAAGGCTCGCGGCTTCAACGTCGCCTTCGGCGAGTTCGGCGGCGATATGGACGTCGAGCTCGTCAATCAGGGCCCCGTAACGCTGCTGCTCGACTCCAAACGCACGTTTTAGCTTGTCATCGAGGGTCTAGATACGCACGTCGGCGATGCGTTCCACGCGGACGACGCGGTCTTTTTCGACCAATCGTGCGAGCACGTCGAAACCCGAAACCATCTCGCCGAAGACGGTGAAATCGCGATCCAAATGCAGCTGCGGAGAAAGCGTGACGTAATACTGCGTCCCGGCCGAATCGCGAATGGGCGTTCGTGTCTTGTCGTCGTAGTTCATTCCCATCGAGATTACGAAGCTGCGTTGCTCCAGCGGATTCTCTTCGGCGCCGATCGTGTAGCCGGCGTCGCCGTTGCCGTTATCGTGCGGATCCCCGGTTTGCACCACGAAATCCGGCACGATGCGAAACCAGCGATTGTTGTCGTAATACCCGATGGCGGCGAGATGCAAGAAGTTGGCGACCGTGAGCGGCGCCCACTCCGGATAGAGGGCGACGTAGACGTTGCCTTTCGTCGTCACGATGCGCACGCGAGGATGAAGGCCGCGAGCCGGCGACGTCATGCCGGCGGCCGTCGAGGGCTGCAGCGGCGGGCTGAAAATAGCTTGGCTCGGACGTGGCGCCGAAGGCTTGCCGGGAACCACCGCCTGCAACGCCGGTAAAATCGCGAGCGGATCGGATTGCGCCGGCGGCAGATGGACGAACGAGGGAATCGACGTCCAGTGGTCGTCCAGCGGTTTACCGCTCAGCACGCGGATCGTTTCGGCCGCCTGTTCTTGCACACGCCATGACGGATCGTCGAGCAACGGATGCACGATAGCGACGAGCGATCGATCCTTGTAGCGGCTCATCGCACGCACCGCTTCGATCCGCACGAGCTCGTCGCGATCGTTCAGTGCCGACATCACCAAGCGGCGGCTGACGTTCGTTGCGAAACCACGATATATCGTCCACAGGGCGTGCCAGCGAACCGCGGCGTCGGCATCGGTCGCGAACGCAATCGACAGGGCATCGGCAGCTTCGCTGACGCGCGTACCATCCTTGAACTCGACGAGCGCTGTCGCCGCTCGCGCGCGTACGATCGGCGAAACGTCGCGCGCCATCGCCGTTTCGATCGCTGCCTGTACGCGCGGCTCGCCTTCGTTCGTGAGTCTTTTCGCCACCCGATAACGCGCCAGCGCGTCGACGGCTGCGACGCGGACCGCGCCGGAAGGATCGCGCAGCGCTCCAATGAGCGCTTGCGAGCGTTCGCCGGTGGCCAATAGTCCGATTGCGTACACGCTCATAGCACGCACTGCGTCGCGCCGATCGTGGAGGTGCGCCGCCAGCGCCGGTTCGCCTTCGGCCCGCTTCGTGCGGCCGATCGCCAGCGCGGCGCGAGCGGCGACAGGCGTGCTGGACGACTCCAAAAACCGGTCGAGCACTCCGTTTCCAAGGGAGCGCTCACTTTCGAGCGTCACAATAAGCACGTAGGGCTCGGAGGACGGCGGCGATGGAGCTGCGGCGCCCAAGGTCACGACTAATGTCGCTAGGCCGCTAAGGAATAAAGCAAGCCGTTTCATCGATACCAAACCTTCGAGGCCGAACTTGCGTTCTACTATAGTGAGAGAGACCGCCGTCCTCCTCAGACGGCACAGCAAGACAAGGTGATATAACAACATGCCAGGGACCCCAGAACAACCCAAGCGCACCGGCGGAATGTCCGTCCGCGAAGCCGGCCAAAAAGGCGGCGAGACCGTCAAGAAACGGTACGGTCCAGAATTCTACGAGCAGATCGGCCGTAAAGGCGGGCTGGCGACGAAAGAAGCGCACGGCCACGAATTCTACGAGCAAATCGGCAAGAAAGGTGGAAAGAAGGGCGGCGAGGCGACCCGCGATCGCTACGGGCCGCATTTCTACGAACGTATCGGACAAAAAGGTGGCCAAAAAGTCAAGGAACTCATCGAAGAAGGCAAGCGCGCCTCCGCGGCAGCTCGCGAGAAACGCGCCAGCTAAGGACGTCCTTCGCGCGTCGGTACGGGTTGCCGGCGCGGCCTTCGTAGCACTCCTCGTCGTCGGCGCAGGATCGGCCGGAGCCTATCCCATTTCGCCAAGCCCCGCGCCAACCGCATCGTCGAGCCCGACTCCGGTGCCGCCGGGCAATTCGCTCCCGTTCGACTCAAATCTCGTGCTCGTGCTCGATCAGGCGATTTCGTCGAAAGCATCGCGTGCCGGGCAGATCGTTCCCGCGCATCTCAAAGATCCGCTCGCGGTCGGTGGTCGCGTGATCGCACCCGCAGGAGCTCCGGTAAAGATTCGAATCGTCGCGTCCTCACCCGCCGACATCGGCGACGTGTACGGATTCGTCGACGTTTTCTTCGAACCGCTGCTGCTCGCCGACGGGAGGTCCTTACCGTTGCGCGCGCCGGTCGCCCGCTTAGAGCCGCACGTTTCGGCCGGACACGAATCGACCGTGGCGTGGGAAGACACGATCGAAGATCAAGTCATCCCCTACCATTTTCTGTATCATATCTTCCGCGAGGGCAAGAACTTCGTGCTCAATGCGGGCTCCGAACTGCCGGCGCACACCGAAGCAACGTTGACCGCGTTGCCGAACGGCACGATCGCGATCGAAACGCCGCGTCCGCTCGCGCAAAGCCTGCAAATGCCGAAGCCGACGTTTCCGGTCGAACCCATCGCGACGCCGTTTGGGCCCGCGGGCGGCCCCAAGAGCAGGAAAACGCCGGCGCCGGGGCCGACACCGGCGGTAACTCCGGCTCCGTCTGCGCCGGCGTCGCCGACGCCGACACCTTGGCCGACGCCGGAGCCACCGACTCCGACCCCATCGCCCTCCGCCTCCTAGAGAGAAGGATCGTACGCGCGTGTTAATTCGCACCATGGCCACCCTCGCAATGCTGGCGTGCACCGCCGGTATCGCATCCGCGGCCACGCCGGCTCCCAAAGCGACGCTTTCGCCTTTCCCGACGGTCGGCGAAGCCGCTTTCATTACCTCGATTCAAAAAGACCTCACCGCGCGTTTTCCAACGCCGCAAGCGGCGGAAAGCGCGGGATACTTCCGATACGGAAACGAGGACTCGAGCGGCGCCATCAGCTACGCCAACCTAAAGTGGCAAAGCACCAATCCGCAAACACCCAGCCAGCTCTGGTACGACGTGAACGGCAACCTGATCGGCGCCGACTTTTCGGTATTGCAGAGCAACTCGCCGGCGCCGCCCTCGATGTGGGGCGTGGACTACCGTCGCTGGGTCTCGTTCCGCGAACACGTGCACTACATACTGGCCGGCCCGAACGGTACCGAAACCTACGGAGCGACGAGTGCTAAGAAGTTTGCCGCCGCCGGCGGTAACGTCGACGATCCGAAGGCGGCCACGCTGGTCAAAATGGGTCTCGTAAAGGACGCGAGCGTGGTCAAGCGCGTCTTTCTCTTTCCATCGATTTGGGACTTGATCGTCTGGGTGAAGACCAATCCAAACGGCGCTTTCGCGATGAAAAACCCACTCGTCGTGCCGAGTGCTAACGCCGAAAAAGACGACATGTAAAAGGGACTTTGCCGAAGCTGTAAGGGGCTTAGATTTGCTCCAGATCTAGGTCCCTTACCTCGTGCAGCGATTTTCGGCGATCGAGTAGGCGATGTCGACCGCCTTGCTCTCCGCGTCGTCGATGCTGCCGCGCTGCTTGTCGAATTTCAAATAGACTTTGATGTTTTTTTCGTCGGCCGGCATCGTCTGCAGTTGTGGGGTCCAGCCACCGAGCGGATGCGGTCCGCGCAAAACGTCGTAGTCCATCATCGACTGTCCCAGATTGGTTAAGTCGGTCGAGAGCTGGAACTGATGGTTGTAGGCTTGTTGCAGCTGCGACGCCGCGTCGCGCATCTCTTGAGCTGCCGCAGAGTCGCTCGAAAGGGACGCCGACTGGCGAAGGAGATCGATCTGTTGCTGCATCGGTCGCAGCGAACGCGTCAGGGTATCGGATTCTTTGAGAACCTTGTTGCGCAGGTCGATGAAGCGATTGGCGTAGTCGGGATAGTCGAACATTACGTTCATATCGTCGAGCTGCACGCTCACGCCGTCGAAGACGCGATCGTTTGCCAGCATCGGACGCAGCGCGCTGTTGAAGTGCTCTGCGAGCGCGTTGCAATAGGGCGAGGAAACGACGGTGACGATCGTCTTGAGCGCTCGCGGCGAGGCGGAGGCCACAGGCGACGCCGCGGGGCCTGCGACCGGGAGCACCATCGCGAGGGTGAGGATTGCCAACAGCATCATTAATTGAACGTCCCGCCGCCGCCGGGCGTTACCGCGTCGGGGCGGCTACTCGTTGCTCCAGTAGTCCTTGAGCGCCTTGCCGCGTGAGGGATGGCGCAGCTTGCGCAGCGCCTTGGCTTCGATTTGGCGGATCCGTTCGCGCGTGACGCCGAACTCCTGACCAACTTCTTCCAGCGTCCTTTGGTGGCCGTCTTCCAAACCGAAGCGGAGAACCAACACCTTGCGTTCCCGCTCGGTGAGATTTTGCAGCACGTCCTGCATCTTTTCTTTGAGCAGCATCACCGACGCCGCCTCGGCCGGCGCCACCGCTTCTTGGTCTTCGATAAAATCGCCGAGGTGAGAGTCTTCCTCTTCACCGATCGGCGTCTCGAGCGAAATCGGCTCCTGCGAAATCTTCATCACTTCGCGGACTTTTTCGGGGGTGAGCCCCATCGCTTCGGCGATCTCCTCCACCGATGGCTCGCGGCCCAGCTCTTGCAAGAGCTGACGGGACACTTTGATGAGACGGTTGATCGTCTCGACCATNNCGGATCCACCACGTTGCGTACGTCGAAAACTTGTATCCCTTGCGGTAATCGAACTTTTCGACCGCGCGGATCAAGCCCAGGTTCCCTTCCTGGATGAGATCGAGGAACAGCATTCCGCGGCCCACGTACTTCTTCGCGATCGAAACGACGAGGCGCAGGTTCGCTTCGGTGAGCTGGCGCTTCGCTTCTTCGCCGGCGTCGACCACCGTCCAATCGGCGACGCCGTTGCGTCGCGATTCCATCTCGCCCGCCTCGATCCGCATCGCCAGGGATTTCTCTTGCTCCATCGACAGCAACGGAACGCGCCCGATCTCTTTGAGATACATGCGCACCGGATCGTCCAGCGAGAGCCCGTCCGGAATCGGCTGTTCGGCCTCTTCCTCGCCTTCGGCTTCAGGCTTCTCTTCTTTCTGGTCGTCGACGATCTCGATCCCGGCGGCGGTAATCTCTTCGAAAAACTCGTCGAGCTGCTCGGGCGTTACTTCTTCCAGCACGTCGAACGCGGTATTAATCTCTTCGTACGTGAGCGAACCCTGGATCTTACCGCGAGCCAGCAGTTTTTTCTTGAGCTCGTCCAGCGTTACGGTCACCGGTGGAGCGTCCGCCACGGCGGCGGCGCTTTTTTTGCGAGCCATCTTCTGTTTCACCTCCTTTCGCTTTGAGTCGTCGTTCATTCTTTCCAATCTACGTTCTTCCGTCCCTTATCGTTTAAGCTTGGCTACCAATATTTCGAACTCGTCGCGCATTTCCGGGGAAACCGGGCGACCGGCGGTCAGGTGCTCGTCGATCAGGCGCGACAGCTCCCGATAGCGATGCCGCGCGTCGTCGAGCTGCAGCCGTTCCACCACCCGCTCCAGGTGCGCTCGCCGGTCCTCGGAGCCGCCGTAGCGCACCGCCGAACTGCGGTCGCGCGCCCCCAACGCGGCCAACGCATCCAAGCTCGCCTGGTCTTCGGCGAACAATCCAAAGACGTCGGTCGTCGTTGCGAGGGTTCCGCCTGCGCCGACGATACGCTCGTAGATTCGCCGGAACATGTCGTTGCGAAAACGCTCGGAGCCGATTCGCCCGCCGTACTCCACGACCAGTGACGGCTCTTCGAGCAGAATGCCGAGCACCTCACGTTCGAACGAGAGGGGTTCGACCGACGCCCGTGCATGCCGGCTCCCGGAGAAACCGCCCCCCGCTCGCGGCCCGAAGTTGGCGCTGTTTGCGAGGAACCGGCTATTCCTAAGGTCGTCGACGCTCACCTGCAGCCGCCCCGCAACGTAAACGCGCCAACGGTCCCATTCCTCTCGAGGCGTCATCTCGCGTATCAGCGCCTCGGCCTTCGGAACGATCTTTGCAGGCGAGTCGAAGCCTGCGCGCAGCCGCTCGATTTCGGCGTCGATCCGAAATTCGATCGCGGGCTTTGCCTGTTCGAGCAGAGCGCGAAACGCGGCCGCGCCGCGCTTGCGAATGAAACTATCGGGATCGTCTCCGGGGGGGAGCGTGACGACGCGAACCGAGGATGTGGTGTGTTCGATGCTCTTAGACGCAATATCCACGGCTTTGGTTGCGGCCGCATTTCCGGCCGTATCCCCGTCGAAGCACAAGAAGACGTACTCGGCATACTTGCGAAGCTCGGCCGCCTGCTCGTGGGTAAAGGCGGTTCCCAGGGCGGCCACCGCATTAGCAAATCCGGCCTGGTGCAGCGCGATGCAGTCGAGATACCCCTCGACGACGATCATCGTGCGATCGGCTTGTGCCGCCCGGCGTGCGACGTTGAGGGCGAACAGGTGGTGGCCCTTGGTATACACCGGTGTCGTCGTCGTGTTCAAATATTTGGGCTCGGCGTCCCCAAGCGCTCGGCCGCCGAACGCGATTACTTCCCCGGTGGTCGCGTAGGTCGGGATCATCAAGCGATCGCGGTAGAAATCGTAGTAACCGCGCTGACCGTTTTTCAGCAGGCCGGCGGCGACGGCGGAGGGCAGGCCGACGCGCTCGCGCTCCAGTTCGTCAACCAATCCGCTCCACGAGTCGGGGGCGTACCCCAGGGTGAACTTCTCGACCGTATCTTCCGAAATACCCCGCTCCTCGAGGTAGGCCCGCGCTTGCCGGCCGGCGTTCGTTCGGAGCGTGCGCGCAAAATACCCAGCGGCCACGCGATTGGCTTCGTAGATGGCCTCGCGCTCGGTGCGGGCGCGCGTCGCGTACGGATTCTCCGGTTCCAACTGGATCCCGGCTTTGCTTCCGAGCATGCGAACCGCGTCTCCGAACGGAAGATTCTCCATTTTCTGCACGAACGCAAGCACGTCGCCCCCGGCGCCGCAGCCAAAGCATTTGAAGAATCCACGATCCGGATGCACGTGAAACGAGGGCGTCTTTTCGCCGTGAAACGGACATAGCCCGACCAGATCGTTGCCGCGCTTCTTGAGCTGCACGTACTGTCCGATGAGGCTCGCGATGTCGACGCGAGCGTGAATTTCGGCGATGACTCCCCGATCGAATCTCACGACCGCAGGTTTCTACGCCGGTGCGCATTTCCGTTCTGAGCAAACCACCAGGTTCTCACGACCGAGGACCGCAGCGCCCGTGGCGGAAAACGCCTGGCGGTGAAGCGCATCTTCGATCCGATCCATCATTTTATCGAACTCTCACCTTCAGAGGCGCGCCTGCTGGATCTGCCGGTCATGCAACGGCTCCGCCGTTTGCGTCAGCTCGGGCTCGCCTATCTTGCGTTTCCGGCAGCCGAACATTCGCGATTCACTCACGCGCTCGGCACCCTGGCAATGGGAACGCGGGCCTTCGACGAGCTCGTCCGCACCGGCCCCGAATACTTCGCAAATTCTGCCGACGTGGACTATCAGCGACGCCTGGTTCGCGCCGCGCTGCTGTTACACGATATCGGCCACGGACCGTTCAGCCACGCCTGCGAGGCCGTGCTCGGCGTCCGTCACGAGGCGCGCACGAGCGAGTTGCTGCGCTTGCCGGAGATGCGCTCGGGGTTGGCGGCGCTCGACGTGGACCCCGCCGAGGTGCTCGGCCTGATCGCCGGCGACACAGCGAGCCGGTATCCGGCACTGCGCGAACTGGTGAGCGGCCCAAACCTCGATGCCGACCGCATGGACTATCTCCAGCGCGACGCCTATTTCACCGGTGTCGCGAGCGGCCGTTACGACGCCGAGCAGCTCGTCGCTTCGTTACGGCTCTTCGAGCGCGCCGGCCGCGTCGTGATGGGCATCGACGCGCGCGGCGTGGTCGCGCTCGAGTCGTTCGTGATGGCGCGCTACATGATGTTCGCTTCGGTCTACTTCCACCACACGACGCGAATCTTCGAGCGCGTGTTGCAGGACGTCTTGCGCGAGCTGTGGCCGGATCCCCGATCGCTGGATCCGATCGAAGAGTTCGTGCGCTGGGACGATTTCCGGGTCCTCAACGACCTCGCCGACCAGCAAAGTGAGGCGGCCCGCGCGCTACGCGAGCGGATCGTCGTTTACGCGGTGGCCGCGGAGTTCAACGCGGAGCGGGATTTGCGAAAATACGAGGCCTGCGAACGCGCCCTTTCGGCCCGGTTCGGCGCGCGCAACGTCTGGGCCGACGAGCAAAGCCAGGTGCTGCACCGGCTTCCGCTCGGAATCGATCGCACCCATACGGTGTGGGTCGGATCCGGAACCGAACTCGTCGATGCTCGCGAAGTCTCCGATCTCATCGCGAAGCTCACCGGAAAAGCCTATTGGCGCAAACTATTCGTGCGGCGCGACGCCGTCGACGTCGCCGAAGCGCGCCGCATCTGCACCGAAATCGTTAATCTATCAACGTGAGCGAAGCCGTTTGTCATCCTGAGGGGAGCGAGCGCGGCGAGCGCGGTCGAAGGACGAACGTTCCGCTTACTCAATCGCTCCGATAGCAGCCTGAGCGGCGGCAAGGCGCGCGATCGGGACGCGAAACGGCGAGCACGAAACGTAGTCGAGGCCTAACCGGTTGCAAAAAGCGATGCTGCTCGGCTCACCGCCGTGCTCGCCGCAAATGCCGATCTTCATTCCTTCTCGCACCGAGCGCCCGCGCTGCACTGCGTCCCGCATCAAGGTGCCGACGCCACGGCGGTCGAGCACTTGAAACGGATCGTTCTTGAGAATTCGCTTCTCGAGATAAACCGGGATGAACGATGCCTCGGCATCGTCGCGGCTGTATCCGTAGGTCGTTTGGGTGAGATCGTTCGTTCCGAACGAAAAGAAATCGGCGAAGACGGCGAGCTCGTCGGCGACCACGCAGGCGCGTGGTAGCTCGATCATGGTACCGATGTGATAGTCGATCGCAACCCCGCGCTCCGACAGCACATGGTCGGCAACGGCCTTGGCGGCTTCGCGGGTCGACTGCATCTCCTCTTTGGTGCCGACGCCGGGAATCATGACTAAGGGGCGGGCGTCGACTCCGCGTTGTTTCAAGTCGCACGCGGCCTCGAAAATGGCACGAACCTGCATCGCATAAATCTCGGGATAGACGATGCCCAGACGGCATACGCGCAGTCCGAGCATCGGATTCTGTTCGTGCAGTTGGAGCACGCGATGGAGCACGGCATCTTTGATCTTGAAATCGGGTGCATCGCTGCCGCGAGTGACGCGCAGTTCCGTCACCTCGACCAGCAACTCTTCCAGCGACGGCAAGAACTCGTGCAGCGGCGGATCGAGCAGCCGGATGGTGACCGGATAGCCTTGCATCGCTTCGAGAATTCCCGCGAAGTCGTCGCGCTGGAACGGCAGAAGCTTCGCCAACGCTTCGTCGCGCGACGCACGGTCGCCGGCGAGGATCATCCGCTGCACGGTCGGCAAACGGTCCTGTTGCATGAACATGTGCTCGGTACGGCACAGTCCGATCCCCTGAGCGCCGAGCTGGCGGGCGCGGGCGGCATCGTCGGGTGTGTCGGCGTTAGCCCAAACCTCCATGACCCGCAGTTCGTCGGCCCACGAAAGGAACGTGGCCAGCCACTCAGGCAGCGTCGTCGGCGGCGGAATCAACGCCAGCGCGCCGAGGGCGACGTTTCCGGTCGTGCCGTCGATCGTAATCCAATCGCCCTCGCAGAGCGGTATGCCGGAAAAGGTCGCCGCCTTGGTGCGGCGATCGATGACCAGCGCGTCGCAGCCGGCCACGCACGGCTTGCCCATCCCGCGAGCCACCACCGCTGCGTGCGACGTCGCGCCGCCCTTGGCGGTAAGAACTCCCTCGGCGGCAATCATTCCGTGCACGTCGTCGGGAGTCGTCTCGACGCGAACCAAGACGGTCTTCTTTCCGTCCTTCTGCCACGCCACCGCGTCGTCGGCGGTGAACACCACTTGGCCCGACGCCGCTCCCGGTGACGCGTTGAGCCCTTTACCGGCGACTTCGAAGCGTTCGTGCGGATCGATGCGCGCGTGAAAAAGCTGGTCCAGCGATTGTGCGTTGACCATCGCGACGGCGCGACGCTTGTCGATGAGATCCTCGTTGGCCAAGTCGAGCGCGATCTTTACGGCCGCCTCGGCGCTGCGCTTTCCACTGCGGGTTTGCAGCATGAAAAGCTTGCCGCGCTCGACGGTAAACTCAAGGTCCTGCATATCGCGGTAGTGACGTTCGAGCCGCCCCGCGATTTCCTGGAACTGCGCGAATACGGCGGGCTGTGTTCGCGCGAGGTCGGCGATTTTTTCCGGCGTGCGAATGCCGGCCACGACGTCCTCGCCTTGGGCGTTGCGAAGGTACTCTCCGAAGAGCACGCGTTCGCCGGTATTGGGATCGCGCGTAAAGGCAACGCCGGTTCCCGAATCGTCGCTCAGGTTGCCGAAGACCATTTCCATGATCGTCACGGCGGTGCCCCAGTCGTCGGGGATCTTGTTGAACCGCCGATAATCGATGGCGCGCTTACAGTTCCACGAATCGAAGACCGCGGCGATCGCAAGCTCTAATTGCGCGCGAAGATCTTGTGGGAAATCGTGTCCGGTTCGCTCGCGTACGACTCGCTTGTACTCCGCGACCAGTTTTTTCCAGGACTCCGCATCGACTTGCGGATCCGTTTCGACACCGAGCGACTTCTTGAGATCGTCGAGGAGTTCGTCGAAGTGCTCCTTGTCGACGTCGAGCACGACGTGAGAAAACATACCAATGAATCGCCGGTACCCGTCCCAGGCAAACCGCGGATTATCCGTCAGCGCCGCCAGCGTTTCGACCGTGCGATCGTTGAGGCCAAGGTTCAAGATCGTATCCATCATGCCGGGCATNNCGTAAAACGCCAAACATGCGTCGGTGCTGATGGTAAATCCCGACGGCACCGGCAGACCGGCGGCGGTCATCTCGGCGAGCCCCGCGCCCTTTCCGCCCAGCAGCTCGACCATCGATGCGTTGCCTTCATCGAAAAAGAAGACGTACTTGGCGGCGGCGGCGTGTGACGTCATAGACGCTCCCTCAGATGCATTTCCAAGCGATCGGCCGGCACGCGATCCTGCAGCATGGAATCCCGGGAACGAACGGTCACGCTACCGTCGGCCAACGTTTCGTAGTCGATCGTGACGCAAAACGGCGTACCAATTTCATCTTGCCGGCGGTACAACTGACCAATATTGCCCTCGTCGTACTGCGTGCGCCAGACCGGCCGCAAGCTTCCTTCGACGGTACGTGCGCGTTCGACTAATTCAGGTTTGTTGCGGGCCAGCGAAAAGACGGCCACTTGCACGGGAGCGATCTTTGGATGGAACCGCAGCACGGTGCGTTCGGTCGTTTTTCCGTTGGGGTCGTCGCTGGTTTCGCGCTCGTATGCGTCGATCAGAAAGGTCAAGGTGGTGCGATCCATTCCCGCGGAGCTTTCGATCAACAGCGGAGTGTAGTGCGTCTTGCTCGCCTCGTCGAAAAACTGCAAATCCTTGCCGGACAGCTTCATATGGGCGTCGAGATCGTACGTTCCGCGGTGAGCGATCGATTCGAGCTCGCCCCATCCCCACGGGAACATGTACTCAACGTCCACACCGGCCCTGGCGTAATGCGGCCGCTCCTTTTCGCCGAGTTCGTAGAAACGTAAACGGCCCGGCGCGATGCCGTAGCTCGCGTACCACGCTTTGCGGCGCTCGACCCACTCCCGAAACACGTCCATGTCGTTGCCGTCGTCGGGAACGAAATACTCGAGTTCGGCTTGTTCGAACTCGCGAACGCGAAACGTGAAGTTTCCCGGAGTGATTTCGTTGCGAAACGACTTCCCGATCTGAGCGATCCCGAACGGCGGCCGCCGGCGCGCCGTCTGATACACGTTCTTGAAGTTGACGAAAATGCCCTGAGCGGTTTCCGGCCGCAAGTACGTCTCCGACGATGTGTCGTCCATCGGGCCGACGAAGGTTTTCATCATCAGATTGAACGAGCGCGGCTCAGTGAAGGAGTTCTTGCTTCCGCAGTCCGGACAGGACGACGCATCTTTGAGGTGATCGAAACGGAAACGATGCTTGCAAACCTTACAGTCGACGAATACATCGTGGAACGCATCGACGTGTCCCGAAGCCTTCCACGTCAGCGGGTGCATGACGATCGACGAATCGAAGGCAACGACGTCGTCGCGCAGCTCGACGGTGTCGCGCCACCAGGCGTCCTTAACGTTACGTTTGAGCACCGCCCCGAGCGGACCGTAGTCCCAAAAACCGTTGATTCCGCCGTAAATTTCGCTCGACTGGAAGATGAAGCCCCGGCGTTTCGCAAGGGCCGTGATCTCTTCCATCGTCGCGCGACGCTCCGAGGCCGCCGTCTCCATACCGGCCGGTGGTTTCTCACCGGTACGCCCGATACCCGCCTTTCGGGGAGCTTAGGAAGCCCGCTGATTTATGGGATACCGACTTCCTATGGAAGTCGCACGCAAAGCATCGATCGACGCGTCACTTCCGGCTGGGCCGCGAGGTCGCCGGCGTTTTCTTCTTCAGCAGAAGCGCGGTTACCGCGCGTTTGGTCGCCCGCGAGAGCCACGCCTCGACGATCAGGTCCTTTAACTCTTTGACCGTGATTTTTCCGAGCCGCACCAACACCGCAGGGTAGCCATCGAAGTGCGGCGTCGTGAAGTACACCGACGGATCTCGGACGAGCAAGATCTCCTTGGCTCGAGGTCGGGAGTGCGCACGCCTAAGATGGGACCCGCCGGCGCAGCATCGCCGAGCGCCGCGAGATCCGAACGCCGCAGCGGCCGTTCCCACGTGAAGAACTTCTTGTTAACGATCCAGGCTCGATTACCGCTCGACGTCGATTCTTCGCTCGTGCCGGGCAATCCGAGCGCAATCCGCCGGACGTCGCTCCACGAAGCCGCGATCGCCTACGGGCCAGCCGCCACGGGCGCGGCGAGCGCGCGCGGCTGCGTCTTCGCGCGCAGATGACGGCAACTGAGCGGACCAATCGTACCTTTCATAGATACGATCCGCGGAGACTTAACGACATTGAGCGTCATATATCCCAAATTTGCACCAGTCGGCCTGGGGCACGCCGTACGCGCGGAGATCCGAAACGCCCATCGCTCCACCCCCGCTGGCAACGAGTTCCCAATGGCCGTTGTGCCGCTTATAAAGCGACTCGCCCCCACCGCCGCCGTACCATTCGCCGATGGCCCAGTCGCTGGAGACGACGACGTACGGTACGAGCAGCCCGCGCATCAATTGGCGCACCGCTTCGACCTCCGCGGCAGGTCCCGCGTCTTTGAGGTTCCGACACGGACGATCGTCGTTCGGCTCAGGCATTCCGCGCATCAATATCGTCTCAACCTGAAGATCCAACGAATGCGCTTCCAATCGGCAACGGAAGTTCAGCAAATCCAGTGCTTGCCATCCGAATGAAAAACGCCGTACGAGAATCGGCGCATCGACGGGAGACCCTTCTAGCCTTCCACCGCTAACACGAACGGCCGCGTATGCACCGGATCGGTTCACCCGTAAGACGGCGGCCGATTTTTTCGACTCGAAATAAAGGGCGTTGATCGCGGCGTCTTGAGCCGTCGCGGCGAAGTTGCCAACCGCAAGCAACGCGACGAGCGATAGAGACACTATCGGCCGGCCGCTACGGCCGCGGCGCGCGCTCGCGGCTGGGTCTTCGCGCGCAGCTGACCGCACGCCGCCGCGATATCGCGGCCCATGTTGCGCCGAACGGTGGTCGGAACGCCGGCCGCGTCGAGGATCCGAGCGAACTCCCAAATGCGCGGTTCGGACGTTCCGGCGAACGGGGCATCCGGCGTCGCGTTATACGGGATCAGGTTGACGTGATACAGGTGCCCCCGCATGCGCTGCGCGAGTTGCCGCGCGCAAGCGGCGTCGTCGTTTACGCTCTCGAGCATTACGTATTCGAAAAAGACTTTGCGGCGCGTTTTTTCGACGTAACGTTCGCAGGCGGTCATCAGTTCGTCGAGCCCGAACTTGCGATTGACCGGCATGAACTGCGAGCGCAATTCATCGCTTGGCGCGTGAAGCGAGATCGCCAAGTTGACTTGCAGGTGCTCGTCGGTGAAGCGTTCGATCTTGTCGACCAGTCCGACGGTAGAGATGGTGATGTGCCGGAGCCCCAAACCGAATCCGTGCGGATCGTTAAGCAGCGCCACCGCACCCATGACGTTTTCGTAATTATGAAACGGTTCGCCCATCCCCATGAACACGACGTTGGTGATGCGCTTGCGTCGGACGGCCAGCTCGCGCGCAAAATACAGCGCCTGGTCGAAGATTTCGACCGCATCCAGGTTGCGCGTGAACCCGGCCTGCCCGGTCGAACAGAACGCGCAAGCAAAGGCGCATCCCGCCTGCGAGGAAATGCAGACGGTGGTGCGGTTGCCGCTGTGTTCCATCAGGACGGCTTCGACTTCGCTGCCGTCGTCGAGCCGAAAAAGGCCCTTCGTCGTTTGGCCATCGCTCGAACGTTGAACGGTAACCGGTGCAACCGATGAAAAGGTGACCCCGCAAGCGGCCAGCGCGGCGCGGAGTTCCTTCGGCAGTGTGGTCACGGCCTCGACGCCCGGGAGCAGCTCTTTGGCGGCCGCGCGGTACATCTGCCGAAGGCGATACGGTTTCAAATCGTGTTCGCGCGCCAACTCGTCGGTGCCGGAAAATCCGGCGCGCGAAGCGACGCGGGCCAGCCAGATGGCCATGGGGTCTCGAGTCACGCCGCCCATTTTAGCACACCGTCCCCGGCGCTTCGCCGAATAGTCCGGTCTGGAGCGGCTCCGGCGGCGGCTCGGGCATTTTGTCCGCCCGAAGCGGTGCGGCGCGAAGCGCCGCGACCTCATCGAGCTTGGCCCGAACGGCCTTCAGATCGCGCCAGACGAGACGTTTCACCGCTTCGATCTCGCCCCCGGTTTGCCGCAGAATGTAGGCCGGGTGGAACGACGCTATAAGCGGGACCCCGTTCGGTCCGGCATACCAGCGGCCGCGCATCTTCGTGATCTGGAAATCGCGGCCTAGAAACGATTTAGCGGCCGGCGCTCCCAACGCGAGGATGACGCCGGGTGCAACGACGTCGATTTGTTCGTCGAGGAACGGGCGGCAGTTGGCCATCTCGTCGGGCTCGGGCGCGCGATTGCGCGGCCCGCGCGGTCCCGGCGACGTCGGACGGCATTTCACGGTGTTGCAAATATAAACGTCTTCGCGCGCCAGCCCAATCGCGCCGAGCATTTTCTCGAGCAGCTGCCCCGCGCGGCCGACGAATGGCCGCCCAAGCATATCTTCAGTTTCGCCTGGACCTTCGCCGATCACCATCAGCGCGGCGAGCGGGTCGCCCTCGCCGTACACGTTGTGACGGCGTTCGTAACCGATCGCGCACTTGCGGCATGCGTCGGCGACTGCGGCCGCCGGCGCGAGCAAACGCTCGCGGCGCGTGCGCTCATCAAGATCCAGAGCTCTCACCTTGGTTGCGCTTATCGACCAGCACCGCTTGACCGAACGCGACCACCTTGCACGATCCGTCGGTCCCTTCCGACACGTAAAACTGCAAGCCCACGACCGCGTTCGCGCCCATCGCGTCGGCGCGACGCCGCAGCGCCTCTATCGCTTCGTTGCGAAGTTGCTCGGCATCGCCCAGAAACTCGCCGGCGGCGAGA
This sequence comes from Candidatus Tumulicola scandinaviensis, assembly GCA_003140835.1. Lineage (GTDB taxonomy): Bacteria > Vulcanimicrobiota > Vulcanimicrobiia > Vulcanimicrobiales > Vulcanimicrobiaceae > Tumulicola > Tumulicola scandinaviensis. The sequence goes on along the minus strand of PLLA01000119.1, from coordinate 104,136 downwards.
CCGATCAACATTCCGAGGCTGCGAAAGGTCGAGCGCAAGCGGTTGCGCGGGCGCGATGCGACTCCCGAAACGTAACCGAACGCGCGCAGCGTATGGTAACCGTCGACCTCGTCGAACGTGACGACGTCGTCGCGAGCGATCATCGCGATCGGCAGGCCGATGCGCGCCGGCAGTCGGAGAGGAGGGGCATGCCGCAGAGTTCCCCGTCCGCGCTCATCATCCGCCTCGACGCGATCGGCGACGCGCTCGCGCTGACGCCGCTGCTCGCGGCGCTCCGCTCGGCCGCTATTCCCACCGACGTCGTGTTGCGACCGGGCAACGCCGGCATCTTCTCGTCGCGCGCCGCGCGCGCGAGCGTCGTCGGCGATTTCGATCTGCGGTCGAGCAAGCCGGCGAATCTCACAGCGATCGAACGCGTCGGCCGAGAGCTCGCAACGGCGCGCTACACGCACGCGTTGGTCGCGACCGAAGATCCGAGCGGATACCGGCTCGCCCTCGCCGCCGAAGTGCCGGTCCGCATCGGCTTTTCGAACGCGTGGGGCAAACCCGCGAAAACGCTATGGTCGCGGCGCTTCCTCACCCAGCGCGTGTATCGTAGCGCAGGCCTCGATCGGCGCGCGCTGCACGAATGCGACGTCCTCTTTCGCCTTGGCCGTGTGTTGTTGGGCGCGGCGGCGCGGCCGACGCGTGATCCGGCGGAGCTGCGCCCGTTGGTCTTGGAAGGCGAACCGCTGGGGGACGATCGCATCGCCATCCAGATTACCGACAAATGGGAGCGTCTCGGAATTCAGCTCGATGACGTGGTCGAACTGATTCGGCGCCTGGTTGCGTTTGGAACGTTGCGGCTCTTTACGTCTGCCTCCGAAGGTGCGTATGCCGCGCGCATTGCGTCCGCAACCGGCCTCGAGATCGAGCGCTTCGATGAAACGGCGCCCTGGAAATCTGCGATCGCAGCCGCGCCGGGCCTGGTCGCTCCCGACTCCGGCGCTTTGCACGTCGCCGGGATGGTGGGCACTCCGGTCGTCGGCGTCTTTCCGCCGTCGCGTCACTACGCGCTGCAAGTTGCGCGCTGGGCACCGTGGGCCGCGCCGCACCGAATCGTCCGCGCCGACGGGAACTGGCCGGCTCGCGCCGCCGACGCGCTCGCGCAACTGTTGTAAAAACGCCGGGCTATCGGCAGCGCGTCGTGCGCCGGTACACCTCGATACCGCCGGCTCGAAAGACCGGAACGTAGCGTCCCGATACCACTAAGTCCATCAGCGCGCCCGCATATTCTTGGAGGCGCGGCGATTCGGGGTACTCGCGATCGATCAATATCAGGCACGCTTGGGTTTCGACGCTCGGATCTTCCGGCAACAGGCGCGCGAACGGGTCGTCCAAACCCAGGTGCGTGTAGGCTTCTTCCTGTGTTGCCACGCTGGCATCGCGGGGCAGCGCGCGCAATGCCGCGTCGAGATTGCGATCGCGCGGTTGCACCGCTCGGAGATTCAACCCCGGGTGGAGCGGATTGGCTACCAGAAGTTCCAGCACGCATATCGCCAGCGCCCAATACAACGCCCGGCGCGCTCGCCCGCGCGCCGCGAGATCGCCGATGCCGGCCGCGAACGCTATCAAAACATAACCGATCCAGGCGCCGGCGTAGTGGGTGCCGAGCGTGAAGGTCGTGCTCATGCGCGATGCCAGTGCTTCGAGCAGCGGCGGAACGGCGAGAATCATCGCGCGCGATCGCAGCGGCACGAACGCCAGCGGTGCCAGCAGCAACACCAGGAAGCCCACGCGTTCGAAGACGCCGCGCGGGATCAGGATGCGCCAATCGGTCGCCGTCCAGGCGTAGAAGCGCACCGGTTGCCAGGCCGGATTGCCGTTGGCATGCGGTTGAACGACGACAAAGAACGTCACCGCGATCAGCACGGAAACGCCGGCGACGCCGGCGGCAAAGCGAAAGCGCGCGCGGTCGTGGCGATACGCGACGGCACCGCAAGCCCCGGCGAAAGCCAAGAACAGCGCCTGATCTTCTTTTACCGCGAGTGTCAGCGCGGCAAAAAGTGCCGCCCAGCCTAAGCGTCCGGCATCGAACGCATAGAACGTCCAGGCCACCGCCGCCGGCGCAAAGCCGTTTTCGTGCACGTCGCCAAAGATCAGGCCCGCCAGCGGGGGGTAGAGCAACACGACCAGTGCGGCGAGCCGCGCGATCGAACGATCGCTGCGCGCGCTAACTATAGCGTACACGGGCGGCGCGCACAGCGCGCCCGCAATCGCTTGCAGAGCGATCGTGGTGGCCGCCGATGGGGCGATGGCGACGGCGAGACCGACGAGGTACAGAATCGGCGAGAAATGAAACGCCCAATGACTGCCCTCGAGCGGATTACAGAAGCATCCGAACGCACTGGCGACCGTCTGCTGGAAGATGCCAAAATCGACCAGGTTTCGATGGACCGCATATTTGACCACGCCGAGCAGCGTGAAGAGCACCGCGTAGGCGGCGCACCCCCACCACAGTACGCGATCCTTCATCGGCGGGTCTGCTGGAGGTAGGGCCAGACGAACGCGTCGATGTCGCCGTCGAGGACACCTTGCGCGTTTCCGACCGACACGTCGGTGCGGTGATCCTTGACCATTTGATAGGGCTGCAGTACGTACGAACGAATCTGCGAGCCCCATTCGTTGGCCTGACGTTCGCCGCGAAGATCTTCGAGGCGCCGATCGCGTTCTTCGGCGGCACGCTGGACGAGCTTGGCGCGCAGAATGTTGAGCGCCACGTCGCGGTTTTGCGCCTGCGAACGCTCTTGCTGCGACGCCACCACGATGCCGCTGGGAAGATGGATCAAGCGCACCGCGGATTCCGTCTTGTTGACGTACTGGCCGCCGGCGCCCCCCGACTTAAACGTTTCGATGCGCAGGTCGTCGGGCTTGATCTCCACGTCGAGCTCTTCGCCGGCTTCGATCTCCGGGATCACGTCGACCGCCGCAAACGACGTATGCCGCCGGTGGGCCGCGTCGAAAGGCGAAAGACGTACCAGCCGGTGCACGCCGCGTTCGCTTTGCAACATTCCATACGCGTTGCGACCGCGCACGAAGAACGTGATCGACTTGAGGCCCGCTTCTTCGGCCGGCGACTCTTCGACGACGTGGGTCGAGTATCGCTTGGTTTCGGCCCAACGCAGGTACATGCGCGCGAGCATCTGCGTCCAGTCCGCGGCGTCCACGCCGCCGGCGCCGGCGAAGATGCTGACGATCGCATTGTGGGTGTCGAACTCTCCATCGAAGTTTGCCGCCATTTCGAGCTGATCGATCGCGGACTGCGCCGTGCCGATGCTCGCTTCGGCTTCGGGTTGCGCCGCCGGATCGTCGCCGAAGACTTCGAGCATTTCTCGCGCATCCTGCAACGAGCGCGCGACCCGTGTGAACTCACCGGTCTCGGCCTGCAGTTCCGCCAGCTCCTTCATGACGTGTTGCGCCGCGTCCGGGTCACTCCAGAAACCTTCAGCCCGAGAACGTTCCGCGAGCTCGATTACGCGGCGGCTCTTGCCTGCGTAGTCAAAGACGCTCCTTGAGCGTTTTGAGACGCTCGTCGAGACGTGCGATCGTGGTCAGCTGCGTGTCGCTCATGGCGGCAACGCGCTTCTGACAATTCGATGCCGCCCCCTTGTCGGCGCACGCGCCGGTCGTGAACGGCCTTCAACCACTACGACGGAGGTTGATCGATGTCCATCCAGCCGCTCGAAGGTCCTCTCGGCCCGGCTTCACTCTCGCCTTTCACCGGCATCGGCGACGGCACAGGCGCACTTTCGCAAGGGATCGCTCCGTGGAGCGTCACCGGCGACGCAATTTCACGCATCGCGCCGCCGTGGCTCACCGGCGCCATGCAAAATCCGGCCCAAACCGCAATGTTCGGACCGCTCCCCGGCCTGTTGCAGCAGCTCATGCAGATGCTCCAGGCCATGATGGGCGGTTCATACGGAGGCGACGGCTCCTGCTACCCGTACTCGAACGGCGGTAACAACAACTGCTCTCCATACGGCAACGAACAGTACTTTCAAAATGCGACCGGCTCGAGCGAGGGCGATCCGCATTTGTCTTTCAATGGAAGCAAGTCGAATAGCATGGTGTCGCATCCCGACCTGCTGAACTCCGACTCGATTCCCGGCGGATTTCGAATTTCGACTCAAGTTACGTCGCCGAACGAACGAGGCATCACTCGCAACCAGTCGGCGACGATTGCGCTGGACAACGGGCAGACGAAGGTCTCGATGAACAATGACGGCCAAGCCTCCATCACCGAGTACGGGCGCAACGTTCCGATCTCCGCCGGTCAAACGATGCAGCTCGGCGACGGCGCTAGCGTGACGTGCAGTCAGAACGGCTCGCTCTCGGTGGACGCGTGCAACGGCTCGGGCTGCCGGATCGACACCACGCTTACCGCCAAGGGTCAAGGCGTGAACGTCGACGTGAACGCGCACAACGTCGACCTCGGGGGCGCGCTAGTCCGAGGCCAAGGGCAATGGGCTCAGCCAGGCCCGATTCCAGGCGGCCCACAGCCCGGTCCATCGCAAACCCGGGGCCGATTCCGGGTCCGTACGCCGGGAATCCCTTCCCATATTCAGGACCAATCGAAAACCCGTTCTCCACACTGAACTCGCCGCTCTACGATTCGTCACCGTCCCAAAACCCGTACGATCTGCTCGGCTTATAGAAAGCCTCCCGCGTCCGTCAGGCGCGCGTCGCAAAACGAATGGGCTCGCATGTGCGAGCCCATTCGTGCGTTGCGATTGGGTTAGGGGGAGGGCGTCGGCGACGGCGGAGCGAGCGAATCGGCTGCCGAGCGCGGTGCATCGCCCGGCCCGTGATGGTCGCTGTGCGGTCCGATCTTCCAGAGCACGGCGGCCGCCTCGGCGCGCGTAACCGGTTGCTGGGGACGGAACATCGCGATTGCGCCGAACGCGCGGCCAACGTTGCCAATTACGTAGGTGGGAAGACTCCATTCCGAAACGACCGAGCGATCGAGGCCGCTGTCTTCGGCGATCGCGCCGCGGAAGATCGTGTTGATCTGCGCTTTGTCCTTCCAATTCGGCATGGTCGACTGCCACCACGTAACGTAATACTTATCGACGCCGCCGCGATCGACGCTCTCTTTAATCGCAATCATCTGCTCGTGCGTGAGTTTGTCGTCGGGTTTGAACGTCTTATCCGGAAAGCCCACGGAAAAACCGGCGTCGTACATGCCTTGGATGTAGGCGAAATCCGGATGCGACGTCGGTACGTCGGGAAAGGCGGACGACGTGCTTTGCGACGGCCGGATAACTCGATCGGGTTGATTCGCCCAAATCGCATTGTTCGCGTTCACTAGCCATCGCGCGAAGTCGCCGCGCGTAATCGTTCCGGTTGGGTTGAAGGTGCCGCTCGGGTCGCCGAACGTGCCCAGCTTCGCAAGATCTTGAATCTGCTGACTGCCGAAGGTTCCGTTCAAGTCGGTGTACGCGACCGTAAACACCGAGGGTCCCGGAGCCGGCGACATGCCGCCGGCTCCGGCGGACGCCTCGCCCGATGCGGTTGCCGCAGGGCTCGCACTCGTCTCGGCAGCAACGCTCGCCTCGGCACTGGCGCTGGCCTCGGTAGTCGTCGAATTCGCCTGCTTGGAACACGCACCTAAAGCGATGGTCGCTGCAACGCAAAGGGCGGTCACCGTCAATGACGTGAGCTTTTGCATGGGTTAACCCTCCTGACGCCCTATCGACCCTTCCTTGACGGTTTTCCTGGCCGTCATGGAATCACCCGAAAGATCGTTCCGCAACCCGGGCTGGAATTGCCGCACGATTGACCACCCTCGGCCGCACTACCGAAGAGGTCGCCGCTACGGGTTACGAGGCTCGCCTGCGGCGACTCGCCGTCGGCGCCGCCTTGGAACGAATAGAGCACGTTTTCGCCGCCCAGCAGGGTGATCGAGAAGACCGTTCCGCATCCGTTTTCGCTCGGCGGGCATCCCGAGCTGCCGCCACCTCCGGACGTCGTGCCGTACAGTGCGCCGTTGTAGTACGTGAGCCCGCCGAAGGGGTTGGCGCCGTCGGGCGCTCCCGCAAAGCTGTAAATACCCGTCGCCAGGCCGACCGGAGTGATTTGAAACACGGTCCCGAGCCCGCTTGCACCGCCGCCCCATGTGGTCCCGTAAAGCAGGCCGGCTCCAGGGTTCACGAGGGCGGATAACGGGCGCGAGCCGTCCGGCTGGCCCTGGAAGCTGTAGCGCAGCGCTTCTTGGCCCGACGTGCTGACGCTGAAAACCGTCCCGCAGCCGGTCGGATTATAGGTCGAACACGCCGTGCTGGTGCCGCCGTACTGCGTGGTGCCGTACAGCGTTCCGGCGACGGCAATCAGGCTGGAGCGGGGATATGCACCGTCTGGTTGACCCTGAAAGCTGTACAGCAACTTCTCTTTACCGGACGGAGTAATCGAGAAGACGGTTCCCTCGTCGTCAGTGCCGCCGTATTCCGTCGTGCCGTAGAGTTTGCCGTTATACGAAAGCAACGTGGCCATCGGGCTTTTTCCGTCGGCGGGCATCCCTTTGAAACTGTAGATCACGGTCTTCGATCCGGACGCCGAAATCGTGAAGACGGTCCCGAAGTTGTTCGCGCCGCCGGCTTGCGTGGTTCCGTAGAGAACGCCGTTCACTTTCGTCAGTCCGCCAAAAGGATTTTCTCCGTCGGAGTTTCCCTGGAAATTGTAAACGACGGTTTCCGTTCCGCTCGGCGTCATCGAAAACACCGTCCCACATCCCTGGGAACCGCACGCCGAACTGTTGCCGCCAAAGAGCGTCGTGCCGTAGAAAACGTTGTTGAACCAAACCAGGCTCGCAAATGGTTTGGCACCGTCGAGCCCAGCGAACTCGTGGAGAGATTTGAAGTTCTTGGTGGCCGGTAACGCGGCCCGCATCGGAGCCGGCAATGTCGAAGACGATGTGACGCGCGCGCAACTGCCCAGGATGAGGGCATACAGGAACAGAGTGACGAGCCGCATGAGTTCCCTCGGTTCAGGCTGCCGCATGGCCCCTCCCTGCCAGCGCAAGTTCGCGAAAGCGCCGGCGATGAGAGTCCTCTTCGCTTGCCTTGGCGAACGTGGATCGATCGAGGACACGTCTGTCACCTTGCGGGGGGAGCATCTGGTGAGCGTAGCGAGATTCGTGCAGTTCGCGTTGAGCCTTGGCGTCGCGAGCGCGCTTCTGGGCGCGTGCAGCAGCAGCGTCTCGCGGCTCGCCGCGACCCCGTCGATACCTTCAAACGCCGTTGGGCGGAATTCGGATTGGCCGATCCTGCTCGAACGCCCGAACGGTTCAAACCGCGGCGAGAACGCATCCGCAAGCGCGCTTGGCGGTCGTCATTCCTGGATGGCCCCGGATGCCAAAAAGAATCAGCTGCTTTACATTTCCGACGTTGCGGCGAGCGCCGTCTACGTTTACTCCTACCCGTACTACAAGCTCAAAGGAACGCTAACGTTATCGTCCCCGCCCGAGGGCGAATGCGTAGACAAGGCCGCCGACGTTTTCGTCGCGCAGCCAAATGGCGGCACGATCGTTGAATACGCCCACGGCGGGGCGCTTCCGATCGCCACTCTCAGCGACCCGGGCTACATGCCCGTCAACTGCGCGATCGATCCGAAAACCGGAGATCTCGCAGTCGCCAACTACACCACCGGCAGCGGGGGACAGGGCAACATCGCGCTGTACGCCGGGGCCAAAGGGAACCCGGTGGCCTACTACGCCGATCCGCTCATTCAAGTCATGTTCTTCTGCGGCTACGATAACGCCGGAAACCTATTCGTCGACGGTCAGAAACTGGGCAGCGGGTTCGTCTTGGCCGAGCTTCCGAACGGCGCGACGTCGTTCCAGAACATTGCGGTGAAGCAACACTTCGTACGCCCCGGAGGCATCCAATGGGATGGGAAGCATCTGGCCGTTGGCGACCTAGGCACGAGCGTGATCTACCAGTTCTCCATCTCCGGCAAGAAGGCCACCGAAGCGGGCTCGACGCCCCTCGTCGGCGGCGGCGAGATTCCGCAATTTTGGATCGCGCAGCCGAAAGTCATCGGACCCGACAACACGAACGCCGACGTTGGAATTTGGAACTACCCAGCCGGCGGCGCGGCCGTTAAACTCCTAAAGAATTTTAGCGCGCCGTCCGGCGCGGCCATCAGCGCAATAAAGATTTGAGCTTCGCCGTTCATGAGTGCGGGGGAAAAATCGCGGCATAGCCTTGAAACGCGATCTGGACGCCGATGCAGAGCAGAATGAACGCCGACAGCCGCAACAGCACGTTGACCCCGCTCGCGCCCAGCCGTCCAAGAATTCGCTCGGCCTGGCTGTAGCAGATGTAAATCAGGATGCACGTTGCCGCCAGGCCGACGATCGCGCCAAGCGCGTCGAGGATGCCGGTGCTCCCGGAGCCGCCGAAGAGGCTGCTGCCGAGCGTGACCATGACGGCGATCGATCCCGGACCGACGGTCAACGGCAGCGTCAAAGGATAGAACGCGCCGCTCAGCACCGCTTCCGGAGAGGCCTCCGGCGCTCGATGTTGCGAATCGCCCTGACCCTCGTTGAGTAAGCGCCACCCGGCGACCGCGAGCACGAGTCCGCCCGCGACGCGCACAGCGGGAATGCTCAAGCCGAAGAACTTCAGAGCGAACGGGCCGACGATCATCGAAAGCGCCGTGAGGAAAAACGCGTTGATGGCGACGCTCCGTGCTAACCGAACGGCCGTCGCCTGATCGAGGCTTTCGGTGTAGTTGAGAAAGATCGGTGCCATTCCCAGCGGGTTCACGATCGGAAATAGCGCCAACGCCACGAACAAAAAGCCGTGGATGAACGGCAGCGTCTCGACCAGCCGCAGGGAATCCAAGCGTCACCTCTTCCGCAAGTGCTTTCGATGCGTACCACTGCGCTCTCTCCCTCGAACGACCTTTCAAAGCTCGCCGGCAGCCGAGGAAAACGCCGGGGAGCGACCGTAAGTCACACGCTCGACGCGCACGCGACGGAGAGGAACGAGCCCATGAACGTCTTCCATTTTGCCGGCCGCACGCTGGTTATCGCAGTTGCCGCAGCGACGCTGGCCGCCTGCGGAGCGTCGCACTCGGCGATCGGCGTGCCGGTAACGTCGGTGCCCGCTATCGCGCCCGGCGCCCGACCCGGAACCGGCCACGAGCGCGTGCTCTACAGTTTCTCGGGCGGTAACGACGGGGGCAACGCCGCGACCGGACTCGTCTTAGACCCGCACGGGAATCTCTACGGCACGACCGCCGTCGGAGGAACGTACGCATGCGGGACGGTTTTCAAGTTGACGGCGCAACCCAGTCCGCCATGGAATGAAGCGGTGCTCTACAACTTCACCTGCTACGGCGACGGAAAGAATCCGCATGGCGGAGTGAGCTTCGATCGACAGGGCAACCTCGATGGTACGACCGTAGCCGGCGGCTCGGGTGGATACTGCGCGGGTGACGGCTGCGGGGTTGCTTTTCAGCTAAAAATAAAGCCGGGCACCGAAAACGTGCTGCACAGTTTCACCGGCGGCAACGACGGCTTCGGCCCGGGTGGCAACGTCGCGTTCGACACGGCTGGCAATCTTTATGGAACAACGCCGGACGGCGGCAGCCACTCCGAAGGCACCATCTATCAGGTTTCGCGGAGCGCAGGGAAGTGGCAAGAAAACGTCATTCACGCCTTTTCCGGTGGTAAAGACGGCGGCGTCGGTTCGCTCGGCTCGTTGCTGGTCGTTTCGGGAAATCTTTTCGGCGTCACCGAACTGGGCGGCGCTCACGGCGCCGGCACGGTGTTCGAGTTGTCGGCAACCTCGAAGAAACTGAAGACCCTCTACGCCTTCAAGGGCACGCCCGACGCCGCTTCGCCCTACGGCGGATTGATTGCCGACGCATCCGGAAATCTGTACGGAACGACCTACTACGGCGGTGCAAACGGCTTGGGTGCCGTTTTCGAACTCGTCAGGAACGCCAAAGGTGGCTATCGCGAACGCGTGCTTTACAGTTTCCGAGGAGGCAGTGACGGAAGTTCCTCGACTAGTACGCTCGCATTCGGCGGAAGCGGCGATCTCTACGGGACGACATCGGCGGGCGGCGGAACCTGCGACTGCGGAACGATCTTCAAAGTCAACGCAAAGTCGGGCAAGGAAACGGTGCTGCACAGCTTTGGCTCGGCAACGGACGGCGCGTATCCGTACTACGGACTCGCCGCGGACGCAGGCGGCAACTTCTACGGCGCGACCGTTGCCGGCGGACACTCCAATCAAGGAACGGTCTTCGAGTTCACGCCGTGATGCCCGCGGCTCCTAGGGAACGCGAAGCAAAACGGTAACGAACGCAACGATGCCGGCGGTGAGGACGATGAGCGTTACCAGCAAAACGCGAGAGTGTCCGCGCTTATCGGTGAAGCCTGCGATGGCTCGGTATTCCGGGCTCCACAGGTAGTTGCCGGCCGAGCGATAATCGAGAGCCGCCAGGAACATCGCGACGATTCCCGTGGCGATCAAGATCAAGCCGAGATCGCGCGCGGCGTTCGCGTGAATCGCCCGGTCGGGCTCGGGCAGTCTCGAGAGCACTTGATAGATCGTAAAGCCGAAAGCGATCAGTGACGTCCCGGTCCGAACCCACGCCATCTGCGTTCGCTCCAGCGCAAAGCGCGTGCGTACCCATCCGAAGTGACTATCGGACGTTACGCGCACTTCAAAGCGGTCGGCGCCGTGTTTGACCGGATCCTCATTCATACCGTCAACTCCCATCTCGGCCTTCGATGCCTAACGGGCCGCAGCCCGCCCTAGTGCGCCGCCACCGCCGCAGCCCGCTCCATCGCCTTTACGTTCTTTTCGTCTTCTTCGCTTAGCCCGCTAACTCCAAGCGTAATCTCAACCTTCTCCATTACGCCCGTAAAGCGATTCAACGACGCGTAATCGTCGCTCACCGGAGTGCCGGTATCCATTCCAATATCGAACGTCTCGTCGGCCGAATACCGGGCGGGTACGGTTTTCTCGACGCGCCTTCTCCTACTTTTTGACCGTTCACGATCAGCGTTATGGTGCCGCCCTTGCCGGCGCCGCCGCCATCGTACTCGAACTCTGCTCGGATCGTGGCCGGTCCCGAGGGTAGCGGCTGCGAGCTTGCGACTCGATATCGCTTTTGCGAAAACCAGTTGTATTCGTATGCCGGCATTCGATCCTTGATGAAGAGGCGTATCCGCCCACGATCCCGCCGGCCGCCACCAGCACTCCGTCGCCGCCTTCTTTCGCATCTCGACGAACGCCGGGATGGCATGCGATTTGTTCTTCACATTGGGAGCGGAGCTTTCGGGGATGCGCACCGCTCTGGGGTAATACGTGAATTCCGAGCGACCTTCGATCAAGCTAGGCCGCAGACTCGGATCCGCTCGCTCCGCGAATCGATCGTCGAGCGGAAGGACGTTATATCTCATAGCTTCGATCCAGAAAATCTCTTTCAGCTCGCTGAGCTTTTGCGGATATCTTGCAGAGAGGTCTGCGTATTCGCTGAAGTCTTCATCGACGTTGTAAAGTTCCCAGGTGTCGTCGTCGAAGTCGGCCGAGCCTGCATTCTCCCAAGGTAGCCGGCCGTGCCGGCATGCCGCGATCCATCCGTCATGACAGATGGCGCGGTTTCCGAACATCTCGAAATACTGAGTCTTCCGTTGTTCGGGCGCCTTCGCGTCGCCGAATGAATACATCATGCTCGCGCCTTCGATCGGTTTTTGCGGTACGCCGTTGACTTCGTACGGCTCCGGGACCCCGGCGGCTTCGAGAATCGTCGGCACGAGGTCGATCACGTGATGGAACTGCGAACGTGTAGCGCCGACGTCTTTAATGCGTCTAGGCCAGGATATGACCACCGGATTCCGGGTGCCTCCGAAGTGGGACGCGACCTGCTTGCCCCACTGGAACGGCGTGTTCATGGCCCACGCCCATCCGACCGGAAAGTGATTGTACGATTTCGGACCGCCAATTTCGTCGATGTGCTCGACGACGTAGGACGTGTCTTCCTCGCTGCCGTTCAAGGACGACATCTCGTTGAATACACCGTTGAGGGTGCCTTCCATGGAAGCGCCGTTATCGCCGATCTGCCACATCACGAGCGTATTGTCGGCCTGACCGATCTTGTCGAGCCGATCGAGGACGCGCCCAACTTCATGATCGGTTTGGGCGGTGAAGGCTGCGAAGGTTTCCATGAGCCGCTCGGCAACGCGTTTCCGGTCGGGTGTGAGCGAATCCCACGCGGGAATTTCCGGGGGTCGCCGAGTCAGCTTCGTGTCTGCCGGAATGAGTCCGAGCTTCAGTTGCCTCGCAAACGCCTCTTCGCGATACTTGTCCCACCCTTGACTGAACTGTCCCTTGAACTTGTCGATCCAGGCCTTGGGGACGTGATGAGGTGCGTGGGTCGCTCCCGGAGCGTAGTAAATAAAGAAGGGCCGGTCCGGCGTTACCGACTTTTGCTTGTGGATATAGTCGATGACTTCGTCGGCCAACGCTTCGTTCAGCGTATAGTCGTGCTCCCGGCCTTTCGGAACTTCGAGTTCTACCGGAGCTGAGTCACGATACAGTGCGGGCGCCCATTGGTTGGCTTCCCCACCGATAAATCCGTAGAAATGATCGAAGCCCTGCATACACGGCCAGCGATCGTACGGGCCCGACACGCTGGTTTCCCAGTCGGCGATGTTATGGTTCTTTCCGAAAAACGCGGTGCTGTAGCCGTTCTGGCGCAGAATCTCGGAGACCATCGCCGTCGTCTTGGGAATCTGGCCGCTATAGCCGGGAAACCCGCAGCCGAGTTCGGTGATCACGCCGGTGCCGACCGAATGGTGATTGCGCCCGGTCAATAGTGCCGCGCGGGTGGGAGAGCAAAGCGCGGTCGTGTGGAACCGCGTATAGCTCAGCCCCTTTTTTGCAAGACGATCGAGATTCGGCGTTGGAATTTGGCCACCGAACGTGCTCCACTGACCGAAGCCACAATCGTCGATCAGGACGATGAGAACGTTGGGCGCACCTTCCGGTGCCGTGGTGATCGGTATCTTGTCGGGCTTGGAGTCTTTGTATGTTCGGCCGATGACGCCCTTAAAACGCGGATCGGGGTGCGGCAGAACGTCGAGGACGGGCTCGTTTATCGGTCGGTTCCCCATGGCATCTCCCTTAGAGTCTCGAATAAAGTCTCGAATTTAGAGGCCGAAGGATTGTCGCACGGCGGTACGCATGAGACAATCCCAAAAAGGTAAGACACGACGAGAATCGTTAACGTGCCTTACCTACGCGTTGGAAAAAGGAGGCACCGTAGAAGGATGACACTCGTTAGTGACGCCAGCCGGACGAGTAAGCCGGTCGCCCCCTCATTCATCCAGGTCCTCGTCGCGCGCTTCTCCGAGCGAATCGCCTGGATGCTGTACGTGTTCGTTAACGGCTTCGTCGCAATCGCCGTTCTCGCGACGATCGCCATGCTGTCGAAGGCGCCGTTTATCTTTCCGTCGCTTGGCGCGAGCGCTATCCTCATGTTTTATAGCCCACCGCTACCGACGGCAAGCCCAAGAAGCGTCGTCTTGGGACATGCCATCGGCATTCTCTGCGGCTATGCGGCCTTGCTCGTCACGGGACTCCAAAACAGCCCATCGGTAATGGTGATGGGCGTCGACAATGCACGCATCGTTGCGGCCGCGTTCTCCCTGGCGCTAACGGGCGCACTCATGGTCTTCTTTCGAGTAACGCATCCTCCGGCCGGCGCCACCGCGCTCGTGATTTCCTTAGGGGTGTTTACCAAGCCGTATCAATTCCCGATCATGGAATTCGCCGTCATTATATTGACGCTTCACGCCATCGTCGCAAACAAACTCGCCGGCGTCGACTATCCCGTGTGGACCCCGCGAACCCCACCGCTCCATTCCTAACGGTCTGGCCGCCGCCAAAACCTCCTTCATCATTTCTTCAGGATTTTTTGGAAATACTGAGGGGCTAATTCGCATATGCGAGTTTGGGCAACTTTTTGGAGGCAGATTCATGAACGTTAGAGGCGCGAAACGCTTTGCCGTTAGGATCGGCGGCGTTGCTCTTTCCATACTCGCCGCCGGATGCAGCGGCAGCACGGGTTCTCTACTCGCGACGAATACGATCCCTGGTACGGCCCAGGCTGCATCTGCACTTTCCGCGCATTCTAGTTCGAAGCTCTACGTTTCGACGCTCGACGGCGGCTCCGTCGTCGTCTATTCGACCAATACGTTCACATTGTTGCAGACGATTACCGACGGCGTTCCGCGCCCGGGAGGCGTTTGGGCCGACAATCGCGGCGTCTTCTATGCCGTTAACGTGCCCGACCAGTCCTACCAGACCAGCCTCCCGGAATACAAGCCTGGCGCGGGAGCGCCGTTCAGGACCATTACCAACGGCATCGTCAACGCCGGCAACGTTGCCGTCGATAGCAACGAAAACGTCTATGTTACCGGCGTACGCACGCAGGATGCATCGATCTTCCTCGAGATCTACCCCAGGGGCCAGATGACTCCCGCGGAAACGCTGACGGTGCCCCACACCGGCTTGGGTGCTGCGGCCGGCCTCGCGTTCGACGCGACTGGCGCGTTGCTTGTCGGCGAGTCTTTGTTCGGGAAGGTTAAAGGTGCGGTCTACCGGCTACCGGCAGGCTCGCAGACGTTTACGAACTTAGACTTGAAAAAAGCGCCGGGCGGAGCCATTGCGCTCGATAGTGCGGGGAATCTCTACGCCGGCGGCAACAACTCGGTCGTCGTATATCCGCCAAGTTCCCAAACGCCGGCGAGGACGATCGACGTGCAACAGGGCGTCTCGGCGATTGCGGTTGACGCGAGCGGCGAACTCTACGTTGGTACGTTTGGGGCCGTCGCGGTCTACGCACCGGGCGCTAAGAAGCCAACGACGTCGCTCTCGATCCCCGGCCACGCTGGAGGTCTAGCGCTCAGCCCGTAGCCGCAACGTTTGACCTGCTTAAAGTTACGTTGCCGCTTCTAGGAACGTGAAGAGCGGCGCCGCCACGAACAGCGACGAGGTCTCACCGGCATAGACCTTGCCGCCGGCAACCGCGAGTTTGCGCGTAGGTGCGCCTTCGCTAAAGTCGAGCGACTTCAGGGAAACCCAGAACGCGTTTGGACTCGTCGCTGAGTCAAAGAAGTAAACGAGGTTTTTTTGGTCGGCGGCCGTCCGCCAGAGCGTCGAAGCGATGTTGGGCTGCCCGGGCGTCGAGATCCCCAGCGGAACGCTAACCGAACGCATCACGCTGAGGACGCCCGCGACGGCTTGGTTCGCGTAGGTTTGCCCGGGTACGGCCGTGATGATCGCTGGTGCGACGGTCGTCGGAATCGCGTTGACGAGGAACGAGGCGCGCGCAAAGCGGTCCGCTGCG
Organism: Candidatus Tumulicola scandinaviensis; assembly: GCA_003140835.1. Classification (GTDB taxonomy): domain Bacteria; phylum Vulcanimicrobiota; class Vulcanimicrobiia; order Vulcanimicrobiales; family Vulcanimicrobiaceae; genus Tumulicola; species Tumulicola scandinaviensis. Next base: position 88,728 of record PLLA01000119.1, on the reverse strand, counting down.
CGATTCGTGCCGGGCAGAAACGTTAGGCCGCCGATTTGCTCCCAGTACGTGTTCAACGCGAGCTGCTGGTCGTAGCGCGGCGAGTTCGTCATCACTTTGTACTGCTTGCCGTGGTGGATGAAGAGCTTTCCGCCGTCGAGATATTCGAAAATCGCCGAATCGCCGGTCGGATCGGAGAGCGCTAGGTGAAGCTGCGCCTTCGCGCCGTTGGGCAGCGTCGGTGCGATGACGGTGAACGGCTCCTTTTGCAGCGCCTCGACTGCTTCGTCGACGGTGGCAAAGTTATCGAGCGCGTATTGCGCCCAGAGCGCGATTGAAAGTGCCGGCTTTGCCGCGTTCGGCGTTCCGTATTGCGATTCGGCGAGATAGAGCAGGTTCGCAACTAGACCCTTCTCGTTCATGCCGTCGGCCGAGCCCACGTTGTAACCCGAAACGATCACGCTGCCATACTTTGAGGTCCAATGGATCGAGTTCGTTCCGGCAGAACCGTCGCGCTGTGCCCCGCGTGGAAGCGCCCAGAGGTCCGAATGCATGTCCTCGGCCCAATCCATAGAGCGCCCGGTGATGGACGGTGCCGTCTTCGCCGACGTAGAGCACGCGCGTGCACGCGAGTGCGGGCTGCGCGACGAGCAGCAAGACGCCCACGAGCAGCATCGCTCGTGAGATCAACGCCAGGGCGATACGACGAATCATGAGATGGAATTCCTCCTTCAGCGACCGGTCATGTGCTCCATGTGTTCGGGATAACGCGCCCCTTGTACTGTGAGTTTCGAAGCGGCGCTATCCATTTCGCGCAAATCTTCCGGCGTAAGCTCGACCGCAGCCGCACCGATATTCTCATCGAGGCGCTCCAGCTTCGTCGTGCCGGGTATCGGGACAATCCACGGCTTCTGTGCGAGCAGCCATGCGAGCGCGATTTGCGCGGACGTCGCACCTTTACCGGCGGCGATTCGGGCCAGCAGATCGACGACCGCGCGATTCGCTTTGCGATTATCGGCCGCAAAGCGCGGGAGGATGTTTCGGAAATCGGACTCTTCGAACGTCGTCGTCTCGTCGATCTTCCCGGTAAGAAATCCCCTGCCCAGCGGACTAAAGGGGACGAAACCGATCCCGAGCTCCTCGAGCGTCGGTAATACTTCCGCTTCCGGAGCTCTCCACCAGAGCGAGTATTCGCTTTGCAGGGCGGCAACCGGCTGCACCGCATGCGCGCGACGGATCGTTTGCACTGCAGCTTCGGAGAGGCCGAAGTGCTTCACCTTGCCTTCAACGATCAACTCCCTCACCGCGCCGGCCACTTCTTCGATCGGAACGTCTGGATCCACGCGATGTTGATAGAAGAGATCGATAGCGTCGACCTTAAGCCGTCTGAGCGAACCTTCCGCAGCCTGCTTGATGTGCAGCGGCCGGCTGTCGACGCCGATCTGTGCCCCGGTATCGGGATCGAATTTGAATCCGAACTTGGTGGCAATCGCCACTCGATCTCGAAACGGCTCCAAGGCTTCGCCGACGAGCTCTTCGTTCGAATACGGTCCGTAGGCCTCGGCGGTGTCGAAGAACGTAACGCCTCGCTCGGCAGCCAAGCGAATCAGACCGATCATCACCTTCCTTTCGGGAAACGGCGGGTAGCTAAAGCTCATTCCCATGCAGCCCAGCCCGATAGCCGAAAGTTCCAGCTTACTATTTCCAAGTTTGCGCTTGTTCATTTTTCTCCATGTGGGTCAAAAGGCGATAGGAACCACTTTTGACGTGCGGCGTCGTTCGTAGCTCATAACTCTACCTTTCCCCTAGATCGATGTCTTAGGCGTTAGCACGGGCCTCTTCACAACATGGACGCCCGTTAGCCTAGAAGTCGATCGATTCCAGCAGGGGCCCGAATTGCGTACGGGCGACGCCATAGCACTCGCAGGAGGCGTCTTCGAGACCTCGCCGATCAAGGATCACGATATGCCCGTGAGCGTAGCGAATGAAGCCAGCTTGCTGAAGCGTTGCCGCAGCGATGGTCACGCCCGACCGGCGTGCGCCCAACATCATCGCCAAGTATTCGTGTGTGAGCGCGATTTTGTCGGAATTAACCCGGTCGTGGGTCAGCAACAGCCAGCGAGCACATCGCTCGTAAATGCTGTGCATGCCGTTGCACGCGGCAAGTTGCCCCAGCATATTTACGTAAGCCTGCAGAAATCGATCGAGTACGCCGCGAAGCTGCTCGTCCCCCGCGCCAAGTAATCTGCGAAAATGGTCGCTGCTGATGACGACGGCTCGACCTGGAACTTGGCAATAGCTCTCGTTGGCCGAGGTCGTCGCCCCAAGCAGCAGTGGAATGGCAGAGACCCCCTCTCGGCCTACCGTTCCTACTTCGATTGAGCCGCCGTCGCGCATTTGCGTTACAACCGAGAGAACTGCGTCGATTGGGAAGTACACTTCTCGTATCGGGCGCCCGGCCTCGTAGATTTGCTGCGGAGTGTCGAGCACGATAAGTCTCCCGGTTTCAAGGACGTCCATCATCATGGACTCACTTAACCCGCCGAGAATCGCGTTTTGTTTAAGCACAGCCTCGGTCGGGTCGAGGGTGTGCTCAGCCCTTATGCTCTTGGATACTTCTCTGACTCCCGTTTTGCAGCGTGTTCTAAGGGTTTTTCGAGGTCGCGGTATCCTCCTGGTGCTAAAGCGTACCGACTTTGAGAAGCGCTCCAGGGTATGCTAGCCTTCTAATGCTCGACCGAACCCTCGAGACGAAGACCGCTTCGTTTAAGCTCGTGGGCGATTGGGACTTCTCTCGACGCGACGAGCTCCGGACCATTCTTCGACCGGCGGAGTCGTTCGATCGGGTGCTCCTGGATCTCTCCGAGGTCACGTTCATAGACGCCAGCGTCTTGTCGTGCCTGCTCAGGCTGCGGCATCGCGTGATCGAGCGGAATCCTCTTGGAGCGGTCCGGATTATTGCGGCCAATCGAAATGCGTCCCGCATCTTCGAGTTGTGCGATCTCCAGACGCCTTTCAGCTTAGCCGAGTTAATTGACGCTCGCGCGACTACGGCCTTTGCCCCGTTACCGACTCGACTCGGCGCGGCGTTCATGAACGTGTAGCGTCACTTACGATTCAAAATCCCAGCGTATTACGCAAAAAGGAAAGCAATCCCGTGCGGATATTCAAATTGCCGGTCCGATCGATGGCGGTTTTAGGACTCCTCGTGGGAACGTTACTCATGAGTGCGTGCGCTCACCACGGGGACACCGCTAGCGAGATGAAAGCGGGAATTGCGCCGTTTACGCAGACCCGAAACCAAACTGTCGCCCTCGTCACGACTGCAAAACGATCGTTAGGAGCATCCGACGTAAATCAGTTAGCGGTGACTTATGGTTCCCTCCAAGCAAGCGCCAATGGTTATGCCGGCTTCTTAGCCGAATCGGCCAACGTTACGACGTTTGACTCCGCCAGAAACGACAAATACGCAACGAGCCTGACAACTGCGATCAAGGCTTTCAACCACTCGTTTATCGGATTGAGCTCGGTAAAACAAGGAGCAGCGTTGGTTCCCAGTGCTTGGGTTACGACCTTTGCGCAATCGGTAGAATCTAACTGGAATCAATATCACGCTACATTTGTTGCTGCTTCCCCCCAAACGAAAGCTGCTTTGATGAAACAGCTAAGCGGCGACACGGTCTGGCCAAATTTCGAAGATATGGCCACGGAGTCGTTGGTCCAACCAAGCTCGCACTGACCCCTCGCGGGTCGCGTCGCAACCGACGCGATTCGCGGCGAGTTAGTGAAGACATGACCACTACAGCCACACCATCGACGATGCGCGCCGTGCGCGTCGCTTCTCCGTCGTCGGCGGCGCTGGAGACTGCGGAGCTGCCGGTGCCCCATCCGCGCGACGGACAGGTGCGCGTGCGCGTCGAGGCGTGCGGAATCTGCCACAGTGACGCGCTCACCATTATGAACTACTGGCCCGGCATTACGTTTCCGCGCGTTCCGGGTCACGAGATCGCGGGCGCGATCGACGCGATCGGGAACGGCGTCATTGGCTGGAAGGCCGGCGACCGCGTCGGTATTGGCTGGCACGGCGGCCACTGCGGGCACTGCGACCGCTGCCGCCGCGGCGATTTTCTGACGTGCCGTTCACTCCAGATACCGGGTATCTCGTACGACGGGGGATACGCGCAATACGTCGAGGTGCCGGCCGTCGCGCTGGCTCGCATTCCGGATGCGCTTTCAGCGGCCGAAGCTGCGCCGCTCATGTGCGCGGGCGTTACGACGTTCAACGCGCTACGGCATAGCCAAGCCCGCGCCGGCGACCTGGTCGCGATTCTCGGTATCGGGGGCTTAGGCCACCTGGGCGTGCAGTATGCTGCGCACATGGGATTCGAAACGGTCGCCATCGCCCGCGGCGCAGGCAAAGCAGCGCTGGCGCGCGACCTGGGCGCGCATCACTACATCGACAGTACCGCCGTAAATTCGGGTGACGCGCTGCGACAAATGGGTGGCGCAAAGGTCGTGCTCGCGACCGCGACTTCGGCCAAAGCGATGGAGGCCGTCATTCCAGGCCTCGGCATCGACGGTCAGTTGCTGATCGTCGGTGCGGCCAACGAGCCCGTCGCCTTCGACGCGACGCAGGCCATCGGCGCGCGCCAATCGGTGCGCTCGTGGGCATCTGGAACCTGCGCCGATTCGGAGGACGCCATGCAGTTCAGCGTACTGACCGGCGTGCGCGCCCGCATCGAGACGCTGCCGCTGTCGCGCGCGAAGGATGCCTACGACAAGATGCTGCGCGGTGAAGCCCGCTTTCGCATGGTCCTACTCCCGGAATAGTATCGCGGCGATATCCACTACCTCGAAAGGCGAGCAGATGCTGCCGAGCGACGGTGGCTGAGATAGTCTGCCACGATCCACGCCGACGCGGCGATTGCGAGAGTTTCTAGGCCTTCGGACCAATTCAGAAAACTATGGGGGCCGGCAAAAAGCGCCGGCACCCACACGAGCAACCCAAAGCCTAGGAGCATAGCCGTTGCCAATCGCGACGCGAGCAACGCCATGAACCCTGTGAGGAGGGCAATCGCAGCAAGGGCAAACGCTGCGGTGGTGGCCATCGCCCAGAACATTTGACCCGGCGGAATCCATTTCGGAACGAGACTCGCCGTTTCGGAGAGATAGAACAGCTGCTCGAGCGCGAACGATACGATGCAAATAGCGAACGAATAGTATCCGATCTGCGCCGAACGCGGCGGTCGATTCGAACCGATTCGACCGGAACACCCATAGAGGATCATCGCTCCGGTCGCCAATGAGAATTGCTCGAAGAAGTTACCAAAGCTATTGTACACGAGCGGATGTTCGGCAATCGCCGGGAGCGTCAGCAAAGCGAAGACGCAGTAGACCGTGGCCAGGGCTACGGCACCGGCTCGGACCGTTCTCGGCCACGCAACGGCGACGCCTCCGAGGATTTCTATGGCGGCAACGACGTAGGTGAGGATCGCGCGGAGAGAAGCGTCTTCGAGCCCTTTGATCTGATGCCAGTTGCTGAAGTCGTGCCACGCCAAGGCGCTGATACCCGAAGCAACGGCCGCCAAGCCGTAGACGTAGCGCCCGAGAGAGATCGCCATTGACCAAAAACGCCCTGCCGCTCGGTTATGTGACCGGGATCGGGCTATGCGAGTTCTCGATGCGCGTTACGAGGCACTGCTGTGAATCTTGCAGGCCTTTTCAAATAGCAGCAATCCGCGTTCGGCGTTGGGTAAACTGCCCGACAGCTGAACCACCGCTACGATGACGAACAGCAGAACGATTGCAACCATCGCGGGCATAAAATCGAGCCCACGCGAGGGTCCTTTCCACGAAACGATGGGGCGCATACTCATTGAACGCTCCACCGGCCGGTTTGGATGAACGCGGGTCTCGACGCCCGCCCCAGCGGCAGCCGCTGGCCAATGCTTTTGCGAGGTGGTAGCATGGAGTTGCAACGCCGCCGATGTGGGTTCGGGCGCGAAACCGTCATACGCGAAACCGTTATATAAGGAACGTTCCTATGAACATTCTAAAGCCGTCCCAAACCGCGCTGGGCTTCGCCTCGGCTCTAGCGATCCTGTCAGGCTGCGGGGGAATGGCGCAAACGTCCCCCCTCGGCCTTCAACCGACCTCATCCTCTTCGTCCGCCGCCCCGACGCCAAGGCTCCGACCGGATCGCTCGAAATCGTGGATGCTGCCGGCCGCCCAGGTACAGCCGAGCCTGCTCTACGTTTCCAACTCGGGCACCGCGAGCGTCACCGTGTATACGTATCTCAATGGCAGCGGGTTGCTCTTGGTTGGGCAGCTCACCGGGTTTTCGCTGCCGACCGGGATGTGCACGGATAACGCCGGCGACGTTTGGGTTTCCGACTACGGCACGAGGAAAATGCTCGAGTACGCGCACGGCGGCACGACGCCGATTTTCGCGATCACCGAACACAGTGGCTATCCCTACGGTTGTGCCGTCGATCCGAAGACTGGAAGCTTGGCGGTTACAAACCAGCATCCCAACGGCAAGTATCAGGCCTTCGGCAACGTCGTCGTTTATCCCAAGGGTTCGAAAACGGGGCGGGTCTATTCCACGTCCGTTGGCTTCAGCAACGTCTACTTCGTCACGTACGACAACATGAGCAATCTCTACGTCGACGCCACTCCCTGCGACCGCTCGTCCTGCTACTACGGTGGCGGCCCCCCGGGACTCTACGAACTTTCAAAAGGCGGAGCCGCATTTACGCAGCTGACGCTTAGCGGCGCCACCCTCTATCAGCCAACCGCCATCAACTGGGTAAAGCCGACCCTCTTACTGGGCGATCAGAACTTCCAGAATCAAGGAACGAATGGGGCGTACAAGTTGTTCGTCTCGGGATCTACGGCAACCGTGGTCGGCACGCTGCCGTTCAACGGAACGCAGCAAACGTACGGATTTTGGCGGCGTGCCGGGCGCGTGATCGTGCCCGATCACACCGGGAACGTCGTGCGGATCTACAGCCTTTCCGACGGCTCGCTGATCTCCAAGCTAAGCACCGAAATCTCTTTGCCGTTCGGCGCGGTGGTCAGCCAAGCGCAGTAAGTATTAAAATAAACAGGAGTAGTCTTGAATGCCGCAAGATTACAACCTCGATCGCCGCGGTTTTTTAGGGGCTGCGGCTCTCACCGTTGCCGCTTCGCAGCTCGGTATGGCCGGTACTGCGAACGCACAGTCCGGCACCGCGACGCCTCCGGATGATAGTCTAAGGGCGGACGCTTTCGCGCCCGCCCTTGCGTGTATCCGTTGGTTGCTTGGATTAGAAGGCTGCGTCGGTGTTGGGCGTGCCCCAGCCGCCGGGGCCGGAGTACGTTTTGAACTGACCGGTGCCCGCCGTGCAGAGATAGCTTCCGCCGCAAGAGCCGTCGTTACCGCTCTTAATAGCGTGAAGGTTCTTCGCGCGGGCCGTCGCTCTGAGTTTCCAGAAGTGCTCGCCGCCGTTCATCTTCGCGGCGTTACCCCTTAGGGCGATGACGCCGGCGAGGAATGGCGATGCGACGCTCGTGCCGCAGACGCCCGTCCAGCCGCCGTAGATTCCGATATACTCAGAAACGCCCGGCGAGCAGCCCGACTCCGACGAAATATCGCCGTCAGTACGGCTGGTGCAGCCCTTATCGTGCTGCCACGACGGCTTCGGAACGTTGGCACCGACAACTGCCTGGTCGGCGCAGCCCGCGGACGCGCCGCTCCAAATCGTTTCGGTATAGCCGGAGCCGCTCGTTTCCAGTTGCGTTCCGCCTACGCCGATGACGGTGCCGAGGGCAGATGGACCGCCGATCGTGTTGTAACCGTTGTCGCCGGTAGAAGCGAGATACGCAATGCCGGGGGTGTTGAAGAAATTCGGGAAGTTTGTATCTTGGCAATCCCAGTCGTTGGGGCAGCTCCAGCTGTTGCTAAGAATGGTCGCACCCAGCGTAACGGCTTCTTTTTCGGCCGCTTCGAAGTCGCTGATGCCGCCCTTGGCTTCCATAAGATAAATCGTGCACTGCGGGCACGAGGCCGAGACCATGTCGAGATCGAGATCGGTCTCGAGACACCAGCCGTAATTTTCACAGGTTGGCGGATAGTTCATTTGTTGCCCGGTCTCGTTGTATTTCACGAGGTTGGCGGTGCCGAGACCAAACTGACTGCGATACGTCGCGAGATCGGTCGAGGCTGCGGCGAGATCGCCAGCTTCAATGAGCGCGACTTTGGTGCCGGCTCCCTTTCCGAGTTCGCCGGTAAGATTATAGGCGGCTTCGAGTTGTTGCGGCGTGAAACCGCACGTGGTCGGCGAGCACGCCGGAATGATCCCGTTCTTTTCGACTTGAAGAACCTGACAAGTCGGCTTTCCGACGACCTGCGGGCACACTCTGCGCGCCTGCCCCTGAACTTCCCACTGCGGGGCATGTGCGGACATTGGTGAGATAGCCTGAGATGGACCGGCCGCAGCCGGCACGTTCGAGGCGCCGCCGGCGTTACAAGCGGCTATTGCAAGCGTCGCCACCAGCGGCGCTGCGAGTTTCAACCATCGGTTCACAAGAAACTCCTTCGAAATGAGAAAAGTATTTGTTACGGAAAGGCCCTGTATTAGAACATGCTATGAAGGCCCCTCCTGCTTGCTTGCTTTGGCAGCCGACTCGACCAATGCGTCGCTCCAAAGGAATGCACTTCGCCGCGTGGCATTTCGCGAATTTGTGAAGCAGCTTATTTACGCCGCACGGATTTGCGCAACACTTCTAATCGCTGCATGCTCAGCGCCGCCGGGCGCGCCACCGCTGCTCTCGCACGAAAATGCTGCCCTCCGCCGGCTCGACGGCACCGGCTCCGGGAAAATTCAACACGTCATTTGGGTCGTCCAAGAAAATCGCAGCTTCGACGACATGTTTGAGGGATATCCAGGCGCGGATACCGTCTCGAGCGGCAAAGACTCGAACGGAAACACGATCCCGTTGCAGCCCATTTCGCTCACGACGTCGTACGAAATCGATCACTCTGCCTTTGCCATGTTTCAGGCGTGCAACGGCACGGGGAAAATTCCCGGCACGAAGTGCCTCATGAACGGTTTCAACCGCGAGAATCAATACGGCGGCCCGACGAACGGGCAGTACGCCTACGTACCGCAGAACGAATCAAAGCCGTATTGGGATATGGCGCACGAATGGGTGCTGGGCGACAACGTGTTCGCCTCACAACTCGACGAAAGCTTCGTCGCGCATCAATACATCATTGCAGCGCAGGCGCAATCGAGCGTCGACGTACCGCTTTTCTATTGGGGGTGCGGTGGCGGCAAGACCGACGACGTCGAAACGCTGAGAAAGAATCGCATGTACGGCGGCCTGCAGCGAGCCTGCTTCGACTATGAAACGCTCGGGGACGAACTCGATACGGCCGGTTTGACGTGGCGCTTTTACACGAGCAAATTCCGGACGCCGTTCTCCGGACTCTGGTCAGGGTATCAAACGGTAAGACACATTTTCCGCGGGCCCGATTGGAAGAGCGACGTCATCACGCCCCAGAAAACGTTTCTCACTGACGTCGCGGCCGGAAAGCTCGCGAACTTTACGTGGATAACGCCGCTTTGTCGCGACTCCGATCATAGCGACTGCGGAGGCGGCCAAGGACCCTCGTGGGTGACGTCGATCGTCAACGCAGTCGGCAACAGCAAGTTCTGGAATTCGACCGCCATTTTCGTGCAGTGGGATGATTGGGGCGGCTTTTACGACCACGTGCCGCCGCCGTACAAGGGGTACGATGGGTTAGGCTTTCGCGTCCCGCTCATCGCAATTTCACCCTACGCCAAGAACAATTACGTCTCGCACGTGCAGTACGAGACCACGAGCGTCCTGCGGTTCGCCGAAGATCTCTTCGGGCTGCCTCAGCTCTCCGCGTCCGATACGCGCGCCACGTCGCCGGCTGCCGACTGCTTCAATTTCTTGCAGAAGCCTCGCAAGTTCGTTCCCATCAACGCACCCCAAAACGCGACGCTCTTCCTCAGGCAGCCGAACGATCCGCGGATTCCGGACGCCCAGTAGCGAAAACGTCGCCAGGGAACCAAACCACGAGTTCGGGAGTAAAGCATGAAGCGCCTTACGTTTTTTCTTATTCTAGGATTCCTGACCGCTTGCAACGCGCCGTATTCGCAAACGAGCGCCGGGCCGCTCGGCGTGCCGAACGCCGCACGGTCGCTCGGCGGATCGACGCCGATTCAACACGTCGTCGTGATCATGCAAGAGAACCGCAGCTTCGACAACTTATTCCACGGCTTTCCCGGTGCGAATACTGCCAATTCCGGTCCGGGACACGGCAAGCAGTACGTACTCCAACCGGTGACGCTGCAATGGCGCGTTTGGGACCTTCGACACGACCACCCGCAGTTTTTGGAGGACTACGATCAGGGAAAAGACGACGGGTTCGACAGTCAGATCGCGAAGTTTAAGACCGGCTCCGAGTGCAGCGACCCAATCAACCATCCATCGTGCTGGTCCTTCTACACCACGCAGAAGTTCAAGACGATGGCCTATTCGTATGTCGAGCAGTCGCAGGTGCAGCCGTATTGGACGATGGCTTCGCAATACGCGCTCGGCGACAACACGTTCTCTTCGAATAGCGGCCCGAGCTTCGTTTCGCATCAGTACATGATCGCCGGGCAGTCGGGACACTCGTCCGAAGTTCCGGACGGCCAGCCCTGGGGCTGCGATAACCAGAACAAATCCACCACCGTCGAAGTCCTCCAGTACGGGCAAGCGAATCCGCCGGTGTTTTCCAAGGCGGTCGGCCACGAAGTGCCCGGGCCGTTTCCGTGTTTTTCCTATCCGACGATCGCCGGGCTCTTGGACGGAGCGAAAATAACGTGGCGCTACTACGTTCAGCCGCCGCCGAACTCTGGATCGAACCTATCGGCGTTCGAAGCGATTTCCCAGATCATCAATGGTCCGGACTGGTCGAACGTCGTGCGGCCTGACACGAAAGTGCTCGACGATATTAAGAACGGAAACCTGCAACAGGTGTCGTGGGTAATGCCCAGCGGCAGCAAGTCGGATCATGCCGGTCCCGATTCGGGTAGCGGCGGCCCCGACTGGGTCGCCTCGATCGTCAACGCCGTTGGAGAAAGCAGCTACTGGGACAGCACGGCGATCATCATCATGTGGGACGAATGGGGCGGTTGGTACGATCACGTCCATCCCCCGCAGTATCCCGATCCGGTAACGCGTGCACGCGAAGGACTTGGCTTCCGCGTGCCGCTGATCGTCGTGTCGCCCTACGCGAAAGCCGGATACATTTCACATCAGCAGCACGAAATCGCCTCCACGCTGCATTACATCGAGAACACTTTTGGTCTCGGTTCGCTCGGCCTAGCCGATGCCAGAGCCGATGCCTTCGACGACATGTTCGACTACACCCAAAACCCGATCGTCTTCCAACCGATCCCGACCAAACTGAACGCCGCCTATTTCAAAAATCACCCGGATAACACGCCTGGCGACGACTACTAAACTTCGACCGGACGTAGCCGTGGGGCGGCTCGAAACATATTCCGGCGGATGACGTAGGTGGTGCATGAGCATCTTCGACGTTGCTGGGGCGCTTCTATTCCCCGGCCTGGTCCTCGTAGCGACTGCCGGCACGCCGGCGCAACCTGACGCGCGCGCGAGCGTCGTCATACGCGAGTCCGCGCAAGCCATGGGCATCCCCGCACTCCACGGCGTCCGCACGGTCCGTATCGAAGCGGCGGTATCCCTCGTCGGACTCTCCGGCACGGGGAATCAGTGGATCGACCTCGCAGGGCCGGGCTTTGCCGAGTACGTTACGGTTCCACCGCTGGTACAAGACGACGGCTATGACGGCAGCGTCACTTGGAATCGCGATCGCTCCGGTTTGGTGTGGAACGATGGGAGTGACGCCGGCCGTTCGACGGAGATCGACACCGCGTACGTCGCGCGCATGGCGCTCTGGCGACCCAACGCAGATGGCGCCACTGTGAAGTTCGGTGGAACGAAAACCGACAAGGGGCGCGCCTACGACGTGCTCACGGTTCTGCCGGCGGCGTCAAAGCTTCCGATGGATCTCTGGTTCGATCGGCATACGCACGTATTGAGCCGCGAAATCTTGGTCTTCGGGCCACTCGTTACCACGACGACTTTCGCCGGTTATCGCCGCATCGGCGGAGCGCTCTTTCCGTTTTCGGTCCAGGCGGCAGGCTCCGATGGTAACACCGCGACCAACAAGGTGACGCGTGTCGTGCTCGACCCAGCCGATGCGGGTGCCCAGTTGCGACGGCCGGCCTCAAGCGTGCATGACTTCTCCATTGCGAATGGTGCGACCTCGACGACCATCCCGTTCACATTGCACGAAAATCATGTCTACCTCAACGTCATGCTCAACTTCAAAGGACCGTATCTGTTCATTTTCGACACGGGTGGCGCAAACGTCATCGACCCGCAGATCGCCCAAGCCATCGGTGCGATCGGAAAAGGCTCGGCGCAAGGCGGGGGAGCCGGCTCGGGAACGGAAACCGCGAGCCTGGCCGACGTCGACACGTTGCAGGTCGGCGACGCCGTCCTCAAACATCAACTTTTTGCGGTGGCTCCGGTGCGCATGGGCTTCGGCGTTTCGGCCGGGAAGAGCGTAGACGGAATCATCGGCTGGGAAGTGCTCGCGCGCTTCGTGACGAGCTTTAACTACGCCGAGAACCAAGTCGTTCTGTCGCTACCCGGCGACGCGCCGCTGCCGGCGAACGCACAGGTGATTCCCTTCGTCCTCTACGGAACGCAGCCTCAGATCGACTGCACGATTGACGGGATCCCGTCGGAATGCAGCATCGATACCGGGGCGCGAGATTCGCTTACGATCTTCAGTCCGTACCTCGCGGCGCATCCCGAGGTCCAGCCGGCGAAACTCTCGGCGGACGGCGTCAACGGCTTTGGTTTCGGCGGCCCTGCATCCGGAAAGCTCGGCCGGCTGCGGGAAATCCAGATCGGCAGCTTCCGGCTGAACGACCTCATCGTGGACTATACCACGCAGACGGAGGGAGCACTTGCAGCCCCGTTCATTGCCGCCAACATCGGGGGCAACGTGCTGCGCCGTTTCGACATCACGTTCGACTACGGAAAGCAAACGATGGTGCTCGTTCCGAACGCAGCCCTCGACGATCGCGACCAATACGAGCGGATCGGGCTCTTCTTACTCAACAAAGGCGGGAAAGTAACCGTCGCCGACGCTCGCCCGGGTACGCCCGCTGCCGACGCTGGGATCGCCAAAGGTGACGTCATCTCGACGATCGACGGAACGCCGACGAGCGCGATGTCGCTCGAGGACGTCCGCGCCACGTTTTACCAGGCCGCCGGAACCGTCGTTCGACTCGGCATAATCTCCAAGGACGGCACGCAACGGACGGTTTCCGTAACGCTCCGCGACTTCGTCTAGCGGGCCGCCGAGGGCGGACGTTCCCCAAGGTGGAATAAGCGACCAGCCTTCACCAGCGGAGATTGGGGCTTATCGTGAAGCGACTTGCCATTTTACTCGTTCCAGTGTTGGCCGTTGCTTGCACTTCGTCCCCAACGCGCAATCTCGTACCCACAACGCCGACGGCCACCACCGAGCGTCATGGCGCGCGAGCACCGTTCCAATTTCGCACGTCGTCATTATCATGCAAGAGAACCGGAGCTTCGATAACTTCTTTCGGGGATTTCCGGGCGCCGACAGCGCGACCTTCGGTTACGGACACGGCGTGAAGTACCCGCTCGTACCAAAGCATCTAACGTGGACCTTCGATCTCAACCACTACCGCTATCAATTTTTGGAGGACTACGACGGCGGCAAGAACGACGGCTGGGAAAAACTGATTCGTGGAGAAACCTCAGGGTGCAAATACGGCAATAACTGGGTGAATGAGCCGTCGTGCTGGAACTTCTGGACCGGCAAGAGTTATCAGCAAATGGCATTTTCGTATGTGTACAAATCTGAAATCCAGACGTACTGGACGCTGGCCTCGCAGTATACGCTCGGCGATCACAACTTTACATCGATGAACGGTCCGAGCTACGGAAATCACCTCGTCATGGTGACCGGGCAGGAAGGCGACGCCGACGAGGTTCCATCGGATATGCCGTGGGGGTGCGACGCGCCGAAGGGTACCTGGGAGTACTACCTCCGTTACGGGCAAGCAAAGCCACCGGCATTTCCGGCGATCTTCGGCCACGACGTGAAGGGGCCAAATCCGTGCTTCACCTTTCCGAGCATCGCGAGCGAGCTGGACGCCGCGAACGTTTCGTGGCGATGGTACAAGCAACCGGATCCGCCATCGGAGGCGGCCGGCCCGGATTACAATCAATACGATTCGTTTTGGCTCGACGCGTTCGATTCGATCAAGCAAGTTCGCGATGGTCCGGATTACAAGAACGTCGTGACGCCCGATATGCAAGTCCTCACCGATATTGCCGACAAACAGCTGCGGCAGGTATCGTGGATCATGCCACATCAGGGTGCGTCCGATCATCCCGGCAGCGGCTCGGGTAACTGCGGACCCGCGTGGATAACCGCGATCGTTAATGCGATCGGTGAGAGCCAGTATTGGAACAGCACCGCGATCATTATTTCATGGGACGAATGGGGCGGGTGGTTCGACCACGTCGTGCCACCGCAGTATCCGACACCGCAAGAAAGTCCGGGCCCCTATGAAGGCCTCGGTTACCGCACGCCCCTGATCATCGTTTCACCCTACGCGAAAAACCATTACGTCTCGAAGTCGCAGCACGAGACGGCGTCCTCGCTACATTTCATCGAGAACACCTTCGGCCTAGCGTCGCTGGGATATGCTGACGCGCGGGCGGATGCTTACGACGATGTTTTCAACTTTTCACAGCCGGCGACGAAGTTCAAGCCGCTCACCCCACCCTCGAACTACCAGTATTGCCTCGCTCAGCAGAACGCGCCGCCCGAGAAAGATTATTAGTGAGGGAAGATGCGGATCGAGCGCTATCGCGCAGCTGCGAACGACGGACCTCGACGAGTCCGTACGCTTTTACACGACCAAACACGGATTGATGCTGATCGACCAGCGCTCGTATCCCGGAGCAACAAATGAAGGCTCCTACCAAAACGGAGAGTTCGCCTCCAACGCCTTCGGCGGTTTTACGACGATCCCAAACACGCTTCCGAACTGACGCCGCACGGAGCCTCAGCGTGGTGGCCGGCCCCCCGCGCGTCCGGCGACCATCGCTCGCGGAGCAGGTGCCATTGCGCGCGGCGCTGCCATAGCGCGTGGAGCCGCGATCGAATATGGTGCCGCAAATGCGTGCGGTGCCGCAATCGCGTGCGGAGTTCGTGCGATAGCGCGTGGAGGCGGCGCGACCGTGTGCGTACGAACGGCGATCGTATGTGCGTGCGCCGCGCTAAACCGAGCGTGCGCAGCCGCAAGCCTGGCATGAGCAACGGCTGACTTCGCATGGACTAGCGCGACTCGTGCCGCGCGAGCGCGGAAGGGATGCATCACATGCGCGACCCGCACGGGTCCGGTGATCGTTCGACGAATCACCGTGCCATTGCGTACCACGACGCGGTGGTATACGTGCGTGACGCGGTTGCTAGCAACTATTGGGTACGCCGCGGCGGGAGCGACCGAGAACGCCGGATCAGCGGCCGCGATAGGGTAACTCGGATAGTACGAATACGCGGCAAGCGCCGGATACGTCGCGGGGTAAACCGCCGCCGGATACGCTGCTGGGTATGCGGCACCGTACAGCGGGGCGTTCACGGTAGATGCCACCAGGCCTAGGACGCCAAGACCCAGCGCCGCATCAAACAGCGACGAGCCAGTGTACGCGGGATACGCCAGCGGGGCATACGACACCGCTGGTACGTACGGCGCGTACGACATCGCGGGCAGATACACGGCCGGCGCGTACGCTACTGCCGGCGCAAACGCCGCGGTAGGAGCATACGGCAGTGGTGCGTAGGCTGCGACCGGCGCGACCGGGCACCAAACCCAACCCGAACCAGGCTGCCAAACCCATTGATTGAAGCTGGCCGGTGTGCAATACGGCGTTTGAACGGGAGCCACCGGCGGCACGTAGGCTACGACGCTCGGCGTGAATCCGGCGAAGATTTGAGCGGCGGCGGGTACGGGGCTCGTCAAGATCGTCGCGACGAATGTGATCGTAAAGACCACCGTAATCGGCTTGCTCGTCATCGAAAAATCCCCCAACTAGTACTCTACCCAAGCATTTGGTTAGAAGCCGCTTCCGAATTAGGCAGCGATTAAAAGTCGCCGGAAATGTTCAGGCTACCGCCCGCTAACCTGTCTGCGTCTCGACTTTGGCTACACCGGAAAGCAACGCACCGCGGCGAACAAGCTCCAGATCTGAGACGAGGAGCCATTTCTCAATGCAAAATTGTACCGATTGTGGGCGCATGACCGACGGCCAACTTGATGGTCGCACCCTGTGCGACGACTGCACGCATAAACGAAACGAATCCCAGGACGAACGCCGCCGAGAAGGCGACGAGAAGCACGGAAAATAAGCGCTTAGGCTGGCAGCTATGCGTCGTATCGGCCGCAGATTCATGCCGGTGAAGACGCCGGTCGCGCCGTTTACCCTGACCGCGTGGGCTCCCACCGAGTTGTAACCCACGTAAAAATCGGCCTAAGCATCGAGATGCTGGTCGGCGCTATGCGGGGGCCTCCGCACCGTCCTCGATTGCCAACTTACTCGGAGTGGATGGTGATCGTCTCCATGTAGCCGTTTCGCTCGACGTTGTTCGTGTAGTCTTTGCTGCCGTAAACCGCAACGCATATTTCGGTTTTGTCTGCCGACGTGAAGCATCGTTTAAACAGCAGAAACCCTGTGCTATCCCAGCCTGCTTCGCTCTTGAGCCTCTTCAGCATCTGGGTCCAAGAATCGCTCGCCTTGAAGTCCTCGGAGATGAAAGGCGAGCTGAACGAATAATAGCCGGGCCGCGAGTTCGGAAGGGCGGTCGCAAGATCGAGCCAGTACGGCGCCAGCGTCAGCCTGGGGAGCGGAGATGCGGAGAACGTTACGAGATTCGAGCGCGGTGGCCCGTCGCCGTTGTAAATGGGCGTCTTCGTGTCTTGTTTGAGAAGATACACCGCCCACGCCACGCCTTTATCGAGGGGTAGTGAGACAGCGGACGATTCCGACGTCGACATGCCGAGCAGCGTCGCCACTGACGTCGCGGCGTCCCCGGTGACGGCGAATGTCTTTTCGACGGCGTTCGGGAAACGGGCACCGGATGCAGTCATCGGCAGAAGGCTACAGAAAACTGCGGTCAAGACGACGGCCGTAGCGGCCCGGCGGGAATGCAGCATACCTCTCACCGTTCGATAGTTAACTGAGGCCTCAGCGCCACGGGAGCACCGGCCTATTTGAATAAACCGGTGCTCTTTGTTCATGACTCTTCGGCGTAGACGGGAACCGCAGACTATTTCACTGCCGCTACCGTGCCGAGCGGTTCGTCGAAATTCCCGGTAAAGATCGCAATCGGTGAACCACCAGCCGGGTAGCTAAAAACCTCACCGTTGTCGTTACCCGCGTCGCCGCAATAGACGACGCCCTTCGCGATCCAGGTCTGCGCGCAGTCGCTGGAACCCGAGAATGCTACGGTGCCCTTCAACGTCGCCTTCGTTCCGCTGACATGGTACTGGTACATCTTGTTCGCTAGCTGATCGAACACGGTCAGGTACGTGCCGTCCCACTGGACCGAGCCGGGGAACTGCACCGTGTTGCTCGTTGTGATGACTTTCGGCGTGCCGCTGCCGTTCGGAAGCTCGACGAGCGCGAAGGACGACGCGCTGGTGAAACCGTCGAAGAAGAGGTTTCCCTTTGGGTCGTAGCCGTCGAAGTACTCTCTGGCCAACGGCGTTTTGACAAAGGTGCCCGAGCCGGTCGCGTTCTTGTAAATGAGGACGTCGCCCGAAGACGGCCCATCCAAGATCCCGACTGCAAGGTCGCCGTTCTTATCCATCGCGCAGCTCGATGGCATACTACTATCGGTAACGGAGAGCGTCTTGATCGGCGTCTGGGGAACCTTGTACTCCGTGATATTGTTGAAGGCCGCGACGATCCAGAAGGTGCTCTTCCCATAGCCGTGGAGGACGTTCGTGCATCCTTGGCCACCGACGTTATTGATCGTACCGATCTGTTTAACGCTCTTCGGATAGTCGAAGATACTGGCGTAGGTGCCGTAAAAGTTGATGGTGTACTCAAAGAACGACTTCGGCGTCGCCATCCCATCAGAAACGGTCGTCGTGTAATAGGGCAGCCGGGTCAGATTCGGACGCGCTGCCGTTGATAGGCTGCGATCCGCGGAGGCCGTTCGACCTATGTATTGGCCATTGAGCGCGGCGTTTGACGGCGCGACCGCCGAGCCGCCGGCGCACGCCGAACATACCGCAAGTGCAACGAGAGCACCGGCGTATTTCACTAAACCACTCGGATTCATTAGGTTAATCCCTTCAATAAAGTAGAAACGATCGCAGGCTATCTTCTCGACCGAGACCGCGCCGCCCGGCGGGTCGAGGGTGCCCGTTAGGTCGCAGTCGGCGAAGCTCCGGCTCACCGAATGATGAGGACAGCTACTTTATCTCGCTAGTGCCGCCGACCTTGCCGCTTCACGCTTGGTTGGAGCCCCAGATCAAGCTTGTCACGAGCGCCGCCTGTGCCATAACCTGCATCTCTTGCAGGCGACGCTCGAAGCACTTCGAACCCGACTTCGTCAATACTGCGTCAGGAGCGAGGTTTCGGATGCCAACTTTCAACAGTCGCGGACTTGTGCTGATCGCGGGAACACTCTTTGCGACTTCGGCATGTGGGGGAAACACCACCGTTCCAACCGGAGCGGCGGGGAGCAATTCCGCTTCACAAATCCCCTTTGGGTCGCAAGTCTCTGCGGTGGGCGCGGGTTCCATCGTTCCAAACGACACGACGTCGATTTTGAAAAAACTTACGAAAGACGTCGAAATCGGCTCGACGGTCGATGCTAAGAATGGCGACATGGGTCCGCGTGCAATCTCGCTGGTCCGTTCGACCTTTGGGCTCAAGAAGGGACAGCTGCTCGTTTGCAACTTCGCAGACTCTGCCGGGACTGCCGGCAAAGGTACGACGATCGAAGTCCTCAATCCGAAGCCGAACTCCAAGCCGGCGACCTTTACGCAAAACATCAAGGTCCAGGGATGCGACGGCGATGCAGTCACTGAGTCAAACCAAGTCTACGGCACCGGAATGCAGAGCGGTAGCGTTTCGCAGTTTGACCAAGGCGGTTCGCTCAAGAAGAGCTTCACTTCGTACATCGACGCTCCATCTGGCGACGCCGATGCATTCTGCGGTGAGCCCTACGCGCCTGAGGACATCTACATTTCGAACTCTAAGGCCGGCTCGATCGTCAAGTTGGCATTCACTGCCGTTACCGGCCAAACGAAATTAACGCAAGTTATAATCGGTTTTGGGATTAATAAAAGCTCCGGCTGGAGCGCCTTAGGCCCATCCGGGTTGCAATACAACAGCCAAAAGAAAACCGGTAGCCTCTGCAACGACACACTGTATATCGTGGATGGGGTCAATAACACGATCGTCTCCGTTTCAAACGCCAGCAACCTCGTTGACAAGGATGAGATCGTCGTGCAACCCGGTGGAAAGAAGTTCAAATGCCTTCACCCAGACTTGACGTGCGCGACGCTCGTCTATAGCGGCTCTCCGCTCAATGCACCCGTAGCTTCAGCTCTGCTACCGAACGGAAACCTCATCGTTGCGAATACCAAAGGCGGAAACAAGCTTGTCGAGCTAACGCCGACGGGGCACGTTCTTGCTACCAAAACAATCGACACAAGCCCGACGGCTCACGTCTTCGGACTCCTTGCGTCCGGTACGAGCGACAGCGATACAGTGTTGTTTTATACCGATACCAAAACGAACACGCTGCAAGAGCTCGAACAATAGAGAATCTTGACCGTCCACCAATCCTAAAGCCGGTTTACCCCCACGACGTGTGGACGATTTCGATCACGCGTCCGTTGCGGATCGTGAAGTCTAGGTCGTTCGGCTCGGCGTGGGGGTCCTTGGTATCGTTATATTCGTAGCGGTCCATTCCACACGCGTGGATGACGAGCGGCTTTCCGAGCATTCGCACGACCGATGCGGCGCTCGCGCCGAGCTTCAGGCCGGACGTCGTATGCGCGCCGCTCAGATCGACGTGCGGGAGCGGCGTCGGCGGCGCGCCTTCGACGACCCGCAAGGTCCAGACGACGTCGGAATCCCCGCCGATGTGACTGAGCGCGACGCCGTTTTTGGGATCGTAAACGTACCACGGGACGGTTACGCTCATTTTTTGATTCGAAAGCACGTCGTTCGGCAGGTTCACCACAAGGCTTTCCATGCTGGTCTTCACGTCCGGCGGCTCCTTCTTGCTGTAGAGACGGTCGAGTGCCGGGCACGTCTGCAAGGCGAACCATTTAGCAAGCGGCTCGCTCGCAGCGACGCTCCTCGCTCCCGACAGAACGATCATCACCGCAAGGGTGCCGACCGTGAAACGATACCATCCCATTTAGTGTGAAAGTTCAAGATCCCACGCCCATGCGCCTCGATCCGCTTCACACTTTCCTAACGTTTTTGGATCCGATTATCATCGGCGGCGGATAGCGCCGTTTTGACACTGGAGTAATCCACTTACGCTTTCGCATACGGGCGGGCACTCCTTAAGGAACTGGTCGCTTTGCACGCCGCCTTGACAAGGCGGGCAAGAAAGGGCACTGTAGTTTCAAACTGCCAGCCCCTGTAAGTCCGTCCGGCCTGACCTAACGAGGAGACGTGCGTTCAATGGGATTCAAGAGCCTCTTGGGTTTCGTCTTTGCTGCGCTTGGCGTCGCGGCGTGCACGGCGCACAACGGCTTTGCAAGCCTGCCGACATCCGGCAGCGGCGTCCCGGCGCTGCTAACCAGTCCGGAGCCAACGAGCATTCCGCTCATTGCCAACGCCGGCAGAAAGTTTGGCTTCCACGTGCAGCTTTCGATTGCCGGAACGTCCGCCAAGAGTTTCCTTTTCGACACGGGCTCCGGCGGCTTATGGGTGTATGCAAATACGATCGCCGATCCAAAAAACCCCGTGCGCGATCTCCATATTAAAGCGCAAAATCAATACGGCAGTGGACTGCAATACAACGGCGAGGTCGTCGAAACGACGGCCGATTTCGGAAATGGATTGTTGGCGACCCTACCGCTCGTGCGCGTCGATAAGGCCACGTGCGTGACGAGCGGCTGTATTAAGAAGTACGGCCGAGGCAATATTATTTTGCTATTGGAGAAAGAGCGAAAACTTTGGGGTACGATGGGCGCCGATCTCCAACCGAAACCCGTGTCGCAGGGCACAAACAAGAGCGATCTGTACAACCTGCTCTTTGCGTTGGGCGGCGTTTGGACTCGGTTTTTGGTGACGCCGAAAGCGGTCCTCGCTTCGCCGTCGGAGACTGGTTTCACGATGCTCGACATGGTGCCCGGGCCGAAGACGAATCAGCCCCTGCCCAATGGTGCTAAGAGCTGGCAGCGCGATGTGAACGTTTGCTACTCGATCCGGATCGCGGATGCATCCGCGAAAGGACCTATTCTTAACGAGTGCATGACGACGGTCTTCGATACCGGCGCCGAATCGGGCGTGAGCTTCAATACGCCTCACGCCGGTAACATTCCGACAGAGAGCACGAAGTGCGGTTCCATTCTCAATCCGGGCGAGCCATTCGCGGCAAACGCGCCCGGCGAGAGCGGCGCGTTGCTGACGCGGTTCGCCGCCGGCGTGACGCAGAACTGGGACGAAGTCCTCGTCGCAATGCCCGCGCCAAGCGCACCGCCGAACGTCAACACCGGCATCACGTTTTACAATCGCAATGAAATCAGCTTCGACGCGGTAAACGGGCGAGTGGGCCTAAAACCGCTGGATCCGCCCGCGCACAATTTCGAAAGCGACTGCGGCGCACCAGGCCGCGCGCACTAACTCGTGGAGGGCGCTGGGGTTAAAGCAACGCGAGCCGCTGTACGAACGCTGATCGGATCATGATCGTCATTACTGCGCCCACGGGAAAAATGCGGCCACCGGGTTCTCGCCGACGTGCTCGAAGCCGGCGCGCCGGTCCGCGTGATCGTGCGCGATGCCGGCAAGTTACCAAACAGCGTGCGCGATCTCGTCGAGGTGGTCGAGGGTTCGCACGGCGACGCCGAGGTCGTCGACCGCGCGTTCGCCGGCGCAGACACCCTCTTTTGGATGGTGCCGCCCGATCCTAGGGCCGCTACCGTCGATGAGGCCTTCGGCTCGTGCATGAATGGAAAAGCAGCTCCGCTCAGGATGACACGGCTACGGAAGAAGGCTGACGGAGGCGCCGTAGGGTTCGAGCGGCGCGTTCTTGAGCGTCTTTATCGGTTCGCCGCCGACGGGATACTTCCAGAAGTCAAAGCGGCCCTTGCACGACAGGTTGCCGCCGACGACAATCGTTCCTTGCTGGGTATTCACCGGCGGGTTTACGCTACCGACGATGAACGGCTGCATTACGTCGACGTCGTAGCCGTTGCACGTGTCGTTGAGCACCGTCTGACCGGCGAGATCGAGCCCGCCAGAGACGATATAGCTTACTCGATCGATCGCCGTTAGACGGTTGCCGTTGTATTCTTGGTCGGTTAGCGTGAGATTTCGGCCGTCCCACATCGTGGCGCCGGGAAAAACGATGGTGAAATTACCGAATGTCGTATCGTCGCCGCGCAGCGTATTCAGCAGTTCGCAGGAGTAGTAGGGGTCGTTGGTTTCTAGGATGAGCTGTCCACTGGCTGCGGCGCCGGGCGGCCAGAGATAGTAACACTCTTGGCCGTTGGAGTAGTTCGTCGGCGTCCCCGATTCGTTCGTCCACAGCTGGAGGTCGCCCGGTCCGTTCGGCGTCGTGATATTCGCGACGTAGAGATCGTTGGCATAGTCCACCGTGCAGCCGATGGAATATCCGTTGGTCGAAAGCGTCGTCAGTGGCTTTGTTGCCCCATGCGCGTATTCGACGACGGTTGAACTCGAGTAGTTCGCGATCCACACGTTTCCGGCCGTATCGACGCACTGTCCGTAGGGATCGTGAAACCCGGTCAACTTCCCCACTTGCGCGCCGGTTTTGAAGTTGTAGACGTATACGTCGTTGGTGTGATGATCCGAGACGTACAGCAAGGCTTTAATGGTATTCGCATTCTTGGCCATCCAGGAACGGCCGCCGTCGGGCTTTTGCACTGCCACCGCGTGGTGGGCAATAGGATCGGTCGATCCTGCGAGGATGTCTCGGCTTACGAACGCGGCGGCGCTGCGGCCGGCCGGCAGCGAGGTCCCACCCGCGCATCCGGGAGCGCACAGCGCGGCCAACGACAGCACCGCGAAACAGAGCCTAGAAGTGCTGGCCATTGGTCAACGCGACTCCCTGCACGGCGTAGCCGGCGAAGATTTCCTGCGTGAGATTGATGCTCGCGAGCGGATAGCGTGTCGTGTACACCGATCCCGACAACGTCGAGACGAAGATGCGATCTTCGCTCTGCGTGATCGCCAGTTCAACGGGCGTTCCGGGGACGTTGATGACGAAGTCGGGGGACGTGCTGTTGCGCGGAAACTCCTCGAGGCGGTTCAAACGTCCGGTTTCAAGAACGAGAACCTTGCCGCCGCGCGTAACGATCAGACCCTCCGGTTGGTCCAGCGCAATTCCGAGGCTTCGACCGTTCGTGTAGTCCGAATCATATTTCTCGATGCCGCCAATTCCGTTTTCGTTACGGTAAGCGACGTACAGGTTGCCGCTACGATCGAGGTCGATGCCGTCGGCTTCCGTGCCGATCGTCGAAATCGTTTTGGCGTTATTCGAATCGCCGCCGACGTATTCGACCACAGTGCCATGACCGCCGCTGGGGGCGTTCGTCACGAGAACATTACCGTTACGGTCTTCGATTGGATACAGGGGACGACTGAGACCCTCGGAGTACGTTGCCGACGGCGCGAGTTCGCCCGGAGGATAGACCGTCACCGTGCTGTTGCCGTAGTTTGCAACGTAGAGGTTCTTGGCGGCGTCGACGTAGAGCCCGTAGGGGTCGTTGACCCCGTCGCTGATGGTCTCGACGGGCGGCGCGTTCGGGTGTTCGGGATAAACCCAGATCTCGCCGGCACCGGCAACATAGATGAACTGCTGCTGCGAATGATGCACGCGGGCCGTTTGTTTGAAGGCCGGAGTCTGTGGCGACGCGGGCATCGCGAAGCCGACCGGACGCGAACATCCGGTCAGGGCGGCGAGGAGAAGTACGCCCCAGACGAGAGAAAAACGCTTCATGTTCCGAGCTCCACCGCTCGGATTCGCCTAGGTGAGGCCGATTCATGCCAGAGTGCGCCGGAATCGACAGTATGTCGGATCACGGCAGCCGAGCCGCGTTGGTAATGGCGGCGCATAACAATCCCGGACTCCTAGCCGCCCCGCAGCCACGCCGCCGATCGTGGCGCCATTGCACCTGCGAGAGCCTCGCAGCGCGGAAGCTTAGCTCGCAGCAGACTCGCGGTTTAGACCGCAGCGCTTAACGCGTTGCGCTTGGAACGCGGCGGCCCGGATGCTTAGAGCTCAGCCGCCGGGAGGGGGCGTCGTTTCAAAGACGCCCAACTCCTATCCCCTTAAGCCGCGGCCCGGGCATAGGGTTAAGGGGGTAATTCCGGGCCCCCAGTCGACAAGCCGCCGGCAGGGCTCCTCGCGCAAAAACGCTGTAAAATAAGGGTTGTCTCGCATATCGCGCGATCGGCCGGCCTCGCGCGCGGCTCGTGCGAACTTTGCAATCGCTTTTGCAAAAACCGCCATGCGTCGAAAACGCTATATAGTATAAGGCTTTTTAGCTAGGCCTGGCGATGCATGGTCATGGCGTCTGCATCGAGGCGCATGCTCCATGCGTCAAGCCGTAGTGCTCGCGACTGCATTGGCGCCACGATCGCTGGCGTGGCTGCTGGGCTGCGAAGGGGTTTTAGCTATGCCCCGGGGCCTTGGCTGCGACGGTCGAACCGCTTAAACGGCTCGAACTTACAACTCCTAAACGTACTGTACGAAATGGGGCCTTCCGATGCCACGATCCTTGCGTCGGCCGGCGATCAGCAGCCGCGTGAGGAGCGCGCACGGACAGGGCGCGCCCCTTCCAACGCGAAGAATCCGTTTCGCCGCTCCGGCCTACACGAGCGGTTAAGTTGTTGCTCGAAGAGAGAGGGGAGAATCGATCTCGTGAGACTATCCGCTCTACATACCGCTGCGGCCGTACGCTCCTCAGCGGTATTGTCAGTAGCCCTCGTGCTGGCCGCTTGCGGCGGCCCACAAGGAACGCAGGCGGTGCCATCCGGCGCGTACGCTTTAGGACAAGGCGGCGGATCGCCGTCAAGCACGCTACGTCGGCTTCAGGCAAGCGAAAGCGCTTTGTATAGCTTTAAGGGCGGCGGTGATGGCGCCCATCCTCTGTCAACCTTGCGATACATGCGGGGCGCGCTCTACGGCACGACGCGCTTGGGAGGTGTATCAAATAGCTATGGAACCGTCTTTAGCGTCACCACGTCGGGATCGGAAGCGGTTGTACACGTCTTTGGTGCAGGCTCGGACGGAGCATACCCTTTTGCGGGCTTAACGACGTCGGGCTATGGCACGACGAACTCCGGTGGAATGGGTAACGGCTGCAACGGCTGCGGCACCGTATATCGGATCAGCTCGTCAGGCAATGAGACCGTCTTGCACAGTTTTGGCAAAAGCAGCGTGGACGGCAGTTTCCCATTGGGCGGATTAATCGGCGTGAACGGCACGCTTTACGGCACAACGGATGGAGGCGGAATTTACCAGGGAACATCTGGCGGCGGAGGGACGGTTTATAGCATCACGTCGTCTGGCTCCGAAACGCTTCTACACTCATTCGGCAGCGGCACAGACGGCGCAAGTCCTCAAGGAGACCTCCTCGAGGTCAATGGCACGCTCTACGGCACTACGTACTCCGGCGGTACGCATGATGTGGGCACCGTCTTCAGCATCACGCCATCCGGCACGGAGACGGTGCTTTACAGCTTCAAAGGCGGCCCTGACGGTTCAAACCCATCGAGCGGATTGATCAAGGTGGGAGGCGCGCTCTACGGCACGACGGCCGGCGGTGGCTATCCGGCAAACAAGGGTACCATATTCAAGGTAACCCTGAACGGGACCGAGACGGTACTGCACAGTTTCTTCGGCGGCCAGGATGGTTCAAGCCCGCAGTACGGCAGCTTACTCATGGTTAATAAAGTACTATACGGCACGACGTCAAGCGGCGGCACAAACAACCTCGGTACGGTTTACAGCATCACGCCGAGTGGAGTATATGCCGTGGTCTATAGCTTTCGCGGCGGCTCCGATGGAGCAAACCCCGAAGCGGGTCTGATTAACGTCGGGGGCGCGCTTTATGGCACAACAAATGTGGGTGGAGCTTCCAACGACGGAACGGTATTCGCGCTAACGCCCTAGAGCCACTTCGCTAAAACTCATTCTGGCGCAAGAACGCTCCTCATGGGGCGTTCTTTACTTTTCAACTGTTTAGGAAATTTTTCAAAATGAGCCGACCAGGTCAAAGCCTCTTGGCAGTAACTGCCGCGATGCAAAAGCAGCAGCCACGAAGTGACGCCTATCACGAAGGTATCGTTGTTGCCGGAACGTGGATTGCTGCCGAGGGCGTCTGTCGCGGCGTTGCTGCGCCGTCGCAGTTCTCGCCGCTGCACTCGAAAACCCTTGCAACATAAGGGTTTTCTCGCATATCTCATGATCGGCCGGCCTCGCGCGCGGCTCGTGCAAACTTTGCAATCGCGTTTGCAAAAACCCCACGGCGTCGAAAACGCTATATGGTATAAGGGCTTTTAGCATCGCAACGCGATGCATGGGCGTAGCAGGTGTATCGTGACGTGCAGGGTGTAAGCGCTCGCAAGAAACTGGATCCCTGCGCTCTTGAAATCTGAACCCCAGTAGGTCAGGCTTTTGCGTTCGCTTGGCGAGCTTCCCTTCTGTCGTCCGAAACCCCGAAGAGCAGTTCAACGCCTTGCGTGCGGCGGTGGGGGCCGCTGGAATCAAGCGAATCGCTCGCATGAGCGGTGTTGCGCGCTCCAAGCTTCAGGCGTTCGTCAACCAAGGGGTGACACCGCATGTCTCGACCATCGTTAAGATCGAAGAGGCGCTTAGAACGATTGATACCGCCGCTCCCCGACGCCTAAACCCGGATATCACACCCAAGGCGATGGGAGACAACTGAGGACTCGCTTAGAGGGCGCAGGGCTGGCTTAATCGCGAGGGGGGTTCTGTTATCGCACGCCAAATGATCGGACGAACCTGCACCGCGGACGGAGTATCATGAAGCGATACGTTTTTATTGTCCTAGGGCTGGCCGCCCTGGCGCTGGCCGCGGCCTGCAACTCAGCGTCCTCCACGCACAACCTCGTCCCCGACGCATCGACGAGTCTCTTCGCGCGTCGGCACTCAAGTTCGTCACCGATTACGCACATCGTCATAATCATGCAGGAGAACAGAAGTTTCGATAACCTCTTCTACGGTTTTCCCGGTGCCAACACGGCGACGTACGGCTACGGCCACGGCAAGAAGTACACCCTAGAAGCGCACTCCATCGTCCTAACGCTTGATATACCTCACTATCACTATGATTTCCTCGAAGACTACGATGGCGGCAAGAATGACGGATGGAACCTAATGGTTGCCAATCACGAGACAACTGGAGAGTGCAAGAAATGGGTGTACAACTGGGTCAACGAACCCAAGTGTTGGATATTTTACGGATCATCCTACTATAAGTTTCCCTTCACATATGTTCCAAAATCCGAAATTCAGCCGTACTGGACAATGGCGTCACGATATACTCTCGGTGACGATAACTTTGCGTCGGACAACGGCCCGAGTTACGGGCAGCACCTGGAACTTGTCGCCGGGCAGGAAAACCACGCTTCCGAGGTCCCGAGCGTGATGCCTTGGGGCTGCGACGCACCGAAAGATCCGAGTAGTCCGCCGTTTGAATTTTACCTGAAATACGGGCAGGCGCGTCCTCCGACGTTTCCGGCGATCTTCGGACATGAGGTCAAGGGACCAAATCCGTGCTATACCATTACCAGCATCGCGAAGGGGCTCGACGCCGCGAAGGTTTCGTGGCGATGGTACAAGCAGCCGACTCCTCCACCATCGGAGCCGCGGCAAAACTCGTCTGGCTTCAATAAGTACGATTCTGATTGGCTGGACGCGTTTGACTCGATCAAGGCGGTGCGCTATGGACCGGACGAAAACAACATCGTCACACCAGATACGCTAGTGCTTACCGACATCGCGCATAACAATCTTGCGCAAGTGTCATGGGTAATGCCACACGAAGGTGCGTCCGACCACCCAGGTGCAAAAGCGGGGGACTGCGGCCCGGCATGGATAACTGCGATTGTGAACGCGATCGGCAAGAGTTCTTATTGGAATAGTACGGCGATCATAATTAGCTGGGATGAGTGGGGCGGCTTCTTTGACCACGTCGTTCCGCCGCAATACCAGAACCCCGTAACAGGCGCCTATGAGGGCCTTGGATACCGAACACCGCTGATTATCATCTCTCCGTACGCCAAGCAGCATTACATTTCGCATTCGCAGCATGAAACGGCATCAGCGTTGCATTTTATCGAGAAGACCTTCCTCGGGCCGACGTTTACGCTGGGCCTGGACGATAAGCGCGCCGACGCCTACGATGACGTTTTCAACTACTCGCAGCAGCCGACAAAGTTTACAAAGATCCCTGAGCCCTCGGACTATCAGACGTGCATGTCGGTGCAAAGCCCCGGGCCCGAGATCGACTACTAGTCGCAAGATCGGTGACGAGACCTAAACCTAGCCCACGATCCGCGCGCGAGCGATCGCGCCAGGCGCAAGCGCGGCGAAGCTAATGCCGAGCTGCATCGCCGCAATCGTAAATGGACGCGCTGCAGAAGCGGCGGCGATCGCGATGCCGCGTGGTTCTTGCGCGAGATCGTGCCGAAGCTCGACGCCTTCACTCTCGCGGAAATCGCCAAGGCGACGGATCTTTCGCTCACGGTGTGCTCCCGCTTTCGTGCCGGAGCGCGCGTGCCCCATCCGAGGCATTGGTATAATCTGCTGAGACTTGTAAGCTTATGCCGCGGAATGGTCAAGGCATCGCTGGAATAACCGCTGCTTTAAAAAGAGCTTGGTGTAACGCGGCCTTCCTAATGTAGACAGGTCACTGATGCCACTCGATCGTTAGGTAACCATTACCCGTGTTGTATTTCGAGCCTCGGTACATTCGAAAACCTTTAGCACTCGCTTCGACAAACGAGGATCCTCCGCCGCCGCCACCGCCGCTGCCGCCATAATATCCACCGCCGCCGCCGCCACCACCACCATAATATCCACCCCCACCGCCGCCGCCGGCCGGGCATCTTCCATCGCAAACCGCGTTGCCTCCGGCACCACCAACTCCTACATTGCCAGGCTTTCCGCGTTGTCCGTCTCCGGAAGAACCACTACCGCCTTTCCCACCCAAACCACCGTGGGTTTGCGTACCACCAGTTCCCCCGTCTCCAGCGCCAACGCCAGAAGCATCCTGGCCGCGACCACCCGTACGCGCTCCGCCTGGACCACCTTGGCCTTGGGTGTTGCTACACAAATCACCACCTGCGCCGCCTCCCCCGCCCGCAACAACAATGCGATTTTCTAAACTTTGCCCACCCTCTCGCACATCGGTCGCACCTCCACCTCCGAAAGGACCACCGCAGTAACCCCACTGTTCGCCGTTTCCACCACCGTCAAATCCGCCGCTGCTGCCATTCGTAACGCCGCCAACGTAAACGTACAGCGTTTCATTTGATTGCACTGGCACGATAGCATGAACATGCCCGCCACGTCCGCCAGGCGCATAACCCGTGCCGCTTCCACCCCCTGCGCCGTCAGCAATGATCGTGACTTGCGTTACGCTACTTGGGACTTTAAACCGTTGCGGCTTTCCTGTGTAGTGAAATGATTTAAACTGTGCGACTGCATAAGAACGAACTACTGGCATCGTTACGCCGGCGCTCCCACTTGGCGAAAGTCCCGCGCATCCTGAAATCAGACTTGCGCATCCGAGAACTGTTACGGGGCGTGTCAGTCGTGAATAAATCATTTCAACCACTACCTATTCAAACTTAACCGAACGATGAAACCGCTGAGCCTGATACCGTATTCGCGACCTTCAGCGCGCCGTAGCAGAGACCTGTTCGTGCCGCTTGGCTTGGTTTCGAACCGGGACTGGGTCCCCATAACGCGAATCGTCTTCAAAATCGTTTAGCTAC
Source organism: Candidatus Tumulicola scandinaviensis (assembly GCA_003140835.1). Taxonomy (GTDB): domain Bacteria; phylum Vulcanimicrobiota; class Vulcanimicrobiia; order Vulcanimicrobiales; family Vulcanimicrobiaceae; genus Tumulicola; species Tumulicola scandinaviensis. Next base: position 58,359 of record PLLA01000119.1, on the reverse strand, counting down.
GAGGAGACCCGCGAATGAGTATCTTCGCTACCAATCGCTACGCCTTGAGTCTCGGTGCGGCTGCCGCATTGCTTGCGGGCTGCGGCGAATCGCAGCCCCCGCTTAGCGTGTCTCCGGCGGGGTTGGCGCCGCAGCAATCGCGCGCGAGTGAGGCGTACCACATACTCCACGAGTTCGGCAAATCGGCGGCCGACGGTACGAATCCGTACGCGGGATTGATCGTCGTCAAGGGGACGCTTTACGGCACGACGATTATGGGCGGTTCGAACAACGCTGGAACGGTGTTTGCGGTCGCCAAGACCGGCGAGGAAACCGTGCTTCACAGTTTCGGCGGATCGGGCGACGGCTCGGGACCGGTGGCGGGACTTCTCGACGTCAACGGCACGCTTTACGGCACGACGGTCGAAGGAGGCGCAAATGACTCCGGTACGGTCTTCAGCATCACACGGGGTGGTAAGGAAAAGGTGCTTTATAGTTTCCCCTACACCGGAAACGGCGGCGATCAGCCTTACGCGAGCCTGATCGACGTCAACGGCACGCTATACGGCACGACGTATCAAGGCGGCGCGCTACCCTGCGGGAATGCTGGCTGCGGCACGGTGTTCAGTATTACGACGAGTGGCACGGAACGTCTGTTGTATAGCTTCGGCAAGCAAACTAACGATGGCTTGTATCCGCAAGCAGCCCTGCTCAACGTCGGCGGCACGCTCTACGGCACGACCACCCAAGGCGGTAAGTATAAGCGCGGAACCGTCTTCATGATCAGCACGGCGGGGAAGGAGCACGTGCTCTATAGCTTTGGGGCAAACGCCAACGATGGCACGCTTCCTTCGTGTGCTTTGATTTACACCAGGGGTGCGCTTTACGGCACGACGCAACACGGCCCAGGCCCGCAATATGCCGGTACGGTTTTCAGCATCACGACATTCGGAAGAGAACGGTCAGTTTTCAACTTCACCGGAGGCGACGGCAGTCAACCCATCGCAGGTCTGATTAACTTTAAGGGTCTGCTTTACGGCACGACGTTGATGGGCGGCGTGAAAAATGTCGGCGTGGTCTTCAGCCTCACAACGAGCGGCGAGGAGACGGTGCTGCACAGTTTCAGGACCGGAAGTGGCATAAGCCCTTACGCGGGCCTGGTCGTAGCAGATGGCACGCTGTACGGCACGACATATGGTTCCGGCTATCAGCACCACGGAAACGTCTATTCCTTAACGCCGTGAAAGCGAACGGATCATTCGCAGCGGTAGCCAATAAAACCGCGCACGGCATCGCGATTCGCGGGGCCGTGTTTCTTTGCAGGCATCACATCCACACCCGCCCCGCAGCCACGCCGCCGATCGTGGCGCCATTGCAGATTGCGAGCGGGTGCATGCAGGCACCGACCAATGCGCCTCGTTGCATCTGTCGGACCATGCATCGCCCGGCCTAACGAACAGGCCTTATGCCATATAGCGTTTTCGACGCGTCGCAGTTTTTGCAAACGCGATTGCAAAGTTTGCACGAGCGACGCGCGAACCCGGCCGATCACGTGATATACGGAAAAAGCCTTATTTTATAGCCTTTTCGCCCCGCGCCCGGATCGCAACGCGCGTGGCGGAGGGGGCCCCGTTTCGCACCCGTTCCTCTATGCCCCTTAAGCCGCGGCCCCGTGGCATTTCTTGTATTTCTTTCCGCTTCCGCACGGGCACAACTCGTTACGACCGACTTTGGGTGCCTCGCGCTGCACGGGTTTCGGTCCCGATTCGTCGTCTTTGTTCGTGTGAAGTTGCTGCGGCCTGCGGTCGGCGCCTGGCATGGGCCCGAGGAGTTGCTCCACTTCCTGCGGGCCTAAGCGGCCTTGTGCTTGCGATGGTTGCGGAATCATTTCTCCCGATGGGATCGGCTGGAATTGCGGGCTGCCGGTTTGCTGCATCATCTCCGACGGCGGCGGCCCCTGCTCGATGACAACGCGGAAGACGCCTTTGATGGCCTCGTCCGAAATGTTGTTCTTAAGCGACTCGAAGATCTCGAACGCTTCCTTTTCGTATTCCACGCGCGGGTCTTTTTGACCGTAGCCGCGTAGCCCGATGCCGGTCTTGAGGTGATCCATCACGTACAGATGGTCGACCCATTGCCTATCGATGATCGGCAGCAGCAAGTAGCGCTGCTCGACAAGGCGCAGCACTTCGGGCGTGACTTCCTTTTCCTTGGCTTCGTACGCCGCGAGCGCCCTGGCGTTCAAGATCCGCCGAGTTTCCTCGCGATCCTTGGTTTCTAAGTCGGCGACGGTCATCTCGCGTTTGAGCGGGAAAACTTGATCGAGTTGATCGAGCATTTCGCCGAAGTCCCATTCGCTCGGATGCGCGTTCTCGGGCGCGTTCTGTTCGACGGCCTCGTCGACTTTACTCACTAAGCTTTGCAACATGAACGTCCGGGAGTCGAACGTCCCTTCCAGAATCGCACGGCGGTCCGCATAGATAATCGTGCGCTGCTTGTTCATGACGTCGTCGTATTCGAGGACGTGCTTGCGAATCTCGTAGTTGTGATTCTCGACTTTGCTCTGCGCGCGCTCGATCGACTTCGTTACCAGGCCCGATTCGATCGGCTGCTCGTCGGTGAAGCCGACGCGATCCATGATTGCCGTCATGCGCTCGCCGCCAAACAGGCGCATGACTTCATCTTCGAGCGAGATATAGAAACGCGATGAGCCGGGATCGCCTTGCCGCCCCGAGCGGCCGCGGAGTTGGTTGTCGATACGGCGCGACTCGTGACGCTCCGTACCGATGATGTGTAGTCCGCCGTTGCGCGCGACGCCGTCGCCCAGTTTGATGTCGGTGCCGCGGCCAGCCATGTTCGTGGCGATCGTCACCTGACTGTTCTGGCCGGCATCTTTGATGATTTCGGCTTCTTGCTCGTGATACTTGGCGTTGAGCACGTTGCACTCGACGCCGCGCCGGCGCAGCATCGCCGCCAGCAGTTCGCTCTTCTCGATCGACCGCGTGCCGACCAAGACCGGGCGGCCCTTTTGGTGCTCGGCGATGATCTCGTCGACGACGGCATCGAACTTCGCCTTTTCCGACTTGTAAACGATGTCGGAGTTGTCTTTGCGGACCATCGGCTGGTTGGTCGGAACGACGACCACGTCTAAGCCGTAGATATCGCGGAATTCGCGCTCCTCGGTTTTCGCGGTACCCGTCATGCCGGCGAGATGGTCGTACAGCCGGAACAGATTCTGAAACGTGATCGTCGCGAGCGTCTGGTCTTCACCGCGAACTTTGATGCCTTCTTTGGCTTCGATCGCCTGGTGAATCCCGTCGGAGTAGCGGCGGCCGTACATCAAGCGGCCGGTGAACTCATCGACGATGATGACTTCGCCGTCCTTGACGATGTACTGCTGGTCGCGATGAAAGAGATTCCACGCCTTTAGGGCCGCGTTGAGCTGATGCGCCAGCTCGATGTTGCGCTGGTCGTAGAGGTTCTGAACGCCGAGCATCTTCTCGACTTTGGCCACGCCCGGTTCCATAATCGGAACGGCGTGCGCCTTCTCGTCGACCGTATAGTCCTCGCCCTTCTTCAGGCGTGGAAGAATCTGCGCGAACTTGTCATACAGCTCGCCCGATTCCTGAGATGGCCCGCTGATGATCAGCGGCGTGCGCGCTTCGTCGATTAGAATCGAGTCGACCTCGTCGACGAGTGCGAAGTACAACTCGCGTTGCACCAGGTCTTCGACTTGCCATGCCATGTTGTCGCGCAGGTAGTCGAAGCCGACCTCGTTGTTGGTGACGTAAGTAACGTCGCAATTGTAAGCGGCGCGGCGCTCTGCGGAGTCAAGGCCATGCTGAATGATCCCGACCGTGAGGCCGAGGAACTCGTACAGCGGGCTCATCCATTCCGCGTCGCGCCGGGCAAGATAGTCGTTAACGGTCACGACGGTGACCCCGCGGCCTTCGAGCGCCCGCGCGTACACCGGCAACGTTGCGACCAAGGTCTTGCCTTCGCCGGTCTTCATCTCGGCGATGCGGCCTTCGTAGAGCACCTGGCCGCCCATGATCTGCACGTCGAAATGGCGCATACTCAACGTGCGCTTGCCGGCCTCGCGGACCACCGCAAAGACTTCCGGCAGCATCGCTTCCAGCTCTTCGCCGGCCGCTAGGCGGTCGCGGAACTCTTGCGTTTTGGCGCGCAGCTGCTCGTCGGTCAGCGCAGCCGTTTCCGCCTCGAGCGCGTTGACCGCCGTCGCCGTGCGGCGCAGACGAGTTACTTCTCGCTCGTTTCCGTCGAAAATGGCCTTCAGAAATGACATACGGTTGCTAGAGGTTCTCCATGGTAGGTTCCCGCCCTAGGGAACCGGCGAACCGGCCCCCAGGGTTTCGAAAGGCGATCCGCTCAGGATGACACGCGCTTAGGGGACGATGCCGAGGCCGGTCACCGCCCCCGGCGAGTTGTATATCAGCGTCGGCACTTGGTCACCGTGCGCGTTGATCGGGAAAACCAAGATGCTCTTTGAATCGGCGACGTAAATGAAACCGGTCGTCGTGTTGACTTTCACGTCGGTCGGCGTCGTGAGACCCGTGTGGGAGCCTTCAATGATCCGGATCGGGGCAGCATTAATGATACCCTTCGTCTTCGGCTTGGCGAAGACGCGAACCGAAGCCAACCCGCCGAGCCGGCCTTGGTCGGCGATGTAAATGTTGCCGTTGCTGTCGACGTCGATGCCGGTCGGGGTGACGACGCCGGTCTTGAAACCCGCAATCGTGAACGTCGGCCGAATGTTGACCGGCGTCGGAGTCGGCGATGGCGTCGGCGATGGCGTGGGTGACCCGGATGGCGATCCGGTCGGCGTCGGGCTCGGTGACGGCGTCGGACTTGGCGAACCGCTCGGTGTCGGCGAAGGCGTCGGCAGAATGAACTGGTCGACCGAAGCACCCTGTACGTTGGTGACGTAAATCTTGTTATTTGAGTCCAGCGCCACCCCGCCCGGAACGCGCAGCGACGGCAGCGGTCCGGCGATCGATTGGTACGGCGTCGTGCTGCCTTCGGTAAACAGCAGCAGCTGGCTCGGATACTTCTCCGTTGGAATGACGTCGGCAATGATCATCAGGCTGACCTTTTTCGACGATACGTCCTTCGGCGAAATGGCGATGCCGCGCGGACGTCCACCGATCGCGACCGACGCCAAGGGGAGAACGTTTCCGGTTGCGAGCGCCTGGAACTCGATCAGCAGCGCCCTATTCGTCGACGGATTGTAGTTCGTGACCCACAGGTTATGCGTCGTATCGAAGGCGAGGTATTGGGGTCCGTTCAGCGTCGTGCTGGAACCACCGATCTGAAATGCCGGTCCGGTGCCGGTTTTTTGACCCTTATTGTAGATGCCGATCGCATTCTGATTGCTGTTGCTCGCATACAGCGTCATCGCCGGGAAATTAGGCCCGACGTTCACGCTCGCACTTCCGTACGAACTGCAAGCGGCGACCACGATGGCCGCGCTGAGCACGAGGAACCCTATGGTAAGCCTAGGAAACATTCTCTCTCCTTGGGATCGTGAACCTCACCGGAACCGGTCCCAGGTTCCCTCAGGAGGCGAAGTTTCCTGGAAGATTCGGCTGCTAGCGCGCAAACGGCGCCATGTGGTGACTCCAAGAGAACCAAGCGGCCGCCGCCAGCGCCAAAAGTATGACGGCCGTCACGATAAATGTCGTGACGCGGCGCCGGACGTAGGCCGGCCGGCTCGATTCCACATCGATGATCTGGCGCGGAATGCGTGGCCCCTCCGTTATACCGAACGGCGAAGCGGGTGATTGAGTTCGGTTTGGCTGACGTGGCGGAGCAGTTCGCTCACCGTAACGAAGCGGTACCCGGCCCGTTCGAAGTGCTCGATCACCGTCGGCATCGCTTCGATCGTTGCGAGCTTCCCGCTGTGAAGAAGCACGATCTCGGGAGCGGTTGCGTGCGTCAGCAGATGGTGTTCGATGCGATTCACCGTTAGGCTTCGCCAGTCGCCGCTGTCGTCGGTCCACAGCACGACGGAGTAGCCCAAAGACTGCGCCACCTGCAGCGTACGTTCGGTGTAGCGGCCGTGCGGCGGACGCATCAAGGTTCGCACGCCGGGATCGTGGCTCAAGCGCCAAAGAACGTCGCGACCTTCGAGAATCTCCGTGCGGACCGTCGCGTCGGGCTCTTCGTCGAGATTGGGATGCGAGTACGTGTGGTCGGCAATTTCGTTACCCTCGGCTTCGATTCGCCGCGTGATTTCGGGCCATTCGAGCGCGTCCTTACCGATTAAGAAGAACGTCGCCGGAACGTGTGCGTCGCGAAGCACGTCGAGCAGCATCGGCGTGAAAACCGGATAGGGACCGTCGTCGAACGTCAAGGCGATCAGTTTGGGGCGGCCCGATCGATCCTGGAGCGGAACGTCTTGCGACACGCGATGGAGTCGCGACGGCAAGTCACCGGAGAACTCGAGATGCACGTTCATGTCCGGCGTCACCAAGGCCGGCACGATCTCGCTGTTGCGAACGAACGAATGCCAGCCGGCGTAGGCCAGGCTGCCGATCAGGACGATCGCCGCAAAGATCTTCACGTTACGCGTCACTTTCGAACGGCACGACTAATGTGCCGCCGGCGTTCCCGACGCCAGCGACGGGACTCTTGCAAGGTCGGCGCCGACGATCACCGTCACGTCGCTGGTGGTCGGACTCGCCTCGGGGTCGGCCGAGCCGACCGGCGAGGGGTCAGGCACCACCGCCGCCTTTTGCAGGGCCACCGGTAAAGACGCGCGCACCCTCGCGCCCGCAAACGAGATCGTCGAGTGCTCGTGGATTTCGCTGGTCACGTAGTCGTCGCGCGGCGCATTCCCAACGTCGCCGACGGTGAATCCCGCTTTCCGTAACGCGTCGGCCACTCGCCGGCCGGCACCGCTGATGCCGCTCCCGTTTTGCACGTCAACACGCAGCGTTCCGGGAGCGATGGCGGCTAACGCCATCGCATCCGGCGAGGGCTCCGGCACGGGCGGAGCGAGCAGCATCGCGTTCACCAGCCGCGCGCGCGCCTCGACGTCGGGAAGCAACGAGTTGCCGTAGACGGGCAAGTCGATGTCGGTGGTGTACGGCACCTGATTGTTCACGATCGCGTTGTCGCCCATACCCTGATAGTGGGTGACCAGCGCGAGCAGTTCTCCATTGCTGAAATCGGTCTGCACGTATTTGCGAAAGACGGCCAGCAAGTCGCCCATGTGCATAAACGTGTTTACCCGGTCGCCGCGCATTTTGGCCGCCATCGCGTGCATGACTTGCTGCTGGCGCATGATCCGGCATGGGTCGCTGCACCAGTCGTGCCGGAAGCGCATGTAGGCCACGGCTTGCTCGCCGTTGAGATGCTGCATGCCTTGCTTGAAGTGGATGTGCAGATGCCCCCACGAGTCGTCGTAGTCGATCGTCTGGCCGGTGCAGCCGGTTTTATATTTCAGGCAATCCGACGACTTGACGTCGACGTCGACACCTCCGATGGCGGCCACGAATTCCTTGGTCGCGTCGATGCGCAGGATTACGTACCGGTCGAATCCGGGAATCCCGAGGAACTGCGAGATGACGCTCTTTGCTTCGGTGACGCCGCCGTCGGACTGCGCCTGATTGATTTTCGCCCGCGTGCCGTTGGGCATCGTCGCGACCATATCGCGCGGAATCGAAAGTTGATAGATGCGCTTGTTCGCGAAGTCGAGATTGACCGCCCAAATCGCATCGCTGCGTGAGTTCGTCGAAAATTCTTCGTCCTTGCTCGTATAGTCGTAGTCGAGCCCTTCGACCAGTACCAAAATATTCGGCTTGCCGAACATTTGCTGCGGACTCGGAACGAACATTTGCGTGATCGCGACGACGGGATTTTTATGCTCGAAGAATGCATACGCCGCCATCGCCGATCCGGCCAACAGCGCGACCAATCCGGCGATCAACGCAATCCGGCGCCAAACTCCGCCCGAAGGCCGGCGAGCCGGTTCGAGCTCGGGCGCGAGGTGTTTACCCAACTGCGGCAGGCTCCCGTGACGTGACGCGACCGAAAAAGTCGAACGGCCCGTGGCCCCTCAGCGTGACCGCGACGAACTCCCCCGGACGAACGCCTCCGTTTTCGCCGGCGAAATAGACGCCTCCGTCGACGCCGGGCGCTTCGCCTTCCGAGCGTCCGAACCAGGCGTGCGATGCACCCAGATGCTCGCGAAAGCCGTCGCCCGCTCGCAGCGCACGCCGGTCTTCAACTAATACTCGTACGCTGTGGCCGATGCGTTTGCCGCGTGCGCGTTCCGATGCGACGCGCTGCGCTTCGCGTAGGCGTAGCAGCCGTTTGCGACGCTCGCGCGCGCTTACGGCGGCCGGTAAACCGGCGGCCGGGGTTCCTTCTTCGGAACTGTATTCGAAGAACCCGACGCGATCGAGCTGCGCGCGGCCGATCCACTCTTCGAGATAGTCCACGTGCGCCGCAGTTTCTCCGGGAAAGCCAACTATGAACGTCGAGCGCATCGTGATGGCCGGAACCCGCGAACGAAATTCGTCGAGGATCTCCAAGTAGCGTTCGCCGTTGCTCGGCCGCCGCATCGCGCGCAACACGTCCGGATGCGCGTGCTGCAGCGGCATGTCCATATACTTACATACCTTCGGGAGATCGGCGATTGCCGCAACCAGCTCCGTGTCGACGGTTGCCGGATACAAATACAGCAGGCGAATCCATTCGATGCCGTCGACTTCGTGCAGCCGTTCCAGCAGCCCCGCGAGTCCGCCGCGACGCAACCCGCGGTCGCGTCCCCACATCGACGTGTCCTGCGCGATCAAAATCAGCTCCTTGGCACCGGCCCCCGCCAACGCGCGCGCCTCCTTGAGAATCGACTCCTCGCTGCGGCTTCGAAACGCACCGCGCAACGTCGGAATGATACAGAACGTACACGGGTGATCGCAACCCTCGGCGATTTTTAGATACGCGGTGGCTCGCGGCGTCGTGACCAAGCGCGGCAAAAAGTCGTGTTCGGGCTCCGGAGCGAAATCGAGACGCACCGGCCGGCGACCGGCCTCGACGTCGTCGAGGAGCTCCACGATGCCGGCGTACGCGCCGGTACCGACGACGCCGTCGATCTCTGGAATCAACGACTGCAGCTGTTCGCCGTACCGCTGCGCCAAGCAGCCGGCGACGACGAGCTGTTGACCGCTCCGCTTAACGGCGGCGTGCTCGAGAATCGTCTCGGTGGATTCGGCCTTGGCCGGATCGATGAACGCACACGTATTGATGACGACCGTGTCGGCGCGCCTGGCATCGCCCTCTAAGCGCCAACCCGCGGCGCCGAGTTTGGCGATCATCACTTCGGTGTCGACCAGGTTTTTGGCGCACCCCAAACTGACGAAGGCGACCGACTTCACGCTGCGACGGTTCCTAGCGAAAGTTCACGAACTGCAACGGCAGGTCGAACTCGAACGCACGGAGCGCGGTGATGACCTTCTGCAGATCGTCCTTGCTCTTTCCAGAGACGCGGATCTGCTCGTCCTGATACTGTGCGTTCACCTTGAGCTTGAGCGATTTGATCTTCTCCATGAGCGCCTTGCTCTTGTCTTTTGGAATGCCCGCGCGCAGCGTAATCACTTGGCGAACCGTGCTTCCCCCCGCCGGTTCGACCTCGCCGAACTCGAGCGCCTTAACGTCGACGCCGCGTTTGATTGCCTTGCTCTGCACCACGTCGACGACGTTGCGCATCTTGAGCTCGTCGTCGGAAATCAACGTAATCTTCTTCTCGTCGGATTCGATGCTCGTCTTGCTGTGCTTGAAGTCGAACCGGTTTTCGATCTCCTTGCGCGCCTGGTTGAGCGCGTTATCCAGCTCTTGCCGGTCGATCCGCGACACGATATCAAACGATGCGTCGGTGGGCAACCTTAAATCTCTCCTACAGCGTAAAAACGCGCTCGGCTACGTCGCCCAGTTTCCCGAGCTTTCCGACGTCTTTGCCGTTCACGTAGATCTCGACGCCGCCGGCGTTACCGATTCGTACCAAGGCGCTCTTGCCGTGGAACGTTTTGCTGGTCCCGGCCGGAAACGTACCCTCCATGCTAACATTGCCGTCAACGGTTACTCTGAGCCAGGACGGCGCAGACAGGACCACGGCAAGAGAGTTCGCCCCCGCCAGCGGCGATGCGCTCGGACCCGGCCGGGCACCGGCGATCGGGGTGACGGCGGCACCCGGACTCGCCTCGGAATCCGTGGGAGCGCCCGTCGTCGAGGGGCCTATAGAAGGAAGCGGAGAGGCGCCGGCTCCCGACGCGACGGGGACGGCGTCGCGCCGCATCGTCAAAGCGTTGAAGAATACGAAGGCCACCAGCAAGACGGCCACCGATGCCGCAATCCAGACCATCAGCGATCCACGCTTTGAGGAGCGTTCGGCGCGGGAAGGAAGGTGCGCGGACGCCCCTTCTTGCGAAGGCTCGGCCGCACCGTTGAACGCCGTCACCACCTCTTCGGGGTCGAGACCCAAGAACCGAGCGTACGTCCGCAGGAACCCTCGAACGTACACTGCCGCGCCGATGGCTTTCCAGTTTTCCTCTTCGATGGCGGCCAAATAGACCGACCGGATGCGAATTTGCTCGGAAACTTCGGACAGGGAGAGGCCGCGAGCCTCGCGTGCGGCGCGAAACCGGTCACCCAGGGCTGGCATTTGGGGCTTCTGTTAGCCCCGACCTAGTGTTATCCTGTCCGCAGTCAGATGGTGAAGGAACGCGTAATTGCAGCCATGAGCGGCGGCGTCGACTCCGCGGTCGCTGCCGGGCTCTTGCTTGAAGCCGGCTACGACGTCGTCGGCGTGACGATGAAAATGTACTCGCCGTCGAAGCCCGCACACGCCAAGAGTTGTTGCGGCATCGACGATTTCGACGATGCGCGGCGCAGCGCGTCGACGCTGGGCATCCCCCATTACGTCCTCGATTTTGAAGAAACGTTCCGGCGAAGCGTCATCGAGCGCTTCGTGGAGGAGTACGCTGCCGGGCGCACTCCCAATCCTTGCGTCGCGTGCAACAACTTCGTCAAGCTCGGAACGCTCGCGCAGTACGCCGATCGCTTGAACGCCCGATTCGTCGCCACCGGGCACTACGCGCGAGTCAAACGGCGCGCCGACGGTCCGCACTTGTACCGTAACGCGCACGCGAAAGATCAAGCGTACGCGCTCGCGCAGCTCGCGCCCGCGCAACTCGACCGTCTCCTTCTTCCGCTCGGCGAACTCGACAAGGCGGCGACGCGCGATCACGCGCGCCGTCTCGGGTTACCGGTGCACGATAAGACCGAGTCGCAAGATATCTGCTTCGTCGAAGGTGGCGACTACCGCGACGTTCTGGAACGCATCCGCCCCGACGGCAACCGACCCGGCGCGATCGTAGGAACGTCCGGAGAGCGGGTTGGAGCGCACGCCGGCATCGCGCGCTACACGGTCGGCCAGCGGGCCGGGCTTCCGCCGCACAGCGACGGCCCGCGCTACGTCACGCGCATCGATGCGGCGACCAACACGCTGGTCGTCGGACGCGAAGACGAACTGCTCGCGCAAACGCTACACGCCGATGGGCTCAATCTCATCCGGCCCGAACGATTTACTCGCGCCGGAACGCCCCTTCTTGCAATGGTGCGCTATCGCGCCCGTCCGGCTCGCGCGACCGCTGACGTTTTTGCGAACGGCAAGCTCACGCTCCGTTTCGACGAGCCACAGCGCGCGGTCGCACCGGGGCAACTCGTCGCACTTCTCGATCTCGACGGCACCGAAGTGCTCGGCGGCGCAACGATTACCGAAGCCGCCTAACCAAGCCTCGAGCTAGACTGCGGTGGCGAGAGCGATGTCGTTACGCGTGTTCCAGTAGGTGTCGCGAATCACCGGCGTAAAGCCGGCCTTGACGATGAGCGACTCCAAATCGCGGCGCGTGGCTTCGTTCGTGCTGCCGGCATCGTGCACGACGCGCTCCTCGATGATCGTGCCGCCCATGTCGTCGCAGCCGTAAAAGAGCGCCATCTGGCCCATCTTCAAGCCCGGGGTCAGCCAGGAAGCCTGCAGATGCGGGAAGTTGTCGAGATACAAACGTGACACCGCCAACACTCGCAGGTACTCCAGACCGGTTGCCTCGCGGCCGCGCAGCGGGGTTTTGAACGGCACGTAATACCAGGGAATGAAGGCCGTGAATCCGCCGGTTTCGTCTTGCAGCTCGCGCAACACGTGCATGTGCTCGATGCGTTCTTCCGCAGTCTCGATCGAGCCGAACATCATGGTAGCGGTCGTCGGCATGCCCAATGTCTGCGCAACCCGCATGACGTCTAGCCATTCGTGCGGCTTGACCTTCCGCGCCGAAATCCGCTTGCGCACGCGTTCGACCAGAATCTCGGCACCGGCGCCCGGGAGCGACTTCATGCCCGCCGCCTTCAGGCGAGACAGGACGTCGTGAATGCCGATCTGCTCGACGTGCGCCAAGCCGACGATCTCCGAGACCGACAGCGAATGAATGTCGACGTCCGGATACTCGCGGCGCACGCGATCGAACAGCGTTTCGAACCAGTCGATGCCCAGCTCGGGATTCACGCCGCCTTGAATCATGATCTGCGTCGCGCCCTGGTCGGCAGCGTACTTGACGCGCTCCAGCACGGTGTCGTGCGACATCGTGTAGCCTTCCTTATGATTCTCGGGCCGGAAGAAGGCGCAGAACGTGCAGTGCACGTTGCAAACGTTGGTGTAATTGATCGTGGTGTCGATTACGTAGGTGACGACGTTCGTGGGATACAGCTGCATGCGCCGCGCGTGGGCGGCGGCACCGAGGTCGTGAATATCCGCGTCGTTATAGAGCCGCACGCCTTCGTCGAAGGTCAGGCGCCCGCCGCCGGCGGCGCGGTCGAGCAGGCTAACGAGTGAGGACACCGATGACCTCCGGCAGAGGCGAAGGAACCGCGTCGATCGCGCCGATGGCGTGCAGCTCGCGACAGAAAGCCGCCAATCCATTCTGCGCGGCGGAATGGAACGTGAAATTCAGCTTCCCGTAGTACGTCTCGTAGAAGCCCGGAGGGCGCGCAATTGCGCGCTGCGCTGCCGCGACGACGACGTCCATGTGTGAGCGCGACCACGTGCACGCGTCGGTCAGCGCGTGCAGGCACGCGCGAATACCTTCGGGATCCCGTTCGTACGCCGCGCGCGTCGCCGCCCAGACGGCGAAAACGGTTTGTTCGCCGGTCCACTCGTGCCACAACTTGCCGAGATCGTAAACGTTCCCCGCGGGCACGGTTTCGATCGCATCGATTGCCGAGTCGCCGATCAACAACGTCGGCTCACCGTCGCGCGCTCGTTCGAGCGGATGCGCCTCGACGGCATAGTTGGGCCGAACGCTGTATCTCCGCTCGAGAATCACGCGCAGAAGGTTGCGTCCGCTGGCCGATTCGCCGGTAACGTACACCATCGCGCCGTCGAGCAGCGCCGGAGGCGTGGCCGAAACCAGCACGACCGAAACGACGTCGTCGCGCGCGCCGATGCAAAGGTCGGGCAGCAATACGAGTTTGCCGGCGTGTTTGGCCCATTCGAACGCGCTGATCGGGCTCAAGTCGAGCTCGCCGGCGAGCAGCATGGCGTTGAGACGCGCCGGAACGTCGGCATGTAACGACCCCGGGTATGCAATGGCGCCCGCATCGAACGCCACGTAGATCGGAAGATCGTTCGTATACGCAATCCGGCCGCATCGAAGCATCAGGCTTCGACGAGCTCGCGGGCGGGCGGCGTCCAGTCCCACGGGAACTCCTCGTACGTCGAGTTGCGGCGCACCGGAACGTAGCCGGCGTCTTCGATCAAACGCCGAAACTCGCGGTCGTCAACGTACTGTCCCGATTGCGTTCCGGCGGCGTGGTAGATCATCTCCTCGTCGGTCGAGCCGTGCGTTCCGTCCATGTCGTCGGCGCCGAACTGTAGCGCAACCTGACACACCTTCAGGCCCTGAATCATCCAGTACGCCTTGACGTGATCGAAGTTGTGTAACATCAAGCGCGCGACGGCGAAGGTCCGAAGATCGTCGAGGCCGGTCGTCCATCCGCAATACGAAAGTTCATTTCCGTCGGGATGAAAAGCCAGCGGGATGAAGGCGTTGAACCCAGGCGACCGCTCCTGCGATTCGCGCAGGCGGATGAAATGGTCGACGCGGTCTTCGATCGATTCAATGTGCCCGTAGAGCATCGTTGCGTTGCTGGCGACGCCTTGCCGGTGCAGTTCTTCGTGAATCGCGAGCCAGTTCGCGCTCGAAACCTTGTTCGGGCAGATCTTGGCGCGCGTTTCCTCGGCGAGAATTTCGGCCGCGCCGCCGTTGACGTTGTCGAGGCCCGCTTCGCGCAACGCCGAAACGATGTCGGGAAACGACAAACGGTGGCGCTTGGCCATGTACTCGATTTCGGCCGCGGTGAACAACGAGAGCTGCACGTGCGGGAGCGCCTCTTTGAACCGGCGCATCAGCGGCAACCAGTAATCCAGCGAAAGCTGGCGTGGATCGTGGCCGCCGACGATGTGGATTTGGTTGAAATTCGTTCCGGTTTCCACCGCCTTGGCAAAAACTTGATCGGCCGTCATCCTAAAAACGCGGCCGGGCTCCTTGAACTCGTCGGCGGCAAACGAACAGAACGTGCAGCCCGCAAAACACACGTTGGTGGAATTGATGTAGCGGTTGAGCACGTAAAAGACTTTTTTTCCGCTCTTGCGCTCCTTGACCGTTCGCGCCATCCGGCCGAGACCGTGGACGTCGTGGGTTCGGTACAGCATCACGCCGTCGCCGAACGAAAGCGGGACGTTCGATTCGATCTTGCGTTCGATGCCGGCGAGCAGTGGATCGGCGTAGGCCATGGTGTCCAGTCTAAAGTGGCGCCGTGGGGGACGCAAAGACCTTTACCGGGACGATGGCGAGAGCCGCCGCGACCACCGCCGTGGCCAGCAACGCGCCCCCGGCCTCGTCCGTAAGGTAGTGCGCCCCAAGTGCCAGCCGCGACCAGCAAATCGCCGCCGCGAGGACGACCAGCCCCCCGGCTGCGATCGTCCGCGGCCGCCGGGGCAAGCCCGAGGTGTAGAGCATGACGGCCCACAGCAAGTAGAAGCCGACCGCGATGGCCGCGTGGGAACTCGGATAGGAGAACGCGGTTTCGTGTTTTACCACCCAATCCAGCCGGCGCGGCCGCATGAAGTAGTGCTGGAAGAAATCCGCGCCTTGCCAGCAGACCAGCAGCATAGCCACGCTAAAAAGGCTGCGCGCGCGCCACGCCGGCACGCGCCAAGCGACCACGAGCAACGCCACTGCGAGCGGCGCGAGGACGTACGGGTAGCAGCTCCACGTCAGCCACCAAGCAATCAGCGCGCTATGGCCTTGTAACGCCAGCTCCCACCCGGCCAGCACCGGCGGCTCGCCGTTGCGCGTAACTTGCCAGCCCAGCGCAAAAAATGCGGCAAACGCGATCGCGGCGATGACCGCAGCGACGATCCTCACGATCCGCTCGCAAAAAGGTCTTGCTGCCCGGCATCGCCTTTGCCCAGGCGCGCCGCCATCACGTCCAGCTCTGCCAAACCGACGACGATTTTGCGCGGCTTGGTTCCTTCGTGCGGTCCGACAACTTTGAACTCCTCGAGTTGCTTCATTAGCCGAACGGCTCGCGGATGGCCGATCGAGAACTGCGACTGGAGTTGCGCGGTCGACGCGTAGTTCGTTTCGATGATGAACCTTGCGGCGTCGTAGCACAACGGGTCGACCGACTTGCCGGTGTCGTCGTCGCTCATCGGCACGACGTCCACGTCGAGGAGGTTGTGCGGACGCGACTGCCGCGCCCAGAACTCCACCAGCCGGCCGACTTCCGATGCGGAAATCAGCGCGCCTTGAGCGCGCACCGGTTTGGGCGCGTCGATCGGAAGGTAGAGCATGTCGCCGCGTCCGAGCAACCGCTCGGCGCCGTTCATGTCGAGGACGACGCGCGAATCAGCCTGCGAACTGACGGCAAAAGCGATCCGCGACGGGATGTTTGCTTTGATTAGGCCGGTAATGACGTCGACCGACGGCCGTTGCGTAGCCACGACCAAGTGGATGCCGGTCGCGCGGGCGAGCTGCGCCAAACGCATGATGGTCGTTTCGACTTTCGCCGGCGCCACCAGCATGAGATCGGCGAGTTCGTCGATCACGATGACGACGTAGGGCAGCGTTTCGTCCGGATACTTGGCGTTGTACTCCTCGATTTTGCGGACGCCGGCTTTGGCAAAACGCTCGTAGCGGGAGTCCATCTCTTTGGTCATTTCAAAGAGCGCGCCTGCCGCCAGCCGCGGGTCGGTAATCACTTCCTTGATGAGATGCGGAATGCCGTTGTACACCGCCAGTTCGACCCGCTTCGGATCGATCATGAGCAGTTGCACCTGGTCCGGCGTCGCGGTCACCAGCAACGACGCGATGATCGTGTTGAGGCACACCGACTTACCGGCGCCGGTCGCTCCGGCGACGAGCAGGTGCGGCATGTTGCAAAGATCGCCAAACACCGGCCGTCCCGTAATGTCTTTGCCGAGCGCCATCCAAAGCGGCGGTATTTGACCTCGGTTCGGAATCGCGTCGAGGATTTCGCGAATGGCGACGATCGCAATCGTCTGATTCGGCACCTCGATGCCGACCGCCGACTTGCCGGGAATCGGCGCTTCGATGCGCACGCTGGTCGCGGCCAATGCCAGCGCCAGATCGTCGGCCAGCGATGCGATCTTGGAAATCTTGACGCCGCGCTCGGGACGCAGTTCGTAGCGGGTTATCGACGGGCCACGTTCGATATGTACCACCTTCGCACCGACGCCGAAGCTCGCGAGCGTGTCTTCGAGAACGTGCGCGCGATTCGACTCGTCGACGACCACGGCCGGCGGGGGATCGAAGATCGACAAGTCGGGCAAGCGGTACGGGTGCGCGGCCGACGTCGCGTCGCCGGGCGACTCGTACTCCACGACTTGAACCGGCGCAGGCGGCGCCGCAACCGGGACCAGCGCTTCGACGCGGAACGGCGAGGGCGCGTGCTCGACTTCGACCTCCACTTCTCGGGCATCGTCGTCGAAGGCCGTCGGACGTGCCGGTGGGCGCTCGTCCGGCAGAGCGAATGCCTCGCGCAACGTGCCGTGCGTATCGGGCAAACCGACCCGCAACGCCGGCAACGTCGGCATTCGCAGCCCGCGCGCAAACACGATCGTGCGTCCGATAAGCTGTTTCAAGTTCGCATTCGTTAGCCACAATGCCAGCGAGATGGCGGCGACGACCAGAACGATCCAGCCACCGGCGTTGCCGAGCAGCGCGTGGAGCGCCCACCAAATGTCGGCACCAACCACGCCACCGCGCCCGGGACCGCTCGCCGCCAGCGCCGTGTCGACGATCAAAAAGTACGCGACTGCGGTGCTGCCCAGCCCGGCAATCATGCGCGGCACGTTGACTTCGAGAAAAACGATCGCGCCGACTAGGGCAACCAAGACCGGGAAAAGCGGAGCGGCGCCTCCAAACAGATGGCGCAGCGCGCCGGCGATCCATGCGCCGACGCTGCCGGTATGGTGCGGAATTGCCAGCGAGATACCACACAGGAGGGCGAGTCCCAACGCGGCTATTCCGACGATCTCGAGGTTCAGTCTTGTCTTCGCCGTCGCCCTACGGCGCGCGCGTGCCATGGAAGCTAGCGATTCGTCGTCATACGAGGAGTTCATTTTGAGTACGCCTACCCTCGTCGTCCTCGAGGGCGATCAGACCGGACAGGAGTTACTGCTGGAATCGCTGCGCGTACTCGACCGCTCGGTGATCGACCTCGAGCTCGCGCTCGAAAAGCACGACCTCTCGCTCGAACGCCGCCGCGAGACGCAGAACCGCGTCGTCTTCGAGGCGGCCGACGCGCTCAAGAAGCATGGCATCGGGATCAAGGCCGCAACCGTCACACCCGAGCAAAAAGACGACGTCGGTTCGCCCAACCGCATTCTTCGCGAGCGCATCGACGGACGCGTCATCGTGCGAACCGGGCGCAAGCTCCCGCGGGTGCGGCCCGTTGCCGGGATTCACGCCCCGATCTCGGTCGTGCGCATGGCCGTCGGCGACGCGTATGGCGCCAAAGAATGGCGCGAAGGCGAAGGCGCCGACGAAGTCGCGCACCGCACCGAAACGATCTCGCGCGGCGTGTGCCGCGACGTCGCCGAATACGCCTTCGTTCATGCCAAGAAAATGGGAGCGGTCGTTTTCGGCGGTCCGAAATTTACCGTCAGCCCGGTCTACGAAGGCATGCTCAAAGAAGAAATGGATGCAGCAGCGGCGCGCCACGCCGACGTGCTCTACGATCCGCAGCTCATCGACGCGACCTACGCCCTGTTACTCTCGGCCGCCGGCGACAGCGCGTTGGTCATTCCCGCGCTCAACCGCGACGGCGACTGCCTGTCCGACATGGTGATGCAGCTTTTCGGCTCGGTCGCCGGTGCCGAGTCGCTCGTCCTCGCCTTCCACGGTCCGCAAGAAAGCGGCGCAATTGGCGGCTTCGCGCCGAGCGTCGTTATGGCCGAGGCGCCGCACGGCACGGCGCCGCGACTTGCCGGCAAGAACGTCGCCAATCCGCTCGCGATGATCCTCGCGGGAGCCGCGTTGCTTTCGTACGTCGATGACCGGCGCGCCGCCAACGCGTCGCGCGCCATCTACGAAGCGGCCTTCGAGGCGCTGCACAGCGGCATCGCCACCGCCGATCTCGGCGGTCACGCAACCACGACCGAGTTCACCGATGCGGTCATCGAAAGCGTTCGCCGCAAACTCGACGTCTGGTCTACGTTGTAGCGCTATCATTCTGAGCGGAGGCACGTTGTCGCGAGCGAGAGGCTATACTTCCATAACCACGGGGATGACGACTGGGCGGCGTTTCGTGCGCGCGTAGATTGACTTGGCTAACCCGCTGCGGATGTGTTCTTTGACGGTGTTGACGTCGCGCATGCCCTCGACCGAAACCTCTTGAATCATCGCGAGCGTTTCGGTGCGCAACTCGTCGAGCACGCCGCCGGCTTCGGGCAGATAGAACAGGCCCTTCGAAATCAGGTCGGGACCGGCGGTGACGCGCGCCTCTTCGCTATCGATCGCCACGACCACGACCATGATGCCGTCGTTGGAAAGGGCTTTGCGATCCCGCAGCACCGCCTCGCCGATATCGCCGACGCCCGAGCCGTCGACGAAGACGTGGCCGCCGTACGTTTTACCGATTTTATCGCAGAATTCCGAGGTGAACTGCAACACATCGCCGTTTTCCAAGACGAAGACGTTGTCGCTCTCGACTCCGGTTTGGACGGCGAGACGGGCGTGCTGCAGCAGCATGCGGTACTCGCCGTGAATCGGAATGAAGAACTCGGGGCGGACCAAGTTGAGCATCAGAAGCAGCTCTTCTTGCGACGCGTGTCCCGACACGTGCGACTTTCCGTCGGTTCCGTGAATCACGGTCGCGCCGAGCTTCGCAAGGTTGTTCACGGTTTTATAAACGCTCTTCTCGTTTCCGGGAATCGGCGTGGCGCTGATGACGACGGTGTCGCCCGGTACGATGCGAAACCGCGGATGATCGCGTACCGACATGCGTGCGAGTCCGCTCATCGGCTCGCCTTGCGAACCCGTCGTTACCACCAAGACCCTCTCGGGCGGAAAGTTGTCGATATCCTCGATCTTGACGACCGTTTCGGCGGGGATGCGCAGATGGCCCAACTCGCTGGAAAAATGCACGACGTTCTGCATCGAGCGTCCGAGAAACGTCACCTTGCGGCCGAATCGCACCGCGTGGTCGACCGCTTGCTGAATGCGCGGAACGTTCGAGGCAAACGACGCAATCAGGATCCGGCCTTTGGCGTGCGAGAAGATCGAGGTGAAGGCTTCGCCGACGATGCGTTCCGACAGCGTGTGTCCGGGGCGCTCGGCATTGGTCGAGTCCGATAGCATGCACAGCACGCCCTCGTCGCCGATCCGGGCGATGCCGGCAAAGTCGGCCGGCTTTCCGTCGATGGGCGTTTGATCGAACTTGAAGTCTCCGGTGTGGAAGATCGTGCCGACCGGGGTGCGCAGTGCCAGCGCGCATGCTCCCGCGACAGAATGATTGATGTGTACGAACTCCGCGTCGATCGAGCCGTAGCGCACGCGATCGCCGGGGCCGACCTGCACCAAGCTCATCTCGCCGAGTTTTTGCTCGCGCGATTTCGCCTTGATGAGGGCGAGCGACAAGGGCGTACCGACGATCGGAGTTTGCGGAAACTCGCGTAGGAAGTACGGAATGCCGCCGATGTGATCTTCGTGCCCGTGGGTGACCAGCAGCGCGCGCAGCTTCGCGGTTCGTTCGCGGACGTAGGTGAAGTCGTTGATCACCACGTCAACGCCGTACATCTCATCGTCGGGGAACATGAGGCCGCAGTCGACGATCACCAGGTCGTCGTTGGTCTCGACGACGGTCATATTGCGACCGATTTCGCCGCAGCCGCCGAGCGGGATCACCCGGACGTACGGCGTGGACGGGGGCGCGGGGACGATTAACGTATCCGAATTCAAGCGGTCAAGCCTTACTGGTTCTAGTTCCACGCAGCAGCGGCGTGAGTGAGGTGCGAGATGTCGACCGTGCGATCGTTCCTCGTACTGCTTCCATTGGCGCTCTTCACCGTTGCGGCGTCGCAGCCCCTCGGAAAGGGCATCCCTTCGCCGCAGCCGACCGCCTCGTCGCCGCTGCCGGACGAGTTATT
The DNA here is from genome assembly GCA_003140835.1 of Candidatus Tumulicola scandinaviensis. Taxonomy (GTDB): domain Bacteria; phylum Vulcanimicrobiota; class Vulcanimicrobiia; order Vulcanimicrobiales; family Vulcanimicrobiaceae; genus Tumulicola; species Tumulicola scandinaviensis. The sequence continues at coordinate 37,634 of PLLA01000119.1, read as the reverse complement.
CTCGCGCCGGGCGATGCGGCAAGCGCGTCTGCTCATCCAACTGCGTCTGTTGCAACTCCGTGACGAACGCCTCGAATGTGTGCGCGAAGCCCTCTTGCGGCGCCTTCCGCCAGAGTTGCGTCCGACAGGCTCGCCTGCTCCTGCAGTGAAACAATCCGGCGCTACCGGCGCTAAAAATCTCGGTGGCGCGCTTCCATTCGAAAGCGAGGATTGTGGATGGTACTCGATCAGACCGGGGCGCCCAAAGCCAACGGTCTAAAGACCGCTCTCGATATCGTTATCGCTCCGAAAGAGGCGTTCGAGCAGCTGCGCGCGGCGCCCATCTGGGGCTGGGCCCTGCTCCTGGTCATCGTCCTTTATGCCGTCGCCAGCTACCTGATGACGCCCGCACTGCTTCACGCGACCGCGACGGATTGGCCGCGCCAAGTTGCCGCCGATCCCCGGCTCGCGCAAATGGCGCCCGACCAGCAACAGCAGGCCCTGGGGTGGACGCAAAAGATCGTTCAGCTAGCCTGGCTCTTCGCCCCGATCGTCGCGCTCTTAGGGATTCTCGTACAAGCAGTCGTCATGCTGATCTTCAAGTCGGCGGGAAAGGGCGACGCACCGTTTCGTGCGCTGTGGGCGTCGGCGGTCAACATCCAAGTTCCCGCCCTCGGAATCAGCGCTCTGCTGACCGCGGCGATCGTTCTGCTGCGGGGGTCGGATAACTTCAACTCGGCCGCCGAGCTTCAAACCGCAATGCCGTCGCTTGGGCTGCTGGTCCCCAGCTCGGCGATCAAGCTGCACGCGTTTGCGTCGGCCTTCAACCCCTTTACGCTATGGGCCGTCGGATTAACGATCGCCGCCATGGCGATCGTCGCTCGGGTCGACCGCACCTGGGCTTGGGCGACCGGCGTCGTCTGGCTCCTGGTAGGCGCCGGTCTCATCGGGCTATTGGCGCGTTAGGTTTTTTGAGACTCGCGTCGATGTTTCGCTGGATTATCGCGACGGCGCTCTGGGCGGCCAGCGCCAGCCTGGCCGTCCCGGCGGCAGCATCGCCGGGCTCTGCGATGACGCTGCCCGACGCGGTTGCCTACGCGCTGGGTCACAGCGCGACGGTCGCGACGCAACGCGCCTCGGTGACGCAGGCGCAGCACGCGTTGGCTCTCCAGCGAGGCGTCGCGTACCCAACCGTCAACGGCACCTTGCAAAGCTTCCTCGGAAAGAGCGCCAACTATCAAGGCAGCTTCGCCGCGCTTGGCATCGCCCAACAAGACGTCGTCAGTCAAAACACCGCGCAAGTCGGTATCACCAACTGGAACCTGACGACCGGCGGTTTCTCGTTTCTCGCGCTGGCGGCCGCCCGAGCGCAAGAAGAGCAAGCCGCCAACACGCTTGCAAACACCGAAGATCAAATCGCCACCAGCGTTACGACCTCGTTCTATAGCATCGTGCAGCGACAGGCCATCGTGCTCGTCGACATCCTCACCCTGAAGTATCAGAACGACCTCGTCGACGTCGCCAAGGTCAAGGAGCGAGCCGGAGTGGCCGCCGGCGTCGACGTGCTGCAGGCGAAGACGTCGGCGGCCAAAAGCGAGTCGTCGCTCGTCGCCGATCGCGCCTCGGTTCAGGACGCCAGCGAATCGCTCGCGCAGCAGATCGGCGCGCCCATCCTCACCCCGTTCGCAACGCCTACGTCCGTACCGCAGCCGCCGATGCCCCACGGCACGCTCGACACGTTGGTGACGATCGCCGAAGCCAACCGTCCGGACGTCGGGGCCGCCCACGAAGCCGTGCTGGCCGCCCGGTTCACGCGCCGCGGCTGGAACGTCGAGCTCTATCCTCAAGTCGCCATCTCGGCGGGGATCGGCAACCAGTACTCTCCCACCAGCTCGGTCATCAGCCAGCAGCAGATCGATCAGGAATGTCTGACGAAAGTTATCCCGCTGCCGTGTCCGGTCGTTCCGCGCGGCTCCTTCGGCTTCTGGTCGCTGCAAGCCGTCTCGACGTTCACCCTTCCGCTAGTCGACTACAACGCGCGGCACAGCGAGCGCGTCAACGACGACGCACAGCTGGCATCCGCCGAAAGCACCTTCGCATCGACGCGGCTGCAAAGCGAACTCGACGTTCGCGAGAGCTACCGCGCGGCCCAAACCGCTCAGGCCCAGGTCGTCTGGGCGAATCAAGAAGCCGCCTACGGCGTCGAATCGGCGCGTATCGCTCAGCTTCAATACAAGGCCGGCGTCAAGACGATTTACGACGTGCTCCAGGCCCAGCAGGCGGCGCAGCAAGCCGTGAACGACGCCGTCGCCGCCCGGGTCAACTACGTCGACGCCGTCGTAAAACTGCGCGTCTCGCTCGGCACGTACGATGCCCGCAGCGCGGTCGCCGATTTGAGATAACGATATGCATAGAACGCGTAACCTCATCATCCTGGTCGTCGCCCTGGTGTCGATCGTCGGCATCGCGCTCTTCGCTTCCAATCGCGGCCGCGGCGACGCGCTCCCCGTCAAAATGCAGCGCATCGCGCTCACGACCTTCACCGTCAAGCTTCCCGAGAACGGCGTGGTCATGCGGCCGCTGGCCGCGACCGTTCCAACGCTCATCGCCGGCAACATCGGAAGCATCAACGTGAAAGCCGGCGACCGCGTGAGCGACGGACAGGTGCTCGCGACCATCGCTAACCCAACGCTGATCTTCAACGCTGCCGGATCGCAGGCCGATTACAGCTCGGCAGCTGCCAATATCTCCGCCGCCCGGGTTCAAGAAGAAAATGCGCGCGTCGGTTATCAAGCCGCGGTCGACACCAACCGGTCCGCCCTCGAGGAAGCGCGCCGAGTCTACGATTCCGACGTGACGCTGTACGACAACAAAGCGATTCCGCGCAACCAGCTCGATCAAGACCGTTCCAAGCTCGAGCAGGCTCAGGTTGCGTACAGCCAAGCGCTCGAACAAGCGAAGCTGGGCGCGATCTCGGGCTTCAACGGCAACAGCGTCCAATATGCGGAGGCGGCGGCGCGCAAATCGCAGATCCTCAACGCCCAGAATCAGCAGCAGCTCGCGTTTACGCGAATCGTTGCGCCCTTTAGCGGTACGATTCAGACCGTCGCCGCCCAACCCAGCGATCCATTGCGCTCCCTGCAAAGCGGCGACGCGGTCACCGAAGGTCAAGCGATGTTCACCATCGCCGGCAACGGCGGGTACATCGTTAAGGCCCAAGTCGACGAGCAGGACGTGATCAACGTTCGCCTGGGTCAGCGCGCCAACGTCAGCGGCCAAGATTTTCCAAATAAGACCATCGCGGGCCACGTCGCGCACATCGCCCCCGTCGCGACCAAATCGACGGACGCCACCAGCACCGCCAAACAAGTGCTGACGACGATCGCGCTCGACTCGTCGCCGAGTTTTCTCAAAGACGGAATGACCGCCGACGTCGATATCCTGACGACGTACGTTCCAAATGCGGTCGTCGTTCCCAACGACGCGGTCACGAAGTCCGGATCGAAGACATACGTTTTCGTGGTCGAAAACGGGATAGCGCGTAAGCGGCTGGTTCGCGTCGGGAGGGTCGCCGACACCCAAACGTGGGTCACGTCGGGACTCGCGCCCGGCGACACGATCGTGACGACGAAGGTGCCCGGCCTCGCCGACGGCCGGCTCGTGAAACCGCTTCCGTCACCGTCGCCTTCGTGACGTATCTCCTTTCCTATCTCGAAGAAGCCGCGGCCGCGCTATGGCGCAATCGCGTGCGCTCGGCGCTCACGATGCTCGGCATGATCATCGGAAGCGCATCCATCATCGCCGTGTTTGGAATCAGCCGCGCCGCGACCAGCGGAATCACCGGAACGTTTGCCTCGTTCGGTCAGCTTCCGGTTTTCGTCGCGCCGGATCCGTCGCAAAACGATCCAGCTCGCGCCGCGCTGCATTATCGCGACGTTGCGGCCATTTCCGAGGCGCTCGGCGACCGGGCCGCCGCCGTCTATCCGAACTGGCAACGCACGTACCAGGTCGCCAACGGTGGAGTTCGCGACTACGAAAACGTCGCCATCGACGGCGGCTATCACACCGATTCGCTGGTGATGTCGGAGGGTCGCAAAATCGACGACACCGACGTCGCCTCGGCCGCACGGGTGTGCGTGATGACCTCGGACCTCGCGGAGAAATACTTTGGAAACGTGCCCGCGGCCGGCAACTTTTTGCGAGTCAATGGGGTGCGCTGCCAGGTCGTCGGCGTGTACGCCAACATCAAGGGCTCGTTCATGAATGCACTCGCCGGCAGCGGCGTCGTGTTGCCATATTCGACGTTTTACGCCGCGTTTTCGCCGGGCGACCTCGACTCGATTCTCGTGTATCCGGCCGATCAAGGGGAGTCGGACGCCGTCGGCAAAGCCGCCGTCCGCGTTCTGCAGCACGTGCACGGAGACCGGGCTCAGTATCAAGTGCAAAACGGCGCCGGTTTTCTCAACGCCTTCGACAGCTCGCTCAACGTCATCGCCGCCGGTCTCTCCGCGATCGGCGGGGTGGCCCTCGTGGTGGCCGGCATCGGCATCATGAACATCATGCTGGTTTCGGTCACTGAACGCACGCGGGAAATCGGCATTCGTAAAGCCATCGGCGCCAGCCGCTCCAACATCGTCCTGCAGTTCCTGATGGAGGCGATCGTCCTGTCGCTCATCGGCGGCGGAATCGGCATGGGTTTGGGACTGGTCGCGACCATTGGCGCCGCGTCGCTCTTGAGCAAGCAGCTCGGCGAGCTGCTCATTCCGTATTTGCTGATCGTCAGCATCGCGCTGACCTTCTCGATCGCGGTCGGCATGATTTTCGGAACCTATCCGGCGATTCGGGCCGCGAACTTGGATCCGATCGAGGCGTTGCGCTCGTGATCTACTTTCAAGAAGCGACCAGCGTGCTGTTGAGCAACAAACTTCGCTCGCTGCTGACGATGGTCGGCCTGATCATCGGCGTGGCCGCCGTGATTGCCATTCAAGTATTGGGCGCCAGCATGGCCGGCGCGATCGACGGCCTGCTGGGCAGCATGTCCGACAACTCGTTCATCATCTTTCCCAATCCCCAGCAACACGACGTTACGTCGGCCGCCATCAAGCTCACCGATCTGCAAACCATCCGCGACGCGGTCCCCGGAATCGTGGACGCCGTGCCGGTGGCCGGCATCAACGATCTCGTCCGCAACGGACACAACGAAGGCCGGTATCGAATTTCGCCCGAGAGCAGCATCCCGTTCAATACGCTTCCGGTGCAGTATGGCCGGCACATCGATCAAAGCGACGTGGATGCGGCCGCCAACGTCGCCGTGTTACAGCACGACGCTTACGTCCGGCTGTTCCCGGACGGCGGCGATCCGACCGGCCAAAGCGTCTACGCCGGCCCGAATCGGTTTCTAGTCGTCGGCGTGCTGGAGCCCCCCAAACAAGGCTTTCTCAACGTGAACTTTGCGGGCCAGGTCGCGATCCCGTGGACCACCTACGTCAGCCGGTATCTGCGCGGCAGCTCGCTGTTCGCAGCCCGCTTCGTCACCGCCGATCCCGCGAGCATTGCCGCGTCGGAGGCGGCGGTCATCAAGCAGATCCGCGCCATGCGCAACAAACCCGAGCTGCAATACCAAAGCTTCGACAAGTCGCAGGTGACTCAAGGCATCAACGGCGTCTTCAGTGCGATGACGCTGATCGTGGCGCTGATCGGCGCGGTTTCGCTGCTGGTTGCCGGCATCGGCATCATGAACATCATGCTCGTTTCGGTCGCCGAGCGCACGCGGGAAATCGGCGTCCGAAAAGCCATCGGGGCGCGGCGCGCACAAGTGCTCGCGCAGTTCTTCATCGAAGCGCTGATGCTGTGCGGAACGGGCTGCGCGATCGGTTGGGCGATCGGCATCGGACTGGGCGCACTGGTCAACGGCGTTGCGATCGTTCGCGTCACCGGGTCCGTGCCGCCGCTCCCCTGGCTCCAGACGATCGTCATCGCCGGCACGTTCGCCGTAGTCGTTACGCTGGCGTTCGGAACGTATCCAGCGTTCCGTGCCGCCAGCCTGGATCCGATCGAGGCGTTGCGGTATGAATGATTCCGGCCGCGCGATCGACCTACGCGACATTCACAAGACCTACGAGAACGGTCCGCTCAAAGTCCCGGTTTTGCACGGCATCACGTTTACGATCGAGCGCGGCGAGTACGTCGCGGTCATGGGTCCGTCGGGTTCGGGAAAATCGACGCTCATGAACCTCATCGGGTGTCTCGACCGCCCGACCAGCGGCACCTATATTTTGGACGGCGTCGACGTCTCAAAGCTCGACGACAACGCGCTGGCGCTGTTGCGCCTGCGCAAGCTCGGTTTCGTCTTCCAGGGGTTCAACTTGCTGGCCCGCACCGACGCGCTCAACAACGTCGCGCTTCCGCTGTTTTATGCCGGCATTCCCGTCAAGCGGCGCCTGAAGCTGGCCCAGCAAGCACTCGAAAACGTCGGTATCGGCGACCGCGGACACCACCAGCCCAGCCAGCTCTCAGGCGGCCAGCAGCAGCGCGTGGCGATCGCCCGGGCGCTCATCAACGACCCGGCGGTGCTCCTGGCCGACGAACCGACCGGAAATTTGGACTCTCGGACCAGCGACGACATCATGGCGCTCTTCAGCCGGCTCCACGAAAGCGGGCGTACGATCGTCATGGTGACCCACGACGAAAACGTCGCCAAAAACGCGCACCGGGTCATCCGGCTGCTCGACGGACTCGTCGTCGCCGACATGGTCACCGAGCCCGCCGGCCACCTTCTGTGACTTTTCGGCGTTTCTATGGTACGTAGGTCTAGATCACTCGACAGCACTATGGTTTTGGAGAATGGTGAATAAGCGTTTCCTCCCCACCCTTATCGTCGGTCTCGTGGGAGCCGTGGTCGGCAGCTTTTTGATGATGCTCTACGCGAGCTCGCACTTCGGCAGCGCGACGGGCCCCGATCGGACGCCCCCGGCGGTGGCCGCGGTGCCGCTCAGCGGCGTCAGCGACCAAGATCGTATCGTGAGCGCGGTCAAGCGGACCAAGTCCTCCGTCGTCGCGATCGTCGAGGACATCAACGGCCAGCAATACGTTCCGGCCGATCCGTTCTTTCAGCAGTTCTTTGGGCAGCAAGCGCCCGGGACCGTCCAGCATTACCGCGGCCAAGCCTCGGGCTCGGGCTTCGTCCTCGATTCGCAAGGCGACATCGTTACCAACGCCCACGTAGTCCAGCCCGAATCGGGCGCCCAAATCACCAAGATGACGGTCGTCTTTGCAAACGGTGACCGGGTGCCGGCGCACGTCGTCGGGGCCAACGTCGGCTCGGACACGGCTATCATCAAGGTGGACAACTACGCCAAACTTCCGCCGCCGCTGGAACTGGCCGATTCGAGCAAACTCGAGCAGGGACAGTGGGCGATCGCGATCGGCGAGCCGCTCGAGCTACAGCAGACGGTGACCGTCGGCGTGGTCTCGGCTTTCGACCGCTCCGAGCCGATCCCGACCGAAAACGGCAGCGTCATCGACTTTAAGGGCCTCTTACAGACCTCGGCGCCAATCAACGCCGGGAACTCGGGCGGCCCGCTGATCGACATCGACGGCCAGGTCGTCGGGATCAATCAGTCGACGGTGAAATCGGCCTACGCCCAAGGCATCGGCTTTGCGATCCCGTCTAACACGGTTCGTTCGGTGGTCGGCGACCTGCTCAAGCATCCCGGCATCCATCAGGGAACCGACACGGGCTTCCTCGGCATCTTTATGGCCGACCTGACCACCGGCGTGCGCAACCAAATCGGCTACACCGGACCCGGGGGCGTCGCCGTCCAGCAAGTGTTCTCGGGCTCTCCGGCCGATCAGGCCGGCATTCAACCGGGCGACGTAATCCTGGAAATCGACGGCAAGACCTACGACAGCCGGAAATCGATGCACGACTACATCAGTTCCAAGAAACCGGGCGATACGATTCGCGTCAACGTTTGGTCGCAAGGAATGAAGAAACTGGTCGCCGTCAAGCTCAGCGAAACGCCGGCCGCTCAACCGGTCAGTCAGGAACAGCAGCAGCAGCCCCAACAGCAACCCGAACAACCGTAAATCGCGGGCCCGTCCACTGGGACGAAGTCATTCGATTACCCGGCGGCGAGAGGGCCTCTGGCGAGGAGCGGGGGCTGGATGCCCCAAAGCGACGAAGCCAGCGGAATGAGTGGTTCCGCATGGACGCGGAACCACGAGTGTCCCGAACGCCGCGGATAATCGAATAGACAAGGACACCCCTGCAACCCGCCGGTTTTCCGGCGGGTTATAATTTGCGGAACAAGTGTGCCGCCCATCGTGTATGATGAGGCGGATACAATCAGATCCGGGCCGTTCCGTAAGCGGCAAGGCGCACCCGGCGGCCATCGTGCGAACGAACCCTAGCGGTTCGACTCAATGGCAGCCCGGCTAGCTGGTCCAGGCGTCCGGGCACGTTAATTTTTTGATGNNTCGGCACGACCAACTCCGTCGTGGCCGTCATGGAAGGTCCCCAGCCGGTAGTCATCCCCAACGCGGAAGGCTCGCGCACGACGCCGTCGGTGGTGGCGTTCACCAAAACCGGCGAACGACTCGTGGGACAACTGGCAAAACGTCAAGCAATAACTAATCCCGATCGAACCATCAGTTCGATCAAACGTCACATGGGCGAAAGCGACTATGCCGTCAAGATCGACGGCAAGGATTATACGCCGCAAGAGATTTCGGCGATGATTCTGCAAAAGCTCGTCAACGACGCAAGCAACTATCTGGGCGAACGCGTGACCAAAGCGGTCATCACCGTTCCTGCCTATTTCAACGACGCTCAGCGGCAAGCGACCAAGGACGCCGGCAAGATTGCCGGTCTCGAAGTGCTGCGCATCATCAACGAGCCGACCGCAGCCGCGCTCGCGTACGGTCTCGACAAAAAGGGCAACGAAACGATTCTCGTTTGGGATCTCGGTGGCGGTACGTTCGACGTGTCGATCCTCGAGGTCGGCGACGGCGTCTTCGAAGTCAAGTCGACCAACGGCGACACGCATTTGGGAGGCGACGATTACGACTCGCGCGTCGTCAACTGGCTCGTCGAACAGTTCCGTCGCGATCAAGGTATCGACCTCAGCAAAGATAAGCAGGCCATGCAGCGCCTCACCGAGGCGGCCGAAAAGGCCAAGATCGAACTGTCGTCGGTGGTGCAGACCAACATCAATCTGCCGTTCGTCACGGCCGATCAGGAAGGCCCCAAGCATCTCGACTACACGCTGACGCGCGCCAAGTTCGAAGAACTTACGAGCGATCTCTCGGATCGCTGCGTCGGTCCCTTCAAGAACGCAATCGGCGATGCCAAGCTCGACGTGTCGAAGATCGACGAGATCATTATGGTCGGCGGCGCGACCCGCATGCCGGTCATTCAGGAACTCGTTCGCAAACTGACCGGTAAAGATCCGAACCTCACCGTCAACCCCGACGAAGTCGTGGCCGTCGGCGCGGCGATCCAAGCCGGCGTTCTCGCCGGTGAAGTACGCGACGTCGTCCTGCTCGACGTCACTCCGCTCTCGCTCGGGCTCGAGACGCTCGGCGGCGTGATGACGAAGCTCATCGAGCGCAACACGACGATCCCGACCAAGAAGTCGCAGATCTTCACGACGGCCGAAGACGGTCAGACGTCGGTCGACATTCACGTCCTTCAGGGCGAACGGCCGATGGCGCAGGACAACAAGACGCTGGGGCGTTTCCGTCTGGAAGGCATTCCGGCGGCTCCCCGCGGCGTACCGCAGATCGAAGTGGCGTTCAACATCGATGCCAACGGCATCGTGAACGTCAACGCGAAAGACCTCGGCACCGGCAAGGAGCAGACGATTACCATCAGCGCTTCGTCCAACCTCACCAAAGAGGAAGTCGAGCGCATGGTCCAAGACGCCGAGCTGCAAGCCGCCGCCGATAAAGCGAAGATCGAGGAAGCCGAAGTGCGTAACAACGCTTCGAGCCTCATCTACTCGACCGAAAAATCGCTCAAGGAGGTCGGCGACAAACTCGATGCCGACGCCCGCGGTGAAGTCGAACAGGCGCTCTCGGAACTCAAACGTCTGAGCGACAACGGTACGATTGCGGAGATCAAACCGGCGATCGAGCGGCTCCAACAGGCCAGCTACAAGATGGCCGAGCTGCTCTACAAGGCCGCCGCTCCGCAAGGCGACGGGGCAGCGCAAGGCGACGGCGCGGCAGCCGGCGGTAACGGCGCTTCGGCCGGACCCGCACCGTCCGACGACGTCATCGACGCCGAGTTCAAAGAGTCGAAGTAAACGCGGTCATCGCCGCTCTCGCGACGCATCCGGGGCCGGGCGGCACGCCCGGCGCCGGCGCGCGCGTGACTTGTAAATGAGTGTAGGAACTGATGTTTGACGATCAATCGACGTTGAGAACCGAAGCCGGTGAAGCCGTCATCGAGGAGCAACCCGGCGACCGGGATTCGCTCGAAGCCCGGCTTTCGGCCGCCGAGGCGCGTGCCGACGAGAACTACAATAAATTCTTGCTGGCGAGCGCCGACTTCGAGAACTACAAAAAGCGCATCCAGCGCGACCTCGAGGCCATCGTGACCTCGCGGCGCCGAATGCTGCTCGAACGTTTTCTGCCCGTGCTCGACAATCTCGAGCGGGCGTTGCGCTACGACGCCGCCGGCGAAAACCTGCGCGGCGGAATCGAGCAAACCATCAAAGGCTTCGAAGCCGTGCTCGCCGGCGAAGGCGTAAAGGCGATCGACGTCAAGGATAAACCCTTCGATCCGCGCGTCGCCGAGGCAATCGGAACCGAACCGCGCGACGGTGTAGCTGACGACACCGTCGTCGAGGTCGCCGAAAAGGGCTATAACATCGCCGACGAGCTGCTACGGCCTGCGAAGGTCATTGTCGCGAAACGCGACGGATGAATTTTCGAGACTACTACTCCGTCCTCGGCGTACCCAAGAATGCGGCGCAAAAAGACATAAAGTCGGCGTATCGGAAGCTCGCGCGTAAGTGGCACCCCGACGCGAATCCGAACAACGCCAAAGAGTCGGAAGAAAAGTTCAAAGAGATCTCCGAGGCCTACGAAGTGTTGGGCGATGCGGAGAAGCGCAAGAAGTACGACCTGCTCGGTCCCGACTGGCAGCAGGCCGCGCGGCAAGCCGAGCAGCAGCGCCGTTACCGCACGAGCGCCGGCGCCGAGGACTTCGATTTCGGCGACCTCGGCGGTCGAGGCGGCAACGCCGGTCCGAGCGGTTTCTCGGATTTCTTCGACATGTTCTTCTCGGGCGTCGGCCGCCGCCAAACCGCTGGGACGACGAGCGGCTTCGCGCAACGAGGCCAAGACCTGGAAACGACCATCGAACTCGGACTTCGCGATACGTACGACGGCGGCAAAAAGTCGATATCGCTTCAAGTGGAGGACGTTTGCCCACGCTGTCGCGGCACCGGCACTGAGAACGGGCATCTTTGCTCGCAATGCCACGGTACCGGGCGCATACTGAGCGTAAAAAAGTTCGACGTCACGATTCCCAAAGGCATCGGCGAAGGTCAGCGCATTCGGCTCGCCGGGCAGGGCGGCGTCGGACTCAACGGCGGCCCGAACGGCGATCTGTACCTGGTCGTCAAGTCGCCCGAGGACGCAACCTACAAGCGCAAAGGCGACGACCTCTACGTGGATCTGCCGGTGAGCATCTACGACCTGCTGCTCGGCGGCGAAGTCAACGTACCGACGCTCGGCGGCCCGGTCGCGATGACGATTCCCGAAGGAACGCAAAACAATCGGCTGCTTCGGCTTTCCGGCAAAGGCATGCCCCACGTCAAAGGCGGCGGTGCCGGCGACCAATACGTGCGGTTGATCGGCCAGCTCCCCGACGCCTTGAGCGATAAAGAAAAGAAGCTCTTCAAAGAGCTGGCATCGATGCGCGACGGGAAACCCTAAGCATTCCGCCCGTGTCATCCTGTGTTGTCATCCTAGCCCCGCTCAACATAAGATCGAAAGAAAGGACTTGCAGTGATCAAAGAAATTGCGTTCACCGCCTATCCGGCTAAGGACGTTGCCGGCTTACGCAAGTGGTACGAAGACAAGCTGGGACTGAAATTCAGCGGCCCCTACGAAGAGGAGGGCGTCGAAAAATACAACGAATCGAACGTCGCCGGCGGATACTTCAGCATCATGACGCACGAATGGATGCAGCGCGATCCGGGAAGCGCGTCGGGCATCGTGTTCGAAGTCGACGACATCGACAAAGCGGTTGCCGATCTGCGAGCCAAGGGCGTGCAGGCCGAAGATCCTTATGCGACTCCGGTTTGCAAAATTTCGTCGTTCGACGATCCCGAGGGCAACAAGGTCTCGCTCCATCAAATCACCGTCCCGCATTAATCTTCTGGGACCGGTAGTCGCGCGATGATGAGCGGACACGGGCTGATGTGGTCCGCGATGTTTCGGCCCGATAAACCGGAGCTCCGGCGCCGCGTCGACTGGAAGCGGATGCGCGCGCTCTTCGCGCCCTACTGGTCCCAGCAGATCACGGTGTTGGCCTGCATCGTCGTGGCCGCACTGCTCGGCCTCGTCCCCGGCTTCATGACGGCACGCATCATCGACGTCGCAATTCCGCGGCACGACCTTCGGGAGCTTGGAATCGACGTCGGCGTCATTCTCGGTTCGGCGCTGATTGCGGCGCTGGTCGGCGTCGCGCAGGGCTATCTCAATTCGGTCGTCGGCGAAGGCATCATGCGAGACATCCGCACCCAACTGGTCTCGCATCTGCACCGCATGCCGCTCTCGTTCTTCACCGGAACGAAGACCGGCGAAATCATGAACCGCGTCAGCAACGACGTCGACAACATCGACAACGTCGTTACCGGAACGCTGACGTCGATCGTCACCAACGTCATCGTCATCGGCTCGACGCTGGTGGCGATGTTTTTGTGGAATTGGCGGCTCGCGCTTCTTTCGGTCGCAATCGTGCCGTTAATGGTCTTCCCGCTGGGACCGGTCGGGCGGCGAATGTACGACATTCGCAAGAAGACCCGCGAGAAACGCGACCAAATCGAGTCGATTACGCAAGAAACCCTTTCGATTAGCGGGATCACGCTGATCAAGTCGTTTGCCCGCGAGGCCTACGAAAAATCGCGTTTCTACGACGTAGGGACGCGGTTGATGCATCTCGAGATCGACCTCGCCATGGTCGGCCGCTGGTTCCTCGCGTCGGTAACGGCGATGGTCCTCGTCGGACCGGCATTGGTGTGGTTCGGCGGAGGCTGGTACGCGATCGCGGGCGGTCTGCAAGTCGGAGTCGTCGTCGCGTTCGTTTCGTTCATTCAAGGGCGCCTCTACGGGCCGGCGGCCGCACTAGCCGGGATTCAAGTGCAGATCGTGAGCGCCTTGGCCGTGTTCGAACGAATCTTCGACTATCTCGACATGCAGCCGGAAGAGTACGCACCCCAAGGGTCGATCGTTCTGCCCGGGGTTCGCGGCGACATCGTCTTCGACGAAGTGACGTTCTCGTACGACGGTTCGTCGCGGGACGTTCTCGACGGAATCTCTTTCCACGTCGCGTCCGGGCAAGCCGTCGCATTCGTTGGGCCCTCGGGCGCCGGCAAGACCACGATCACGCAGCTGGTTCCGCGTTTTTACGATCCGCAAAGCGGCCGCGTGCTGGTCGACGGACACGACGTGCGCGCGGTCGATCTCGAGTCGCTGCGGCGCGACATCGGCATCGTCACCCAAGAGACGTATCTCTTTCACGACACGATCGCCAACAATCTGCGCTACGGAAAACCGGACGCGACCGACGCCGAGCTGCAAACCGCGGCCCGGGCAGCCAACATTCACGAATTCATCGCGTCGCTTCCCGACCGTTACGACACCATCGTCGGCGAGCGGGGTCACAAGCTCTCAGGCGGCGAGCGCCAGCGGTTGGCAATCGCACGCGTGCTGCTCAAAGATCCGCGCATCCTCATCCTGGACGAAGCGACCAGCTCGCTGGATTCCGAAAACGAGGCCGCGATTCAGGCCGCGCTGGTTACCGCTATGCGCGGGCGCACGAGTCTGGTTGTCGCGCACCGGCTTTCGACGATCCTTGCGGCCGACACGATCTTCGTCGTCGACGCCGGCCGCATCGTAGAAACGGGCCGCCACGGCGAACTTCTCGCGCGCGGCGGCCTGTACTCCCGTCTGTACCGAACGCAGTTCCGCGACCTATCTGCTTAGCTCCGGGACTAATACGCTCCGGAGGAGATTCCCAAGTTGACCTGATTGATGGCTTGGTTTATGAGCGTCATTGCCTGCGCGCGATGGCCGGCTTTGTCGGCCGTAGCCACGTTGAGTTGATTCCAAGCTGCTTGAAGATCGGCGCGCGCGTTGCGCATGTGAACCTGATTTTGAGCAACCGCGACGCCGCCGACGACTGCGCCGAGGAACATTGCGAAGACGAAAGCCAGAACGCTGAACCAAGAGAACTTACGACGCATGTGATGTACCTCCTTAGCCGTTGTTACAGAGACTGTGATAAAAGAACGTCACGCTGGAACGATGAATTCATCGGTGTCCGGCGGGTTCCCGGTTTCTTAGAACCCTTTAACCGTCGCCTAAGCTTCGGCGGGGACTTTCATGACGATCGGCGCGACCGGAACCAGCAGCGTGGGTTCGGTGGCCGCCTGGATCTCCTCGACCGACACCCCGGGAGCGAGTTCGCGCAGAACCAAGCCCTGCGGCGTTACGTCGATCGTGCCTAGGTCGGTTACGATGCGATGGACCACCCGGCGTCCGGTGAGCGGAAGGGTACAACGCCGCACGATCTTGTGCGCGTTGCCTTTTGCGACGTGCTCCATCATGACGATAACGCGCTTGGCCCCGTGCACCAGGTCCATGGCGCCGCCCATGCCCTTGACCATCTTTCCCGGGATCATCCAGTTCGCGAGGTCGCCCTCTTCCGAAACCTGCATCGCACCGAGCACCGCAAGATCGATGTGGCCGCCGCGAATCATGCCGAACGAAAGAGCCGAATCGAACAAAGACGCGCCCGGCAACAGGGTGACCGTTTCTTTACCGGCGTTGATCAGGTCAGCGTCTTCCTCACCTTCGTAGGGATACGGACCCATGCCCAAGATGCCGTTTTCGCTCTGCAGCGTCACCGTTACGTCCGCCGGAACGTAGTTGGGAATCAACGTCGGAAGACCGATGCCTAGATTTACGTACTGACCGTCGCGCAGCTCTTGAGCCAGGCGCGCTGCGAGTTGCGTGCGAGTAAGCGCCATTCGATTTACCCCGGCCGTTTGCGCGTGGTCACGCGCTCGATGCGTTTGCCTTGGGATCCCACGCGAACGATTCGCTGCACGAAAATGCCTGGCAGGTGCACCTCGTCGGGATCGATCTCACCTGGATCCACTAACTCCTCGACCTCGGCGATGGTGGTCCGGCCGGCCATCGCGCAGAGCGGATTGAAGTTCCGGGTAGCTTTGTTAAAGATGAGGTTGCCGGTGCGGTCGCCGATCGACGCGCGCACCATGGCGAAGTCGCACGCGATGCCCTCTTCGAGGACGTATTCGCGGCCATTGAATACGCGCGTCTCCTTCTTCGGCGACGCGATTGCGACGCTGCCGTCGGGGTTATAACGCCACGGGAGCCCGCCGTCGGCAACCATCGTACCGTCGCCCGCCGGCGTGTAGAACGCCGGAATGCCGCATCCGCCGGCACGCAGCCGCTCGGCAAGCGTCCCTTGCGGGCACAACTCGACCTCCAATTCGCCGGAGAGATATTGGCGCTCGAACTCTTTGTTCTCGCCCACGTAGGATCCGGTCGTCCTTCGTATACGCTTGTGGTCGAGCAGCACGCCCAGTCCCCAGCCGTCGACTCCGCAATTGTTCGAAACGGTCACCAGATCGGTGGCTCCCTGTTCGAGGAGCGCCTCGATGAGATTGTGGGGGATGCCGCTGAGCCCAAAGCCTCCGACGGCCAACGACGCGCCGTTGGGAATGTCGGCCACCGCGTCGGCGCACGACGCGTAGACTTTTTCCATAACTCGCCCATATGCGTGGACACACGCTTTCGTCCTGCCAAAGAGTAGGCGGACCAAATCGCGAAGGCGCCGCTGGGGAGCAGAGCCTCCTCGAGGAGAATTGCGACGATGACGACGACGGCGCCGGTAACGGCCGGCCACACCAACGAAGACGAGGAGCTGATGCTGGCGGCGGTCCGCCAACTCGTCGAGGAAAAAGTAGCGCCGCGCGCAGCCGCGATCGACGAAAGCGGAGAGTTTCCGTGGGACGTCAAGGAGCTTTTCGCGCAGAACGATCTCTTGGGCGTTCCGATCCCGGCTGAATACGGTGGGTTGGGCGGAACCTTCCTTACCTACGTCAAGGTCGTCGAGGAAATCGCCAAGGCGTGTGCTTCGAGCTCGCTGATCGTCGCCGTGCAAGAACTCGGGATGCTGCCGATCATGATCGCGGGTTCCGAAGCGCAGAAGCAGCGCTTTCTTCCCAAAATCGCCTCGGGCGAACATCTCGCTGCGTACGCGCTCACGGAAGTGTCGAGCGGATCCGACGCCCTCGGATCGATGAAGACCCGCGCGGTACGAGACGGCGACCGCTACGTTCTGAACGGAAGCAAAATTTGGATCACGAACGGCAGCGTTGCCGACGTGGTCTGCGTTTTCGCCGTAACCGATCCCGCAGCGGGATCGCGTGGCGTAAGCGCGTTCGTACTGGAGAAAGGCATGCCCGGGTTCTCGGTAGGTAAGAAAGAGAAAAAAATGGGCATTCGCGGATCCCCAACTGTCGAGCTCACGTTCGATGGCTGCGAGGTGCCTCTCGAAAACCGGATCGGCGAGGAGGGAGAGGGTTTCAAAATCGCGATGAAGGTGCTCGACAAATCGCGCCCCGGCATCGCGGCGCAAGCGCTCGGCATTGCCGCCGGCGCGCTCGAGTATGCGACTAACTATGCGAAAGAGCGAGTCGCGTTCGGCAAACCAATCGGCCAGCACCAGGGCGTCGGCTTTATGCTCGCCGACATGAAAACCGAAGTCGAAGCCGCGCGCCTGCTACTCTATGAAGCCGCGCGCAAGTGCGACGCCGGAGCGCCCGACGTTACCCAATGGGCCGCCATGGCCAAGCTCAAGTGCGGCGACGTTGCGATGTCGGTGACCACCGACGCCGTGCAGGTTCTGGGCGGTTTCGGATACTCGACGGAGTATCCGGTCGAGCGCATGATGCGCGACGCAAAAATCACCCAAATCTACGAAGGCACGCAACAAATCCAGCGACTCGTCATCGCGCGCACGCTGGTCGGGAAAGCGAAGGCCCCCTAGCGACCGGCTAGTTGTCGGGATCTTCCTCCGAAAGCGTCTTCCCTTTGGGGACGAACGGCGGAGCGCTAATGGTTGCGAACGGGCGCGGCGATTGCGTGAAGTCGAAGGCGTCGGATAAGTCATTTGCGCGAACGTCGGTCGCACCCAACGAACCTTTCGGTATGCCGAACGTTTCCTCGGCGAACGCCAAGATGCTTCCGAATTCGTATTGCACGTGCGAGATGTAGCCTTCGCGGCTCGCGCCTTGTTTTGCGTACGGTGAAACGATGACCAGCGGAACGCGAAACCCTAGCTCGTAACTGTTGAACTGCTGCGGGGGAACGTGGTCGTACCAGCCTCCCCAATCGTCCCAGGTGATGATGATGGCCGTGTTTTTCCAGTAGCCGCTCCGGCCGATAGCGTTGACGACCGCAGCCACCCACGACGGGCCTGCCGTGCTCTTGTTACCGGAGTGGTCGGAATGATAACCATCGGCGGGCATTACCCACGCGACGCCGGGAAGGTTCCCTTTGATGATGTCGCTGAGAATGGTTTCCGGCGGAGAAATCACATCTGCATAGTCCGGTCCGTAACGAATGTGGCTGATCGCATCGGGAGCGTGCCACAAGCCGGGGCCGAGCCCGCTCTGGTAGTAGCGCCAGCTCACGTGCTGCGAGTCGAGTAAATCCGAGAGTGCCGGCCGTTCGAAGCAGGGGAACGGCGTCGGGCCCGGGCTTCCGCTGACCGGATCGATCGTGTCGACGACCGATAGCTTTGGCGCGTCGCAGCCCGCCGGCGTTTTCGCTCCGGTTTTGCTGTTGAAGGGATCGCTCGAAACGTTGTCCGCGGTCGCCGGCTCGCCGGCCGCGTCGCCGCTGATGATATATTGATGCGCCGGAAAACTGCCGGCCTGATTGGACTGAAATGCATTGTCCGCAAATACGTATTGCGTCGCCATGTCCAGATACGGCTGAACCTCGCTTTGCGGAGCGTAGCCGAACGGCCGCGCGGCGTACTGCGGCGGCAACGCCTTGTCGAAGCCGTCCATCTTGCACGTGCTGCTCGGCTGCATATCGCAATCGCTAACGAAGGACTTGTGTCCGTGTCCAAGATCGTACGGTGCGGCGAGCGAAATCGGTTTGAGCGGAACGATCTGTCCCTTGGAGTTGACGGCCGTCGTAGCGATGTTGGCGCCGTACTGCAGCATTCCGTTGAACAGATAGTCGGGCGTACGATTTTCTTGAAAAATGATGACGACGTGTTGAATCGGCGTCGGTAGCCCGTGCCGGTGGGAACGCGCGAACGCCCGGGCGTTTGCAGCTGGAAGGCTCCCGGCGTCTTGATGCGGACCCGCGCACGACACGACGGCAATCGCCAGCGCGAATTGAAGCAGTACGGCGTATTTTAGCAAATCGAGCCCTCCGGAGCAGCCGAACCTTCTGGCGGTCCGCCGGGAGACCTCCCGAAGCAGGCGAGCAAACCAGGTATGCTTAGCGCCGAACGCCGGCGAACACGTTCCACGATTCGCCATGCCAGACCCAATGGATCCGAAGTTCACCGCTCAAAACCCCATCGTGGCCGCCGCCGAGCGCATCCGCGCAAAACGCGAATTCGGCAAGGTGATCGACGCGGCAACGGGCCAATCTGCGCCGCGACGGCCCGAGGACGCCGAAGAATCCTTGCGGCTGTTTGCGGCTAACGCCGCGGCAGCATGCAAACGCCTCAACGCCATCTTAGGCGAACGCAACGGCGTCAAGCTCATCGGCTTGGAACGGCCGCTCCGCCTCCGCCTGCGCTTTCGAGAGCATCGCGCCGGCCTCGAACTCGACGACGTCCACCAGACGGTCCGCGTCAGCGGCCTCGGGCTCGACGGCGAATATCAGTTCGATCCGACGGCCGACGTGCCGGCGCTCATCAATCTGTCGAAGATTTCAACCGAAGAAGGCTACGGAGACCGGCTTACCGCTTCTTCCCTTTTGAAACTGATCGCGTCCGACGCGGAGCTACCGGCGCCCGATCACCTGACCGGGCCCGGACCGTTAAGCTTTTAGCGAGGATCGCCGGCGTAGGACACAACGCGTTGACCGGGCATCGCGAACACATCGGCGTCGGCGCCTTGCAGAGCGCGCGACCGTGCAGAATCAGCCAGTGCGTTGCCGCGCCCCACTTTTCCGGCGGCACCAACGCGGTGAGATCTTCCTCGACGTTGCGCGGCGTCTTCCCGAGCGTAAGTCCCAAACGGTGCGCGACGCGAAACACGTGGGTGTCGACCGCCAATGCGGCTTGCGCGAACGCATTCGCCATGACGACGCTGGCGGTTTTGCGGCCGACCCCGGCGAGCGACTCCAACTGCTCGCGCTCGCGCGGCACCTCGCTCCCGAAACGCTCGACGAGGTCGCGCGCGCACGCGATGACGTTGCGCGCTTTCATGCGGAAGAAACCGCACGACTTTACGATCTTCTCGACGTCGGCTTGCTTGGCGCGACCGAGATCGGCCGGCGTCGGATACTTCGCAAACAGCGATGGGGTCGTCATGTTGACGCGAGCGTCGGTGCACTGCGCCGAAAGAATTACCGCGATCAGCAGCTCGAAGTCGTTTCGATAGTCGAGCGCCGTGATCGCATCGGGATACGTACGCTCCAGAATTGCCAATTCTTCAAGCGCGACGCTGCGCGGTACTTTTCTCTTGGGGAATGGAATCGCCGGCACGCCGCCCGCTTTATGCGGCCGCCTACAGGTCCCCTGGCGTGCGCGCGGAAGTCGCGCAAGAATGTCCACCGATTTCGCGCGCGCCCTCGGCGACGTCATGGGCGACGGCGAGTTCGCGCGTGCGATGGAGCGATTCGCGCGTTCGTTCGCGGATTATCGCGAACGCCTTCCATTGATCCCGCATGCGTATAGCCGCACGCGCCTGGCCATCGCCCCGGAGTACGAGATCGTGGCCATGAATTGGGCGCCGGAATCGATCAGCCCGGTTCACGATCATGGGGCGTCCCGGTGTTGGGTCTTGATGCTCGACGGCGCGCTCGACGTGCAAAATTTCGCGTGCGACCCGGTCGCCGCGGCGAGCCCCGCGACCATCCGCGAAACCGAGCGTCTCGAACTACGTCCGGGCGATATCGATCATCGACTCGGACCCAACGAATTGCATCGCGTTCGCAATCCTAGCCGCCTGCAGAGTGCGTTCTCTTTGCAGCTGTACGCCCGTCCGCTGTCGACGTACTCGGTCTTCGACGTGCACTCCGGTCAACGGCGCATCGCCACCGCGACCTGCGAACTCGATCTAACGCTCCGCTCGCCCGCGTAAGCCGAGGCGCGGCGACAGCGCGGCCAGCGCCACGCCGAAGAACGCCGCTATACCGAACGTGTACGCAAGCGGGATCGCCAGTGACTCGCCCGCATGCGGCGCCAGGGAAAGCGACACGCCACAGACCAGGACGCCGGCAAGGAGCCCGATGACGCCCGACATCAAGGTTGCCGACGAGACCGCACCTTCGTCTCTCTGCGCGGCAAAACCAAACACCGCGGCCGAAAGCGTCGGATACGTCAAGCCGATTCCGATGCCGCTAACCGTGAAGGCGCCGAAAGCGAGCGCGATCGGCGCGCCTAGCGCGACGGCTAGCAGCCCGAGCGCGCCCAGCGTGCAGCTCGCCGCGCCTACGAGCACGACCCGCACTTTGCCTAAGCGTGCGAGCAGCGCCGGCGCAAATAGGGCCGCAATCGACCAGCCTCCGGCCGCCAGCGTAACGCAAACGCTTGCCAGTTGAAGCGACAAACCGCGCACCGACGTCAGCATGAGCGCGACGTAGGCATCGCAGCCGAAGAACGCCGCGTGCAGCAGAGCGTAGGCGACGAAGGAAGCGTGCAGCCCCTCGTCCGCGCGCAGCGTTGCGCGCGAAAACAACAGCCGAAAGGCCGCAAGAGCTTCGGTTGGCCGCCGGGCCGGAGTATTGTCGACCGCCGGAACCAATAACGCTGCGGCAACCGCGAGAAGCGGAAGAAAACCGGCGAACGCCCACCGCCAGCCAAACGTGGTGGCAACGTAGGCGCCCAACCCTGGGCCGAGGATTGCCGGGATCATCCACGCCGCCGACGTCAGCGAAAGCATGCGCGCGCGCAGCGCCTCCGGGAAGGCCTTGCCGACGATCGCGAAGGACACCGCGTATTCGATCCCATCGCCGATTCCCTCGACGAAACGTGCGCCTACGAAGAACGGCATGGTCGGCGAGACGGCGACCAAACCGAGACCCAACGCGAGGATAGCGAGCGCGAGCACCAGCATTCGGCGGCTTCCGAAACGATCCGACCACGGTCCGGCAAACGGCAAGAACAATACAAACGCGGCGAAGAACGAACCGAACGCCAGCGAATAGGCTCCCAGTCCGTGCAAGTCTGCGACGACGCGCGGCAAGATGGCGGCGATGACGAGGCCCTGGGTCGCGGCGACGAATTCGGCCACCAGCAATCCGGCGGCGATGCGACCGTGCCGCCCGGAAAAAAGTTCGCGCATGTGTCATTATTCTCGCAGCGCTACGCGCTCGCCGTCGGTCGAGACCACGCCTTCGCGCTCGAGGCTGGTTACGAAGGTGCGAACGTCTTTTGCGCTGCGATCGGGAAGCAACGGCGAAAGCGACTGATGGAGATCGAGCAGCGAGATGCACTCGCCAGGCGGTAACTCGCGCAACCGGTCGACGATCCGCCCACGCGCGTAGCGGGCGGTCTTTTCAAACGGCACCGCCGCTCCACCCCGCCGTGCCGACGAGACCGCCGCGCGACGCTGCCGCTCGAAAGTAACGAGATCGACGGGCGCGGCGGCGCATACGCGCCTCACCGGACAAATCGAACATTGCGGCGTGCGCGCCGTACAGATCGTCGCCCCGAGGTCCATCAAGGCCGAGTTCCAGTCGTGGGCCTTTCCGGGTGGCGCGAGCGTGCGCGCTTGTGCGTCGAGTTCTCGCGCGGAGGCTTTCGCAGGATGTTCGGTTCCAAAGCACAGCCGGTGCACGATCCGCCGGACGTTGGTATCGACGGGTGCGTCATCGAGGTCGAACGCGAAAGCCCGAATCGCCGCCGCCGTATACGGTCCGACGCCCGGCAACGCCCGAAGCGCGTCCGTTTCCCTGGGCATCGCTCCGCCGTAGCGCGCGACCACGGCGTCGGCGACCGCTTTCAAACGCACGGCGCGCGAATTGTAGCCCAAACCCTTCCACGCGCGTAGCACATCGGCCGGCGACGCGGCGGCCAAAGCCGGAAAATCCGGAAAGCGCTCGACGAATGCCTGAAAGTGCGGCACGACCCGGTCGACTTGAGTTTGCTGCAGCATGAACTCGCTGACGAGCGTGTGGTAGGGGCTGCGCCGAAGTCGCCAGGGCAGGCCGGCGCGACCGTATCGTGCATACCAGCCGACCAACGATCTGCGAATCGAACGAACAGGCTCCGCGAGCCCGCCGCGGAAAAGCGGCCGCATGATGCCGGCTCGTATATCGGCGATTGCGATGGTATTCCTGGCACTCTGTTGCGGAATGCGAACGAACGCGCAAGAAGTGCCGCAGCCGGTGCCTCCGACTCCCTCGGCATCCCCGACGCCGCGGCCGGTCGTGCTCGGGGGACACTATGTTGCCGAATTCGCCGGCAACGGCTCGGGCGGATTTGCGCAGGGAACGGCTTACGCCAGCGAGCTGATGGCGTCGGGAAAGTTCGACCTCGCACGACTCGCCGCACCCGGCTTAGGTACGGCGCGCATCATTTTGACCGCGCGCGAGGGCAGCAGCCTGTCGGCGAATGCCATCGGCAACATCTTCACCGTTCAGGAGATTTACGGCGACGGCTTGACGCCGCGTATCACCGAGCTCTCGTACGATCAGCCCTTTGCCGCCGGCAAAGCCGACCTGTACGCCGGCCGCATAAACACCGAAAACGATTTCGCGGCCTCGTCGGCCTACTGGGGCGGCATCTCGCTTTACTGCTCCTACCAAAACAACGGGATTTGCGGAACGCCGATCGCCGCGCCGATTGACAGCGGTTACGTGGCGTATCCGACGTCGGTGTGGGGCGCCCGCATCAAGCTGGAACCGTCGCCATGGTTTTACGCCGAGGCCGGGGCGTACGAAGTGAACCCCGAACTCGCGCTGCGCGGGAACGGTTTCAAACTGAGTACGACGGGTGACACCGGCACGTTCCTTCCGCTCGAAATCGGCTTCATGCAAACCGATGCTTCGGGAAACGTGCAAGGGACTCTGAAAGCCGGCGGCTACTACGATACGTCGCTGGCGCCGACGGCACAGAGCCAGCTGACGCACTTTCTCTCGGCCGGCAATCCGGCGATTGCCTTCGTCCCCGACGACACCTACCGTGGCCGTTTCGGCTTCTGGCTGCTGTTCGACAAGCTCGTCGCGGGGAGTGCCGCACCACACCGGCGCGGCGTCGCCTTGTTCGGCGCCGTGGAATACGGCGATCCGCAGACGTCACAGCTGAGCGTGTTTGCCGACGGCGGCGTCATCGCCCACGGCACCTTTGCCGGACGCGACGACGATACGGCATCGTTTGGATTTGCGTACACAAACCTCAATCCGCGCCTGCGCGGGTTGGAGACTTCGCTGCAAAACTCGGGTTTTTCGGTTCCGCTCACGGAGCAGGAAAAGATGCTCGAACTGAACTACGGGGCGCGGCTGGCACCGTGGTTCGAGCTGCGCCCCGGCATGCAGTACGTCATCAACCCGAGTGGCGAGAAAACGATACCGAATGCGTTGGTGTGGGCGCTGCAAGGGGTTGCGACTTTTTAGAAACCTTCGTCGGTTGGGCCCTTTGGGATCGCACGAAGGCCAATGGAACGACGAAGAGCGTCAACAGCAGCGAACTCAACAGGCCGCCGATCACGACCGTCCCCATGGCTTGGCGGTACTCGGCGCCGATGTTGTGTCCGAGCGCGAGCGGAAGCATGCCCGCGATCATGGCCGCCGTCGTCATGACGATCGGCCGAAAACGGCGTTGCGCCGCCGCTTGGATCGCCGCCGGCGCGGATCGGCCGTCGCGCATGGCGCGCTGCGCGTACTCGACCAGCAAAATCCCATTTTTCGAAACCAGACCAACGAGCATGACGATGCCGAGCATCGAGTACAGGTTCAGCGGCTGGCCGAAGGCGTACAGCGCTCCAAACGCGCCGATGGAGGCCAGTGGCACCGTGGTCATGACGACCAGCGGCAAGCGATAGCTTCGATAGAGTACTGCCAGGATGGCGTAGACCACAACGACCGCGAGCGCCAACGCTTCGCCCATCTTTCGCATCGTATCGAAGAGTTGTTCGACATCGCCGCGTGGCTGCACGCGCGCGCCCGCCGGCAGGAATCCGGCTTGACGCATGGCTCGCGCCAGCGGCGTCGTCACGCGCCCGATCGGAACGCCGGGTAACGCGTTGGCGGTGACGCTGACGACGCGCTCGCCGTTTTCTCGCTCGACCACCACCGGCTCGAAAGCGCGGCGCACGTCGGCGAGATCCGCCAATGGAACCAAATCCCCGCGCTCGTTGCGTACGTTCGAACGCAACACGGCGTCGAGATCGCCGGTTCCGGCGGCGTCGGATCGCACCAGCACGTCGGTTAGTCCGCCGCTCAGCCGCAAACGCGACGCGATCGCGCCGCCGGTGGCAATGCGCGCGGTTTGCGCCGCCTCGTCGGGCGCGACGCCAAGCAAGACGGCTTTGGCTGGATCGATGTCGATTTCCAACCGGGGCTCCACGCCCGCATCGCTCAAGCGCACGTCGGTGGCAAACGAGTTTTCTTCGAGCGCGTCGGCAATGCGCCGGGCGGCCGCATCGACCGAGCCGCGATCGCCGGCGATCGTGTAGCCGATCGGCGCCGTCCCGCCCATGCCGCGACCCGAACCCGCGATGTGCGCGTCGGGCGCCAAGCCTTGAAGCGATTTAACGCGATCGACGACCGCATCGCCCGAAGCCGCCGTATCGGCCATCACGGCCGTCAGTTGCGCGAGATTCGGCGCCGACGTATCCGCCGTACCGTTGAAGCCGCGCCCGGCGACGGCGATCACGTGAGCGATCGCAGCGTCGTCGAGTAGTCTCCGCACGAAGCGTTGCAATGCCGCGTCGCTGCGCTCGAGCGGCGTCCCGGCCGGAAATCGGACGTCGGTTGCCTGACCGCGTTCGACCGGCGGTGAAAATTCCGCACCGATCGCACCGGTCGCTACAGGAACGAGGGAGAGCACGGTCGCCGCGGCTGCGCAAGCAAAAACCAACGCCGACCGTTGCATGGCCGCCGGCAGCCAGCGGCGCGCGTACGCATGCGCAACGCGGGCTTCGAACGCCGCGAATCCGTCGAGGAGCGCGTGCCACCGCGCAACCAGACCCAGTGCGATGCGCGTGCGCAACATCCATGGGAGCGTCGTCGGATCTTCCAAGGCCGCGTCCGATTTTACCAGCGCCCAGCGGGCGGCCAGCAACGGCGTCAGCGTAAATGAGACGAGCAACGAAAACGACGTGGCAAAAACGACCACCAGCCCGAACTCACGCATGAACGCGCCGACGATTCCGCTCATGAAGGCGATCGGCGCAAAAACCGCGACGTCGACCAGCGTGATCGCGATGGCCGCGCCACCGAGCTCTCGGCGGCCCGCAACTGCCGCTTCGTCGCCGCGCAACCCGCGCTGAGCGTTACGCGTGATCGCCTCGACGATCACGATCGAGTCATCGACCAGAATTCCCACCGTCAGCGAAAGCCCCATGAGCGAAAGCACGTCGATGCTGAATCCCATCGCCCACATGGCGACCAGCGTTGCCAGCACCGAGGTGGGGATCGATATCGCGGCTATCGCCGCGCTCCGCCAGGCGTGTAGGAAAACGAGCATGACCAGCACGGTGAGCAACGTGCCTTCACCCAGCGTTTGAAGAACGCCGGCGACCGCCGCCTCGGTCTTCGGTGCGTCGGTCCGCAGCGTCTGAAATCGAATCAACGGAGCGTCGGCGGCCAGCCGCGCCAAAGTTTTTCTCGCACTCGCAATCGCGCTCAACGCATCGGCGTTTTCCGCCCGGGCAACGTACAGCACCACCGCCGGCTCGCCGTCGACGCGCGCGAGCGTTGAAGGATCGGCGTAACCATCGACCACGCCGGCAACGTCGCCGATGCGCACTCCGCCGGAACCGCCGGCGCGGACCGGCAGCGAGCGCAAATCGCCGGCGTCTTGGGCGGCCGATTTGATACCGATGGAAGATTCCATGCGTGACGAACGCAAACGCCCGCCGGGGAGAACGTCGTTGGCTGCGACAAGCGCGCGAAACACGTCGAGCGCGCTCACGCCGGTCGCGTCGAGCGCGCCCGCCCGCGGGACGACGGTGAACTGGCGCGACGGTTCGCCTTCGACCGTTACCGCGCCGACCTCCGGCGTCGCCCGCATCGCCGGCAAGATGCGATTATCGAGTGCGTCGGCGATTTCGCGCGGCGACAGGACCGGCGATTCGACGGCGACGTCCATTATCGGCGCTTGCGAGGGATCCTGTTCGGAGACCGACGGCGGGAGCAAATCGGCCGGCAAGTTGGCGCGGGCCGCATCGACTGCCTGTTGGGTGTTGCTGCGGTCAGTTTCTAAAATACTTCCGAAACGAAAGCGAACGACGATGCGCGCGATTCCGTTTTGCGCCAGCGCCGTGACCCGATCGAGATCCGGCATGGCGTCGAGTTTCTCTTCGATCGGCTCGAGCACGAGCCGTTCGATTTCCTCCGGACCGGCGCCGGCGTACGGGGCGGCAATTGCGACCACCGGAAACGCGATCGGTGGAAGAATGCTGCGCCCCATGCTGTCAAACGCCACCAGACCCACGATCCCGGTGAAAACGAAGAACAGCGTAACCACGATCGGATTTCGAAGCGAAAATGCGGTGAGCCACACGCCCAAGCCTTTCACTTCCCGAGGGTCCTCACGCTTCCGGCGGTGGCCGCGAATTACTTCCCGAAGAAGTAATAAATCGCCCGCGAACGTAGCCGGCGCCCGCATCGCCACCGTAAGCTCGGCGTATGAAACACCTTCTTGCAGCCGCACTCGCCGGTCTCATCACGACCGCACCGGCGTTCGCCCAAATGAAGCCGCCGTCGCCGATGACCGCCGCCCAGTTCTCGCAGTCGGTGGCGGGGCAGTCGCTGGTGCTGGCCGTGCGCGTCACCGGACGCGAACGCGATACGTTGCACGCCGGCCTGCTCGCGCGCCGCGACGATTCGCATTACACCGATACCGGCACGCCGGTGGAACTCTATTTCCCCGCCGATACCCCAGTGGTGATGGGAACGGATGCCGACGTCAAGGCGGGCGCCGTGCTGTTCGTCTACGCCGTTGCGACCACCCGCGGCCATGCCGACGTGAAACGGGTGACGGTCGTGACGCCCTACGTCAGCGTGCAATGACCGGTCCGCTCAGCGGGTGGATCGCGCTCGCACTCGTTCCACTGACCGCAATTGCCGCGTGGGTCTTACGCCGCTTCGTTCGCGGAAACTTCGTGCGCCGCATGCGGCCGCACTTCGTGATGGGCTACGCGACGCTAGCCTTTGCGCTCGTGCATATGTGGACGTCGATGGGCAGCATGCGCGGCGCGAACCCGACCGGCATTTGGCTGGCGACGCTGGCGCTGTTTGCTCTCGGGTTCCAGACGCTCGTCGGCACCAACCTGCAATCGCCGGGCGCGTTCCGCCTTAGGTTGCGCGCGTGGCATTTGATCGCGTTTGGCGCCGTTGCAGGGCTGGCCGCCGTCCACGTCGGTTTCAACGCGCCGATGGCCTCACAGTTTACGCGCGGCGTCGGTAACGCTTCCGTCGTCGAGCACCCAATCGGGGTGCCACTTCGGGTCGCGCAGCAGCGCTTCGGCATCTTTGAGAAAGCGCCGTTCGCTGCGCATCCGGTGGACCGCGTGCGAGGCGGCGAAGTAGGCGCTGGCACCGCGCCGGCGCGCGTCGCCGAAGAGCCGAATCATCCGCCGTTCGTACGCCTCGATCTGCTTGGCGCGCTCGCTCATGAGCGCGATGGCGTCCTCGCGGCCGAGTTGTCCCAGCAGCACCAGCGCAGTCTCTAACGCCGGATCGCTCGATTGCGGATCGGCGATGACGTCGCGCAGCAGGTCTCGAAAGCGCGCCTGCCCGGCACTCGAAACCCGATAAATCCACTGGCTCTCGCGCGGCCCGCGCGCGGTTGCAGCGCGCCGGCGCAAGAGCAGTCCCTTGGCCGCCAATTTCTCGACGAACGTATAGACGTTGCCGCGGCTAAAACTGCGGTAGAGCGGAACGTGATCGCGCAGGGCGCGGTCCAGCGAATACGCCGACAGCGGCTTGCGTCGCAACAATCCGAGAACGAACAGCTCGCGGCGTGGATCGGACTGCACCGCACTCACGCTCGCAAGCTCGCAATCGCTTCGCCGATCCGGCGAATGCCTTCGTCGATCTCTTGCCGTTTCACCGCGGTCAGCGCGAGACGAAAGTGATGGTCTCCGCCCGAGTTAGCAAAGAACGGTTCGCCAAAGAGAAACGACGAGCCCAACCGCTCGGCGGCATCGAGCAAGGCGCGCGCGCGTAATTCGCGGGGAGTCGTCGCCCAGAGGTAAAAACCGCCCGCGGGGCCGCTCGCCTTGAGCGCCGTCGGCCAGTGCCGCCCGATCGCTACGTCGGCCAGTCGCCGGCGAAGCAACAGCTCTTCGCGCAGTTGCTCGACGTGCGCGTCGTATCCGGCGTCTAAGTAGTCCGTAACGGCCGCCTGAACGTACAAACTGGTCGCCATATCGTAGGCTTGCTTGCGCAACAGCAGCCGCTCGAGAATCGTGCGCGGTGCGACCAGCCAGCCGACACGCAAACTCGGCGCGATCGTCTTCGAAAACGTCGACAGATAGACGACGTGATCGGGCGCCAACGCGACCAGCGGCGGAGCGGAGTTCGACGCTAACGGTCCGTAAGGATCGTCTTCGACGATCGGCACGCCGGCGCGTCGCGCGATCGTGATCAGGCGCTCGCGGCGGTCCGCGTTCATGGTGGCGTTCGTCGGATTGTGCAGCGACGGCATCGTGTAGATGAACCGCGGGCGCCGGGTTCGCAGAATCGCCTCGACGTGATCGACGCGCATCCCGTCGTCGTCGACCGGCACCGCGATGGCGCGCAGCCCGTTGATTTGAAAGACTTGCAGTGCGCCGGGGTAGGACGGCGCTTCGACGACGATCTCGTCGCCCGGCTCGGCTAAACTCTGCGCGACAATGGCGATGCCTTGCGTGGATCCGGTAAGCACGATGACGTTGTTGGGAGCGACGCCGCCCGCGCCGCGAGCGTTCATGCGCGCCGCAATTGCCGAACGCAGCGGTTCGTAGCCCTCGGAGTCGCCATACGACAAAATGAACCGCGGGTCGCGCGCGACTCGCCCGAACGATTTCGCGAGTTCGCCCAGCGGTGAAGGCTCGTCGGGCGCGACGCCCTGCACGAACGAAATGCGGCCGCTCTGCTGTTTGGCGGCTAGCTCGCCCAGCACGTTGGGAAACTCCCCGACGCGCCAGGGCGGCAGCGTTACCCACCACGGGACGCCGGCGGCGCGCTCGGGCTGTCCGCCGCGTAGCTGCGGGACGACGCGCGAGCCTGAACCAACCCGCTGCTCGATGAGCCCGTCCGCAACCAGTTCGCGGTAGGCATGCACCACCGTGCTGCGGTTAATCGCCAAGCGTTCGGCCAGGCTTCGCTCGGGCGGGAGCCGCGTGGATTCCGGGAGTGTCCCCGTCAGGATTGCCTCGCGCAGGCTCTCGTAGATCTGCCGGTAGAGCGGCACGATGGAGGAGCGATCGAGATCCGGCAAGAGGTTATGCCATCCAACGGCCGTCATGGAGGGGTCCAATTTAGGCCTCCGAGGCTTCCGGCCCTACGCAGGTCGAAACCACTGCTCCCACCACGCTAGAACAGGAGCAAGTAGGTTGGCTGAACATCAGGTTGACGCGGTCGTCATCGGCGCCGGCCCCGGCGGTTACCACGCCGCCATTCGGCTCGGCCAACTCGGCAAGAAAGTGATCTGCGTGGACCGCGACGAGGTCGGCGGAGTGTGCCTTAACTGGGGCTGCATTCCGACCAAAGCGTTGCTGCACGTCGGCGAAATCATTCGCCACATCGAACACGCCGGCGACATCGGATTGAAGGTTCCCAAAGCCGACGTCGACCGCGACGGCGTGGCGAAGTTCAAGACCGACGTCGTCAATGCGAACGTCGGCGGAGTTAAGACGCTCTTTAAAGCCAACGGCGTCGAGTTTCTCTACGGCGAGGCCTCGTTTAAGAGTCCCACCGAAATCGCCGTGAAGAAAAAAGACGGCGAAACCGACACGATAAAAGCCGCCAACGTGGTCGTCGCTACCGGCTCCGCACCGATCGATGTGAAAGCCTGGCCGCGTGACGGCGAAGTCATCATCAACTCCGACGATGCCGTCGGCGTCAAGCGTATTCCGAAGAACCTTCTCGTGATCGGCGGCGGCGTCATCGGCTTGGAGTTCGCCACCGTGTACGCGCGAATGGGTGCCAAGGTCCTCGTCGTCGAGATGATGCCGCAAATCCTCACGGGCACCGACGTCGAAATTGCCAAAGCGCTCGGGCGAATTCTAAAGAAGCAAGGTGTCGAAATCATGCTCGACACCAAGGTCGGAAAGATCGAGAAAGACGGTCAAACGCTGCACGCCACGCTCAACGGCGAAGGAACCGGCGGTAAAGACGAAACTCGCGATTTCGACATGGCGCTGGTCGCCGTTGGCCGCCGCCCGGTCACCGATAACCTCAACCTGGCGGCGGCGGGCCTGACGCTCGACGACAAAGGCTTCGTCGCAGTCGATCAGCAGTTGCGCACCAAAGTTCCAAGCGTCTTCGCGATCGGCGACGTCACCGGTCAGCCGCTCCTCGCGCACCGGGCAATGAAGCAAGGCGTCATCGCGGCCGAAGTCATCGCCGGCGACAAATCCGCCGCTTTCGATCCGGTGGCCGTGCCGAACTGCGTTTACACCGATCCCGAAGTCGCCACCGTCGGTCTTTCCGAGGAAGAAGCCAAAGCCAAAGGCTACGAGGTTCGCGTCGGCAAGTTCCCGCTGGCGGCAAGCGGTCGCGCGCGCACGATGAACGAGTCCGACGGCTTGATCAAACTGGTCGGCGACGCCAAGAGCGACGTGCTGTTGGGCATGCATATCGTCGCCCCGCAAGCCGAGTCGCTCATCGGCGAAGGCGTCATCGCGTTGGAAATGGGCGCCACCTTGGAAGATATCGGGCTCTCCGTGCATCCCCATCCGACGCTCACCGAATCGATCATGGACGCGGCCGAAGCGGCGCACGGCAAAGCCATTCACATCGTCAACCCCAAACCGAAAGCGCCGGCGGGGGCCGCAAAATAGCATCGCTTGGCCCGATGCCGGGGTTAAACAAAGCGATGGCAACGGCGGTGCGTGAGGCTCGGTTGCTCGACCTCGGGATGCAGCCGTATCGCGACGTGTGGGAACTTCAGCACCGGCTGCATGCGGCGGTGCGCGAAGGCCGCGAACCGGATACGTGGATCGTGGTCGAGCACCCACCGGTGATTACTTTGGGACGGCAAGCGAATCGTGCCAACGTTTTGCTTGCCGATGAAGAGTTGGCGGCGCGCGGCATAGATACGATTGCCGTCGAACGCGGCGGGGACGTTACCTATCACGGGCCCGGGCAACTCGTCGTTTATCCGATTCGGCGGTTGGAACGCTTTCGCGAGGTCGTGCCGCTGGTTCGCGCGCTGGAAGACGCGGCGATCGACGCGTGCGGCTGGTTTGGCGTGAAGGCGCAGCGGTGGAGCGAGCACGCCGGCGTTTGGGTCGGGCCGAACCAGATCTGCGCTGTCGGGTTGGCGGTACGGCAGATGGTGTCGCTGCACGGCATCGCGCTCAACGTATCGACGCGGCTCGATTACGACCGGATCATCGCTCCCTGCGGCTTACCCGACCGCGGCATCACTTCGCTCACGCACGAAACCGGCCGAACCGTCGGCATGGAAGAAGCCAAGGACGTCTTGCTGGCTACACTGTCACGGACGTTTGAATTGACATGGCTATCGAAATCGACCTGACGAAACCCGCCGGCCCGCGGCCGTTGCACGTGCGCAAGCCGAGTTGGCTGCGCGTTTCGCTACCGGCAGGCGACGACTACGAACGCGTCAAGGCGAAGGTCAACGCGCTGGCCCTTAATACCGTTTGCAAGGAAGCGGCCTGCCCGAACCTGGCCGAATGCTGGGGCGCCGGTACCGCAACCATCATGATTCTGGGCGATACGTGCACGCGCGGCTGCCGTTTCTGCAACGTGAAAACCGGCAATCCGCGTGGCGAAGTCGACTGGCTCGAACCGGTTCGGGTCGCCGAAGCGGTACGCGATCTCGGTTGGAAGTATTTGGTTCTCACCGCCGTCGACCGCGACGACCTGCCGGACGGCGGCGCGCTGATCTTCGCCAATACGGTGCGCGAGATTCACGCGCGGGTTCCCGGGGCGAGAGTAGAGATATTGAGCGGCGACTACCGGGGCGACCTGGCCGCGCTCGACATCGTGATGGACGCCGCGCCCGACGTTTTCGCCCACAATCTAGAGACCGTCTCCCGCCTCACACCGTCGGTCCGCGACAAACGCGCGAAATACGATCAGTCGCTGCGAGTGTTGTCGCACGCCAAGGCCCGCGCGCCCCAGCGCTACACGAAGACCTCACTGATGCTCGGATTGGGCGAGACCGAAGCGGAGATCGAAACCGCCATGGACGACGCACGCGCCGCCGGGGTCGACATCTTTACCCTGGGTCAGTATCTGCAGCCGAGCAAGAAGCATTTGCCGGTGGTGGAGTTCGTGACGCCGGAACGATTCGATCGCCTCGGCGCGCTGGCCCGCAGCAAAGGGTTTCATCAAGTCGTGTCCAGCCCGCTGTCCCGCAGCTCGTACCACGCCGAGCAAGCCTTCCCAGCAGTGAGCGAATCCGGCCCCCCTTAGCCGCAACCCGACTCGACGTGGTCGAGTCTTTAAAATAACGTGACCAAGGCATTCCTGCACCGGCCGGTCCTGGCCATCGTCTGCTCGCTCATCGTCCTCATTGCGGGCGGTGTGGTCGTCCCGACGCTGCCGATCGCACAGTATCCGCAAATCGCGCCGCCGGTGGTCACCGTGACCGCCGTGTACGTCGGTGCCAGCCCGCAGGCAGTGGAAGCGCAGGTCACGACGCCGATCGAGCAGGCCGTGAACACCGTCCAAGGCCTGCGCTACATCAGTTCGACCAGCGCCCAAGGCATTTCGACGATCACCCTGACGTTCAATCTGGGGGTCGATCTCGACATCGCGGCGGCCGACGTTCAAAACGCTGCCCAGACCGCGCTCGGGCAACTGCCCGCCAGCGTTCAACAGCTCGGCATCACGGTTTCGAAGAACTCCGGTACGTTCGTGATGGGCATCGCGCTCACGTCCGACAACAAGCAATACGATACGCTGGAGCTCAGCAACTACGCCCAGCTCAATATCGTCAACAACCTGTCGCGCGTCCCCGGCGTCTCGGGCGTTCGCATATTCGGCCAGCGCCAGTACGCCATGCGAATTTGGATCAATCCGCGGCTCTTGGCGTCGCAAGGTCTGGATGCGAGCGACGTCGTGAACGCGCTCCAAGAGCAGAACGTGGCCATCGGCGTCGGCAGCATCGGCTCTCCGCCGGCGCCCAAAAATCAGCCGTATACGTATACGGTCAACGCGGTGACCCAGCTTTCGACGCCGCAGGAGTTCTCAAACATCATCCTGCGCTCGAACCTCAACGGCGGGTACACGCGCCTTGGCGACGTCGCTCGCGTCGAGCTGGGCGCCCAGGATTATTCCAGCGCCCTGCGCTTTGACAGCCAATCGCGAGTAGTCGGTTTAGGCGTTCAGCAATATTCCACTGCCAACGCCCTCGACGTTTCGAACGCCGTAACGGCGCAGATGGAACAGCTAGCAAAGTCGTTCCCGCCCGGCGTTCACTACACCGTCGCGTTCAATACGACGACGTTCGTCCGCGAGTCGATCAAAGAAGTCCTCATCACCCTGCTGCTGTCGATCCTATTGGTCGTACTCGTCATTTACGTTTTCTTGCAGAATCCGAAGTCGACGCTGATTCCGGCGGCGACCATACCGGTCTCGTTGATCGGCACGTTTTTCGTGATGAAGATCTTCGGGTTTTCGATCAACACGATCACCTTATTCGGACTCACCCTGGCCACCGGTCTCGTGGTTGACGACGCCATCGTCGTCATCGAGAACATCGCCCGCCACATCGACCTCAACCGGGGCAAGAAGAGCCCGCTTGAAAGCGCTGCCGAGGCCATGACGGAAATCCAAAGCGCCGTGGTGGCCTCGTCGCTGGTCTTACTTGCCGTCTTCATTCCGGTCGGTTTCTTCCCGGGCGCCACCGGCCAGCTCTACAAGCAGTTCGCCTTGACGATCGCGGCCGCGATTACGATCTCGCTCTTCCAAGCGCTGACGCTCGCGCCAGTCCTTTCCGCCCGGCTATTGGGAGAGGATCCCGAGAATAAGTTCATCTTCTTCCGATGGTTCAACCACGGCTTGAAGGGATTCCGCGATTGGTACGCGCGACAGCTGCCCAAGGCGTTTCGCTACCGCTGGTGGGTCGCCGGT
Organism: Candidatus Tumulicola scandinaviensis; assembly: GCA_003140835.1. GTDB lineage: Bacteria > Vulcanimicrobiota > Vulcanimicrobiia > Vulcanimicrobiales > Vulcanimicrobiaceae > Tumulicola > Tumulicola scandinaviensis. The sequence continues at coordinate 2,717 of PLLA01000119.1, read as the reverse complement.
GCGTTCGCGGTCGCACTTGCATTTACCGGACTGCTCTTCGTAACGACGCCGCAGTCATTTATCCCGGACGAAGATCAGGGCTACTTCATTCTCTTAGTGCAGACGCCGGAAGGCACGTCGCTCGAAGGCGAGCAAACGATCGCGCGAAAAGCCGAAGCCATGATCCTGCAGCAGCCGGAGGTCGCGCATCTGTTCGACGTCGGTGGCTTCAGCTTCAGCGGTGCGGCACCGAACCGCGGCATCATGTTCGCGTTGCTGACGCCGTGGGGTGACCGCAAGTGCTCGCTGTTGAGCGCGCTCATGCTCCAGCCGTGCCCGCACAGCGTCGGCTCGCTGCTCCAGCGGCTCAACGGCATGTTCTACATGAAAATTCCTCAAGCGCAGATCTTCGCGTTCAACCCGCCTGCGATCAACGGCATCGGGACGGTGGGCGGCTTCCAGTTCGAACTGGAGGATCGCGGCAACGTGGGTCTAGACAAACTCATGGGCCTGACCTACGCGATGATGGGCGCCGCCGCCAAAGATCCGCGTTTAGCCGGCGTGTTCACGCAATACCGCATCAACTCACCGCAGCTGCAGGTCAACGTCGACCGCAACAAGGCCAAGGCGATCGGCATCTCGCTCAGCGATATTTTCCAGACGATGGAAGTCGAACTGGGATCCTTGTACGTCAACAACTTCACCTACCTCAATCGTTCCTGGCAGGTCGACGTGCAAGCCGACGCACCGTTCCGGAACAATATCGCGTCGCTGCAGCAGATTTACGTGCATTCCGGTTCGGCCGCCCCCAATATTCCGACCGGCACCAACCCGTTCGCCACGCCGCCTCCCGGAGCGGCCACACAACAAACGACGGCGACCGGCGTGGTCATGACGCCGCTCAATGCGCTCATGAACGCGAATATGCAGCTCGGACCGCCAGTCATCTCGCACTACAATCTGTACCGCAACATTGAGTTGCAGGGCAGCGCGGCGCCGGGGCACAGTTCCGGCGAGGCGATCAGCGCCATGGAACAGCTCGCCCAACAACTTATGCCTAAAGGCGTGAGCTACGAATGGACCGGGCTGCAGCTTGATCAAATTGCCGCCGGACCGCTCGCGGTTCTGATCTTTGCCCTCGGCATCGTGTTCGTGTTTCTCGTGCTCTCGGCGCAATATGAGAGCTTCATCGACCCGCTGATCGTGCTGTTGGCCGTTCCCGCCGCGTTGTTCGGAGCGCTCGGCTTCATGAATTTGCGCCACTTTCCGATCCCGTTCTTGTTCGATCCGAGCCTCGCACAGGACGCCTACGCCCAGGTGGGTTACGTCATGCTGATCGGCCTGGCCAGCAAGAGCGCCATTTTGATTGTCGAGTTCGCCAATCAACAGATGCGGTTAGGCGCAAACGTCGTACAGGCGGCGCTTCGAGCCGCCCTCACGCGGCTTCGACCGATTCTCATGACGTCGATCGCCTTCGTGGTCGCGGTAACGCCGCTGGTGCTCGCGTCGGGAGCCGGCAATGCGGCCCGTCATTCGCTTGGAACCGTGGTGTTCGGAGGAATGCTCGTCTCGACGTTCCTGAACCTTGCGATTACACCGGTGCTCTACGTCATCATTAAGTCGCTGGAGTTGCGCGGCCGCGGCGCCGGACGCAACGGCGCGTCGCTTCGCCCGAGCGCCATCGGCGAAGCGGACGCTCCTTTGGCACCGAGCGGACACTAAAAATTAAATTGCTCCAAGAGCAACGCGAACAAGCAACCTGGGTTTAGATTTCGAGGCGTTTTCGTGGCTTCACAGCGCTTCTCGGGCACAGCGCCAGGGTTTTAAAGTTGCGTGGCGCAACGTTTCGCCCGACAGGTGCCCGACATACGTGAGAGATTGGGCATTACCGACGCCGGGAGTTGCTACATGCTCAAAACCTTTTTCCGAATTGGCGCTACGTGCGCGGCCGTGGCTTCGATGTGCTTGTCCACCTTGCCGGCGAGCGCCGACGGCATCGAAAACGTCTACGAGCAGTCGGTCGTGCCGGGTGCGAACGAAACGATCAAGAACGTTATGGATGCCGAGCGTAAGAAGCAGGAACTGCAGCGCCGTCAGGCGACCGCAGGAGCACCCGGTACGGTCGCGCAGGTGCCCCCGGTCAGCCAGCAGCCGGTGGGGGCGAACATAGGATTCCCGACCGGCTTTGGATACAGCGCCAACATTACGACGGCCTACCCATACGGAAACATCGGCAACTACGGCAAGCAGGGTTGGTTGATGGGCGGCGTCGACGCATCGCTCTCGTACGCGTTCCGGCCGACGACGCGGATCGTCGCCAGCATGTTCCAGCTGCAACACTGGCCGTATGGATTCAACTCCGGCCTCGCGCCGATTTACGTCCAAGGTTTCAAGAATCCGGTCGGCTGCGCCGATCTGAGCGGCGGCAACGCGTGCGGTCCGGGCGCCGGGCAGAATCTCAACGTACGCACGAAGGATACGTTCGGCATTTTCATGGTCGAGCAGTTGTTCCTCATTAAGGGGATGCCCGGCGGACACGTGCTGCCCATCGTGATTTCACCGACGTACGTCACGCGCGGCGGTATCATCGGCGAGTCCGTGAACAACAACGACGTCGTTCCGTTTGCCTACCATCCGCCCGATGGTCCATTTTTCACCGACGTTCCGACGCGCACGGCACAGTTCAAATCGCTGGCGGTGACCCTTCCGTTCCTCAAGACGCCGAAGATGTTCGGCAC